>NZ_JALQDA010000027.1:0-892154 GCF_023631485.1 Caballeronia sp. GAFFF2 | reverse complement strand
CTGGCAAAGTCAGTACGCGCGGCGTTCGACTGGTCGTCCGCGATGAACCAGTTTGCCATCCTGTTTGGAGAGCGTTTCACCAACGCACGCGGGTGACTCCGCTAACCGCCTCGCACACAAAAATGCGGACAGGTTCTCACATACCCGTACGCGCGGCAGATCAACCGTTTGCTGCTGTGTAGGCAGCTGAGAAATCTCGCACAAGATGCAATACCTGACTGGCAAGGTTTGCTGTCGTGTAGGCAGCTGAGAAACCATTCACCCGAGAACTTAAAGGAATCGGCGTTGTTTGCTGCCGTGTAGGCAGCCGAGAAGTTCCTTCTTCAGAGCGCGATCGATTGCTCATGTTTGCTGCCGCGTAGGCAGCTGAGAAAATCATGCTGACGGGGGCCCTTGGGGTAGTCTGCCGCCGCGTAACCAACCGCCAAAACCACGACTGAAAAGCCATCACCCAAACCCCTCCGCCCGCTCGCCCAAGCCGCCAAAGAACCCCGAAACCACCCACCCATACACCCCACCCTATACAAACGATAAGAATGTTTTTCTATCGACAACGCCGTAAGTGCCCCACCATGACACGATTCGATAAAAGCGGAGACGATCATGGCAAGCACCACGGATTTGAAGCGCTACGAACTGCTGATCGGCGGCGAGTTCGTCCGGCCCGGCGGCGCGGAATATTCGACGAATCTCGATCCCGCCACTGAAGAGCCGATCGCCTACGTCGCGCAAGGCACCGCCGCCGATGTCGATCGCGCCGTGATCGCCGCCCGCGCAGCGCTCAAGCCGTGGAACGCCATTCGCGCGGCGGATCGCGGGCGCATTCTGATGAAGCTCGCCGACCTCCTGCGCCAAAATCAGGACGAACTCGCCGCGCTCGAAAGTCTAGACGGCGGCAAACCGATCGCGGCCGTGCATCGGCAAGACGTGCCCGCCGCCATCGACACGCTGACCTACTACGCCGGCTGGTGCGACAAAATCAACGGCCAGGTCGTCCCCGCGCGACCCGACGCGCTCACCTACACCGTGCGCGAGCCGGTCGGCGTCGTCGCGGCCATCGTGCCGTGGAATTTTCCGCTGATGATCGGCATGTGGAAGATCGCGCCCGCGCTCGCCTGCGGCTGCACGCTGATCGTCAAGCCCGCCGAAATCACGCCGCTCTCCGCGCTGATGATCGGGCGGCTCGTGCTCGAAGCCGGCGTGCCGCCCGGCGTGCTCAATATCGTGACGGGCAAGGGTTCGGTCGTCGGCGATGCGCTCGTCGCGCATCCAGGCATCGACAAAGTGACGTTCACGGGATCGCCATCGGTAGGACGCGGCATCCTGCAAGGCGCGGCAGGCAACTTCAAACGCGTCACGCTAGAATTGGGCGGCAAATCCGCCAACGTTATTTTCGGGGATGCCAACATCGACGGCGCCGTGCGCGCGGCCGCCTCGGGCATCTTCTTCAACGCAGGGCAGGTGTGTTCGGCGGGCTCGCGCATCCTGGCGCAACGCACGGTCTACGACGAAGTGGTCGAGCGCCTCGCCGAGCGCGCGCGCACCATCAAGCTCGGCGATCCGTCGAAGCGGGAAACCAACATGGGCCCCGTGATCTCCGCCAAGCAGATGCAGAGCGTGCTGAATTACGTGGACATCGGCAAGGAGGAGGGCGCGTCGCTCGTGACGGGCGGACGGCGCGTCGGCGAGCGCGGTTACTTCGTCGAGCCGACCGTATTCGCGAACGTCGAACACGAGATGCGCATCTCGCAGGAAGAAATCTTCGGACCGGTCGCAAGCGTGATTCCCTTCGATGACGAAGCCGACGCGCTACGCATCGCGAACGGCACGCTGTATAGCCTCGCGGCGGGCGTGTGGAGCGCGGATATCGGACGCGTGCATCGCATGGCGGCGGGGCTCAAGGCGGGCACGGTGTGGATCAACACTTACGGCTATACGGATGTGCGCTTGCCCTGGGGCGGCTCCGGCGATTCCGGCTTCGGCCGTGAACACGGCGATGTCGCCATCGAAAACTTTACGGAGCCCAAGGCGGTTTGGGTTTCTTTGACGCCTTGATAGGGGCTTTTCAATGAGCGGCAGCTTTGAATGTAGGCTGCTGCTTGTTTCTGTAGAGAGCGCGTTCGTCGGCGTTCGGATTGCGGCACCTGCACAACCGAATGCCGAAAAGGCGGCCCGCACTAATGCCGGTCCGCCTTTCGAAAATCATGAAAGCGCGTTCAACGTTCCATACGAATACCGAAGCCGAGAATCAAGCTCGCACCTCTTTTCCTTCGTCATCCCGCGCACGCCAAAGCCGCGCGCGCTGCGTGCTGTCTTCATACTGCACGGTGTTTTGGCGGCACGCTTCGATTCTCGAATTCTTCCGCTCGACAATCGCGCCGCAAAGAAACTCCGCGCTATAAGCCTTCAAAAGATGCGGCGAATGCGTCGCGATATATTGGGCGATCTTTCCGTAATCGCTTTCGGTCGAAGCGAGCGCGCGGTAGGTATCGGCATCCCAACGGAACATCAGGTCGAGCTCTTCGAATGCAGTATTGAAAGCGCACACTTGCGCCTGAACTTCGCGGTCGTCGCTTAAGGTCGCATGACTCATGTTCGTCTCCTGTATGGCCGTGGGGCTTCCATGCAGGATAGGGAACTCGATCCATTTACGAAAATTAAACTTTCTTCGCGTTTATATTTTGGATGACTTATACATCGGGTTTACCGGTACTCGCGACAATATGCGTAATCGCTTCGATTTGAGCCGCGCCTTCATCGACAAGAAATTGCTTGAATGCCAATGCAACCGGAGGCAAACGCTTGTTGTTGCGATGAACGACAAACCAGTTGAGCATGACGGGAAAACCCTTGATATCCAGCACCGCGAGTTTGCCAACTTGCAGTTCCATGCTGATGGTGTGAGCAGACAAAAAGCTCACGCCCATGCCCGCAATGACAGCCTGCTTGATGGTTTCCGTGCTGGTTATCTCCATCGCCACGTTCAGATTGGCGAGCCGGCCGGCAAAGCCTTCTTCCATCGAATTCCATGTGTCGGAACCGCGCTCACGAACGATAAACGGTTCATCCGCAAGCGCTTCTAGCGGCACGTCCTTTAGTCCCACCAGCGGATGATCCGGCGGCGCAACGATCACATACGGATGCGGCGCGAAAGAGATATTCACCGTGTCCATGTCGCGCGGCGGCCGAACCATGACGGCCAGGTCGGTGAGATTATCAGTCAGTTGATGCAGCAGTTCCTCGCGATTATGGACCGCAAGGTTGAGGCGGACATCCGTATTACGTTTGGTGAATGCCGCAAGCAAGCGCGGAAAGAAGTAGTCGCCCGCGCTAATGACCGCCACGTTGAGCGTACCGCCCGAAACCCCTTTGAGCCGCGCCATGGCGTCATCGGCTTCGCGGAATTGTTCGAGGATCGCGCGGCTGTGATGAAGCATCTCGTTGCCCGCGGTCGTCAGATAAATCTTTTTGCCGAGTTGCTCGAAAAGCGGCATGCCTGCATGTTCTTCGAGCTGTTTGACCTGCGTGGAAACAGCCGGCTGAGTGAGATAAAGCTCTTCGGCCGCGCGGGAAAAGCTCAACCGGCGTGCAACCGTTTCGAAGATTTTGAGTTGACGCAGGGTAGCATTACGCAGCACGGCGGGCCCTCATCCATTCACGATACTGAATTTATACAATAATTTTTTCTAACTTTCCTTAATCGTTTATATCCCCCACGATGCTTTCACGTCCTGCCAGTCTGTAAGACTTTCAAGGGCGAAGCGCACGGCCCCCACGGCGCGGCATCTTTAGCACCCAGCCAAAAAACGAAGCCTGCAAAGGCCGCATCAACCATCCAGCTCTATTGGGAATCGCTCGAAATGATTCTTCGATCGCCTGACGCGGATGCTTGCCCGATGTTCTCATCCATCGCCTTGTTCGATACGCGTTGCCACGCCCACGCCCGCGTCGCGTTACCCGAGCACTTTCCCTGACCGACCGCCACGCCGCCGACGCGCATATCGATGCACTCGCGCCGGCATCTCGCTGTAAATCAAGCGCCGCACGAGCGCGAATGAATAACGGAGACAGACATGGCAAGCGCAGACACGGTTGTGTCCGGGCAACCGCACGGGCGTCATCACAACAGGTGGGTTCAGTTGACGATCGGTATCCTGTGCATGGGACTCGTCGCCAACCTTCAATATGCATGGACGCTGTTCGTCGTACCGATGGATGCCAAGCACCATTGGGGCCAAGCAGCGATCCAGACCGCCTTCACCATCTTCATCGTCACCGAAACCTGGCTCGTGCCCGTCGAAGGCTGGCTCGTCGATAAGTTCGGGCCCCGGCCCGTCGTCATAGGCGGCTCGATCTGCGCGGCCATCGGCTGGTGCATCGATGCGCATGCGACCAGCCTCATGCATCTCTACATCGCGGCCGTGGTGGCGGGCGTGGGCGCGGGCTGCGTGTACGGCACGTGCGTGGGCACGGCGCTCAAGTGGTTCCCGGACAAGCGCGGCCTTGCGGCGGGTTTGACGGCCGCCGGTTTCGGCGCGGGCGCGGCGGTCACGGTCATCCCCATCTCCAACATGATTCAGAGTGCGGGCTACGAGCACGCGTTCATGTTCTTCGGTATCTTCCAGGGCGTGTGCATCTTCCTGCTCGCGCTCATGCTGATTCGTCCGAAGCCGCCCTTGAACGTGGTTCCGGCCAAGCGCGTGGTGTCCACGAAAATCGACTACACCACCGGGCAGATGGTGCGTGCGCCGCTCTTCTGGGTGCTGTACCTGATGTTCGTGTTCGTCGCGGCGGGCGGCGTGATCGCCACGGCGCAGTTCGGCCCCATCGCCAAGGAATACGGCTTCGCGAAGATGCCCGTGAATATCCTCGGCGTGACCTTGCCGCTGCTTGCGATGACGCTGTCCATCGACAACCTGTGCAACGGTTTCACACGGCCTTTGTGCGGCTTCATTTCGGACAAGATCGGCCGCGAGAACACCATGTTCATCATCTTTCTGGGCGAAGGCGTGGCGCTGCTCGGGTTGATGCAGTTCGGCCACAACCCGTACATGTTCATGCTGTTCGCCGCGCTCACGTTCCTGTGCTGGGGCGAGATATTCTCGATTTTCCCCGCCACTTGCGCGGATACTTTCGGCAGCAAATACGCGGCGGCCAACGCGGGCACGCTTTACACGGCAAAAGGCACGGCGTCGATGCTGGTGCCGCTTGCCTCGGTGCTCGCGTCGATCGGCTCGTGGAACGCGGTCTTCATCACGGCGGCGATCACGTCGATTGCAGCGGGCCTGTGCGCTAAGTTCGTGCTCGCGCCGATGCGCAAACGCTGGATCGAAAACACGGTCGCCGAAACGGCCGCGGATTCGTCGATCAACGCGTCGTTTCAGGCGGGCTGGAGCGACGCGCCGCGCAAACCGTCGGTGCAGTGAGCGAGCGGCATGCGCGATCGTCGAGATGAAATCGCGCCGCCGCTTTGCGTATCGCTGCATCAGTTGCGGTTGTTCGTCACGCTCGCGCGGCATCGCAGTTTCACCCGCGCGGGCGATGAATTCGGTATCACGCAGTCGGCGGTCAGCCGCAGCATCCGCGAACTCGAGGATGAACTCGCGCTGCGGCTTTTCGACCGCACGACGCGTCAGGTCGCGCTCACCGATACCGGGCGTACGCTGCTCGGGCGCATCGCGCCGCTCGTCGAGGAACTCGAAGCGACGCTGCGGCCGCGCACCGCGAACGAAGCCGAACCGGGCGTCGTCAATCTTGCCAGCAGTTGCAGCCTGACCGCGAGCGTGTTGCCTGCGTTGCTCGGCTCGTGTCATGAGCGGCATCCGGGAATCGCGGTCACGGTGATGGACCGGCCGCAGAACGCCGTGCTGCAACTGGTGCGTTCGGGCGAAGCGGACATGGGGCTCGTGATCGCGCCCGGGAGTCTCGACGAACTCGTTGCGGAACCGCTATTCGACGACGACCTCGTTGCCGTCGTCAACGTGTCGAGCCCGCTTGGCGATGCGGACTATATCGACTGGACGCAACTGCGCGCTTCGCCACTTCTCCTCCTCGATGACGACACCGGCAGCCTCGATGCCATAGAAGGCGCGCTTGCGCGTCACGCGGTGACGGGCGCCTTGCGTCAGCGTCTCGCGCAGCCGATTGCCGTCGCGCGAATGGCGCAGGCGGGACTTGGCATCGGCGTCTTGCCGATGCATGCGCGGATGGCTTGCGAGACCATCGGCGTGCGGTTCGTGCCGCTTGCGCCGCGGGCCGTGCGAACGGTGATGCTCGTGCGGCGGCGCGGGCATGCGTTGCGGGCGAATGCAGCGCATGTGTGGTCGCATGTTGCGGCGTCTTCGTCGCGGAGTTCGATGGCGTTTCAGGCTGCGTGAATCCGCGCGGACGCCGCGCAGGCGTAGTCATACGTCGAGTGCTATGCATCGTCACCCGGCGGTGCGCAGAACCTTAGTCGTCGCTATCGAACTGTTTCTGTTTGACGGTCACGCGGCGCGCGCGCTTAATTCCCTTAGCAGGCTCTCCCTAAACGACACGACACAAACGCGCTCCTCGTGCGGGTTTCCGCTCGTCCGAAAGCGCGCGATTCGCCTTGTCGCTCCCCATTATGGAATGTAGTATCTTGTATATCAGAAGGTGATCCGCATACAACCTCAGGAGACGAAATCATGAAAATCTGCGTGTATGGCGCCGGTGCGATCGGTGCATATATGGGCGCGCAACTCGCGCGGGCTGGAGCGGACGTCAGCTTCGTGGCGCGCGGGCCGCATCTCGCGGCGATGCAAGCGAACGGCGTGAAGCTTCAGATCGATGGCGAGGAACACGTCGTCAAAGTCCGCTGCACGAACAATCCCGCCGAACTCGGCCCGCAAGATTTCGTGATCATCGCGCTGAAGGCGCATTCGGTGCCGGGCGTCGTCGATCTCATTCCGCCGCTCCTTGGACCCGATACGGCGATCATCACCGCCGTCAATGGCCTGCCTTACTGGTACTTCTACGAGCATGGCGGCGAACTCGCTGGAACGACCCTGCAAAGCATCGACCCAGGCGGGCGGCAGTGGAGCGTGTTCGGACCTGAGCGCGCAATCGGCTGCGTGCTGCTGCCGGCGGCGGAGATCGCGGAGCCGGGCGTCATCAAGCATGTGTACGGCAAGAAGTTTCCCATCGGCGAACCGAGCGGCAAGATCACCCCGCGCCTGCAGGCGCTGCACGACATCATGGCCGCCGCCGACATGGAAGCGCCGATGCGCGACAACATCCGCGATGAAATCTGGCTCAAGCTCTGGGGCAACCTGTGTTTCAACCCGATCAGCGCGCTCACGCATGCGACGCTCGACGTGCTGACGAGCGACCCCGGCACGCGCGCGCTTTCCAAAACGATGATGCTGGAAGCAAAAGCAATCGGCGACAGGATCGGCGTCAACTTTCGCGTCGATGTGGAGCGGCGCATCAATGGCGCGGGCGCGGTGGGCGCGCACAAGACATCGATGCTCATGGACTGCGAAGCCGGCCGCCCGATGGAGATCGATCCGCTCATCACCGTCGTGCAGGAAATCGGGCGCCTCGTGAAAGTCGAGACACCGATGATCGATGCCGTTCTCGCATTGATCAAGCTGCGCGAAGGCGTAAACCAAGGCACGGCCAAGGCTTTACCGCCCCCGCAAACGCAGAAAGCCGCCTAAACTGCATCCAGGAAGCCGGTGTTGTTTCTGATATACAAGATGCAAAATATGTTGAAATGTATTGCAACGCAACATATACTGAGGGCTCTTGAAGATTAACCGGAGCCTGAAATGAGCATCGCCTTGTTGGTTGTCATCGGATTCGCGCTGGTTGCCGTGGGTGTGGGCGTTACGTTTATGATTGCGTCGGCGGTGCCGCAGGACATGCTGCAGCGCGCACAGGATCACGGTCGGTTTGCCGGTCTCGCGGCGGACGACCAGAACGGCGGTTCGGGCAAGCGTGTCGATGCTTCCCGCCCGCACATGGGAACTCAAGTCATCAATGCCATCTGATACTCAATCCGTAGACCGGCCGGACGTTCGCCCAAGCGGCCTTACGCTGGCGCTCGAGCCGATCAATGCCACGGTTTCGCTGCGCGATCAGGCGTACGCGAAGCTGCGGCAGGCAATAGCGGAAGCGGACATCTACCGTTCGCGGGAAGAGATCCGTCTCGACGAAAAAGAACTGACCGAAGCACTGGGCGTAAGCCGCACGCCCATTCGCGAAGCGATGACGCTGCTGGAGCAGGAAGGTTTTCTGCGAACCGTGCCGCGTCGCGGCGTCTATATCTTGCGCAAGACCAAGCGCGAGATCGTCGAGATGATCCACATGTGGGCGGCGCTGGAAAGCATGGCGGCGCGCCTTGCCACGCAGCGCGCGTCGGACGAGGAAATCGCGCAGTTGCGCCACATGTTCGACAACTTCCGCGACGCCACGCCGGCGGAGCACATCGACGAATATTCGGAAGCGAATATCGCGTTTCATCAGGCTATCGTGCGGCTGTCGAAGTCGCAGATCATCTTCGACACGATCAAGAACATCTTCGTGCACGTGCGCGCCATTCGCAAGATGACGATCTCGCAGAGCGACCGCGCGTCGCGCTCGATCGTCGATCACATGCGGATTATCGAGGCGCTCGAGAAGCGCGACACGGAACTGGTCGAGCGGCTGGTGAAGCAGCATTCGCTGGATCTCGCCGCGTTCGTCGAGGCAAATTGCGACTTTCTCGATTGAGTCCGAACTGAAAGCTGGCAGGCAGGTTGAGAAAGGCCGCGTGACGATTGAACGTCACGCGGCTTTTTTTTATCCTTCCAGCCGAGACTGCGTTACCCGTTTCCGGTGGCTCGCGCGCGTCTGCACGCTGACAAGTTTGACGACGGCTGTCCGACTATCTTGCCGCGCCGGGGGAGCCACTCAATTCCTCATGGCGCCCTTGCTCACCGCATCGCGTGAAGCATCGTTTCGCCGAGCGCGGCGGGGGAATCGGCGACATGAATGCCCGCCGACTTCATTGCGTCGATCTTCGCGCTTGCCGTGCCCGAACCGCCCGAAATAATCGCGCCCGCGTGCCCCATGCGGCGTCCCGGCGGCGCGCTCGTGCCGGCGATAAACCCGACCACCGGCTTCTTCGTGTTCGCGTCCTTCAGAAACTGCGCGGCTTCTTCCTCCGCCGATCCACCGATCTCGCCGATCATGATGATGCCTTCAGTCGCGTCGTCTTCGAGAAAGAGCGCGAGGCAATCGATGAAATTAGTTCCATTCACCGGATCGCCGCCAATGCCGATGCAGGTCGTCTGCCCGAGCCCCGCAGCGGTGGTCTGCGCGACGGCTTCATAAGTGAGCGTGCCCGAGCGCGACACCACGCCTATTTTCCCCGGCCGATGAATATGCCCCGGCATGATGCCGATCTTGCATTGCCCAGGCGTGATGACGCCTGGACAATTCGGCCCGACGAGCCGGCTGCGCGAGCCGGTGAGCGCGCGCTTCACGCGCAACATGTCGAGCACCGGAATGCCTTCGGTGATACAGACGATGAACGGCACCTCCGCGTCGATGGCTTCGAGGATGGCATCGGCGGCGAAGGGCGGCGGTACGTAGATGACGGATGCATCCGCGCCGGTTTTCGCGACCGCGTCGGCGACGGTATCGAATACGGGCAGGTCGAGATGCGTCGTGCCGCCCTTGCCCGGCGTCACGCCGCCAACCATGCGCGTGCCGTACGCAATCGCCTGCTCGGAATGGAACGTGCCCTGCGCGCCGGTGAAGCCCTGGCAGATGACCCTGGTATTGCTATCGATCAGAACGCTCATTGTCGGCTTCCTCGTCAGTGATGGGCAGCGGCGACGGCGCCGACGATCTTGTCGGCGGCATCGGCGAGATTTTCAGCGGGGATGATGGTGAGGCCGGAGTTGCGCAGAATCTCGCGGCCCGCGTCGACGTTCGTGCCGGCAAGGCGCACGACGAGCGGCACGCGCAGGTCGATCTCGCGCGCGGCCGCGACCACGCCTTCCGCGATCACGTCGCAGCGCATGATGCCGCCGAAGATGTTGACGAGAATGCCTTGCACTTTGGGGTCGCGCAGAATCAGCTTGAACGCGGTCGCGACACGTTCCTGGGTCGCGCCGCCGCCCACGTCGAGGAAGTTGGCGGGCTCGCCGCCGTAGAGCTTGATGATGTCCATGGTCGCCATGGCGAGGCCCGCGCCGTTCACCATGCAGCCGATGTTGCCGTCGAGCTTCACGTAATTGAGGCCGTGTTTCGCGGCTTCGATTTCGGCGGCATCTTCCTCGTCTTCGTCGCGCAATGCTTCGATATCGGGATGCCGATACAAAGCGTTGTCGTCGAAATTGAGCTTGGCATCGAGCGCGATGACATCGCCGGAACCGGTGACGACGAGCGGATTCACTTCCACGATGGAGGCATCCAGATCGACGAACGCCTGATAAAGCGCCGCGATGAACTTCGATGCCGCCGCCACTTGCTTGCCGCTCAAGCCTAGCCCGAACGCGACTTCGCGTGTGTGAAACGGCTGGAGACCCGTCGCCGGATCGATCGACACCTTGAGAATTTTCTCCGGCGTGCGATGCGCCACTTCCTCGATCTCCATTCCGCCTTCGGTCGACGCCATGATCGTGATGCGCGACGTGGCGCGATCCACCAGCATGCCGAGGTAAAGCTCGCGTGCGATGTCGCAGCCTTCCTCGATATAAAGCCGTTTCACTTCCTTACCCGCAGCGCCGGTTTGCTTGGTCACGAGCACCGACGCGAGCATCTGCTGCGCGTTTTCTTGCACCTCGTCGACAGATTTGACGACGCGCACGCCGCCTTTGCCGTCGGGATCGTTGGCGAAGCGGCCCGCGCCGCGTCCGCCCGCATGAATCTGCGATTTCACGACCCAGACCGGGCCGCCGAGGGCGCGCGCCGCGTTGGCCGCGTCGATCGCGGAGAAGGCAACCTGGCCTTGCGGTACGGCGACGCGGTACTTCCGCAGCAGCGCCTTCGCCTGATATTCGTGGATATTCATCGTGTCTCCCTAGTCGTCGGTTCTCTGAGCGCAACCAGGCTTCAGCGACTGCGACGGTGCGCTGAAATATGATATATCACATATCACGACAGGATTTCACGCTGTTTCGTTGATGCTCTGCAGCACGAAATACGCGCTTAAGAAGCTGTGGAAGCGCTAAGAAGTGATGACGCATTGCATCACAGGGTTTTCGCCATCGCTCGACACTTGACTAATACTGTGTGTGGAATATTGTATATCACAGCAACCGGACGGCAGCGCGACGTCACGGAAGCCTTGAACACAACCCCCTTCGAGGAGGAGACAAACAATGTCCGAAGTCGTCAGCAGCCGTCCGGAAGTCGCTCCCGCCACCACCACCGCGGATGACACGCTCAAACAAAAAACACGCGGCGCGGGTGTCGTCTCGGGCGGCCATTTGGTCGCCCGAGCGCTCAAGAACGAAGGCGTCGATACCATCTTCACGCTGTGCGGCGGTCATATCATCGATATCTACGATGGCTGCGTCGATGAAGGCATTCGCATCATCGATGTCCGTCACGAACAGGTCGCCGCCCACGCCGCCGATGGCTACGCGCGTCAGACCGGCAAGCTCGGTTGCGTCGTCACCACGGCCGGCCCCGGCTGTACCAACGCGGTGACAGGTGTCGCCACGGCGTTTCGCTCGGAAAGCCCGATCATCCATATCGGCGGGCAGGGCGCGTTGACGCAGCACAAGATGGGCTCGCTGCAAGACCTGCCGCACGTCGACATGATGGCGCCGATCACCAAGTTCGCCGCCACCGTGCCGAGCACCGAACGCGTCGCCGACATGATCTCGATGGCCGCGCGCGAAGCCTTCAACGGCGCGCCCGGCCCGGCGTACCTGGAGATTCCGCGCGATGTGCTCGACCGCGAAATCGATGTCTCCAAGGCCGTGATTCCGCAGCCGGGACGGTATCGTGCATCGACGAAATCGGTGGGCGATCCGCTCGATATCGAGAAGCTGGCCGATCTGCTGGTCGACGCCGAGCGTCCCGCGATTCTCTATGGCCAGCAAGTGTGGACCGCGCGCGGTCACGAAGAAGCCATCGCGCTGTTGCGCGGCCTCGACGTTCCCGGCTACTTCAACGGGGCGAGCCGCGGCCTCTTGCCGCCGGGCGACCCGCATCACTTCGACCGCACGCGTTCGCAAGCCTTCGCGAAGGCCGATGTGATCGTGATCGTCGGCACGCCATTCGACTTCCGCATGGGTTACGGCAAGCGCATCAGCCGCGATCTGAAGCTCGTGCAGATCGACATGGATTACCGCACGGTCGGCAAGAACCGTGATATCGATCTCGGGCTCGTAGGCGACCCGGGCGCGATCCTCGGTGCGGTGCTGCAAGCGGCGAGCGGACGCATCAAGAACGACAAGCGCCAGAGCCGTCAGGCGTGGATGCGCGAACTCGCGGCGGCGGAAGAAACCGCGACGGCCAAGCTGATGCCGCTCTTCACGTCCGACGCGAGCCCGATTCATCCGTACCGCGTCGCGCACGAAATCAACCAGTTTCTATCGGACGACACGATCTATATCGGCGATGGCGGCGACGTCGTGACCATTTCCGCGCAGGCCGTGCGTCCGCGCCGTCCGGGTCAGTGGATGGACCCCGGCGCGCTTGGTTCGCTCGGCGTCGGCACGGGCTTCGCCATCGCGGCGGGTCTTGCGAACCCCGGAAAGGAAGTACTCTGCTACTACGGCGACGGCGCTTTCTCCATGACTTCGTTCGACATGGAAACCGCGAATCGCTTCGGCGTGCCGTATCTCGCCGTCATCGGCAATAACTCGGCGATGAACCAGATCCGCTACGGCCAGCTCGCCAAGTACGGTCAGGAGCGCGGCAACGTCGGCAATCTGCTCTCGGACGTGCCGTATGGCCGCTTCGCCGAAATGCTCGGCGGCTATGGCGAGGAAGTGTACGAGGCCTCGAAGATCGCGGGCGCGTTGCAGCGTGCGCGGGAATCGATCGCCAAGACGGGCAAGAGCGCGGTCGTCAACATCTGGGTCGATCCGACCGTGTACGCCCCCGGCACGATGGCTCAAACGATGTACAAATAAAGCCACTGACAAGCCACTGAAGACATTGGGAGACAGCCATGAATAATTCGGGCAAGGCACTGGATGGCGTGCGCATCCTAGATTTCACGCACGTTCAGTCTGGGCCGACCTGCACGCAGTTGCTCGCGTGGTTCGGCGCGGACGTGATCAAGGTGGAGCGCGCGGGCGCCGGAGACATCACGCGCGAGCAGTTGCGCGATATCCCCGACGCCGACAGCCTCTACTTCACGATGCTCAACCACAACAAGCGTTCGATCACCATCGACACGAAGAATCCCGAAGGCAAGAAGGTGCTCGAAACGCTCGTCAAGAAGTGCGACGTGCTGGTCGAGAACTTCGCACCGGGCGCGCTCGATCGCATGGGCTTTACGTGGGAGCGCATTCAGGAGCTGAACCCGAAGATGATCGTGGCGTCGGTCAAGGGCTTCGGGCCCGGACCGTACGAAGACTGCAAGGTGTACGAGAACGTGGCGCAATGCGCGGGCGGCGCGGCATCGACGACGGGTTTCGACGATGGCCCGCCGGTCGTCACCGGCGCGCAGATTGGCGACTCGGGCACGGGCTTGCACCTCGCGCTCGGGATCGTCACGGCGCTGTATCAGCGCAATGCAACCGGGCGCGGCCAGCGCGTGCTCGCGGCGATGCAGGACGGCGTGCTGAACCTGTGCCGCGTGAAACTGCGCGATCAACAACGGCTCGAACGCACCGGCACGATGAAGGAATATCCGCAGTATCCGAACGGCACATTCGGTGAGGCGGTGCCGCGCGCGGGCAACGCCTCGGGCGGCGGTCAGCCGGGCTGGATTCTCAAGTGCAAGGGTTGGGAGACGGACCCGAACGCGTATATCTACTTCATCACGCAGGCGCCGGTCTGGGGCGAAATCTGCAAGGTGATCGGCAAGGAAGAGTGGATCGACCATCCTGATTACAAGACGGCCAACGCGCGCCTGCCGCATCTGAAGGACATCTTCGCGGAGATCGAGCGCTGGACCATGTCGAAGACCAAGTTCCAGGCCATGGAAATTCTCAACAAACACGACATTCCGTGCGGCCCGATTCTCTCGATGAAGGAAATCGCCGAAGAGCCGTCGCTCAGAAAAACCGGCACCGTCGTCGAAGTGGATCATCCGGTGCGCGGCAAGTATCTGACGGTCGGCAATCCGATCAAACTGTCGGATAGTCCGACCGAAGTCGTGCGCTCGCCGCTGCTTGGCGAACACACCGACGAAGTCATGGCCGAACTCGGCTACTCGCCCGATCAGATCGCGACGCTGAGAAGCCTCGGCGCAATCTAAACGCTTCATTCGATGCCTGTCGCGCCGCCTCCTCGTGAGGCGCGTGGAGTGGCACGTCCATACGAACGGAGACAAGTCAGATGAACAGCACCGTTGTGCAGGAACGCAATGACTCTTCGACGCAAGTCGCGAACGCTATCCCGGTGCATGCAGCCGATGCGAAACGCCGCGTGGCGGAAGTGTTCGATCGCGTGAAGGCGGAAGGGCGCACGTCGCTCACGGCGCCGGAAGGCAAGCTCGTCTGCGATGCATACGGCATCGCCGTGCCGCGGGAAGGCGTCGCGACGAGCGCGGACGATGCGGCGAAACTCGCGTCGTTCATCGGCTTTCCGGTGGTGCTGAAAATCGTCTCGCCGGAGATTCTGCATAAGACGGAAGCGGGCGGCGTGCTCGTCGGCGTGAAGAACGAAGCCGATGTCAAAGCCGGCTTCGCGACGATCATCGAGAACGCGAAGAACTACGACGCGAACGCGACGGTCCTCGGCGTGCAGGTTCAGCAAATGGTCGGCGCGGGACAGGAAGTGATCATCGGCGCGGTGACCGATCCTTCGTTCGGCAAGCTGATCGCGTTCGGGCTAGGCGGCGTGCTCGTCGAAGTGCTGAAGGACGTGACCTTCCGGCTCGCGCCCGTCACGCGCGACGAAGCCGCCTCCATGCTCGACGGCATTCAGGCGGCTGAAGTGCTGCGCGGCGTGCGGGGCGCGGAGCCGGTGCATCGCGAGAGTCTCGTCACGCTGATCGAGCGCGTGTCGCGCCTCATCGACGACTTCCCGCAAATCTCGGAGATGGACCTGAACCCGGTTTTCGCGAGCCCGAGCGGCGCGGTGGCGGCGGACGTGCGCATCGTGATGGACCTCGAGCCTGCCGCGCCGCGTTACCGGCCGACGCAGGAGCAGATTGTCGCGCAGATGAACCGCATCATGAAGCCAGACGCACTCGCCGTGATTGGCGCGTCGAACGAGGACGGCAAGATCGGCAATTCGGTGATGAAGAACCTCATCAACGGCGGCTACCAGGGCGCGATCTATCCGATCCATCCGAAAGCCGACGAGATCATGGGCCACAAGGCGTACAAGAGCGTGAAGGACGTGCCCGGCGTGATCGATGTCGCGGTGTTCGCCATTCCCGCGAAGTTCGTCGCGCAGGCGCTCGTCGAAGTCGGCGAGAAGCAGATTCCCGGCGCGGTGCTGATTCCTTCGGGCTTCGCGGAGACGGGCAATCACGAAGGCCAGGAAGAACTCGTGCGGATTGCGCGTCAATACGACATTCGCATGATGGGCCCGAACATCTACGGTTTCTACTACACGCCCAAGAATCTCTGCGCGACCTTCTGCACGCCGTATGACGTGAAGGGCAAGGCGGCGCTGTCGTCGCAATCCGGCGGCATTGGCATGGCGATCATCGGCTTTTCGCGTTCGGCGAAGATGGGCGTCTCGGCAATCGTCGGGCTCGGCAACAAGTCGGACATCGATGAAGACGACCTGCTCACGTTCTTCGAGCAGGACGACAACACCGAGATCATCGCGCAACACTGCGAGGACTTGAAAGATGGCCGCGCGTTTGCCGAAGCCGCGAAGCGCGTATCGAAGAAAAAGCCGGTCGTGGTGCTGAAGGCCGGACGCACGAGTCTCGGCGCGCGTGCGGCCAGTTCGCACACCGGCGCGCTCGCGGGCAACGACAAGATCTACGAAGACGTGTTTCAGCAATGCGGCGTGATCCGCGCGCGGTCGCTGCGCGATTTACTGGAGTTCGCGCGCGGCATTCCCAAATTGCCGACGCCCAAGGGCGAGAACACGGTCATCATCACGGGCGCGGGCGGCTCGGGCGTGTTGCTCTCGGACGCGTGCGTGGACAACGGCCTGTCGCTCATGACCATGCCCGACGATCTCGACGCCGCATTCCGCAAGTTCATTCCGCCGTTCGGCGCGGCGGGCAATCCGGTCGACATCACGGGTGGCGAGCCGCCGACGACCTATAAGAACACGATCAAGCTTGGTCTCGAAGACGAACGCGTCCATTCGATCATCCTCGGCTACTGGCATACCATCATCACGCCGCCGATGGTCTTCGCGAAGCTCGTGATCGAAGTGAAGGAGGAGATGAAGGCGCGCGGTATCGAAAAGCCGATCGTGGCGTCGCTCGCGGGCGACGTGCAAGTGGAGGAGGCGGCGGAGTATCTATACGCGCATGGCGTGCCGGCCTATGCGTATTCGACCGAATTGCCAGTGGCGGTGCTCGGGGCGAAATATAAGTGGGCGCGCGGCGCGGGATTGATCTGAGCAAAGCGGGGCGCTTAGGTGCCCCGCGGCGCCCCTTCCTAATCACACGGACCTTCATAGTGACCACCTGGATTCGTTTTCGCGATGCCGACGGCCGTATTGGCTTCGGCACGCTCGATCCGCACTCCGGCCGCGTCGTGCAGCACGACGGCGCATTGTTCGGGCAAGCACGTCCGACCGACATTTCCTTCGCCGCCGACGACCTCACCCTGCTCGCGCCTTGCGAACCGAGCAAGGTCATCGCGTTGTGGAACAACTACTACGCGCTGTCGCAGAAGCTCGACAAGGCGCCACCTGCGCATCCGCTCTTTCTGATCAAGCCGCCAATGTCCGTGATCGGGCCGAACGAGTTGATCAAGCGGCCGAAAAGTTATCACGGCAAGATTGCGTACGAGGGTGAACTGGGAATCGTGATCGGCAAGACGGTTTCGGGCGCGTCGGTGGAAGAGGCCGAGGCGGCCATTTTCGGCTATACGTGCGTGAACGATGTCACCGCCATTGAACTCTTGCAGGAAGATCCCAACTTCGCGCAATGGTGCCGCTCGAAGGGCTTCGATACCTTCACGTGTCTTGGGCCCGCCATCGTCACGCCAGGCAACGGCTTCGACTGGCGCGCGGCCCACGTGGTCACGACGCTGGACGGCGTCGAGCGTCAAAATTATCCGCTCGACGACATGATCTTTTCGCCCGCCGAGCAGGTCAGCCTGCTGTCGCACGACATGACGCTCGTTCCCGGCGATGTCATCGCGTGCGGTACGTCGATCGGCGTGGGATCGATCAAGGACGGCGCGCGCGTGAAAGTGACGATTCGCGGAATCGGTACTCTGGCGAACACGCTCGCGGCGTGAAGCGGTGTGAGCGGTGTGAGCATCGTGCAATAAAAAACGGCAAAGCCGACTTGCGGACTTTGCCGTTTTTTCACGCCTGGCGCCATGCGAGATGGCGCCGCGCGTCGATGTCTCAACGATCGCGATTCCACAGCGCGCCGAGCACGAAGCCCACGGTCGCCGCGATCAGCAAACCGTTGATCGGCTGACTCGCCACCGCCACGCGCAATTGATCCACGGTCTCGCCGTAGCTCTGCTGCAGCGAGCCGAGCGCCTGCCGCGTCTTGCCGGCCACTTGCGTTTCCGAGTCGCCAGTAAGCGCGCCAACCGCATCCTGCACCTTGCCCACGACCTGTTGCGCCGCGCCTTCCACTTGATCCTGCACCATGGTGCCTCCCTTCTCGTCTGTAGCGGTTATGGTCAATGTTGCAGCGGGCTGATCTTGCGGCATCCCGGCAACGTCCGAGTGAAACAAGGAGCACGCTTCGTGCCCAAGGTCAGGCTTCGCCGAGTTTATGTTTAACCAGATCGAGCAAATCGTCGATGGAAAGCGGCTTGCGGCGAAACTGTGCATTGCCGTGTTCCAGCGTGGGCGCATGCGCCGCCGCGCTCATGAGAATCACGGGGACCTGTGCGAGCGAGTCGTTCGCCGCCAGTTCGCGGATGAAGGCAACGCCGTCCATGTGCGGCATCATCCAGTCGGTGATGACGAGGTCGGGCGGATTCGCGCGCGCGGATTCGAGCGCCACGCGCCCGTTCGACGCGGTCGTCACTTCGTAGCCTTCCATTTCGAGAATGAGGCGCCAGGTTGTGAGGATGTCGAATTCGTCGTCGACGACGAGGATTTTTTTCATGCTCGCTGGCCGGGGTCCGACACAGAAAGCGCAGGCGCCAACGACGGATGTCCGGACAGCAGACCCGTCGAGCCGATGAACCCTTCGCTGATATGCAATCCGCGCGAATCGATCGTGAGACGGCGGATCGCCGTATCGTGCGAACCTTCGCGCTGCTTGACCACCGACACCATGCGATACAGCGACGAGTTTGCCTCGACATAGCGCAGGAGCACGATGTTTTCGGTCATCGCGGACGCCCGCAAGGTGGTGGGCGTCGTCGAATCGCCGTAGAGCGGCAACTCTTCCGTCACGAGCGTGGTGACGCCGGCTTCGCGCAGACGGTGCGTGAGCGCGTTCAAGAATAGCCCGAGGCGCTCGGTGCGGTTGGCCGACTGAAAGAAGCCGTCGACGCCATCCACCACGAGCCGCGACGCCTTCGAGCGCTGGATCGACGCAATCAGTTCCGAGGCAAGTTCGTCGATGGCGAGTTCCACGGCGGGATGCCATTCCAGTAGCAAATGGCCGCTATCGACAGCGTCTTTCAGGTCGATGCCGACCGACGCCGCCTTCGCGATCAGCCGCTCCGGCGACTCGTAAAGCCCGAAGTAGACGCACTGCTCGCCGCGCGCCACGCCCGCCTGCAAAAACTTGAGCGCGAGCAGCGTCTTGCCGACGCCCGAGGGCCCGATAAAGGTGGTGGTCGAACCGCGCACCACGCCGCCGCCGAGCATCTGATCGAAATCGGGGAAACCGAAGGCAAGACGGCTTTCGAAGTCCGGCACGTCCTGCGCATTCGCCGACGACGCTTCGAGTCGCGGGTAGGTCACGAGTCCGTCCGCCGTGATCTTGAAGAAATGCTTGCCGAGCAGATGATCGCGCGCGCGCAGCTTATGCACTTCGATCTCCCGTGCGCGGCGCATTCCGGTGTTGTAGCGATTTAGCTCGATCAAGCCATCGACCAATGTGTGCTCGGGATGCGGCTCGTTGCCGGACAGCGGCGCGAGGATGAGCGTCGTGCAACGCGCGGCGCTCACGAAGGCCGACAACTCGTGGATGAATTGCGAGAGTTCGAGTTCGGTCGAACTGAATTCGCGGGCGCTGCGAAAGCCGTCGATGACCATGAAACGCGGGCGGCTCGTGCGGATGGTCGCCGCGATGAGCGAGAGAAAGCCGGACAGGCCGTCGCGTATCAGTTCGTGGTAACCGCTCACGAACAGCATGCGTTCGGAGATGGCGTCGGCGTCGTAGAACGACATTGCCCGGAGGTGCGACAGCAGCTTCGTGTGCGATTCGGCGATCAGCGTGATGTATAGCACCATGTCGCCCTGGCCCACGCGATGAAAACCGATCTGCGACGAAAGGATCGTCTTTCCCGCGCCAGCCATGCCTTCGATCATGTACAGACCACCTTCGGCGAGACCGCCGCCCAGAATCTCGTCCAGACCTGCCACGCCAGTCGTGACGTTGCCGTCGTTGGGTATGGTCTGTCGGGGCGAAACGGTGGGGAGCTTGTCGTCTTGGGTCATGGAGTGTTCGTTTTACTTGGCGATCCGTTTGAGCGAACGCGAATTATGGCTGACTCCGAGCAACAATGGGATCTTCCGTCGGTCGTGAAAGCCCGTCTGCCTTGGCGCTGGATGGCAACCCATCGATGGGCAGAGGCGCGCGTTGGATTCCCGTTCCTGCAAAAAGGGTGGCGCTAAAGGGTTGAACTCGAGACGTCCGCATTTTTCACGCCCGCTCGTCTTCTCGGGAGCGCATCCTAAAAATAGGACGAAATTGAGAACCTTCTCATGTGCGATGACGCTTGGCCCTGTTGAAATGGCATCCATGCATTAACGAGGGCCGAGATGGATCGAGGCCTTTTCCGTTCCAGGCGTTACGCGCCGTTTCATTTCAGGTCAGCCATGTCCCGTCCGAACTCGCTTTCAAGCATCGTCACGCTCGCGCTTTGTCTCGTTTCTTCGTTTCCGATTTCAGTTTCATGCGCGAATGCCGGCGAACGGCTGCCCGATTCGCGCATTCTTTCGGCGGCGCCGTTCAATTTTCACGCGGACAAGGAAATCTTCTCGCGCCTACCGGCAAAACCCGTGGATTCGCGCATCTTTTCGCCCAATAACCCCGAACGCTACAACGGCGATTCGCGAGTGGCACAAACGCGCTTCGATCACGCGCAAATGATTTGATTTGGAAGAGTAGAGCGCAGGTTGTTCTGGAATTAATCGGATTCTCTGACCATAATCAGATACGCATTAAGCTGGATGCGTAATCCGAATTGAGCAACTTGCCGGCGAAACGTCGCCGAATTGCATGACGTCGATGGTCGCAACAGTCGTTCAGATGGCGCACGCTTCGGTGATTAATGAGATGCGAAGCGGGATGTCGATTTTTGGGAATTGTCCCTGCGGTAAGTTCTTAAGCCGTTGCTAGAATCGCGGCGGCTTTCGGTCGTTTCAAGATCGCGATACCGAACTTCATCTATTTCTCAAAACGGGCTTATTCGCGCTTTCGCAATTCAGGCGCTGAAATAAGCGGAAATCCCGTCAATTGCCAACAGGCGCTCTGCTTACTCATTCAATATGTTCAACAAGACCATTGCCACTATTCTCGCGAGCGTCGCCGTTCTTGCCGCTTGCTCGTCCACGTCCAGTCCTGCGACCAGTCTTGCGTCCAGTCCCACGTTCAATCTCAGCGAAATTCAGACGTCGAACGGCCAAAAGGCTTTCCGCGCCGAATGCTACGGCTTGTTCGAAGGCGGCAGCCAATGCATGGCCGCCGCGCAGAAGGCATGCGGCAATCAGCCAGTGAACCCGCTCCAGAACGTCGCGGGAACGAAAACACCGGACAATGTCTCCGAGCTGATTTTTGTCTGCGGTGCACCGGCACAGCCCGTGCAGCCGGCGGCTGCGGAACCCGCGCCGCCAGCGGTGGTGGATACGGCGACCGTCGCGCCGGCCGCGCCGGCCGCACGCAAGATTTCCCTCGACGAAAAGACGAACTTCGACTTCAACAGCGCCCATTTGACGCCGAAGGCCAAAGCCTCTCTCGATCAGATTATCTCGGAAGGACGCGGCACGACGTTTTCGTCTGTCAGCATCGAAGGACATACGGACTCTGTTGGCTCCGCGCCGTATAACCTGGCGTTGTCCCAGCGTCGCGCGGAGTCGGTGCTCGAATACCTCAAGAGCCACGGTCTGAAGGCGAACGAGTTCTCCATGAAGGGCTTCGGCAAGTCTGTTCCAGTGGCATCGAACGCGACGAGTCAGGGTCGCGCCGAGAATCGCCGTGTGGAAGTGACGCTCAATCCGTAAGCTGGACGCTGTCGAAGAAAAAGCTCGCGAGCCGAAAGGATCGCGAGCTTTTTTACGTCGATACGCGCCGAAAGGATTAGAACAACAGCAGTTGCTCGCGCCCGCGTCCGCCTTCCAGCGTCAGCAGGTGACGCTTGCGCGCAACGCCGCCCGCGTAACCTGTGAGTTCGCCATCGCCGCCGATCACGCGATGACACGGCACGATGATCGACACCGGATTGCGCCCGTTCGCGCCGCCGACCGCGCGCGATGCGCCTGCGGGCAAGCCAAGACGGCGCGCGAGATCGCCGTAAGTCCAGGCTTCGCCGAAAGGAATCTGACGCAGCGTGTCCCAGACTTGTTTTTGGAACGCGGTGCCGTCGAGCCGCAGCGCCACCGAAAACACCTCGCGCGCGCCCCCGAAATATTCGTCGACTTGCTCGCGCGCCTCGGCGATCACGCGCGGCACGCGCGCCGATGCGCGTGGCTCGTGCGATAAACCGTCCGGGCAATACTTCTGCCCGACAAAGAAAAGCCCGGTCAGGCAATCGCCTTCCGCGCGAAACAAAATAGGCCCGAGCGGGCTCGGGCTAACGTGGCTTTCGATCACGTCGCGTCTTCTCGCGTCCCGTTTCAGATGAACGGATTATCCGCCGTGCCGCCGGGCGCGGTCGGCTCGTCGGCAAGCTTCGCGGGCAGCGCCTTGTCTTTTTGAAGAACATCGACGATAGCCCCGAGCGCCTTGTACAACGCCTGCGCGGCGGCGAGCCCCGCCTGATCGCGTGCGATGGTGAGGTCGCCGCTCACCGACACACGCGTCGTGCCGTTCTGGATGTTGATCGCGTCGCCCGCGATGTTCATCACGTCGGTATCGTTGGCAAATGGTTTAAACACCGCTCAGTCCTCCAATTCGTTTGTCTTTCAGTGCATCGGGGATGCCGGGAAACGCGAGACCGCTCATGGCTTCCAGTTCGCGCACGGTTTTCATCGTATAGGTACTGGTCGGCACATTATCGACGACGACCACGAACGCGATTTGCCGCTTCGGCAAATAGACCACCTTGTACAACTGCGTCGGCACGAACACGCGCGACTCGCCGATGGTCTGCAACTGCCGCCCTGAAAAGAGCGGGCCGGTCACGACATAGGCATCGCCGGATTCTTCGGTCAGCCTGCGTACCGCTTGCTCGATGCGCGACCAGATGCGCCGGTTGTTCGACGGATCCTGCGGCACGATGTTCGCAAGCGAGAACGATTCGGCCATGCCTTGCTTGCTGGCTCGATCGCCCGCCGGGCTCATGTGGCCGCGATCGTAGCCGCTCCTTTTATAGTCGTCGAGTTGCGCGCTGTCGCCGGCCGGCAGCCGCTTGTCGACGAAAAAGCGATTGGTGCGCGTGTTGTTCTTCGCGTCATCGACGCTCTGCGCGGTCAAATGTTCCGCCGACCAGAGCGGCCCGTGCGTGACGCCGGAATGCAGCAGAGCGAAATCGGTATAGCAGATTTCCTGCGTGGACGCGCGCATCTTCTGATTGACGACGACGGGCGCGCGGCCGCCCGGACTGAACTGCGGACAGTCGCTCGCGACCGCCGCGACCGACGCGGCGCCTAGAAGCGCGACGACGAATGCCTTGATGCGTACTTGCATGCTGAGTATGAAGATCCGTGCTGATGCGTGAGAACTCGCCGCCTGATGGTCAGCCGTTCGGTTTAAGCCGGGCGAATCGAGGCCGCAGAGTATAAGGCAGTGCAGTGCACATGGAACGGAAGAAATTCATCCACGCTAGAATGCGTCGGCTCGGGCCGCGCCGTAGGCGAAGGCCGCATCGAAACGAATGGAAGGAAGCCAATGAACGCCAAGCGCCGCAAGCTCGATATCGCGCGAAACCTGCTGCTGTCGCTCGTCTCGTGTTGCACGATGCTCACCGCAAGCCAGGCTTACGCGCAAGACGCGCCCGCCAACGATGGCCCAGCATACGGGCCTGAACTGCAAGGCTTCGACTATCCTTATCCCGTCGCGCGGTTCTCCATTTCGTCGCAACGGCAGGTCGTCCAGATGGCCTATATGGATGTGCATCCCGCGCATCCCAATGGCCGCACGGCCGTGCTTCTGCATGGCAAGAACTTCTGCGCGGCGACGTGGAAAAAGACCATCGATACCTTGAGCGAAGCCGGGTATCGCGTGGTCGCGCCGGACCAGATCGGCTTTTGCAAGTCCACCAAACCCACGCGTTATCAGTACAGCTTCCAGCAGCTCGCGCGCAATACGCATGCGCTGCTTGCGGCGCTTGGCGTCACGCATCCCACGTTGATCGCGCATTCGACGGGCGGCATGATCGCGGTGCGTTATGCGCTGATGTACCCGCGCGAGACCGAGCAACTCGTGCTCGTGAATCCCATTGGTCTGGAAGACTGGAAGGCGAAGGGCGTGCCGTCCATTTCCATCGACGACTGGTATGCGCGCGAGCTCAAGACCACGGCCGACGGCATCCGCAGCTACGAGACCAGCACGTATTACGCGGGGCATTGGAGCGCGGACTACGAACCGTGGGTGCAGATGCTTGCGGGAATGTATCGCGGACCGGGGAAAGATGCGGTCGCGTGGAACTCGGCGTTGCTGTACGACATGATCTATACGCAGCCTGTCGTCTATGAGTTCGATCAGTTGCGAACCCCGACGCTGCTGATGATCGGCGATAAGGACACGACGGCCATCGGCAAGGATCTGGCGCCGCCAGAGATTCGCCCGACGCTGGGCCGTTATCCTGAGCTGGCGAAGCTTGCACAGCAGCGGATCGAGGGCGCGAAGCTCGTCGAGTTTGCCGAGCTCGGTCATGCGCCGCAGATGCAGGACCCGGTGGCGTTTCACAAGGCGTTGTTGGAAGGTATGGCGGCGTTGAAGGCGAAGGCGGATTGAGTCAGGCCATCCACTCCGCATCAATCCACGCACGATCTCCGCTCGATCGCGGGCAACTGCACCAGCAACGTAACGGCGCGCGCGATCATCAAGATGGCGAGCGCGAGCCACAATCCGTGGTTGCCGAACCAGCCGTTCAGCAACCACGCGGCAAATAGAAAGATGCCAAGCGATACAGCCGTCGACACCATCAACTCCCGCGTGCGCGTCGCGCCGATAAACACGCCATCGAGCTGAAAGCTGATGACCGATGCAAGCGGCATCACCACGGCCCAAGGCAAGAAGCGCAGCGCGGCGGCACGCACGTCCCGCTGATCCGTGAGGTGGCCGATGATCCACTCGCCCGCGATCCAATAAACGAGCGAAAAGCCCGCCGCGCCGATCACCGACCACAGCATCGTCACCTTCACGGCCTGGCGAAACGCGTGGCGGTCGCGCGCGCCCGTGGCCGCGCCGACCAGCGCTTCGGCGGCGTGCGCGAAGCCATCGAGTCCGAAGGCCATGAAGGTCTGGAAGTTGAGCAGGACGGCGTTGGCCGCGAGGATCGCATCGCCCTGACGCGCGCCCATGTGGGCGAACCATCCATACGATCCGAGCAGGCACAGCGTGCGAATGAAGATGTCGCGATTGAGCGCGACGAGGCGCTTCATCGCGCGCGCGTCCAGCAGCGTGCGCAGCGCGAGCGCCGGAAGTCCATGTGGACGCAAACGCCAGAGAATCGCAAGACCGAGCGCGAAGCCGCAAAAATCCGCAGCCGCCGTGGCCGCGCCGATGCCCGAAATACCCCAGCCGAAGCGATACACGAATAGCAGGACCGCCACGATATTGACCACGTTGATGAACACTTGCGTGACGAGCGCGAGCCGCACGCGCTGGCAGCCGAGCAACATCCCGAGCACGACGTAGTTGCCAAGCGCGAAGGGCGCGGCCCAGATGCGCGCATGGCAGTAGGCGCTGGCCGTGCTCTGGACGGCCGCGCTACCGCCGAGCGCGGCGAGCGCATAACGGATGATCGGCACCTGTAACGCCAGTACCGCCATGCCGATGAAGAGCGCGAGCAGCATCGCCCGCAATACGCTTGCGCGCAGGGCAAGCGAATCGTTCGCACCGAACGCCTGCGCGACGAGGCCCGTCGTGCCCATGCGCAAAAAGCCGAAGCTCCAGAACACGAAGCTGAAAACGAGCCCGCCGAGAGCGACGCCGCCAATATATTGCGGTCCGTCGAGATGACCGGCGACGGCGGTATCGACCGCGCCTAGAATCGGCTGCGTAAGATTTGCGAGGACGATGGGAAACGCGAGCGTCAGCACGCGCTTGTGCCAGTGCACCGGCACGGCGGCCGGATGCTCGATAGTGTCGGGAGCGTTCAATTGCAGGGCGAGGTGAGCAAGAGGCGTCATTGTGCCGTGTCAGGGCGACGCTTGCTGCCGAAGCAGCCGATAATGCGCGTCGAACCCGCTGCCCGACTGTCCATGAAAACTCTTCTGCTTTATGTCGTGACGGCCATCGCGGAGATCGCCGGTTGCTACTTTCCGTATCGATGGCTGAAGCTCGATGGCTCGCCCTGGCTGGTCGTGCCCGGCGCGCTTTCGCTTGCGTTGTTCGCGTGGCTCCTCACGCTGCACGATGCGGCTGCAGGGCGCGTCTATGCGGCGTATGGCGGCGTGTATATCGGTGTGGCGATCGCATGGCTGTGGGCCGTGGATCGCATCCGGCCGACGATGTGGGACGTGACGGGCGCGGTCATCGCGCTGGCGGGAATGGCGGTCATCGCGTTCCAGCCGCGCGTCTGATTCAGCGTGGCGCTCGGCGCGTCACGCTTCCAGCGCCAGCAACGCAAACGTGGCGAGCCAATGTTCGCCCATGTAGTCGCCCGCCACGTGCGCGATGCCCGCCGCCAGATGCTCGTCGGCGCTCGCGTCGAGCACGCCGATGCGCGCATCGCCCGCAGGCAGCGCCCGCGCGATGGTCCGCTGACACCACGCGCGGCTCAGGTTCAGGCCGTCGAGATGCGCGAGCTTGCCGTCGCTGCGATCGGTGACGGTGGCCGGCACGAAGAGCGTCGCGGGTTCGCGCACGGCAAGACGCGGCAAGAAGCGTTCGAGCCAGCCGTTGAACGATGCATCGGGCAACACGTGGCGCATCAGCACGGCCTCCATCAGCGACGGCGAGAGGAATTCGTCGCCGGCCGGTTCCCACGCCTGACAGGCTTCGTCATTGGCGAACCAGCGCGTGGCCGTATCGACGAGAAGGCGCTCGAAATCGCCATCACGAACCACACGTGCATAACCGAGCGCCAGCGTCAGCGCGAACGCCATGTTGAAATGCGTGCCGACGCGCAGCGGATACGTCGACTTCGGCAGGAATTCGACGAAGCGCGCGACGAAGGCATCCGCGAGCGGTTGCAGCGTACGGGCCCAGCGCGCGCCTTCCTCGGTGTGCATCGAGCGCAATTGGCCCGCGAGCGCGAGCAG
This sequence comes from Caballeronia sp. GAFFF2, assembly GCF_023631485.1. NCBI lineage: Bacteria > Pseudomonadati > Pseudomonadota > Betaproteobacteria > Burkholderiales > Burkholderiaceae > Caballeronia > Caballeronia sp. GAFFF2. The sequence continues at coordinate 865,136 of NZ_JALQDA010000027.1, read as the reverse complement.
CCACGCCCAGCCGTAGGGCCGTTCGAAACCGCGCGCCGCCGGGCGTTCGAGGTAGGCGACTTCGGCGGCGACGTTGGCATCGGTGAAATGTTCGTCGATGACCGAGCGAATGCGCGCGGCTTCGGGCAGCGCGGGAAAGCGGTCGACGAGACGCGCAAGCAGCCAATAGCCATGCACGCACGAATGCCAGTCGAAGCTGCCATAGAAGACGGGATGCAGCGCGCGCGGGCTTTGCACGTCCGCTGCGCTCGCCATGACGTGATCGAGCTTGTTGGGATACTCGCGCGTGAGGTGACCTAGCGCGACTTGCGCGAATTTCGACGCCAACGCGTCGTTCAGCACGATAAGGCGCGGCATGTTCATACGAAACTCCAATGATGGACGAGCGAGACTTTATCGACAAATCCGCAGCGCCGTGTTCGATAAGGGAAATTCCCTAACCCGTGGCCACGCCGGGAAACATGCAAATGGCGTAAGCCGCGCGAAGGCTTTGGCGACAAGCCGCGTCGGCTGAAAGCATAAAGATGGATGCCGCCTTTGTCGCGCGCCGCATTGGGGAAATCACAATCATCTTTGCGCGCTTTTCCGCGAATCGTCGTATAAACTTGCGCCCGAACGCCGCAGAGCGATTCGCCCCGGCAGTGTCGAGCCGGCCGATCAAACGCCGAGACCAGGAACAGACTACCCATGAACGACATTCCCGCCTACACCGCTGAAGATACCCGTCGCCGCGTATTCGCGATCGTCGGGGCATCGTCGGGCAATCTCGTCGAATGGTTCGACTTCTATATCTATTCGTTCCTTGCGCTGTATTTCTCGGCGGCCTTCTTCCCGAGCGGCAATCCGACCACGCAATTGTTGAATACCGCGGGCGTGTTCGCGGCGGGCTTTCTCATGCGCCCGATCGGCGGGTGGCTCTTCGGCCGTATCGCCGACAAACACGGCCGCCGCAACGCAATGATGATTTCCGTGCTAATGATGTGCGGCGGCTCGCTCGTCATCACCTTTATGCCGACATATTCGAGCATCGGCGCGTGGGCGCCGTTCTTTCTGCTGATCGCGCGGCTGTTCCAGGGCTTGTCCGTCGGCGGCGAGTACGGCACGAGCGCAACCTATATGAGCGAGGTGGCGCTGCGCGGCCGTCGCGGTTTCTTCGCATCGTTTCAATATGTGACGCTGATCGGCGGGCAGCTCGCCGCGCTGCTCGTGCTGGTCATCCTTCAGATGTTTCTCTCGACCGAAGAGCTCAAGGCGTGGGGCTGGCGCGTGCCGTTTTTCGTCGGCGCTTGCGCGGCGCTGATCTCGCTTTTTCTGCGTCGTTCGCTCGAAGAAACCACGACCGCCGAATCGCGGCAACGCAAGGAAGCGGGCACTTTGCGCGGCCTGATGCAGCACAAGGGCGCGTTCATGACCGTGGTCGGCTTCACGGCGGGCGGATCGCTGATCTTTTATACGTTCACCACGTACATGCAGAAATATCTGGTCAATACGGCGGGCATGCACGCCAAGACGGCCAGTAACGTGATGACGGGCGCATTGTTCGTCTACATGATCATGCAGCCGCTTTTCGGCGCGCTGTCGGACCGCATCGGGCGTCGTCAGTCGATGCTTTGGTTCGGCGCGCTCGCCACGCTCTGCACGGTGCCGCTGCTGCACGCGTTGCGCGACGTGACGAGCCCGTTCATGGCGTTCGTTCTGGTCGTGGCCGCGCTTGCCATTGTCAGCTTTTATACGTCGATCAGCGGTCTCATCAAGGCGGAGATGTTTCCGCCCGAAGTGCGCGCGCTGGGCGTCGGGCTGTCGTACGCCGTCGCTAATGCGGTGTTCGGCGGATCGGCGGAATATGTGGCGTTGTGGCTGAAGTCGGCGGGCAGCGAATCGGCGTTCTATTGGTATGTCACCGCCATGTGCGCCATCTCGCTTGTCGTGACCTGGCGCATGCTCGATCCGAGCAAGGTGGGCTATTTGCGCAACGAGCCTTAATATAGTGGCCGCGACGGGTTGGCAAGCGCTCTTTGCGTGGCCTGTCGTGTTCCAGTCGTAATCACCGGCGCCATTAGCGCGGACCCTTATGTCCGCCGGGCTTGCCGATCAAGGTAGTATGGTGTTTGATGCGGTATGAATCTGCAGGTGAAGCGCGCCCCACGGCGCACGGACGCAAGAAGCGCAAGCCGGAAGCGCTGGCGCGCGACTCGAACGCGCGCATTGTCGACATGCGCCTTTGGGTGCATCGGTCAGCCGGGAGCCCTTTCATGGAAGATTTCGATGAAACGCTATTCGTCGTCTGGCGAGCCAACCTGAATGTTCTGGTGGGTTCGCCGGGCGGCGCTGCGCGACTCGCGCGGATGATGAGCTTCTCGCCTTCGCTGATGAAGCTCATCGTCGCGGGTCAGCGCGACTTCAACGAGGAATTCGTGCGCGGTATCGAGCTCGTGACGGGCTTGCCGCCGCACTGGATGGACGAGCGCCGCAACCCCGCCGAAGTGCCTTCCGGCGTGCAACGCGCGCTCGACGAAGAAGCGCCCGTCGCGGTGTTCCGCGGCACGGCGCATCCCGCGCCCAAGCGTTCCGTGTTGCGCGGTCCCGATCCGCTGCTGTCGCAAACGGAAGCAACGCGCCGCGTGGCCGATCTCGCACAGCAGCAGGCGGAAGCCAATCGTCGCGATCTTTTGTTTCGCAAGAATCGCGAACTGCTGTCGCAGGATTTGCGTCGGCTGGAACGCCAGCTAGGTTTGCTGCAAGTCGAGCCAATGCTGCCCAAGGCCGATGAACTCATCGCCTCCGACCGCATGAGCGAAGCGGCGAAGGCGGACCTTTCCGGCCGTCTCGAACAGATCGACAAGCATGTGAAGTTGCTGCATCAGCACGTCGACAAACTGGTGACGCTCCTTTCGACTCCGGATGAACCGGGTCCGAACGATCCCCTCTGAATCTTACTTAGCCCGCTTGCGTTCCTCGTTGTCTTCCGGCTCGGCGTCCACGGCAATCGGGTCGCTCGCCGGGAAGGTCTCATCCAGAGCTTCGTCGAGCAACTCCTCTTCGTGGGTGGGCGTCGCGGGTTCGTCGGGCCGTGCTTTCGTCATGATGCGCTCCGTGGGCAATTCTTCGACGTCTCAATATAGCAGCGTCGATATCCGCGCGCTCTCAGCGTGCGCGGCGATAATCCGCCGGCCGCACGCCCGTCCACTTTCTGAAGGCGCGCCTGAAAGCGCTCGGTTCCGCAAAGCCGAGCGCGCTCGCAATCTGAGCGATGGTTTCGTCGGTATCCGCAAGACGCGAGAGCGCCAGATCGCGGCGTAGCGCGTCCCTGATGGTTCGATACGTCAGCCCTTCCTGCGCGAGACGCCGACGCAAGGTGGCCTGCGCGATATTCAATTCCGCCGCCATGCGGTCCGCCTCGGGCCAGTCGGCCGGCGCGGTCTGCCGCAAGCGCCGCCGAATGTGCGCCGCGAGCGATTCCGAATTCCGATATTTGACGATGAAATTCGCGGGCGCGTCGCGCAGAAAGCGCCTGATCGTGGCGGTTGTCTGCACGACAGGCAGCGCGGCGCATTCGGGCGATAAATCGACGAATGAACGCGGTGCGTCGAAACGAAGGGTGTCGCAGAACATCAGCCGGTATTCGTCGCTATCCGCTGGTTCCTCGCAACGAAAATCGGCCGCAAGCACCGGAATGCGTCGCCCGACGAGCCAGCACAACAATCCATAGACGAGGATGAAGCCGGTCGCGCAAGCGAACATGCTCTTGGGCTTGCGTTCGCCGTGTCCGTCGTTCAGCCAGAGGCGCACGCGCGTCGCGCCGATATCCGGCTCAAACGATAAGTCGTCCAGCACGAGCCGCATGAATCCGGCGATGCGCCCGAGCGCCTGTGCGCCGTCGCGCGCGCTCAACGCGGCGTGCGACATCAGCACGAAGCTGCCGCGCCGCATCGGGTGTGCGTCCTGGCCGAGGAACTCGTCGTCGAGCGCGTCGGCGATGGCGTGCCACAGGCGGCCGTACTGCGCGGGCGTGACGCGCGCATGCGGCGTGTCGAGCAGCGCGGGCGCGATCTGCGCGGCGTCGAGCAGTATCGCGCGATCGACGCCGCGTGCTTGTGCGCAGCGCAAGGCTGCGTCGACGAGACTCGCGGCGATCGAATCCCGTTCGATGTCCTTCGTGGATGTTGGGGTTGTCACTAGGTGGCCAAAGCGCTCAGTTAGCGTGATCGTTTCAGGCATCGGCTAATGTCCGGCGATTGCCTAGACTCGTGCACACGCCACGCGCGCCGCGCATGATCGAGGCATGACTTGCAACGCGCCGCAGCGCCGTTTCCGAAAGACGCGGCGAGCAAGTTTATCCGATCGCTTCAGGCACCTTCTACGAGCTCCAACCATGATCGACAGTTTTCTTACCGAAGAGCAGCGCATGATTCGCGACGCCGCGCGTCAGTTCGCGACCGAAGTGCTTGCGCCGAACGCGGGTCAGTGGGACCGGGACGGCGCGTTGCCCGACGCCGTCGTGCGGCAACTCGGCGAACTGGGTTTGCTCGGCATGATCGTGCCTGCGGAACTCGGCGGCACGTTCAGCGACTACACCGCCTACGCGCTCGCGATGGAAGAAATCGCGGCGGGCTGCGCGTCCTGCGCCACGTTGATGAGTGTGCACAACTCGGTCGGCTGCGGCCCGATCCTCGCTTTCGGCACCGACGCGCAGAAGACCGAATGGCTGCCGAAGCTCGCGAGCGGCGAAGTGATCGGCGCGTTCTGCCTCACCGAACCGCAGGCGGGTTCGGAAGCGAACAATCTGCGCGTGCGCGCAACCGAGCGCGACGGCAAATGGGTGCTTTCGGGCAGCAAGCAGTTCGTGACCAACGGCAAGCGCGCGGGCGTGGCTATCGTCTTCGCCGTGACCGATCCCGAACTCGGCAAGCGCGGCATCTCGGCGTTCATCGTACCGACCGGCACGCCTGGCTTCAATGTCGGGCCGCCAGAGCACAAGCTCGGCATTCGCGCATCCGATACCTGCGCCATCACCTTCGACGATTGCGCGATTCCCGCTGCGAACCTGCTCGGCAAGCGCGGCGAAGGGCTCAAGATCGCGTTGTCGAATCTGGAAGGCGGGCGCATTGGCATTGCGGCGCAAGCGCTCGGCATCGCGCGCGCGGCCTTCGACGCGGCGCGCGCCTACGCCCACGATCGCAGCCAGTTCGGCAAGCCGATTCTCGAGCATCAGTCGGTCGCGAACATGCTCGCCGACATGCACACGCAACTGAACGCCGCGCGCCTGCTCGTGCTGCACGCGGCGCGCATGCGCACCGAGGGCATTGCGTGCTTGTCGGAGGCTTCGCAGGCGAAGCTGTACGCGTCCGAGATGGCGGAGCGCGTCTGTTCGCATGCCATCCAGATTCACGGCGGCTACGGCTATCTGCAAGACTATCCGGTGGAGCGGCATTATCGCGATGCACGCATCACGCAGATTTACGAAGGAACCAGCGAAGTGCAGCGCATGGTGATCGCGCGTCAGCTCTGAAACCGGCTTTCAAGCGCGCGCCGCACGGGGCAATCAAAACAATCACGGAGACGAAATGAACCCGGCAGAGCCTTTCATCGAAGCACGCGACTTTTTGCTGCGACATCGCACCGATTACGACACCGCGTATCGCGAGTTTCAGTGGCCGGCGCTTAGTCGTTTCAACTGGGCGCTCGATTATTTCGATCCGATGGCGCGCGGCAACCATGCGGCCGCGTTGCATATCGTCAACGAAGGTGGCGGCGAGACGCGTCTTTCATTCGCGCAGATGAGCGAGCGTTCGGCGCGCGTCGCCAACCATTTGCGCGCGCTGAACGTCACGCGCGGCGAGCGTATCTTGTTGATGCTGCCGAACCGAGTCGAGTTGTGGGAGACCATGCTCGGCGCGATGAAGCTCGGCGCTATCGTGCTGCCCGCGACCACGCAACTCGCGCCTGCCGACTTGCGCGACCGCATCGCGCTTGGACGCGTGCAACACGTGATCGTCGATGCGGGCGAGACGCACAAGTTCGAAGGCATCGACGTGACGGGACTGCGTATCGCCGTGGGCGAGCCGCGCGATGGCTGGCTTGCCTACGACGCGGCCTACGAAGCGTCGCCGGACTTTGCCGCAGATGGCGAAACGAACGCCAGCGATCCCTATTTGCTGTACTTCACTTCGGGCACGACGTCGAAGCCCAAGCTCGTCGCGCATACGCACGAGAGCTATCCGGTCGGGCATCTTTCGACGATGTACTGGATCGGCCTGCAATCCGGCGACGTGCACTGGAACATCAGCTCGCCGGGCTGGGCAAAGCACGCGTGGAGCTGCTTTTTCGCGCCGTGGAATGCACAGGCTTGCGTCTTCATCTACAACTTCAGCCGCTTCGATGCGGCGCGCACGCTCGATGCGCTCGTGCAATACGACATCACCACGTTATGCGCGCCGCCGACCGTGTGGCGCATGCTGGTGCAAGAGCCGCTGGCGTCCTACGCGGTGAAGCTGCGGGAGATCGTCGGGGCGGGCGAGCCGCTCAATCCCGAGGTCGTCGAGCGCGTGCACACGGCGTGGGGCGTGCCTATCCGCGATGGCTACGGCCAGACTGAAACCACCGCGCAGATCGCCAATACGCCGGGTCAGCGGGTTGCGCCGGGGTCGATGGGACGTCCGCTGCCCGGTTACCGCGTGGCGCTGCTCGATCCAGATGGCGCGCTCGCCGACGAAGGCGAGATCGCGCTGGTGCTGAATCCGCCGCCGCTCGGCCTGATGACCGGTTACGCCGATAACCCGACCGCCACCGAAAACGCGATGCGCGGCGGCTTCTATCGCACCTCGGACGTCGCCTCGCGCGGCGCGGATGGCTACTTCGTCTACGTCGGCCGCGCGGACGACGTGTTCAAATCTTCGGACTATCGGCTGAGTCCGTTCGAGCTGGAGAGCGTGTTGATCGAACACGAGGCGATCGCGGAAGCTGCTGTCGTGCCGAGTCCGGACCCGTTACGGCTCTCCGTGCCGAAGGCGTTCGTTACCCTGCGACACGGCTTCGCAGTCGGACCGGAACTGGCGCGAAGCGTGTTCGCGTTTTCGCGCGAGCGGCTCTCGCCATATAAACGCATTCGAAGAATCGAATTCGCCGAGTTGCCGAAAACCATCTCGGGCAAGATTCGGCGCGTCGATCTTCGTCGACAGGAAGCCGCTCGCACCAACACTGCCGTGCGCGGCGAGTTCGAATTCTGGGAAGAGGATTTTCCGGAGCTTCGCCAGACAAAATGATTTCGCCGAATATTTCTCCTGACATAATCGCAAGCAAATGTAAACAGCGCGAACCGTCAATTTGTCTGAAGGTCGAACCGAGCCTGTTCGATCATCGGACGAGTCAAATGGAGGAACGCAACATGGTGAAGCGCTCGTTGAGGTTTGCGCTACTGGCGGCTGGTCTGACAGGAGCGCTTGTCGCGCCGGTCGCATCCAACGCGCAAATCAACCTGCAACAGTTCGGATTCGGCAGCGGCAAGTCGGATGTGTCGGGCAGCGCGGGCACGCAGTCGTCGGGATTGGGTTCGCTAGTGCAAAGCTATCTCGGCGCGAATCAACAGGTGTTGAGCGGACAATCGAATCTTGCTTCGGCCATGGGAATGTCCGGCGTCGCGAGTCAGGCGCAGTCGGCGGCGGGACTGCTGTCGAGCGCGTCGGGAAGCGGCGGTGTGCCGAGCAGCAATGCGCTGTCGCAGCTTGGCGGTACGCAGCAAAGCGTGTCGCAATCGCTGATTCAGGCTTTTTCCAGTGGATCGACCACGCCGCCGACGGCCGCGAGCAAGCAAACTTTCACGGATGGGCTAGCTTCGCTGGGTCAGGGCGTCAAGCAATACGCGGGGCTGCAATCGAATCTGAGTTCGGTCAAGAATTCGATGAACGTGTCCTCGCTCATGCAGGCCGGCTCGAATCCTGGCACGGCGCAGGCGGCAACGTATATCGCGCAATCGGCGCCGGGGCAGTTGCAATCGCTGATGCAGACGCTTACGCAGGCTGTGCAGTACGCGAAGACCAATAATATTGCCGTGCCGTCCATCGCGACGTCGGCGTTGAGTCTGGTGCAGTAACTTCGGAAGTGCCCACGAAAAAGCGGCGAGGCTTTCAGGCCTCGCCGCTTTATTTGCTTCCCGAATTGGCTCACCGGTGTATCCCGTGAGAGCTCACCCGTGTTTCCGAAGCGCGCTCGTCGCGCACCGAACGGCTCCGAGTACAACGAAATTCAGTTCATTGCCGCGCGCCGCAACGACAGGCGGGTAAGAACCGCCGGGAGAGTCTGCGCCTGTTGCGCCCTGGAAGGCATCAACGGCGGCAGATAAGAGATGTCGGTCACGTCGGCGAGGCGACTGCGCGGGTCCGCATCGAGCACTTCGATAGCTGCGGGTTCGACCAGCTCGGCTTCAACCTTGGCGACGTCGTCGACCTTGATGCCGAGCGAGCGCCGAACATCCACGGCGCGCACACGTACATCGAAACCCGCCGCGTGGATGACGCGCTCACGCGTTTTCCAATACTGCAGCGCGCTGGGCGTCATTTTGTGCATCGACACGTATTCAAATACGATCTGATATCCGCGAACGTGCGGATAATTCATAAGTAACTGACCTGAGCGAATATAACGGTTATAGCCGTCTATTTTCCGCGTCAGCAAATCCTCATGCATTTTTTCATCGTGCCAGTCGCATTCATCGAATATCCCGACATACACGCGCTTGAGCAAGGAATTCACTCCGATGTAGTCGATGACGTCCACGTCGCGCAGAGACATGGTCATTCCCCTACGCCCTGAGAGGGCAAGTATCAAAGAAGTGCATTGTAGCGGAATATGTCTCTTTAATTCACAGCGAAACATTGTGTGTTTGCTTGCGATTTCTCAAATTAATCAGAGTCCTAAGCCATTGCTTAAGCGATTTCTTATTTTGGGATGATTCAAAATATAAAGCTGGATTTGGATCGCGTTAGATACGCTTTAGGTGTTTTCCTAATTTTGCGCCCAGTGCCGGTTCAGCAGATATAAGCGTAATGCTTTGCGCCGTCCGCTCATACGTCGCTTATGCCTCGCGCGGCCGTCGATCCGGTCAGCTCTTCCTTACTCATGGCGTCTACTTGCGGCAATGAGGGCTGTTCGTTGATCCACGCGTTCAATATTGCCGAGGTGACCGCGAGAATGACCGGGCCAATAAACAATCCGACAATTCCGAATGCGAACATGCCGCCAAGCACGCCGGAAAGAATCAGCAGCATCGACAAATTGATACCGCGGCGGATGAGTATGGGACGTAAAAAATTGTCGAGCATGGCAATCATGATCGACCAGATCAGCAACAGAATCGCGGCGACGTGCGACCCGTGCCAGAAAAGCCAGGCGACGCCCCCAAGCAGTGGCAAGAGCGGCCCGATTTGCGCGAGGCACAACATCAGCATGACGGCGGTGATGATGCCCGCGGCCGGCACGCCCGCGATCCACAAGCCGATTCCTCCGAGCGCCGATTGCGTCACGGCCGTCACGACAATGCCGAGCGCCACCGCGCGAATGGCGAGGCCGGCGAGCTTGATGGCTTCGGCGCCACGCTGCGCGGCAACCCGCGTTGCGAACCGCACGATGAAGCGGCCCGCTGCCTCGCCCTGCATGTATAGGATGCCGGAGATGATGATCGTGATCACCATGTGCATCACGAACACCCCGACGACGGCCGCGTGCGACAGCATCCAGCGCGCTGCGATCGTCACATACGGTTCGATGCGGGCGAGCAGGCCGCCGGGGCCGGCGTCGGAAAGCGTCTGCCATTCGGCCGAGACGCGCTGACCGGCGAGCGGCACGTCGTGTACCCAACTCGGCGGCGGGGGAAGTGCATACGTGGGCAGGCTCTTGATGGCCGACATGATCTCGGCGCCGTGCAATGCGAGCGTGGAGATAGCCTGATGCAACGGCAGCACGATGACGATCAGCAGCACGAGCAGCATGACAGTCGTCGCGGCCCAGCGGCGATTGCCGCAGCGGCGTTGCACCGCGACCATCAACGGCCAGGTGGCGACGACGATCGTCGTGGCCCAGATCAGCCCCGGCAGAAACGGCCGCAGAATATAAAGGCTGCCAACAGTCAGCGCAGTCAGAATGGCAATGACGAGCAGAATGCGCGCGATATCGACTGGCTGGCGCGGGTTCAAATTCGGCGGCCCGTTCGGAGTGGTGGACATGGTGCCTTGAATGAAAAGGAATCAGTGAGACGGGGCGTTTTAGCGCCGGCATCATAGCGGTAAGTTCGGCGGCATCCAATCCATACTACTAAAAATTGCCGATGGCGCACGGTATTCGGGCGCGCTGGCAATGTGCGGTGGCTTCGCATACGCTTAACGAAACGATCACTCGACGAGATGGCAATCATGCTCATGCAAGCACGTGAAGACGACGGCCGGCGGCGCAGGCGGCTGCGAGGCCTCTTCGTATATTCGCTGTGGCTTTTATGCTGTCTAGTCTTTTCGTTGCCTTCGGTGGTCAAGCTGCCGTAGTTTCAGGCGAACGCGTCGATGCCATCGACAAGACGCCTGGCCAAACGCGCCTGACGAAACTGCTCAATCCACCATTGCAACGCGCGGCCTTCGTGATCGCCGCGCCATGCCACGTACAGAACGTTAGGCTCGCGCGGATCGCCGGTTTGCTTTGCGATCAGTTCGCCACGCGCCAGCAATGAAGCCACTCGATGCTTCGGCACCCAACCGCAGCCAAGTCCTTGCCGTTGAGCAAGAATCTTCGCGCGCATGCCCGGCACGGCGAGCGCCGCTTGCCCGCCGAGCACGCCGTAAGCGCGTCCCGCCGATCCATGCGATGAATCCGCGACCGCCACCGCGCGATGCGCCGCGATCTGCTCGCGCCCGAGCGGTTCTGCCGCCTTCGCCAGCGGATGGCGCGGCGCCACGGCGAACACCCATTCCATCACGCCGAGTTCGAACCAGCGCAGGCCGGGAATCGCGGGCGGTTCGTTCGTCGCCCCGACGATGAGATCGGCGCGGCCATCGCGCAGTGCTTCCCACGTGCCGCCCAGCACTTCATGCGTCATGCGCAGGGTCACGCCGGACGCGAGCGCGTCGAACGCCTGCACGACCGGCAGCAAGGTCTCGAACTCGAGTATCTCGTCGCAGACTATCCACAACCGGTCTTCCCAGCCGCTCGCGATCTGCTTCACGCGCTGCGTCAGACGCGACACGTCGATCATCAGACGCGCGGCTTCATCGGCGAGAAGATGGCCCGCTGGCGTCAGTTGCAGGCGGTAGCGACGGCGGTCGAACAGCAGCGCGTCGAAGCGCGTTTCCAGTTGCCGCGCGGCATGCGAGATCGTCGAGGGCGCGCGGCCTAGTCGCGCCGCCGCGCGGGAAAGGCTGCCGGTCGAGCGGATTGCATCGAGCAGGGCGAGTTCTTCCTCGGATAACATGTTCGACTCCATCGAACGTTCATCGGCGCGATGGTACGGCAAGAGCAGCGGCGCGGTCCACCACGTGCTTGGAGATGACGCAAACAACGATCAGGGAGCATGCAGATGGGACTTCTCGTCGACGGGCAATGGCAGGACAAGTGGTACGACACGAAATCGACTGGCGGGCGCTTCGTGCGCAAGGACGCGGCGTTTCGCAACTGGGTCACGGCCGATGGCGCGCCCGGTCCGAGTGGCGAGGGCGGCTTCAAGGCGGAAGCGGGCCGTTATCACTTGTACGTGAGCCTGGCGTGTCCGTGGGCACATCGCACGCTTATCGTGCGCGCGCTCAAGGGGCTGCAAGAAATGATCGGCATCTCGGTCGTTCACTGGCTCATGCTCGAAAACGGCTGGACCTTCGCGGATGGTCCGGGCGTCGTGCCCGACGCCATCAACGGCGCGCGCTTTCTGCATCAGGTCTACACGGCGGCGTACGCGAGCTACACCGGCCGCGTGACCGTGCCGATTCTCTGGGACAAGGCGCGCGGCACGATAGTCAGCAACGAGTCGTCCGAGATTATTCGCATGCTGAATGCCGCGTTCGACGGCCAGGGCGCCAAAGCGGGCAATTACTATCCGCCCGAGTTGCGCGCGGAGATCGACACGCTCAACGCGCGCATCTACGACAGCGTGAACAACGGCGTCTACAAAGCGGGCTTCGCGACCACCCAGGCCGCGTACGAGGAAGCCGTGCAGCCGCTCTTCGATACCCTCGACTTCCTCGATGCGCGCCTTGCCTCGCACCGTTATCTCGCGGGCGAGCGCTTCACCGAAGCCGACATCCGACTGTTCACGACGCTCGTGCGCTTCGACGCCGTGTACGCCGGCCACTTCAAATGCAATCTGCGGCGCATAGCGGATTATCCGAATCTCTCCAACTACACGCGCGAGATTTACCGGATGCCGGGAGTCGCGGACACGGTAAACTTCGAGCACATCAAGCGGCATTACTACGAGAGTCATCGCTCGATCAACCCGACCGGGATCGTGCCGGCCGGTCCCGTGCTTGACTTCGCCGCGCCGCACGACCGAGAGCGTCTGCCGAAAAGCGCGTAAGCGTGAGCTCAGTCGTACCGATAAACGCCGCGCTTCGTCTTGCGGCCGAGATAACCCGCGGACACGAGTTCGCGCAACAGCGGGCACGCTCGATATTTCGAATCGCCGAAATCCTTCAGGAACACGTCCATGACCGAGAGACAGACATCGAGGCCGATGAGATCGGCAAGCGCGAGCGGACCGATAGGATGGTTTGCGCCGAGCTTCATGCCCGCGTCGATTTCCTCGGCGCTCGCCACGCCTTCATAGAGCACGAAGAAGGCTTCGTTGATCATGGGCACGAGAATGCGGTTGACCACGAAGCCAGGCGAGTTCTTCACGCCGATGGGCGACTTGTCCAGCTTCTCGGTGAGCGCGCGCACGGCGTTCGCGGTGTCGTCGCTCGTCTGTACGCCGCGAATCGCTTCGACGAGTTGCAGCAGCGGCACCGGATTGAAGAAGTGCATGCCGATGAACCGCTCGGGCCGCGCAAGCATTGCGCCAAGCGCGGTGATCGAAATAGACGATGTGTTCGACGCGATGATCGCCTCGGGCCGCGCCGCTGCTTCGATCTGCTTCAGAATGCGGTGTTTGAGCTCGACGTTCTCCGTGGCCGCCTCGATGACGATATCCGCGTCCTTGAGCCGCCCGTAATCCGTGGATGTCTGGATGCGCGCAATCGCGGCATCGCGCACCGACGCCTGCAGCTTGTCTTTCGACACCAGCCGTTCCAGGCTGTTCGTCAGCGTGGCCACGCCCTTGGCGAGCGCGGCGTCCGTCACGTCGATCAGCACGATGTCGAATCCCGCCACGGCCGCGACCTGCGCGATGCCGTTGCCCATGGTTCCCGCTCCGACGATACCCACCGTCTGTATGCTCATGCGCGCTTCCTCCAATCGATGTTTGTGCGATGCACGATTCTAACCACGCCTTCAGCCGAACGCCGTCAAGTCGCGTGCTTTTAATCCATGCGCGCGGCAATAGGCAGCGTAGCGCTCCCAGCCGCTGCGCCAGTCTTCGGCGGCAAGTATTTGCCCGTTTTCGTTTACGAAGAGCAACTCGCCCTGAATGATGTTGAGCGTGACGATCTCATCGCTGCCGTCCACCACGGGAACGGCTTCCGGCGTGTGACTGGAGCCTGCGGTCTCGTACACGATGCTGCCTTTGTCCGCGATCCACGCATGTTCGCGATACTTCCAGCGCCCTTCGACCGTGTAGACGATTACCGTGCCCGTATGCCGATGCCGCGGCATTTGTCCGCGCGCCGGCGCCTTCAAAAGGGCGATGGTTTCGCCGCGAACCGGATCGAGCTTGAAGTATTTGACGAGCACGTGCTCGCTGTATGGCGTGAAGGGCACCCACGGCACGTCCGCGTCGTTGATGCAGGCGGTTTGAATCTGTTCGAACAGCATGTCGGCTCCCTTGATCAGACGCCCATTGTATGCAGCGCGGCACGCGCCGTGCATCGGCCAAACGGACGACCCCTGAAAGCCCCGTTTCGATCCAGCCGGATCGCGCCTTATCTGCTATCGTCCGTGCCATGCCAACCATCATTACCATTTCAAACCTCTCCAAGACCTACGAGTCGGGGTTCAGCGCGCTCCGGGACGTGAATCTGGAAATCCGGCGCGGCGAGATTTTCGCGTTGCTCGGTCCGAACGGGGCGGGCAAGACCACGCTCATCAGCACGGTTTGCGGCATCGTGAATCCCAGCTCGGGCACGGTCACCGTGAACGGACACGACATCGTCACGGACTATCGCGCCGCGCGCGCGATGATCGGGCTCGTGCCACAGGAACTCACCACCGACGCCTTCGAAACCGTGTGGGCGACCGTATCGTTCAGCCGGGGCTTGTTCGGCCGGCCGAAAAACCCGGCGCATGTCGAGAAGGTGCTGAAGTCGCTGTCGCTCTGGAGCAAAAAGGACAACAAGATCATGACGCTTTCGGGCGGCATGAAGCGGCGCGTCCTGATCGCCAAGGCGCTCGCGCACGAGCCGCAGATTCTCTTTCTGGACGAGCCGACGGCCGGCGTCGATGTCGAACTGCGCCGCGACATGTGGAATCTCGTGCGCGAACTGCAAGCGAACGGCGTGACCATCATCCTCACGACGCATTACATCGAGGAAGCGGAAGAGATGGCGGATCGCGTAGGCGTGATCAATCGCGGCGAGATCGTGCTGGTCGAAGAGAAGGCCGAACTCATGCGCAAGCTCGGGCAGAAGAAGCTCGCGCTGCAATTGGATCACGCGCTGGCTGCCGTGCCCGCGTCGCTCGCGCCCTACGGCCTGCAATTGTCCGCCGACGGCAACGAACTGACTTACACCTATGACGCCCATGACGAGCCGGGTCGAATCATCGCGCTATTGCGCCATGTCGATGAAGCCGGCGTGCGCTTCAAGGATCTGCAAACGACGCAGAGCTCGCTCGAAGACATCTTCGTGAGCCTCGTGCGCAACTAGTCGTATCGGACCGGGAGCATCGATTCCGGTCGACAGGGAGACCACATGAATCTTCACGCAGTACGCGCGATCTATCGCTTCGAAATGGCGCGCGCCGGACGCACGCTCATGCAGAGCATCGTGTCGCCCGTCATTTCCACTTCGCTCTATTTCGTGGTGTTCGGCGCGGCCATCGGCTCGCGCATTCCGCAAGTGGACGGCATCAGCTACGGCGCGTTCATTGTGCCGGGACTCGTCATGCTGTCGCTGCTCACGCAGAGCATCGCGAACGCTTCGTTCGGCATTTACTTTCCGAAGTTCACGGGCACCATCTACGAGCTCTTGTCCGCGCCCGTGTCGTATTTCGAGCTCGTTCTGAGTTACGTCGGCGCGGCGGCGACCAAGTCGATCATTCTCGGGTTGATCATTCTCGCGACTGCGCGGCTCTTCGTGCCGCTGCGGATCGACCATCCATTTTGGATGATCGTGTTTTTGCTGCTGACATCGCTGACATTCAGCCTGCTCGGATTCATTATTGGCATTTGGGCAGACGGTTTCGAGAAACTTCAGATCATTCCGCTTTTGATTGTCACGCCGCTCACGTTCCTCGGCGGCAGCTTTTATTCGATCAACATCCTGCCGCCGTTTTGGAAAACGGTCGCGCTTTTTAATCCGGTCGTGTATCTCATCAGCGGCTTTCGCTGGAGTTTTTACGGTCTCGCGGATGTTTCCGTAGGCGTAAGCCTTTCGATGACGTTAGTATTTCTGGGCGTGTTCATCGCTATCACGGCGTGGATCTTCAAGACCGGCTATCGCATCAAATCGTAGCGGTTGGCGCCGGCGGGCGTCGTCACCATCAAGAGGCGTTCATCGAATGAAAATCATGAAACGCACTAAACGCACTTTCTTCGGCGCGGTCACGGCCACTTTCACGGGCGGCTCCATTGCCTCGCGCGGCGCGGACACGGCGCTTGCCGACCCGTACGAGATGAACCTGAGCGATGCCGGATGGCGCCGCCGCCTTTCCGCTGAACAATATCGCGTGCTCAGGCGCGGCGCGACCGAGCCGCCGAACGCCAGCCCGCTGATCAACGAGCGTCGCAACGGCTCGTTTTTTTGCGCGGGATGCGGATCGCCGCTCTTTGCCTCGTCGGCGAAGTTCGATAGCGGCACCGGATGGCCGAGTTTCTCCATGCCAATCGACGGCGCCGTCGCCACCCGCGCCGATGCAACGCCCGGCTCCCTTCGTCACGAAGTGCTTTGCCGGCGTTGCGGCGGCCATCTCGGGCATGTCTTCGACGACGGCCCGAATCCCACTGGTCTGCGTTACTGCCTGAACGGCGCTGCGCTGCTTTTTCGCCAGACCGAAAGCTGACCTGGCCAAAGCGCGTAGAACGGATACGGTCGCCGGCGCACGCGCCGAACGCTTTGAATTCGCCTTGAAGCAAGGCGAGCCTTTCGCGCATCAAAACGATCGGTGACAAAATTTCGCACTCCGTCTCAATCATCTCGAAGGGTTGACAGGGCAGAATCGAAACAACATCCTCGTCAGGATGTATGCGAGAGAAAGCCTGGCTGGCCTCGCTGACATTGAGAGACTGAGCCATGAAAATCAAAATAATCGACTTCTGCACAGCATTGCTGGTCGGCTCGCTGACTGGCCTATTGAATGGCGGCAATGCGTTTGCTCAACGTCAACCAAGCGCAAAGGTTGCTGCGCTGTCCATCGAAGGCAAGATGCTCGTGCAGATCATCGGCGAGGTAAAAGCTGTCGATCCGGACGCGCAGCGCGTCACCGTGGTCAACGCGCAAGGGCAGGAGACGCAATTGAACGTCGGGCAGGAGATGCAGGATCTGAACAAGTTGCCTATTGGCACACGAGTGAATAGCACGGCCCTTCGCGCGGTTACGCTCACGCCCGTCAAAGCACAGCCTTTGCAGGAGATGCTGCCGGGGCAAACGCAGTTCGTCGGGCAGGTTACGGGCGCCGACAGTGCGACCGGCGTCGTCATGCTGAAGGACGCCAACAGCTTGCCAATCGAGATACGTACAACCCATCCCGGCGACGCTGCCGCGCTCGCATCCGGCGCGACCGTGAAAGTGGTCTGGAAAAGCGTTCCGAAGCGTTGACTCCATGCAGGCCAAGCTCGGTTCAAGCTGCAGGCGCCGCGACCAGCCTCACGCGCGTGATTTCGGAAGGCGCGCCGAGGCGCTTGGGCGGTCCCCAATAGCCCGTTCCTCGACTCGTGTACACCCACAGTCCGTTAAATTTCACGAGACCCGACACGAACGGCTGCTGCAGCTTGACGAAGAAATTCCACGGAAAGAACTGTCCGCCATGTGTATGCCCCGACAGTTGCAGCGTAAAACCCGCATCGGCGGCGGCGGTCGCGCTGCGTGGCTGATGGGCAAGGAGCACGCGCACGGTGGCATCGGCGGGAGCGCCTTCCATCGCTTTAGCCGGGTCGCTCCGGTGCGCGGGATCGAAGCTGCCCGCGCCGTAATCGGTGACACCGGCGATCACGGCTTGCGCGCCGTCGTGGTTCAGCACCACATGCTGATTGAGCAGCACATTCATGCCGAGCCGCCGGAATTCGACGATCCACTTGTCCGCGCCCGAGTAATACTCGTGATTACCCGTGACGAGGAACGCGCCGTGCCGCGCGCTCAATTCCGCGAGCGGGCGTGTATGAGCAGCGAGGTGCGGCACACTGCCATCGACCACGTCGCCCGTCACCGCGATCAGATCCGGCTGCAACGCATTGACGGCCGCGACGATTCGCTCGACATAGTGCCGCTTGATAGTCGGGCCGACGTGGATATCGCTGATCTGCACGATAGTGAAGCCTTCGAGCGCCGCCGGCAAATTGTCGATGGGCACGTCCACGCTTTTCACCGGCGCGCGCTTTCGCGCGTTGTAAAAGCCGGCGGCGGACGAGAGCAACGCGAGCATGGGTACGGCCAGCGCACTCTCGGCAACGAAGCGGGGCGAGCCTATGGGCGTGCCGCGCAGCCAGTCGAACACATGCACGGACAGCAGCACGAGATCGCGCGCGAAGGTCAGCAGCAGGAGCGACGAGAAGAAGCCGAGCGCGGTCAGTCCGAACCAGGCGAGCCGATCCGCAAGCGGTTGCTTTTCGATCGATCGCGCGGACATGCCGAGCGGAATCAAAATCAGCGAGGCGACGAGCAGTGCGATGGCAAGCGCCTTGAGCGCCGGGCCGACGGGCGCATCGGGAATGAGCCGCACGCCAACGTAGATATGAAAGAGAACACCAATGCCAATGAAGCGGATAAAAAATGCCGAACGTCGCATAACGCCCCTAAAAGGTCAAAAATGCGGCGGGCAAGAATACGCGTGACGCGTCGGCGCGTCGAATATACGCGTCGTTGCCCTTAGCCGGTCCTGTCGTTCGATTCTACCGGTTCGGGGCCATATCCGCCGTGGGCGTGCGTCTGGGCGTAGTCGTCTGCATGATATCGTCGAGCGAATTTGTTTGGACTACCGATGTGCAACGAGGAGTGATCAAATGAAATCAGGCTTTCGCGCGCTTTCTCTCTTTCCAATGACGGCAATCGTCGTGGCGTCCGGCACCGCTTTCGCTCAGACCAACGACGCATTGACGAACCAGGCGCGGCAGGTCATCGGCGCGGCGCAGCCTATCCAAGTTCAAGCCGTCATCACGGGCATAGACCCGTCGACGCGCACGCTCATCGTGCATGGTCCGCGTGGCGATTCGACAGTGCTCGTCAACAAGGAAGTGACGGGTTTCGATCAGCTTCATATCGGCGACCAGGTCGATGTCCAGTACAAGAACGCTTTGCTTTCGAACGTGGAAAAGGTAACGGGCAAGGATCAGGGCCTGCGTAAGCGCGTGGACACGCAAACCTATTCGCCCGCTTCGGGCGCGAATGGCGCAAGCGGCTTCGATTCCTCGCGTCAGGTCGAGATTCTCGCCACGGTCGTGAGGGTCGACAAGAAGCATCACACCGTCACGCTGCGCGGACCGTGGCGCACCGAGACCATGGACCTTCCGCCCGATCTCGCAGCCGACAACCTCAAGAAGGGCGACACCGTGCATGCGGTGTTTGTTTCCGCGGCCGCAGTGAAAGTGACGCCCGTCGCGGCATCGAAATGAGCGAAGGCCCCGGCGTTAAACACGCGCGGGGCCTCCGCTCGGTGCATCGGCTAAATCAGACCTGCAGGCACAGATACTTGATGACGACGTAATCGTCGATACCATAGTGCGAGCCTTCACGGCCCAGTCCCGATTGCTTGACGCCGCCGAACGGCGCGACTTCGTTCGAGATCAGGCCGGTGTTGATTCCGACCATGCCGTATTCGAGCGCTTCCGCCACGCGCCACACGCGTGCAATGTCGCGGCTGTAGAAGTATGCGGCGAGTCCGAATTCGGTGTCGTTGGCCAGGCGAATGGCTTCGTCGTCGGAAGAGAATTTGAAAATCGGCGCGAGCGGGCCGAACGTCTCTTCTTTTGCCACTTGCATGGCCGGCGTGACGCCGGTAAGCACGGTCGGCTGGAAAAAACCGTGGCCGAGCGCATGCCGCTTGCCGCCGGCCGTCAGCGTCGCGCCTTTGGCCAGCGCATCCTCGATATGCGCTTCCACTTTCTTCACCGCCGCTTCGTTGATGAGCGGGCCGAGCAACACGCCGTCATCCGTGCCGCGTCCAACCTTCAGGTCGCCTACAGCCGTCGCCAGTTTCGCGGCGAACTCGTCGTAGACGCGCTCGTGCACATAGAAGCGATTCGTGCACACGCACGTCTGACCGCTATTGCGATACTTCGATGCAATCGCGCCTTGCACCGCCGCGTCGACATCGGCGTCTTCGAACACGAGGAAGGGCGCGTTGCCACCGAGTTCCAGCGTGACTTTCTTGACCGTGGGCGCGCTTTGCGCCATCAGGAGACGGCCTACCGCCGTCGAGCCTGTGAACGAGAGCTTGCGCACGGTCGGGTTGCCCGTCATTTCGCCGCCGATGGCTTTCGGGTCGCCGGTCAGCACGCTCAACACGCCCTTCGGCACGCCCGCGCGCTCCGCTAGCACGGCCAGCGCGAACGCGGAGAAGGGCGTGGCTTCGGCCGGCTTCACGACGATAGGACAGCCCGCCGCCAGCGCCGGACCGACCTTGCGCGTGATCATTGCTGCCGGGAAGTTCCACGGCGTGATCGCCGCGCACACGCCGATTGGTTCCTTCGTCACGACAATGCGCTTGTCCGCGGCGGGCGTGGCGAGCGTGTCGCCCGCCACGCGCTTGCCTTCTTCGGCGAACCATTCGATGAACGACGCCGCGTAGACGATCTCGCCCTTCGCTTCGGCGAGCGGTTTGCCTTGTTCGGTCGTGAGGATGAGCGCAAGGTCGTCGGCGTTGGCGATCATCAGGTCGTACCAGCGGCGCATGATGACCGCGCGTTCCTTCGCGGTTTTCTTGCGCCATTCGGGCCACGCGGCGTTGGCGGCCGCGATGGCGCGGCGTGTTTCGCTCGCGCCCATTTGCGGAACGGCGCCGAGCGATTCGCCGTTTGACGGATCGAGCACGTCGAAGGTGGCGCCGTCATCGGCTTGCTGCCATTCACCGGCGATATACGACGCGTGACGAAGCAGTGCCGGGTCCTTGAGTTGGTCTTTGAGGCTCATTTGCTTGCGATTCCTTCTTGAGATTTCTGCATTCAGCATACGACGAAGGGGCGAACCGTGCTCAAGCCGCGGCGGCGATGGTTTCGCTCAACACTTCGTCGAGAATGCCGAGGGCTTCGTCGAATACAGGCTCCTGGATAGTGAGGGGAAACAGGAAGCGCACGACGTTGCCATACACGCCGCACACGAGCAGTAACAAACCGCGTTCCAGCGCGCGCGCCTGCACGCGCCTGGCGAAATCGGCATCGGGTTCGTGCGTGCCGGGCTTGCAGAACTCGGCGGCGATCATGGCGCCCGGACCGCGCACATCGGCGATCTGCGGCACGTCCCGACGAATCAATTCGAGCTTGGCTTTCAGCTTGTCGCCGAGCGTGTTGGCGCGTTCGCAGAGTTGCTCTTCGTCGATGATATCGAGCACCGCGTGCGCCGCCGCCACCGCGAGCGGATTGCCCGCGTACGTGCCGCCGAGACCGCCTGGCGCCGCGCTATCCATGATGTCCGCGCGGCCCACGACGCCCGATAGCGGCATGCCGCCCGCGAGACTCTTCGCGATCGTCATGAGATCGGGAACCACGTCGTAATGCTCCATCGCGAAGAGTTTGCCGGTGCGCGCGAATCCCGTCTGCACTTCGTCGGCGATCAGCAGAATGCCGTGCTCGTCGCAGATCCGGCGCAGGCCGCGCACGAAGTCCGCGGGCGCCGGATTGAAGCCGCCTTCGCCTTGCACGGGTTCGAAGATGATCGCCGCGACGCGCTTGGCTTCGATATCCGCCTTGAACAGATGCTCGATGGCGCGCAGCGAGTCCGCCACCGATACGCCGTGCAGCGCGTTGGGAAACGGCGCGTGATAGACGTCGGCGGGGAACGGCCCGAAACCGATCTTGTACGGCGCGACCTTGCCGGTGAGCGCCATGCCCATCATCGTGCGGCCGTGAAAGCCGCCCGTGAAGGCGATCACGCCGGGCCGCCCGGTTGCCGCGCGCGCGATTTTCACGGCGTTTTCGACGGCCTCCGCGCCGGTCGTGAAGAACGCGGTCTTCTTCGGCGCTTGACCGGGCGCACGGGCGCTAATTTTTTCCGCGAGCGAAACGTAAGATTCATAAGGCACGATCTGATAGGCCGTATGTGTGAAGCAGTCGAGTTGCGCGCGCATGGCCTCGACGATCTTAGGATGCCGATGCCCCGTGTTGCACACCGCGATGCCCGCCGCGAAGTCGATGAAGCGGCGGCCTTCGACGTCCCAGAGTTCCGCGTTCTCGGCGCGCGCCGCGTAGAAGTCGCACATCACGCCGACGCCGCGCGGCGTGGCGGCATTCTTGCGGGCCTGAAGATCCGCGTTGGTGGCCTGAGTGACGTTGGCGGGCGAGGTTTGAGGAAGCTTGGACACGGCGAAGTTCTCCTTGGGGCGCGGCGCGCGGTTGCATCAGTCGGATTCAGAGCCGACTATAGTTAAATTTGGCTCTCCTGGTCAGAGCCATTCCGATGCATCCAATGGAGCCAATTCCACTTGGTTCGCCGCGATCCTAGCGGTCGAAATTGGCAAAAAATCGCGCGGAAGTAGCACGCGACGCGCGACTGGAGGATCATGTGCGCCGTTCGTGTTTCCGTTTTCCGTTTCGATTCAGCCAAGGTTCCTGCAAATGACCCGACTCTTCACCGAACTCGCCGATCTTTCCGACGATGCGCCCGCGTTGCGCGAGATCCGTCACGACATCCACCGCCATCCCGAACTCTCGTTCGAGGAGACGCGCACCTCGGCGCTCGTCGCGCAGAAGCTCGAAGAGTGGGGCTGGGAAGTGAGCCGGGGAATCGCCGGAACGGGTGTCGTCGGTACGCTGACGGCGGGCGATGGCACGAAGCGCATCGGCCTGCGCGCCGACATGGACGCGCTGCCGATTCACGAGCAGACCGGCAAGCCGTACGCGAGCGAGTCGCCGGGCAAGATGCACGCGTGCGGCCACGACGGCCATACGACCATGCTGCTCGGTGCGGCACGGCATCTAGCGCGCACGCGGCGTTTCAATGGCACGGTGCATCTGTATTTTCAGCCGGCGGAAGAGCACGGTTTGCCGAGCGGCGCGCAACGCATGATCGCGGAGGGGCTCTTCGAGCGCTTTCCTTGCGATGCCGTATTCGGCGTGCACAACCATCCGGGCGTCGCGCCCGGCACGTTCCTGTTTCGCAAGGGGCCGTTCATGGCGGCGTGCGATCAGGTGTCGATCGAGATCGAAGGCGTGGGCGGGCATGCGGCGCGTCCGCATTTGAGCGTCGATCCGGTGGTGGTGACGGCGAGCATCGTGATGGCTTTGCAGACTATCGTCGCGCGCAATGTCGATCCCGCGCAACCGGCCGTCGTCACGGTCGGCTCGATGCACGCGGGCACGGTCAACAACGTGATTCCGAATCGCGCGACGCTCGAACTGTCGGTGCGCTCGTTCAGCAAGCCGGTGCGTGAGTTGCTCAAGCGCCGTATCTGCGAACTCGTGGATGCGCAGGCGGCGAGCTACGGCGCAAAGGCGACGATCAAATATCTGGAAGGCTATCCGGTGGTCGTCAATTCGGATGCCGAAACGGAATTCGCGGCGCAGGTGGCGCGCGAGTTGGTGGGTGCCGAGCACGTGGTCGACCACACGGATTTGCTGATGGGCAGCGAGGACTTCGCGTTCATGCTGCAGGCGCGGCCGGGGACGTTTTTGCGCATCGGCAACGGCGCGGGCGAGGACGGTTGCATGGTTCACAACCCGCACTACGATTTCAACGACAGGAATCTGCCGGTCGGGGCGGCTTATTGGGCGCGATTGGTGGAGCGGTTCTTGGAGCAATGAGCAGCCGACGATCCGAAACCGCACCACGATTTCGGTGATGAGAATCTGCTGGTCGGAACGGCTTATCGGGCGCGGTTCGTGGAGCAGTTTTAGAAGAGTAAGCGGCCGATAATTCAGCCTTGGAGCGATCGCCGTCACTATGCAAGCGACGGCGATTGCTTCAGCCATTCAAGAAGCAGCGCAACCCATACCTCGACAATCTGCGCCGATCCACTCCTCAAGCCGGCAAATGAAAACTGCCGATTGCCTCCCGCAACCCATCCACCTGATCCTTCAACGAATGCGCCGCAGCCGCTGCTTCTTCCACTAGCGCCGCGTTCTGCTGCGTGACCTGATCCATCTCGACGACTGCGCGATTCACCTGCTCGATGCCCGCGCTTTGCTCGCGCGATGCATTGCTGATCTCATCGAGAATCTCGTTCACACGACGCACCGACGACACGATCTCGCCCATCGTCGAACCGGCGTTCGTCACGAGCGACGCGCCTTCCTGCACCGTATGCGTCGACGTCTCGATCAGCGCCTTGATTTCCTTGGCCGCCGTCGCCGAACGTTGCGCGAGGCTGCGCACTTCCGCCGCCACGACCGCAAAGCCGCGTCCTTGTTCGCCCGCGCGCGCCGCTTCGACCGCCGCGTTCAACGCCAGGATGTTGGTCTGGAACGCAATGCCATCGATCACGCCGATAATGTCGCCAATCTGTTGCGAGCTTGCCGTGATACGCGTCATCGTGTTGATGACTTCGTCCACCACGCCGCTGCCGCGCGTCGCGACATCGGCGGCTTGACCCGCAAGGCGCGCGGCCTGCGCGGCGCTCTCGGCGTTGTTCTTCACGTTGGCCGTCATCTGGTCCATGCTCGATGCGGTCTCGACCAGCGCGGCCGCTTGCTCCTCGGTGCGCTGCGACAGATCGGTGTTGCCCGCCGCGATTTCCGACGCGCCCACGTTGATGTTTTCCGTGCCGTTACGCACACGCGACACCGTCTCGACAAGGCCGAGCTGCATCACCGAAAGCGCGTGCAGGAGGCTCGATGTATCGCCGGCACGCACCGGCACGGCGGCCGTCAGATCGCCACGCGCAATGCGATGCGCCGCATCCACCGCGAGTTCCAGTTCGCCGCCCAGATTGCGCTTGATGCTGCGCAGAACGACGAGCATCGCGGCCGTCGCGATGGCGCCGAGCAGCATCGTGATGGCAAGCCAGCGCAGTGCGCTTGCATAGAACGCGCTCTGCACGTCGTCCATATACATGCCGGTGACGACATACCAGTCCCACTGGCCGAAACGCTGCGCATACGAGAGCTTCGCCACGGGCTTGTCGCTGCCTGGCTTCGACCACAGATAGCTGATGAAACCGCCGTCCGGCTGATCGCCCGCCTTGACGATATCGACGAACAAGTGATTGCCCGCCGGGTCGGTGTATCCCGAAAGATCCTGCCCGTTCATGGCGGGCTTGATCGGGTGCATGACCATTTTCGGCTTCGAATCGTTGATGGAAAGATAGCCATCCTTGCCGTAGCGGATCGCGCCGATGACATCCAGCGCGCGCTTTTTGGCTTCTTCTTCGGTGAGGGTCTTGTTGGCGGCGAGCGCCGCGAAGTGCGTGACGACGGCATGTGCCTCGCCGACCAGCGTCTTCAACTGTTCCTTGCGATCCTCGATCATCGACGTGCGGTTCTGCCACGCTCCGATAATGCCGATCGCAATCAAACCTATCCAAAGCACGGCGATCATCGAGCCGAGCTTTTTGTTCAACGTCATTCCATTCATTTGTGCGCCCCGCAGTCTTTTTACGTTGTCCTAGACGGTGCGGCGACGCGCGCGCCGCCGCATGCCCCTCTTACGGCATACGGCGCGGCAAATGTAGGGTGGGGGTTTCCCCGGTGTCAGAAACGCCGGATCGGGTCCTTGTCCGGAGGGGCATCGGGATGCTGCGGCTCGTCCGGGCGATGCCCCGGCGACGGCGGCGTGAGCGGATCGGCTTCCGGATCGCGGTTCGGATCGGCGATCGGATCGGGAACGGGACTGGTTTGCAGATCGAATTTCATGGGAATTCCCGAATGGCGTCAGGCCGCGTCGTGTTCGACCGGCATGTGCAGTGTGAAGGGCGTGCCGGGGTGCGCGCGCCGCGTATCCGACAGTTCGGCGCGTGCCCGTTCGATGATGGCCTCGCTGTCCGTGCCGCGCGGATGCTCGTCGAGCACGATATGCGGCGTGCCGAGCGCACGTGCGGCGGCGGCGGGCGAAGGCGCAATGGCATCGTCGGAAAGGAGCAGGCGGGCGTCGGCGATCAGGCGCGGCAACGTGCGCGGTGCCACGGCGCCGGCCAGAAAGAGCGCGGCGGTTTGCATCGCGCCCAGGACGCCGGCCGTGCGCTCCGGATCGGGCGCGTCGCCGATGATCGCGATCTGCCAGCCGTCGGCGGTCAACTGATCGGCAACGTCGGCGTATTGCTGCGCGGACCACGCGGGCGTCGCCTTGTGGCTGCCTGGATGAATCAGCACCAGACGCTCGCGCTCGATGCCATGAAACGCCACGAGTTCGTCATATTGGGCGTCGGACAACGGCGAAGCGGCAGGCGAGTCCGCAATCAGCGAAGGCGCCAGGTCGTCGATCAGGGGAGAAAACGGGTTGGCTCGCATCTGCGCTCCTGCAAGGCCGTGGCCTCGATGGAAAAATCGTGAAGTCGGCCAAGCGCGAGCACGGGACATGCCCGGCCGCGCCTCACGCCGGGATTTACGTCGCGCGCACGCGCACCGGAACTGCCTTCGCCGCAGGCACCTTGCTGCGTTTCGCGTGGTGCGCGAGCGGAATCAGCGGATTGCATTCCGGGTAATAGCCCATCGCGCAGCCGGCCGGGATATCGAATGCATGGGCCCGCAATCCGTCGATACTGCGCGTCACGTCATCGCTGGATACCGTCGTCACGGTGATCGTCTGATCTTCCGCGATGTTCAGCCGCGCCATGTCGTCACGGTTCATTAACAGCACGTCTCGGGTATTGAAGACGCCGCGAAAGCGATCGTCAAGCCCGTACACGGTCGTATTGAACTGGCTGTCGCCGCGCGTGGTCATGAGCCGCAAGGTGCGCTCGCCTTCGAAAGACATGTCCGGATCTTCGCCCATGCCCTCCGGCGTGATGAAATTCGCCTTGCCGTTCTTCGTCTTCCACTCGCGTTTGGCCGCCGGAATCGGCCGATGAAACCCGCCCGGCTGCGACATGCGCGCGTTGAATTCCTTGAACTGATCGGGATAAGTCTTCTCGATCGCCTCGCGCACCAGCGAATAATCGGCCGTCCAGGCGTCCCAGTCGACCTTGCCGCGACGTCCTTGCAGCGTGGCCTTGGCCAGTCCCGCGACGATCGCGGGCTCCGACAGCAACGTCTTGCTCGCGGGTTCCGCGAAGCCCTTCGACGCATGGACGCACGCGGTGCTGTCCTCGACCGTGACGATCTGCGGGCCGCTCGCCTGCTGATCCACCTCGATACGCCCGATGCAAGGCAGCAGATATGCCGCACGCCCGTGCAGCAGATGGCTGCGGTTCAGGTGCGTGGCAATTTGCACCGTCAGCGGCACGTTTTGCCACGCCGGTTCCAGCACGTGATGATCGGGCGTCGCGCGCGCGAAATTGCCGCCGAGGCTGATGAATGCATCGAGTTCGCCGTCGCGCAGCGCCGCGCAGGCATCGACGGTGGACATGCCTTCGTCGCGCGGCGGCTCGAACGCGTACATTTCCGCGAGCTTGTCGAGCGGCACGAGCGCCGGCTTCTCCGTGATCCCGACCGTGCGCTGACCCTGCACGTTGGAATGGCCGCGAATCGGGCAGATACCCGCGCCCGGCTTGCCGATGTTCCCGCCTAGCAGCATCAGATTCGTCAGCATCTGCACGGCGAGCACGCCTTCGCGATGCTGCGTGATGCCCATGCCGTAGAGAATCATCACGGCTTTGGCCCGCGCATATTCGGTGGCGGCGGCTTCGAGCGCGGCGCGCGTCAGGCCCGATTGCGTTTCGATGTCGCTCCAGTCGGCGGCGCGCATCGCGTCGGCGAAGGTATCGAAACCGTGCGTGTGTTCGGCGATAAAGGCGGCGTCCAGCACGCGCGGCGTCTGGTTTTCTTGCGCCAGGTCGTCCGCTTCGATCAGCGCCTTGCACAAGCCCGTGACCGCGGCAATGTCGCCGCCGATCTTCAGTTGCAGATATTGCGTGCTGATGGCGGTCTGGATCGGCGACAGCATTTCCACCGGCGACTGCGGATTCGCGAAGCTCACGAGCCCGCGTTCCTTGATCGGGTTGAAGGTGATGATGCGCGCGCCGCGCTTTCTCGCTTCCTGCAAGGGATGCAGCATGCGCGGCGCATTCGTGCCGGTGTTGTGCCCGAAGAAGAAAAAGCAGTCGGTGTGCTCGAAGTCGTCGAGCGTCACGGTGCCGACCGGCGCGCCGATGGTCTCCGGCAGCGCCACCGACGTGCTCTCGTGGCACATGTTCGAGCTGTCCGGCAGATTGTTCGTGCCGTAAAGCCGCGCGAACAACTGGAACATGTACGACGTTTCGAGCGATGCGCGCCCCGACGTGTAGAAGACGCTGCGCTTCGGCCTGGCGTCGCGCAGCATCGCGCCGATTTCGTCGAAAGCCTGTTGCCACGGAACCGGCACGTAACGGTCGGTGGCGGCGTCGTAACGCATTGGCTCGGTCAGGCGGCCTTGCGATTCGAGTTCGAAATCGGTCCACGCCGTCAATCCCGCGAGCGTGTGATGCGCAAAAAAATCCTGATCGATCCGTTTCTTCGTCAATTCCCACGCGGTTGCCCGCGCGCCGTTCTCGCAAAATTCAAAGAGATGCGGATCGGCCGGCTTCGCCCACGAACAGCTCACGCACGCAAAGCCGTCCGGCTTGTTTTGATGCAGAAGAATGCGCGCGCCGTTGAGCGCGACGTGTTCGTTGACGAGTGCCGAGGTAACTGCCTTGACCGATCCCCAGCCGCCCGCCGGGTGATCGTACTTTTCGATATGCGGCAGTTTGCTCATGCTTGGCCTCTCCCGTGAATGGTCCGTTCGCTTCACATTCAGCAAGAAACAGGCACAGCGGCGCGCTTTCAATGAAAAGAAAGCCGCCGCCCTGCATGGGCAAGGCGGCGGCTTTTCGGTTCACTTTTTGTCCTGGCACGGGTGCCGGACTTATCTTCCGGTCAGGTTTCCGGATTACCGTCTTCTGCCGGTAGCGTCTTCGGAATGAAGGCTTCGGCGCGGCGGCGAATGTCGTCCACCTCGCCGGTCACGAAAGTGCGGTTGTCGGCGGCGAGCGCTTGCTGATACTGCGCGCCTTCCGGCACGCGATGCAAAAGCGCGCGCAATTCGCCCTGCGTGGTTTGTTCGACCGGCTCGAAGCTGTAAAGCCCGAGCATGAGTTCGGCGCGCTCGTGCAGCAGAAAGAGGCACGAGGCAAAAACGCCGACCGCGATCACTTCCTGCACGCCAAAGCGGAATTCCTGCTGCACCGACGAAAACGGCAGCCACGCGACGACCAACAAGCCCAGCAGCGCCAGCACGATGGTCGCGTTCAGGAACATGCCGGCGCGGGCAATGACGCGCTCGCGCTCGGTTTGCAACTGCCCGGCCGATTTCGGCACGAGCGCGGTGATGGATTGTTGTTGGCGGAGTGCTTCGAGGGGAAGAGCGGCCATGGATGTGTCGTCGGAACGATTCGTGAGTGAGCGCCAACAGGCAAAGAGCGGCGCGACACGGGTATAACGCATGGCTTACAGGAAGGTTGACGGCGCTTTCGTCTTGTTGCGTCCTGTTTCTTCTCGTTGCAATTGGGGTTTGTGATACGCGGCTTGCACCGATGCTAGCGCGTCCGATCCTTCACCGGCGTGCGGATGGTCGCGGTGCCTTCGGCGATCTGCCGCGCAAACACGAGCGCCTCGACGATGGTGCCGAACACTTCGCCGCGAATCTTTTCGTCGGTCAGCCGCAGCAAATACGACGGATGATAGGTCGGCACCACGATGCGCCCCTTGTGCTCGATGGTCTTGCCGAGATACTCGGACAGCGCCGTGCGATGCCCCGTCAGCGCCTTGAGCGCGGTGGCGCCAAGCGCCACGACCACTTTCGGCGCGATCCGCGTCAGTTCCTCCTCCAGCCAGAACCGGCAGGCCTCGCGTTCGCGCTGTCCGGGCGCAACGTGCTGCCGCTCATCGCCATGCGGGTCGAATTTGAAGTGCTTCACCGCGTTGGTCAGATAAAGCGTTTCGCGCGCGAGTTGCGCCTCGCCGATGGCCTCGTCCAGCAGCTTGCCCGCCGGACCGACGAACGGCTTGCCTTCGCGGTCTTCGTTATCGCCAGGCTGCTCGCCGACCAGCATAACGCGCGCGTTCGCCGGACCGATTCCGGGCACGGCCTGCGTCGCGTTGCGCCAGAGCGAACAGCGCTTGCACGCGTCGAGCGAGGGCGGCTCCTTCAGCGACGTGCCCTGAAGCGGCTCCAGATCCGTGTTGAGGGCCACTTCCATGTCCGCGGGAACGTTGCGCGGATGCCGGTCGCGCCGCGAATAAGGATCGGCGCGCGAGATCAGCGTGGGATCGGCGCGCTGGTTTTCCGGGCTCTTCCAGTAGCGCACCGGCATGTGCGATGCCACTTCGGCGGCATTTTCCACCGCCGACGTAAAGGTGCTTTCGTAATAAGCGAGCCACAGCGCTTCGATGGCGTCTCCGCTCACGGCCTCGCCGCTCATCGCGGTATCGCCGAAATCCATTGGCTTTTCTTCCGGGTCGCTCGTGCGATCCACCCGCAGCAGCGCGCCGTCCCAAAAGGCCGCGCCGTGCGGCGTCGCGATCATCCACGTGGCGCTGCCCATGCGCGTGGCGAAATGCATGGCGGCGTGCTCCAACAGGTCGTGCACGGGCTCGCACCAGCTGATGAACTCGGGCGGTCCGAGCGACGAATCGCGATGCCTGAAGCGCAGCACGCGACGCATCTCGTTTTCCTCGGCCTCCACGGCTTCGATCATGTGTTGCAGGCGCTGCCCGTCGGGATCGTCCGGCGATACGACCGCGCGATCGCCCTGGGTCCAGCGCCACAACACCTTGTAGAGAAACATCCAGCGGGCCGGCGTGCGATAGCAGGCGGCCGTTGCCAGCATCGCGAGGAATTCGCGGGCGATCTTCACGGGCTTGGGCGCGTCGGGGTTCTCGGGGCCGGGCGGCGGTCCGTCGATGCTGCCGAACACGGTTGCCGAGGAATCCGATTCCAGCCATACGACGTCTTCCGGCCGCGCGCCTTCCATGAGGAGCGTGCGCGCGGCGGAGCGCCAGGCAGCGAAGGACGGATCGAAGACGACGCTTTTCATCGCAGAGAGGAAGCCGGAAGGAACGAAAAGTACTGTATATCCATACAGTGAATTCTATCGGCGCTTCGGCTTTTGGGGCAACTTTTTTGGGATGGTCGTGCCCTTAAGAGCGGTTGCGACTTTCGCCGCGTGCGCATGGGTACACCCATTGCTGTACCTCGAAACAATCGCGGCTTTGACTGCCGATGAACCACAAAATCAAAACGGAGTCGACATGCTTGCCATAGTCATCCCTGCTCATAACGAAGCCGCGCATATCGGCGCGTGCGTGACTGCCGCCCGGCGCGCGGCGGACCATCATCAATTGCTGGGAGAAGAAGTGCGCGTGATAGTCGTGCTCGACAGTTGCAGCGACGAGACGGGCGAAATCGCCTCCGCACTCGGCGCGCACGTCACGAGTATCGACGCGCGCAATGTCGGCATCGCGCGGGCGCATGGCGCGGAGCGGGCGCTTGCGCTCGGCGCGCGCTGGCTCGCCTTCACCGACGCCGACACGACCGTCGCCGACGACTGGCTTTCGCGCCAGCTCGACTGCTGCGCGGATGCGGTGTGCGGCGTGATCGGCGTGCATGACTGGTCGCCGCATCTCGGCGCGGTGCAGGAGCACTTCGGCCGCACTTATACGGATGCGGACGGGCATCGCCATATCCACGGCGCGAATCTCGGCGTCTCGGCACGGGCTTATTTGCAGGCAGGCGGTTTTCCGCCGCTCGAATCCAGCGAGGATGTCGCGCTCGTCGAAGCGTTGATCGAAACGGGCGCGCACATCGAGTGGAGCGCGGCGCCGCGCGTGGTGACGAGCGCGCGTACCGATTTCAAGGCGAAGAAGGGCTTCGGCGCGACGCTGGTGGAAGTGAGCCGGCGTTATCTGAGCGCGAACGTCAATGCCAACGCGGACGTGGCAGGCCCGGCGGATGTGACGGCGATCGCCGCGTAGGCGTTATTGCGAGGTCGACGGCGCGGGGCAAGCGCCGTCGTTCGGATGCGGTGCATTGGAGAGCATAACGGCGATTGCCGCAGAAATATCGACGACGGCCGAGGCATGTCCATGCCCGCGCTCGTTGTGCATGACTCCACGTAACAAAGCGACTGCGTCAACCGTCCGATAAATCGCCAGGCAAGTCCACGTCACGCAGCACGTTCCGGTCATTCACTTCGATGACCGTCGGCTTTTCCATGGCAAAGATGCCGCGCGCGCCTGCGTCGCCATCGAGCGTGGCGAGCGCCGCACCGTACTCGATGCCAAACCCCACCGGATGTCCCCGCGTGCCGCGATAAAACGGCGCGACGAGCCGCGCGCCTGCGTCGAGCGGACGCGCGACAGCTTCGATGGTCGCGGGCTCGATCCACGGCATGTCGCCGAGCGCGACAAGCCAGCCTTCCGCGTCGGCGGTGGCGCGTACGGCCACGGCGAGCGTCGCGCCCATGCCGCGCTCGGCATCGATGCTGAAAATGACCTTGCAGCCGGCTTCGTTCAGCACTTCCGCCAGCTTTTCCGCGCCCGGCCGAACCACCGCGATCACACTCGAAGCAACCGAAAGCAGCCTGCGCGCCGACTGAAACACGACCGGCGTGCCGTTCGGCAAGGGCGCCAGCAGCTTGTTGTGAATGCCGGAAGGATCGAAGCGGGTGCCGAGCCCTGCGGCCAGCAGGATGCCGGTCGCGCTTGACGAGTAGGTCATCGGTGCGGCTCGCGTGGGGAAGAGGATCGATTGTGCAGCGCGTCGATAGTCGCCGCAAGCGTCAAAAAAATCCGCGCGGCGCAATGTGCATTCGTGCCATTGAGCGCCGCGCGGACCTTTTCTTCCGCACTACACCATCGTCTTCGGCATGACTTTATCGAGCGTGATCGGCAAGTCGCGCACGCGCACGCCGGTCGCGTGATACACCGCGCTGCCGAGCGCGCCCGCCACGCCCGTGATGCCGATTTCCCCGATGCCGCGCGCGCCGTCCGGATTGATATGCGGATCGGGCTGACCGACAAAGGAAACATCCAGCAAGCCGATATCCGCGTTCACCGGCACGTGATACTCCGCGAGATTGGCGTTGGTGTAGCGGCCGTAGCGGCCGTCGAGTTCGCCCTTCTCGAAAAGCGCCGAGCCCACGCCCCAAACGATGCCACCCATCAACTGACTGTGCGCCGTCTTCTCGTTGAGCAAGGTGCCGACGTCATAGACCCCGACGACACGCGGCACGCGGATGATGCCCAGGTCCGCATCGACATGCACTTCCACGAATACCGCGCCGAACGAGTGAAACGAGTACTGCTTTTTCTCGTCGCCGGGGCGCACCGTGGCCGTCGCTTCGATAGCCTTGCCGCCGTTTCGCGCGATGATCGCCGCCGCGGGATCGCGCTTGTCCGGCGTCGAAACGCTCACGACCCAGCCATTGCTCACCGTGACGTCCTCGCGCGACAAACCGGCGACGGGCGATCCGCGATCCGCGAGCGCCATCGCGATCAACTGATCGCGCGCCTGCGCGGCCGCCGCACGCACCGCTGGCGACACGCTCGCCGCCGACTGCGAGCCGCCCGATACCGGCGCCTTCGGCAAGGATGAATCGCCAAGCGCGAAGCGCACGAAGTCGGGCGGAAAACCGAGCGCGTCGGCGGCGACTTGCGTCATCACGGTGTAGGTGCCGGTGCCGAGATCCTGCGTGCCGGAAGCGACCATCGCCGTGCCGTCGGGCAGAATGCGCGCGATCGCCGATGCCTCGCTGCGGTTCGCCGGATACGTCGCCGTCGCCATGCCCCAGCCGATCAGCGTGTTGCCGTCGCGCATCGAACGCGGCGCCGGGTTGCGGCGCGCCCAGCCGAACTTTTCCGCGCCGCGCTGATAGCACTCCATCAGCGACTTGCTGGACCACGGCTTTTTCTCTTGCGGCTCCATGTTCGCGTGGTTTTTCATGCGCAGCGCGAGCGGGTCCATGTGCAACTGATACGCGAGTTCGTCCATCGCGGTTTCGAGCGCGAACGAACCGCTCGTCTCGCCGGGCGCACGCATGAATGTCGGCGTGCCGATGTCGAGCTTCACGAGCTTGTGCGAGGTCGATTGATTCGGCACCGCGTACAACATGCGCGTGAGAATGGCCGAACTCTCGGTCCAGTCCTCGAAGGTCGAGGTGGTCGAGATGACGTCGTGCTTCATGCCGGTCATCGTGCCGTCGCCGTGCGCGCTCACCTGAATGCGTTGTTCGGTGAACGGCCGGTTGCCGACCATGCCGAACATCTGCGGACGTTCGAGCACGAGCTTCACGGGACGTCCGGTCTGTTTCGATGCCATTGCCGCCAGCACGACATGCGACCACACCGAGCCCTTGCACCCGAAGCCGCCGCCGACAAACGGGCAGATCACGCGCACATTCGTTTCCGGAATGCCGAAAAATTTCGATACCGCGCCGCGCGCGCCGGAAACACCTTGCGTCGCATCGTAGAGCGTGAGATTGGGGCCGTCCCAGCGCGCGAGCGTCGCGTGCGGCTCCATCGGATTGTGATGCTCGTAGGGCGTCGTATAGACGGCGTCGAGGCGCGTCTGACCTTGGCGCAGACCGGCATCGACGTCGCCGCGGCTCGTGGTGATCGGGCGGCCCATCATCTTTTCGGGTTGATACGCCGTGCCGCGCGCATGCACGTATTCCGCGTTTGGCATGGCGCCCTCGTAGCGGACGATCACGTGGCGCGCCGCGCCTTGCGCATGTTCCAGCGTGTCCGCGACGACCACCGCCACCGGCTCGTTGCTGTAGCGCACTTCGTCGGTTTGCAGGAGCGTAAGCTTGCGCACGGCGGGCGGTTGCGCGTCGGGCACGCCGCCGTTGGGCAGACGCATTGCGTTCTTGTGCGTCAGGACGAGCAGCACGCCGGGCATCGTGTCGGCACCGCTGGTATCGATAGAGGCGATGCGGCCCTTGGCGATCGTGCTCGTGATCAGCACCGCATGCGCGAGCTTGGCGTCGGTGTTGTCGGCCGAATAGCGCGCCTGGCCCGTGACCTTGAGCACGCCGTCGGTGCGATCGAATGGTTTGCCGATGATGCTCATGCCGTGCCTCCCGCTTGTTCCACTGCCCGAACGATCGCCCGCTGGGCGAGCGCCACCTTAAAGCCGTTCTCGCGCAGCGGCCTGGCATCGCGCACGGCAAGCGCGGCCGCGTTTTGCAGCGACGCGCGATCGAGTGGTTTGCCGATGAGCGCGCTTTCCGTCGCGTTCGCGCGCCACGGTTTGTGCGCGACGCCGCCCAACGCGATGCGCGCGGCCTTCACGGTGTTGCCGTCCATCTGCAAGGCGGCGGCAACGGAGACGAGCGCGAACGCATAGCTCGCGCGGTCGCGCACTTTCAGATACTTCGAATGTCCCGCGAAAAGCGGCGGCGGCAGATCGACCGCCGTGATGAGTTCGCCGGGCTTGAGCGTGGTATCGAGATCGGGCCGGTCACCCGGCAGCCGATGGAACTCCGCGAACGGAATGGTCCGCTCGCCTTGCGGGCCGGTCACGCGCACGACGGCGTCGAGTGCGGCGAGCGCGACGCTCATATCGGAGGGATTGGTCGCGACACATTGACTGCTCGCGCCGAGTATCGCGTGAATGCGGTTGTTGCCTTCGAGCGCGGCGCAACCGCTGCCGGGCGCGCGCTTGTTGCATTGAGGAAAGCCCGTGTCGTAAAAGTAATAGCAGCGCGTGCGCTGCATCAGGTTGCCGCCGACGGTCGCCATGTTGCGCAATTGCGCCGATGCGCCCGCAAGCAATGCCTGCGACAAGAGCGGATAGCGCTCGCGCACCCACGCGTGATTCGCGGCGTCGCTATTCCGCACCAGCGCGCCGATGCGCAGCCCGCCATCGGGCAAGGTCGTGACGCCGTTCAGGGCGTCGATGTGGGTGATATCGACGAGACGAGTGGGTCGCGCCACGCCGCCTTTCATGAGATCGAGCAGATTCGTGCCGCCGCCGATGTACATCGTGCCGGGCTGGCTGGCCGCCTGCAGCGCCGCACGGATGTCGGCGGCGCGCTGATAAGAGATCGCGTCCATGTGCTCTCCCTTAACCTTGCGACGAAGCGACGAACTTCACCGCCGCCACGATATTCGGATACGCACCGCAGCGACAGATATTGCCGCTCATACGCTCGCGGATTTCATCGTCGGAGAGTTGCGCGGGTCGGAAGCGCACGTCGGCGGTGGCGGCGCTGGCATCGCCTGCACGGTATTCGTCGATGAGCGCGGTCGCCGAGCATAACTGCCCGGGCGTACAGTAGCCGCACTGAAACGCATCCTTTTCGATGAACGCGCGCTGCAACGGGCTGAGCGCATCGCCGCCGGGAGCCAAGCCTTCGACGGTCGTGATGCTCTCGCCTTCGTGCATCACGGCAAGCGTCAGACACGAGTTGATGCGTCGCCCGCCCGCGATTACCGTGCACGCGCCGCACTGGCCACGGTCGCAGCCTTTTTTCGTGCCGGTGAGGTCGGCGTATTCGCGCAGGGCGTCGAGCAAGGTCGTGCGCGCTTCGACCTGAAGCTCGTACGGATGACCGTTGATGGTCAGCTTGACCGGCATCGTCGGCGCGGAGGTGACGGGTGGCGCGATGGCGGGCGTTGCAGCTTGCTGTTGCGCGCGCGCGGTCGACGCAAGCGGCGCGGCGGCTACGGCCGCGCTCGCTGCCGCCGATTGCAGGAAGCGCCGACGCGACGGCTTCTGGGCCGCGTCGTCGGTATCGCGTGTATCGGGTGAAAGGGGTGAAGGCGTTTTGACTGGGGACATGGCGATTGAATGCTCCTCGCTCGTTCGGTTGGGCGCGCCACGCCGTGCAGGTCTCGATGAACCACGTCCCTGAGGTCTTGAGGATGGCGCGTGATACGCGAGCCGCCTTCGTTCGATCGCTGTAAGACGACCGAACGTTCGACCATTCGCGCAAGCCAAGAGTGACAGCAAGTCCAATGCCATCGCCGGCAGACGCTGGTGCGCCCGACTACTCGCTCGTCTGAACACGGACCATGCAAGTAAATACTGCATGGCTGCGTAAATAAGCTGCGAAAACGTGTCGGCAAAGATGACGCGAACATGGCCGTTTCGCCCGGCGAGCGCCATATGGCGCACTTTGTGACGCTTCGATCATCGAGCGCGCCTCAAAATATTCGCTCGACGTCAGCCGCCATTCGCCGTGGCTCGACATGTTTGAAACACCTATCCAACCCATGTCATCCGATACGAATCGCTATCACGAAGCGGCTGCGTTCTATTCGAACGGACGCTACGCCGAAGCGCTGGAGACGCTCGCGCCCTTGGTCCTCGACGCCGACGCGCTCAATCTCGCCGCTGTCTGCGCCTATCGACTCGAACGTCACGACGAAGCGGAGCGCTACTGGCTGCGCGCAATCGATGCGCGTCCCGACGACGCCGGGATGCGCAACAACCTGGCCAATCTGTTCAACGAGTTGCAGCGTTATCGTGAAGCGGAAACGCTTTATCGGAACGCGCTCGAAATTCTTCCGGACTATCCGGTCGCGCATTACAACCTCGCGAACGTGCTTGATCGGCAAGGGCGCGCGGATGAAGCCGAGGAGGGTTATCGTCGCGCGCTCGCGCTCAAGCCCGATTTCGCCGAGGCTCATGCGAATCTTGCCGCGTTGCTCGCGCGCACGAACCGGTTGCCGGAGGCCGAGGCTGAGTATCGCCACGCGATCGATGCACAGCCTGCCTTTGCCGAAGCACGAAATAACCTTGGCAACGTGCTTCGGACCTTGGGTAAGCTCGACGAGGCGCGCGCACAGTTCGAGCACGTGCTTGCCGCACGGCCCGACTGCGCGGACGCGCATCTGAACTTGGGCAACGTCTTGAAAGATGCCGGGCTCGTTGTCGATGCCGAGCATGCGTATCGGCGGGCTGTCGGCTTGCGGCCGGACTACGCGGCGGCGTACACCAATTTGGGCATCGTGCTTGGGGAACAAGGGCGGCTCGCCGAGGCGGAAGTCGCGTATCGTCATGTCGTCGACCTTGCGCCGCAAAACGCCGATGCGCATTTCAATCTCGCCGATGCGATCTACGACGTAAGCGCTCATGGCCGTTTCGACCGCCTGCACGAAGCGCAAGCCGCGTATGAAAAAGCCTTGGCCATACGGCCGGATTTCATCGCGGCGCATTTGCATCTCGGCAACGTGTATCGTGAGGACAAAACACGTCTCGCCGATGCGGAAGCGACCTTCCGGCACGTGCTGTCGATCGATCCGGAGTGCGTCGATGCGCAGATGAATCTGGCCACCTTGCTGCTCGGCACGGGCCGTTATGAACAAGGATGGCCGCTCTTCGAGGCTCGCTGCGACGAGCGCTTCGCGCAGCGCGGCGCGCTTCCGCCAGCGTTGCCGGGTCCGCGCTGGCAGGGCGAAGCGTTGACGGGCAAGACACTCATCGTGATGGCCGAGCAAGGCTTCGGCGACACCATTCAGTTCAGCCGTTACCTTCCTGAACTCAAGGTGCGTGGGCTAGATCGTCTGACGGTGGTCTGCCCGCCGGCCTTGGTCGCGTTGATCGGCGCGATGGATTGCGTGGACGCATGCATCGCGCCGGCCGATCTGCACGCGCTACCGGCCCACGACTACAGTTGCTTCCTGATGAGCCTGCCTTTCCTCATGGGGACGACGCTCGCGACTATTCCATCGACCGTTCCTTATCTGCGAGCACCGCGCGAAAAGGTCGAGTTCTGGCGCGCTCGGTTGCCCGCGGGCACGTTGAAAGCAGGCATTGCCTGGACAGGCGAGCCGCGTCCGGGACTGCGCGACGCCTTTGCCGCTTTCAGCCGCCGCTGGCTCGCCGCGCGTCAATGCGAGCGCTTGCTGACCTTGCCCGGCGTGCACTTCGTCAGTCTTCAGAAGGGCGCGACGGCGCGCGCGGAATGTGCCGCGCTGCCCGACGCCTGGCGTTTGTCCGACCCGATGAACGAAGTCACCGATTTCGCCGATACCGCCGCGCTCATCGAATCGCTGGATCTCGTCATCAGCGTGGATACATCCGTGGCGCATCTCGCGGGCGCGCTTGGCAAGCCGTTGTGGATACCGCTGTGCTCGAATGCTTGCTGGCGCTGGCTCGCCGGACGCGACGACTCCCCGTGGTATCCGACCGCGCGGCTTTTCAGACAGCAAGCGCCCGGAGATTGGGACGATGTGATCGAGCGCGTCGCCGATGCGCTGACCGTCTGGCAACGCGATACTCAGCTACGCGGATAACTGCCCGGTGCGCCGCGCGCCGAACGCGCCGGCCCGTATGGATCGGGATTGCCGTAGCGCGGGATGGTGCCATCGGCGCGAGCGCGTGCAAGGTCCGCGCGGACTTCGGCGCGCGAAAGCGGCGTGTTGGCGGCCATCGTCATGGGCGTAGGCATCGGCATGGCTTGAGGTGCGGCGGCCGGGTCCATTGTCTGCGCCGATGCCGCAGCGCTCATGGCGAATGCTGCAAGGGCGGCCAAGCGGATCGCTGGTTTCATCGTCGTTCTCCTGAGCGGTGCGAAGCGGTGAGCAAATGCCTGTCTATACGCGCTTCGGCGACAAACGGATGAATATGGATGAATAAGCGCGACGGCAACTAACCGTCTTTCGTGCCAGCGCCTGCAAAACGGGCTTTGCGTTGCAAGGCGCAAAAGAAAAAGCCGGCAGCGCCGGCTTCCCATGCAAGCCATGCCGTTGGCAAATGCTCAAAGATCCGCCGGATACGGCGCCTTCAGCCACTTCGTCGAAAGCGTGTTGAGCGTGCCGTCTTTTTTCGCTTGAACGATCGCCGCATCGACTTCCTTCAAGAGTCGGGGCTCGTCCTTGTTCAATCCGACATGATCCGGCGAACTGAACAACTGAAACTTCTGCTCGGGCTGCACGGGCGGATTACGCGCGATGATCGTTGCGCCAACATCGTTGCCGACTACCAGCAATTGCGCTTGTCCGGCCAGAAACGCGGAGATCGCGCCGTTCGGGTCTTCGAAACGCTTGATATCGGCCGTGGGCGGTGCGACCTTGCTTACGCTCAAGTCTTCGAGCGTGCCGCGCGCCACCGCTACCGACTTGCCCGCGAGATCGGCGGTCGTCTTCACCGCCAGCGACTTCGGTCCGAACACCGCCAGATAGTACGGCGCATAAGGCCGCGAGAAATCGATCACCTTTTCGCGCTCGGGCGTCTGACCGACCGAGAGCAGCAAGTCGGCCTTGTGCGTGGCGAGATAAGCCATGCGGTTTTCGCCGGTGATCGGCACGAACTCGACTTTCGCCTTGAGCGCGCGCGCCAAGTATTCACCCATCTCGATGTCGTAGCCTTGCGGCTTCATGTCCGGGCCGATAGAGCCGAACGGCGGATAGTCCATGAATACGCCGATGCGCACCACGCCGTTTTTCTGGATGGTGTCGAGCGTGTCCGCATGGGCGAACGAGACGGCGAGGGCGAACGAAGCGGCGAGCAGGCCGCGCAGAAACCGCGAGAGGCGAAGCGTCATGGTGGGGATCGAAAGGTGAGGGGATCGACGCACTCTAGGCACGCCAAAATCCCCTCACAATCGAAATCTGCGCATGCCAGCCATGTCGCGTGCGCATGGCTGGCTTGTAGAGCGACTTCCTCAGGCTTCGCTTTCCATGATCCGGTCGATCAGCCGCGCGTTCTCTCCCGCCGAACCGATGCCCGCGTGCCGCGCCATTGGCACGAAGAAATGCGTGGCGATAGGCAGCTTCGAGCGCGACAGCCAGTTGCTCAGATGAGTCGCGAGCCTGCGCGCCGGCGTCTTCAGTTCCTCGCGCAGCACGGCGGGCAGCTTGTCGAAGTGACGCATGTCGGTCTGATACGGCTCGGGCGCGACGCATAACGCGTTCGGGCGGCCATCGACATCGGCGGGCAGGCGTTCCAGCGCCTCGTGCAACAGCGCGACGCCGAGACCCTCGCCGCGCCACGGCTTGCGCACTTCCCACAGGCTGATATAGATCACGCGATGCGCATTGAACACTTCGCACAGCCGTTCGGGACCGAGCGCCTCGGTGGCCGCGAGCGCGAGCGACAGCATTTCGCCGGAATAGGTGTCGAGCGTATAGACGAGATCAGCGCTGCTGTGAAGCGGCGGCACCTTGACGAGTTGAAGCTTGACCGCGGCCGCGACGATATCGCTGCCCGCCTCGTGGAACACAGCAAAGGCGGTGCCAAGCCGTTCGTCGTCGACTTGCGGATACTCGTGGCGATACGTCATCGTGAAGAGAAACGGCCCGATCTTCTCGCGATACGCGAGCGGCCGGTCGACGTCGTAATC
Source organism: Caballeronia sp. GAFFF2 (assembly GCF_023631485.1). Lineage (NCBI taxonomy): Bacteria > Pseudomonadati > Pseudomonadota > Betaproteobacteria > Burkholderiales > Burkholderiaceae > Caballeronia > Caballeronia sp. GAFFF2. The sequence goes on along the minus strand of NZ_JALQDA010000027.1, from coordinate 824,096 downwards.
GGCGGCGCCTTCGAGGCCGTAGGGATCGTAATCGCGCTTTTCACGCCGTTCCGCCGAGGCGAGCACGGCGAGCGGTCGGCGCGATTCCGGCACGAGATCTTCTGGCAACCCTTCCCAGTTGAGCCGCAAAAATTCGCGGCTGCCGCGATAGTGCGTCTCGAAGAGAGAGAGAATCTGTTCGCTCGCCACCGGGTCGAGAATGCGCTGCGCGCATTCCACCGCGCGGTCGAGGAGTTGATCGGCCTCGGCGGGATCGGGCGCGAGGGCCGGTTCGTGCGCCTGCGGCATGGCCGGCAAGCCGCGCGCGATGCGGTCCCGATGCGCCAGTTCTAGCCATTCGTCGGCGGCGCGTTCGGCGATATGACCCGCCGCGATACGATAGCCTGTCAGCACGATCGACTGACCGGTCTGGCCGAGCGGGAAGACGTACTCGTCGGACATCGCTTCCTCGACCGTCACGTCGCGAAAGGTTTCGCGCAGGGCGGGCGCGTTGGCTGCCGAGTTGAAGCGATCGTGCGAGAGCACATGCGCGACGAGATCGGACGCGGCTGGGCCGGATTCGGATGCCACGCCGGGCAGTAGCTTAAGGAGTGACAAGGTGGGAGTCGTGCTCGATGTGCTCATGGGTGCCGCCCGTGCCTGATGGTTGCTGTGGGTTGCTGTCGGTCGCTGTCGATTGCCGCAGGTCGCAGGTCGCAGTCGCGAAGGGCTATCGTAACAAACACGGGGGCGGATCGGTGCCGGCGGTGCAGTGCGGCAAAACGGAACATTCAAGGAGTCGCTCGATGAATCAGCAAACTGAAGCAATCGATGAAACCGTGACGCACGAAGGCGGCTGCGCGTGCGGCGCTTTCCGGTTCCGCGCGATGGGCCGGCCGTTGCGCGTCGGCATGTGCCATTGCATGACGTGCCGGCGCGTGCACGGCTCGGCGTTCGGCTCCTACGTCATCTATCACCGCGGCAACGTGGAGTTTTCCGGCCGCACATCGACGTGGCGCAGTTCCGACGAAGGCAGGCGTCATTTCTGTCCCGAATGCGGCTCCGTGGCGTACATGGAGTACGTGACGCGCGACGAAGTCGATGTGCCGCTCGGCGCGTTCGATCTGACCGGCGTTTTCGAGCCTGCCTACGAACTCTGGTGCGAGCATCGCGAGCCCTGGCTGCCTCAAGGCGTGCGCAAGGAGTACGCGCAAGAGCGAACGGGTTAGCCGTTGCCGCGACCCATTCTTGCGGGTCGGCGCGCGCGGCATCATCGTTGCCGACCGAGACAAAAAGCAGCTAGAAGGCAAATAACTAACTTCGATATCGAGACACGCTTTGTCCTGCCGGAACTGCATCCTTCAATCAACGGTCCGAGCAATTGCAATCGATTGCGGAAAATAAGACGATATGCGGCGCGCACGTTTTTCAGAGCGAAAGCATCGAAAGAAACGACATGCGCCGGATGCGCCAAGCAGCAGGATCGGGCCTAAAACGAATTGCCAACGAGGAGCATCGACACCATGGCAAAGCAACCGGTAAGCGGCAGCGGCAAGAGCAACCCCGAAGACGCGAAGTGCGTCGGCGCGTGCGATCCTGGCGAGCAGATCGAAGTCATCGTCATGCTGCGCCGCAAGGACGAAGCAGCGTTTGATCAGATGATGAAGCACATCGAAGCCGGCGACGCCCCGGCGCAGTCCGTGACCCGCGCGGACTTCGGAAAGCGCTTCGGCGCGTCGCAGGAAGACGTCGACAAGGTGAAGAAGTTCGCCGAGCAATACGGCCTGACGGTGGTGCGCGCCGAAGCGGAAACGCGCAGCGTCGTGCTCAAGGGCACCATCGAGCAGTTTCAGAAGGCGTTCGACGTGAAGCTCGAACGTTTCCAGCATCACAACATGGGCGAGTATCGCGGCCAGGCGGGACCCGTTCATGTTCCCGACGAAGTGCACGACGCCGTCACCGCCGTGCTCGGCCTCGACAGCAAGCCGCAAGCGCGTCCGCATTTCCGTTTCCGGCCGCCGTTCAAACCGGCGCGCGGCCTTACGGCATCGTCGTTTTCGCCGCTCGATCTCGCGCAACTCTATGACTTCCCGGAAGGCGACGGCGCGGGGCAATGCATCGCGATCATCGAGCTCGGCGGCGGTTACAAGACCAGCGACCTGACGGCGTACTTCTCGAAGCTCGGCGTGAAACCGCCGAAAGTGGTGTCCGTCGGCGTGGACGACGCGAAGAACGCGCCCACGGGCAATCCGAATGGTCCGGACGGCGAAGTGACGCTCGACATCGAAATCGCCGGAGCGGTCGCGCCGGGCGCGCGCATCGCGGTGTATTTCGCGCCGAATAGCGACGCAGGCTTCGTCGATGCCGTCAATCGCGCCATTCACGACGACACCAACCAGCCGTCCGTGGTGTCCATCAGTTGGGGCGGACCGGAATCCAACTGGTCGGCGCAATCCATCGGCGCGTTCAACGACGTGCTGCAAAGCGCGGCGGCGCTCGGCGTCACGGTATGCGTGGCATCGGGCGACAGCGGTTCGACCGACGGCGTCGGCGACGGCGCGGATCACGTCGATTTCCCGGCGTCCAGTCCCTACGTGCTCGGCTGCGGCGGCACGAGCGTCGCGGCATCCGCGCAGAAGATCACGAAGGAAGTCGTGTGGAACGACGGCGATCAGGGCGGATCGGGTGGCGGCGGTGTGAGCGGCGTGTTCGCGCTGCCTTCGTGGCAGAAAGGGCTGAGCGTCGCGCATGCCGGCGGCAAGACGACGGCGCTCGCCAAGCGCGGCGTGCCGGATGTATCGGGCGACGCCTCGCCGCAAAGCGGCTACGAAGTGCTGATCGACGGCGAGCAGACGGTCGTCGGCGGCACGAGCGCGGTCGCGCCTTTGTGGGCCGCGCTGATCGCTCGCATCAACGCGATCAACGGTTCCCCCGCAGGCTTCATCAATCCGAAGCTGTACAAGGCGAAGGGCGCGTTCCACGACATCACGCAAGGCGATAACGGCAGTTTCGCGGCAGCGGCGGGATGGGATGCCTGCACGGGGCTTGGCAGCCCGGACGGCGCGAAGATCGCGGCGGCGCTCAAACCCGCGAAGAGCACGAGTTGAGACGGGCAGTGACAGTGAACAACAACCACGATGACGATTCTGGAGCGTTCAAGATGAACTCCGATCCACTGGCAGCAGCAGGCGCAGACAAACCCGAAGAACCGGCGCACGGCAACGCGCACGCAGCGGCGAAGAAAACGCCGAAGAGCAAAGATCAGCCGTACTTCGATCCCGTCGCCTACGGCAACGGTCCCGACGATTCCGTCGAGGCGACCGAAGCCGACGAAAACGCCGCGATCACGCACCATAGCGTGACCGTGGGCGGCGAGAGGATCGCTTACACGGCTACGGTCGGCCACCTCGTGACAGTGGACCCGAGCAGCAGCAAGCCGGATGCGAAGATGTTCTATGTCGCCTTCACGAAGGACGGCGCAAAGGAAGAACAACGGCCGCTCACGTTCTTCTATAACGGCGGGCCAGGCTCGTCTTCGGTGTTCGTGCTGCTCGGTTCGTTCGCGCCGCGCCGCATCAAGACCGCCATGCCGAGCTTCACGCCGCCCGCGCCCTACGAGATGGAGGACAACGCGGACAGTCTTATCGACAAGAGCGATCTGATTTTCATCAATCCCGTGGGAACGGGCTATTCCGCCGCCATCGCGCCGAACAAGAACCGCGACTTCTGGGGTGTGGATCAGGATGCGGATTCGATCAAGCAGTTCATCAAGCGCTATCTGACGAAGAACAACCGCTGGAACTCGCCCAAGTTCTTGTTTGGCGAATCGTATGGCACGGCGCGCAGCTGCGTCCTGGCGTACCGGCTGCATGAAGATGGCGTCGATCTGAACGGCATCACCCTGCAATCGTCGATTCTCGATTATCGCCAGGCGGGCAACCCCGTCGGCGCGCTGCCTACCGCCGCGGCGGATGCGTGGTATCACAAGAAGCTCGGCGTGCATCCCACGCCGACCAACCTCTTGAACTTTGCCGAGGAAGTCGCGGAGTTTTCGCGCTCGGACTATCTCAACGCGTTGCGCAAGTTTCCGCAGACCGACGATGAAGTGGTCGAGAAGCTTTCCGAATACACGGGCATCGACAAGGTGACGCTGCTTGCGTGGAGTCTGGATATCGCGGCTTACGACAGCCGTGGCAATTCGCTCTTTCTGACGACGCTCCTGAAGTCGAAGGGCGAATCGCTCGGCTCGTACGACGGGCGCGTGACGGCTATTTCGACGGGCATCGCGGGCAAGATCGATCCGAACTCGGGCGGCAACGATCCGACCATGACAGCGGTGAGCGGCGTCTACACGACCATGTGGAACAGCTATCTCAACGAGCAGTTGAAATTCACGTCCACTTCGTCATTCACGGACCTGAACGACCAGGCTTTCCTCAACTGGGACTTCAAGCATACGGACCCGACCGGCGAACAGAAGGGACTGGATTCGAAAGGCAACGTCGTGCTCTATACAGCGGGCGATCTGGCCGCCGTGATGGCGCTCAACGTGGATCTCAAGGTCTTGTCCGCGAACGGCCTATATGACTTCGTGACGCCGTTTTATCAGACCATCATCGACCTTCAGCAGATGCCGTTGATCAACAGCGTCGTCAGGCAGAATCTTTCCGCGGCGTTTTATCCATCGGGACATATGGTTTATCTCGACGGAGCATCGCGCACGCAACTGAAGGCGGATCTCGCGAAGATGTACAACGAGGCCACGTCGAACCATGCGGCCATGACGCGCATCATTTCCTTGCAGAAGGTAACGGCGGAGAAGGCATTGTCGCCAGCGAGTACTGGTGTCTTATAGTCACAAGCGGGCGAGGCTTCGGCTTCGCCCGTCGCGCCCCGCCGGGCGTGCCGCTGCAAGCGGAAACCCTATCTCCTTCGGGAACAAGGCTTGCGAATGGCCCGAAAGGCTAAAAGCAATCTTCCCCAAGGAGTCCCCTCAAATGGCAACAAAGAAGCAACCCACGAACAGCACCGCGCGTCCGCCTTCGCAGAGCCCGAACGCCGCGACCAATAAGAAGATCGAATCGCTCGAAGCCTTCCGCAGCGATGCAACGAATCAAGCCCTGACCACGAACCAGGGTGTAAAAGTCTCCGATAACCAGAACACGCTGCGCGTTGGAGCGCGCGGTCCGTCGCTGCTCGAAGACTTCATCATGCGTGAAAAAATCACGCACTTCGACCACGAGCGTATTCCGGAGCGCATTGTTCATGCGCGCGGTTCGGCGGCGCATGGCGTGTTCAAGGTGTACGAGTCGCAAGCCGACTTGACCAAGGCCGGTTTTCTGCAAGACCCGTCGAAAGAGACGCCGGTCTACGTGCGCTTCTCAACCGTGCAAGGCTCGCGCGGTTCCGCCGATACCGTGCGCGACGTGCGCGGCTTCGCGGTCAAGTTCTACACCGACGAAGGCAACTTCGATATGGTCGGCAACAACATGCCCGTGTTCTTCATCCAGGACGCGATCAAGTTTCCCGACTTCGTGCACGCCGTCAAACCGGAGCCGCATAACGAGATTCCGCAAGGCGCGTCGGCGCATGACACCTTCTGGGATTTCGTCTCGCTCGTGCCCGAGTCGGCGCATATGGTGATGTGGGCGATGTCCGACCGCGCCATTCCCAAGAGTCTGCGCACCATGGAAGGCTTCGGCATTCACACGTTCCGTTTCGTGAACGCGGAAGGCAAGGGGCGCTTCGTCAAGTTCCACTGGCGGCCGACCATCGGTTCGGCTTCGCTCCTGTGGGACGAAGCGCAGAAGATCGCGGGTAAGGATGCCGATTACCATCGTCGCGATTTGTGGGAAGCCATCGACAAGGGCAACTATCCCGAGTGGGAACTGGGTGTGCAGATTGTCGAGGAAGAAGACGAGCACAAGTTCGACTTCGATCTGCTCGATCCGACCAAGATCATTCCCGAGGAACTCGTGCCGCTCAAGATGCTCGGCAAGATGACGCTCAACCGCAATCCCGACAACTTCTTCGCGGAAACCGAGCAGGTCGCGTTCTGTCCGGGACATATCGTGCCGGGCATCGACTTCACGAACGACCCGCTCCTGCAAGGACGTCTTTTCTCCTACACCGATACGCAGATCAGCCGTCTGGGCGGCCCGAACTTCCACGAGTTGCCGATCAACCGCCCGATCGCGCCGCTGCATAACGGTCAACGCGACGCGATGCATCGCCAGACCATCGACAAGGGTCAGGCTTCCTACGAGCCGAATTCGATCGATGGCGGCTGGCCGAAGGAAACGGCGCCGGCAGCATCGGGCGGCGGCTTCGAAACCTACACGGAACGCGTGGACGGCGAGAAGATTCGCGTGCGCAGCCCGTCGTTTGCCGACCATTTCTCGCAAGCAACGCTCTTCTGGAACAGCCAGACGCAGCCGGAGAAGGATCACATCGTCGGCGCGTATTCGTTCGAGTTGAGCAAGGTAGAGCGCAAGTTCATCCGCGAACGCGAACTTGCTCTGCTCGCGAACATCGACGAGGTATTGGCCGCGCGCGTCGCGGAAAATCTCGGCATGCCCGCGCCCAAGAAAAACGCGAGCCCGGAGCAACTCGGCAAGTCGTCGGTGACGGAATCGCCGGCGCTGTCGATCATCGCCAAGGCCGTGCCGTCGATCAAGACGCGCAAGGTCGCGATTCTCGCCGCGAAGGGCGCGGATGCCGCGAGCATCAAGGCCGTCAAGGAAGCACTCGCGGCGGGCGGCGCGCAAGCGCTCGTCATCTCGCCGACGCTCGGGTTCCCTGCCGAAGGTATTGAAGCGGACGCCACCATCCTCGGCATGCCGTCCATCATGTTCGACGGAATGATCATCGCGGACGGCAAGGCAAGCGCCAAGACGCTGTCCGAATCCGGCGACGCGCGCCACTTCGTGCTCGAATCGTTCAAGCATCTGAAGGCGATCGGCGCGATTGGCGACGGCGAGGATGTGCTTGCCGCATCGCATCTGCCTGGCGGCGATGAAGGCGTGGTCGTCGGCAGCGACGCGAAGACCGTCCTCAAGACCTTCATCGAAGCACTGGGCAAGCATCGCGTGTGGTCGCGCGCGCAGAAGGCGGAGTCGGTGCCTGCGTAATCGTCCGGCAGCACGCGTTTCGCGCCGTGCAACGCAGGGCGCGTGCGTGGGCGCGCCGGCGATAGGCGCGCCGGCGCGTTTTTGAGACACTGGCCGCACCGCTCGATTTCGGGGGTGCGGCTTGTTTCATTCTGCGATTCGTCGAGCTGACGGAACACGGCGACAGCGTTCGCGCCGTTTGCTGTGGACGCTTTGTGTGCTGCTCGGCTGGTGGCTCGGCGATGCCTTCGCGGCACCGCCGCTGATCGTCGGCGCGGTGCCGGGCATGGTGCCGCCGCTCGAACTGGCCGTGTCCGGCGCGCCATCCGATTCTTCGGCGTTGCGCGGCATTTCGGTCGATGTTCTGAACGCCATTTCCGAGCGGCTCGGCATGACGCCGCAATGGCGCCTGTATCCGGATCGTCCCGCGATGCTGGCCGCGCTCGAACGCGGCGAGATCGACATGGCGACGAGTTCGGCGGGCTTCGATGCCCGTGCGCCGCTCGAACTGAGCCATTCGTATTTTCCGGTCAAGCCGGTGTATTTCGCGCCGCTCGCGGCACATGCGCCGACGCATCGGCTCGCTTATGTCGACACGCAGATGGACCCCGCGCGGTTGCATGCGGCGTATCCGTCCTTGCAGCCGGAGGCGTATCCGGATGTGCTCGCCGCCGCGCTGGCCGTCTCGCTCGGCCGTGCCGACGGCTTCGTCGGCGACGTGACGACCGCCGTGTATGTCATCAGTCATCTGGACTTGCCGAACATCGGCGCGCGCGGTTTTACACCGTTCGATGCGGACGGCTATTGCTTTGCTTTCGCAGCCAACCGGCCGGCCGCGCGCGCATTGCGTGAGCGTGTCGATGCCGCGCTGGCGCAGTTGCCGCCGAATTTCCTGCTGACGATGAACGCGCGCTGGTACGTTTCGATGACCGCGGTGACGCTGGATCGTCCGCTCGACTTGACACCCGAGCAGCGCGCGTGGATCAAGGCGCATCCAGTCGTGCATTACTCGATGCTTTCGCAAATTCCGCCGCTCATGTTCCGCAATTCGCACGGCGAACCTGCGGGTCTCGCCGCCGACCTGCTCGATGTGATCTCGCGGGGAACGGGCTTGCGCTTCGAAGCGCGAATGCGCGGTTCTTTGTCTCAGATTGCCGCCGACCTGACGAGCGGTAAGTCCATGTTCACACCCTACGGCGTTTCCCCCGCATGGCAACCGGTGCCGCTCACGGCGTCCGTGCCGTTCGGCGAGAGTCTGGTCGGCATCGTCACGCGTGCGGGTCAGGCGCCCCTGCGCGATGAGACCGCGCTCGCGAACAAGCGGGTGGCGCTTCCGGCCGGGATTTCGGCCCTGGCGTTGAAGCGCGAATTCGTGCGGCATCTGCGCATCGTCGAGATGCCGTCATTCGACGCGCAGTTCAGCGCGGTCGTGAACGGCGATGCCGACGCGGCTTTGGTCGATCTGACGCTCGCGAATTACGCGGTCGCCAATCCTTACCGCGGCAAGCTCGTGGTGAGCGGCGTGCTTTCCGGCAAACCGCTCGAGCAAGGCTTTCTCGTCTTGCGCAATGAGCCGATCTTGCTCGGCATTATCAACGACGCGATTGGCCATCTTCGCGCTTATCAACTCGAAGCGCTGCGCGGGCGCTGGCGGCTTGGCGATCATCCTGAGACATTGTGGGAGCGCCGCCGTCCGCAAGTCGAGGTAGGCGCGCTGCTTGGCGGTGCGCTGGTTTTCGCGCTGATCGGCTGGGCGGTGTCACTGCGCACACAGATCGTGCGCCGGATTGCCGCCGAACAGGCAATGCGCGCGGCGAAGGAGGAAGCCGAAACGGCGAACCGCGCCAAGTCGACGTTCCTCGCCACCATGAGCCACGAAATCCGCACGCCGATGAACGCGGTGCTCGGCCTCATCGAACTGGAACTGCGCGCGCCCGGCGAGCGCGCCGCGACCGAACGCGCGCTTGGCACGGCGCATCGCGCGGCGGCGGATTTGCTCGGCATGATCGACGATCTGCTCGACGTCGCGAAAATCGAAGCCGAGCGGCTGGTCCTCACGCCCGCGCCGCTCGAACTCGAAACGTGGATGACGAGCGTGGCCGCGATATACGAGCCCGCCGCGCGCGCCAAGGGTATCGCGTTGATCGTGCGCCGCGCGGATTCGGGCGAAGCCTGGTTGCTTGCCGACGGGCAGCGTTTGCGGCAAGTCGTCGGCAATCTGCTATCGAACGCGATCAAGTTCACGGATATCGGGGCGGTGACGCTCGACTACCGTGTAGACGCGCCACAGGCCGGCACGCGGGCGCTGACATTCGCGGTCGCGGACACGGGCGTGGGCATCGCGCCCGAGCGGCAAGGCGCGCTTTTCACGCCGTTCGTGCAGGCACACGATGGCGGCGCGCGCCGCTATTCGGGCACGGGCCTTGGCCTCACCATCTGCAAGCGGCTCGTCACGATGATGGGCGGCGAGATCACGCTCGAAAGCGAGCCGGGACGCGGCACACGCTTTACGGTCTGCGTGAGCTTGCCGGAGGCGTCGTCGTCCGAAGTGGGACGCGCGCCGGAGCACGCATCGGTGGCTCCAACCGGTGCGACGCTCGCGGGCTTGCGGGTACTCGTCGTCGACGATCATCCGGCGAACCGGATCGTGCTCGAAGGGCAGATCAGGCTGCTCGGCGGCGCGCCGCAACTGGCCGTCGATGGCCGCAGCGCGCTCGTCCGCTATCGCGGCGATCCATCCGCGTTCGATGTGATCCTCACCGATTGCTCGATGCCCGAAATGAGCGGCGAGGAACTCGCGCAGGCGATCCGCGGGGACGAAGGCGCGCGCGTGCAAAAGGCGCGGCCGTTGCCTGTCGTCGGCCTCACGGCGAACGCGCAACCGGAGGCGGCGCAACGCGCGGTCGCGGCAGGCATGACGATGTGCCTCGTGAAGCCCATCTCGCTCGACGGCCTGCGCGATGCGCTCGTCGCGGCGACCGAAGGTGTAGCGCGGCGAAGCGGGCCGGTGCGGGAGAAAGCGGCAGAGGTCTTCGACAGCGCGCTTGTCGCGAGTTACGGCGATCAGGCCGCGACGCTCGCCGGCACCCTCAAATCCGCGCATGCGCAAGACCTGATCGACGCCGAGACCGCGTTCGATGCTTGCGACCACGCGCTCTTGCGCGACATCGCGCATCGCATGAAAGGGGCGGCGTCGCTGGTCGGCGCCGTGCGCTTCACCGATGCATGCGTCGCCTTGCAGCACGTATGCGATCGCGCCATCGACGAAGACCGCAACGGCGAGGACGACGCCAGCATCGCGGTCGCTTACGGCTCCTTTCATGCCGAGGCGCTTGCGCTCGGCCGCGCGCTCGACGCCGCGCTTGCGTCTTCGAGTGCGGCGAGTACGGCGCAGACCTTGCCGCACGCATCCACGGATCGGCTCGCGGACTTTTGAGCCACAGCGCGATGCACGCCTTTGGTGTGTTCTAATGCGATTGTTCAATATCTCAAAAATAAGCGGCGTCGCATTGGCCGCATGATGATTTGCACTTCCGAGGCATGGATCGAAGGGATATACCCATCTTCAAGCGACGCTTCGCGCGTCATGCTTATGCGACCGCTGCCGCTCGTCCCGCGCGCGCGGCGTTTGGCGCGCTCTTGATCACGCTCAATGGCGCGCTCATGGTGTGGCCTGCAAGCTCGCGGGCGCAGCGTCCCGATTGGCTCGATCCGCATGTCACGCAGTCGACCATCGTCGAGACGATCTGCGTGCCGGGTTATGTCGATCGCGTGCTGCCGTCGTTCGAGACGCAGATGCGCCAGAAAGAAAAACTGCTCAAGCAACGTGGCATCGATGCTTCGTTCGCATCCGAATATGCGCTGGATCATCGCATGCCCGTATTGCTCGGCGGCTTGCCCAATGCGCCCGCGAATCTCGATCTGCGCCGCTGGGAAGGCCGTGCCGGACAGCGCCGCAAGGAGCGGCTCGCGGTCTATCTCAAACGCTGTGTCTGCACCGGCGACATGACGCTGAAGGATGCGCAATCGACCATGTCCGGCGACTGGCCGAACCGCTATCCGAATTTGTCCAGCATGACGTGCGGCGCGTTCTCGGGCCCATCGACGGAATGAACTTTGCTGCGCCAGATGCAACGAACGAAGCCGGTGCGCGTCTTTGCGTGCATCGGTTCTTGAATGTTCGGGGCTGGGCGATCGATATGGATCGCCAGGCTTGAGTCTGGTCAGGCAAGGCGGATTAATCAATGCATCTGGCAGGGAATAGAGAAACAGCATTTGGCGCGAGAGCAATCGTCGTTGGAGTGGCTGCCGCGTTTGTGGCGTATGCGGGGGCGGTGGGCGCGCAGCAGGCGCGTCTTGCGTCAGAGTCCGCTTCGGCATCTTCTTCGAATGGAAGTGCGCCGTCGGGTTTGCAGCGAAGCACATCGCCTGCGAACGTGCTCCAGGGGCACGTTACGTCGACGCCCGCATCGCCGCCGTTGAGTCCAGGCGCAAGCGTGCCATTGAGTGCAAGCGCGCCCGAACGCGCATTGCCCGGCATGCCGGTGCCGATGAAGCCGCAAGTTGCTTCGGGAGCCTCGGAGGCGTCGGCGGCCTCTGCTGCCTCTGCTGCATCGACCGTGGAACCGGCATCGGCCGCGAGTGCCGCATCGGAGGCCGAGGCGCCCGAAGTCCCGCTGCCGCCCGAACCGCCCGAGCCCAACTTGGCGCAACGCCGTGGCCTGCCGCCCGCCGGAGCCTTCGCCATGCGACAGACTTTCGCGAAAGAGGTGGACCGGCGTCTCAGCGTTTCCCAAGCGGATCAGCAGGCCTACGGTCGCGTGTTGCAGCATGCGCTCGATGAAAGCGGACATGGCGATCTCGCCAATGAGTTCGTCGTGCTGATCGATCGCAGCGCGAACGTGCAGGCGCTCATGCTTTTCTTCCGCGCGAAGCCGGCCGATGCCTGGTCGCTGATCGGCGCATCGCCGGTATCGACAGGACGGCCGGGCACTTACGATCACTTCGTCACGCCGCTCGGCGTGTTTCAGCACGTGCCGGGCAACATGGATTTTCGCGCGGAAGGCACGCTCAACGAGTTCAAGATTCGCGGATACGGCGCGCGCGACATGCGCATCTACGACTTCGGCTGGGCCGATGGCGAGCGCGGCTGGGGCAAGGGCGGCATCTCGCCGATGCGCTTCCAGATGCACGCCACCGATCCGCAGAAACTCGAACCGCTTCTCGGCATGCGCCATTCGAAAGGCTGCGTGCGCATACCGTCGACGCTCAATACTTTCTTCGATCATCGCGGCATCCTCGACGCGCAATACGAAGCCCGTGCCGCCGAAGGTCAGTCGATGTGGATACTCAAGTCCACGCGTAACGCGACGCCCTGGGCGGGTCACTTTCTGGTCGTCGTCGATACGGCGAGAAAGGCGCGTCCGGCATGGTCGCCGGGTCCGGGGAAGGCGGTGCGTGCGAATATCCCGGCGGGCGCCGATACGGCCGATTGACGGCTATTTCGCCCGCGCGAGCAACACTCCCACGAGCGCCACCCCGAACCCCGCGATCTGCACCGGCCCGAGCGTTTCGCCAAACGCCAGATAGCCTTCGATCGCGGCAAGCGGCGGCGCGAGAAACAGCAGCGCGGTGGCACGCGAGGCATCGCCACGGCGGACCATCCACACGAAAAGCGTGGTCGCGGCACCCGAGAGCATCACGATGCCCCATCCAAGCGAAACCCAAGTCGTCGCCGAAGCAATGAAGCGATGTTCCCCAAGCGCGAAAATCAGCAGCAACGCGACGAGCGCGGCGCCCGCATTCTGCAGCGCGCTCGCGCTGCGGATATCGGCGCGTGCCAGCGAGCTCTTCTGATACAGCGTGCCCGCGGTAATCGCCAGGACGGCGAGCAGCGCCGCCATGACGACGAGCCATGAAGGCGCAGCTCCGTGTGTCGATGACGCATGACCCGTCATCACCTTCGGCGCAAGCACGAGCGCCACGCCAGTGAGCCCCAGCACGAGCCCGCTCCATGCACGCGGCGACAGACGTTCGCCGAAGAAGCGCGCGGCAAACGCAGCGGTCAGAAGCGGTTGCAACGCGCCGAGCAGCGCCATGATGCCCGCAGTCAGCCCCTGTGCGACGGCCCAATAACCCGCGCCCAGATAAACGCCTTGCAGCAGCGCGCCTGCAAGCAGATGCCGTAGAACATCGGCGCCTTTCGGCCAGCTTGCCCGGCTTGCGAGCGCCACGACGACAAACAGCAACGCCGTGCCGCAGAAGCGCGCGAACAGGTACACGTTCGGATCGACGTAAGGGGTAATCGCGCGCGCGACGATAAAGCCTGTCGACCAGAGTAGGACGAAGACCGGCGCGGCCAGCAAGGAGAGCATCGTCAATCAGGCATTTGGCGGAAAGGCCGAAGTATGCGGATGTGCGTGCACCGCGTCTTGTCCAATCCTGCACCGCTTACGGCATTCACGTGTCTGTCACACGGCTCTGCAATGCTTCGACACCAGCGCAGCACCCGAGCCGCGTCACCTTATCTCACCGGATCGATCACGAAATGACTCGCGACCTTCGCCTCGCACGCACGATGCTGCCGGCCATCGCCGCCTTGATGGCGTTTGCAACCTCGCCGGCACACGCAGCCGATGCCGTCGTCCTCTACACGGCGGACGGCCTCGAAAATCTCTACAAGGACGTGCTCCCGGCTTTCGAAAAGAAGGAAGGCGTCAAGGTCAATATCGTCACGGCGGGCAGTGGCGAAGTGGTGAACCGCGCGAGCGTCGAGAAAGATTCGCCCAAGGCGGACGTGCTCGTGACCTTGCCGCCGTTCATCCAGCAAGCATCGCAGAGCGGCTTGCTGCAGCCATATCAAAGTGTGAACTACAAGAACGTGCCGGCTATCGCCAAGGCGAACGACGGCGCGTGGGCCACCTTCGTCAACAACTACTTTTCTTTCGCCATCAATCCGGAAGTCACGAAGAGCGCGCCGAAGACCTTCGCCGATCTCTTGCATCCGAACTACTCGGGCAAGATCGCGTATTCGAATCCGGCGACGGCGGGCGACGGCATGGCGGTCATCATCCTGACGTCGGCCCTGATGGGCGAAGACAAAGCGTTCGATTATCTGAAGTCGCTCGAACGAAGCGCGAAGTTCCATACCAAGGGCACGGGTTATCTCGATGTGCTGCTCTCGCGTAACGAGATCGCCTTCGCCAATGGCGACCTGCAAATGGATCTCGACGATGCCGCGAACGGCGGTCTGTCCATCAAGCCGCTTTTCCTGTCGCATCAGAACGGCGACGCGCCCACCACGTTCCAGTTGCCCTACGCAATCGGTCTCATCAAGAGCGGGCCGAATCAGGCAGCGGGCAAGAAGCTGATCGACTATCTGATGTCCGCGGAAGTGCAGTCGAAAGTGCCGGACATCTACGGCATTCCGGCGCGCACCGATGTCGCGCTCGGCGGCAAGAACGGCGAAGCGGTGAAGCAGGCAATTGCCGGCGTGAAGCTGATTCCGGTGGACTGGAACGAAGTCATGCAGAAGAAGGCTGGCTGGACCGAGCGCTGGAAGAATGAAGTGATCGGCCAGTCGGGCAAGGAGACCGAGGTCGTGAAGCCGAAGTCCTGACGTGAATACGTTTGCTCTGAGCTCGTCCGGAAATGCGCTCGCTCATGAACACGAAGCGCGATCCGGCGTGCATATCGAAGGACTCACGGTGCGCTTCGGCGCGCGCACCGTGCTCGATCAACTATCGCTGCACATCGAACGTGGCGAGTTCCTGACGGTACTCGGCAGAAGCGGCTGCGGCAAGACCACGCTGTTGCGCTTTATCGCCGGATTCATTCAGCCCGATGCCTTCGCGGGCGCGCTTTTTATCGCGGGCCGCGAACTCACGCATGTGCCGCCGCATCAACGTAATCTCGGCTTGCTATTCCAGAGCTATGCGCTCTTTCCGCATCTTTCCGTATTCGATAACGTCGCCTTCGGCCTGCGCGCGCGCAAGCTGAAGACGGGCGAAATCGCGCGCCGCGTCGCCGATGCGCTCAAACTCGTGCAACTCGCCGATGCCGGCCACGTCATGCCCGCGCAGCTCTCGGGCGGTATGCAGCAGCGTGTGGCGCTTGCCCGCGCGCTCGTCGTCGAGCCGGATGTGCTCTTGCTCGACGAACCGCTTTCGGCGCTCGATGCCAACCTCCGCGCGTCCGTGCGCAGCGAGCTGAAGGCGTTGCACGAGCGCTTGCCGAATCTGACTATCGTTTGTGTGACGCATGATCAGGACGATGCGCTCGTGCTGTCCGACCGCACGCTTCTTATGCGCGATGGCCGTATCGCGCAACTCGGTTCGCCGCGCGAGTTGTACGACGCGCCGAACGACGGCTTCGTCGCGCGCTATCTCGGTGCCGCGAATCTGCTGCCGCCGCGCGTGGTGTATCCCGTCGGCGACGCGCGCCACGACGAACGCGAGCGGCTTGCGTGCATTCGGCCGGAGCGCTTCTCCATCGTGCCGCTCGGCGATGGGCCGTTGCACGGCACGATTGCATCGGTCGAATGGTATGGCGCGTCGCTCTCGATTTCCGTCGCGCTCGATGCGTGGCCCAACGAGCCCGTACTCGTTTCGACGCAGCGCGGCCACACGCGCATGCCGGAAAAGGGCGCGCGCGTTTCCCTGACCTTCGAGGCTGACGATGTCGTCCTTGTGCATCCCTGAAGAGGCCGCCGGGCGAGCGCAGGACGGCCAGGCGACAATCGCCGCGCGGCGCGGCAAGAAGGGGCAATGGCAGTTGTGGTTCATCCTCGTGTTCGTGCTGGGGCCGCTCGTCGTCTATCCGCTCTCGCGCCTTGCCATGTTGAGCGTGACCGGGCCGCACGGCTTCACGCTACACGCCTACACCGCGTTCTTCGGCAATCCGGAGACGCGCGGCGTGATCGGCACGACGCTCGGCATCCTCTTCGCAAGCGCAAGTCTCGCGTCATTGCTTGGCGTTGCGCTCGCGTCGATGCTGTTCTTTCGGCCGTTTCCCGGCGCGAAGCTCGTCACGCGTTTCCTCGAGTTGTTCGTGGCGTTCCCTTCGTTCCTCGTGGCATTCACGCTGATTTTTCTTTATGGCTCGCAGGGTTCGGTGAGCATCGGCTTGCAACGGCTTTTTTCGCTCGATACCCCGCCGCTCGATTTCCTCTTCGGCATCGGCGGCGTGATTCTCGCGGAGGTCGTGTTTTATGCGCCGTTCGTGGTGCGCCCGACGCTCGCTTCATACGCCATGCTCGACATGCGTCTCGTCGAGGCCGCGAAAAGTCTCGGCGCGGGCGGCTGGATGGTCGCAACCAAGGTCGTGTTGCCGCTTGCGTGGCCGGGAATCGCGGCGGGCACCATCTTGTGCTTCCTCCTGACGCTCAACGAGTTCGGCATTCTGCTCGTCTTGGGCAGCGCACATCTCATCACCTTGCCGATTGCCATTTACAGCGCGGCGACCGTCGATCTCGACTTGCCGACCGCAGCGGCGGGATCGGTCGTGATGTTGCTGATGTCGCTCTCGCTCTATGCGCTTTATCGACGCTTGCAAAGACGCTGACATGCAGCTTTCGACCTCGTTCAAACCTGGAAAGCCAGTCTCGCTGATGCGCGCGCTCGTTGCGTCCCTGGCGGCGCTCGTGTGCTTCTGGCTCTTCGTGTTGCCGGTGGTCGTGGTGGCGTTGTCGAGCGTTGCGTCGCACTGGTCGGGCACGATCTTCCCCGATGGCTTCAGCACGCGCTGGTTCGGGCGCCTCGGCTCCAGCGATTTCGACGCGCTGACGACAAGCCTTGGCGTCGGCTTCGGCGTCGCGATTCTCGGCACCGCGCTGGGATTGTGGCTTGCGTTGGCGCTGGAGGGCCGTGACCGGCGCGGCCTGGGCGCATTCGTCGATGCCATTGCAATGATGCCGAACGGTGTACCGAGCGTGGTGTTGGGCCTTGCGGTACTGATTGCGTATCACAAGCGTCCGCTGGACCTGTCCGGCTCGGCGGCGATCGTCGTCATGGTGCAACTCGCGCTGGTCTTGCCATTCTGTTACCGCTGCGCGGCGGCTGCATTGCGACCGGAATTGACGACCTTGCGCGAGGCCGCCGCGAGCCTTGGCGCGCCGCCGCGCATGGTGTTGTGGCGCGTGGTGTTACCGCAACTCGTCCCGGCGATAAGAGCGAGCCTGGCGTTGGGATTCGCGCTATCGCTCGGCGAATTGGGCGCGACATTGACGGTGTATCCGCCGGGCTTCGCGACCGTGCCGATAGTCGTGGTGGGGCAAGTGAATCGAGGGTATTACTTGCCCGCATCGGCGCTATCGCTGATATTGCTGGCAGCGTCGCTGGCGGCGCTGTTGTTGATAGCGGTCCGCGCACCAAGACGAATTGATAAATGAAAACGCTACGGAAGCCGAAGCAAAGCCCAATGAAGAACTTGCTGGGCGCATCCAACGGCCGCGCGTCGCACTAAGCCGGAAGCACCAAGCGTTACACCAGTCAGACAATCTGCGAGACCAGCGGAGTCCCATGAGCGCCAGGAACGGCGATTGAGCAAGGCCGACACTTAGGCGCGTGCCGGCGTAGAACTCAGTCCTGACCACGCGCCCGATCAGCGGGCAGGATGAAGGCTGCTTTCCTCGGTGACTTTCATTGCAGCAATAGAGGAAGCTACACCCCCGCCGGGGAGGCGGCTACTGAACCAGACTGCAAGAGGAGATAGCAAATTCCCCGTCGCAGGGACGGCGGCGACTGATGGAAACCGCAAGCCAAGAAAGCAAAATTCCCCGAACCGGCAAGATCAACCGCCCACGGAAAATCAGGCGTCAGCGACCCACCGCATGTCATACCAAAAAAAATAAAACTGGCGTAACCTGCACCTTCAGGCCACGACCGCAACCCGCGCGAACAGGGAGCCAGGCAAGCCGCAGGCCAAAAAAGCACTGAACTCCCACCACGCTTTCGCTGTCGTTGCATATGTTGCAAATACCGGAGGTTTCGATGACATCCGTCGATCTGGAATTCGACCAGCTCAACAGCAGTGTCGATGCGCTACGGCGCTCCATCTCGAATCGCCTGATGTACGGCGTCGGCAAGGACGCGGTTACCGCGCAGCCGCGCGACTGGCTCAATGCCGTGGAGCTCGCCGTGCGCGACCGCCTCGTCGCACGCTGGATGCGCACCACGCGGCAACAATACGAACAGGACGTGAAGCGCGTCTATTACTTGTCGATGGAATTTCTCATCGGCAGAACCTTCACCAACGCGCTGCTTGCCCTCGGCATTCATGACGAAGTCCGCGAAGCGTTATCTGGCCTCGGCATCGATCTCGCCTCGCTCGAAGACCTCGAACCGGATGCCGCACTTGGCAACGGCGGCCTTGGCCGGCTCGCAGCCTGTTTCCTCGATTCGATGGCGACGGTCGGCGTGCCCGGTTTCGGCTACGGCATTCGCTACGAGTACGGGATGTTCCGGCAGACCATCGTCGATGGCAATCAGGTCGAAATGCCCGATTACTGGCTGCGCGCGGGCAACCCGTGGGAGTTTCCGCGCCCCGAGGTGACGTACACGGTGCACTTCGGCGGGCGCACGGTGCAGCACGACGATCGTACCGACTGGATCGATACCGAGCACGTCAACGCGATGGCCTACGACACGGTCATTCCCGGCTACGCCACCACCGCGACGAATACGCTGCGCCTGTGGTCGGCGCGCGCCACCGACGAGTTCGATCTCTCCGCGTTCAATCAGGGCGACTATCGGCGCGCGGTCGAAGCGAAGAACACGTCGGAGCACGTCTCGCGCTTGCTGTACCCGGATGACTCGACGCAAGCCGGCCGCGAATTGCGTCTGCGTCAGGAATATTTCTTCGTCTCCGCGACGATGCAGGATCTGATCCGCCGCTATCAGCGCACGCATACGCATTTCGGGCGTCTCGCGGAAAAGGTCGCGGTGCATCTGAACGACACGCACCCCGTGCTCGCCATCCCCGAACTCATGCGCCTGCTCGTGGATCGTCACGGCGTGCCGTGGGACAAGGCGTGGAAACTGATTCAGCAGATGTTCTCCTACACGAATCACACGTTGATGCCCGAAGCGCTCGAAACGTGGGATGTCGAAATGTTGTCGCGTCTGTTGCCGCGGCATCTGGAGATCATCTTCGAGATCAACGCGCAGTTTCTGAAGCAAGTGACCGAGAAGTTCGGCCGCGACGTGGAACTGATCCGCCGCATTTCGCTCGTCGATGAATACGGCCAGCGGCGCGTGCGGATGGCGCATCTGGCGATCGTCGCGAGTCACAAGGTGAATGGCGTCTCGAAGCTGCACTCGCAACTGATGACGCAGAACATTTTCGCCGACTTCGCGCGCATGTACCCGGAGCGCTTCACCAATGTGACGAACGGCATTACGCCGCGTCGCTGGCTCGCGCAAGCGAGTCCGTCGCTGTCATCGCTCATCGACAAGCGGCTTGGACCGCGCTGGCGCAGCGACTTGTTCGAACTCGGCCGGCTGCGCGAATGGCGCGACGACCCCGAGTTCCAGAAGGCGTTTCAGGACGCGAAGTTCGCCAACAAGCTGCGCCTCGTCGAGCGCGCCAAACGCGAAGCCAACGCGATCATCAATCCCGAAGCGCTGTTCGACTTGCAGGTGAAGCGCATCCACGAATACAAGCGGCAGTTGCTCAACATCTTGTATACGATCGTGCGCTACAACCGTATTCGCGAGAATCCCGAACAGGACTGGACGCCGCGTGTGGTCATGTTCGCGGGCAAGGCGGCTTCGGCCTACAAGATGGCGAAGAGCATCATCAAGCTCATCAACGATGTCGCGAAGAAGATCAACGCGGACCCGCTCGTCGGCGACAGGCTCAAGGTAGGCTTCGTCCCGAACTACGGCGTGAGCGTGGCGGAGCTCATCATTCCCGCCGCGAACTTATCGCAGCAGATTTCGATGGCTGGCACCGAGGCATCGGGCACCGGCAACATGAAGCTTGCGTTGAACGGCGCGCTGACCATCGGCACGCTGGATGGCGCGAACATCGAAATTTGCGACGCGGTGGGCCGCGAAAACATCTTCATCTTCGGCAACACGACCGACGAGATCGAAACGCTGCGGGCGGCGGGCTACAGGCCACGGCAAATCTACGAGGACAATCCGGAGCTCAAGGTGGCGCTGGACCAGATTCGCCTCGGACACTTCTCGCCGGAAGAGCCGCACCGTTTCTACGACATCTTTCATACGCTCGTGGATTGGGGCGATCACTACATGGTGCTCGCGGACTTCGACAGCTTCGACAAGACGCAAACCGAGGTCGATCTCAAGTACCGAGACAAGGAAGCGTGGACGAAGAGCGCGATCGAGAACGTCGCCGGAATGGGGATATTTTCATCAGACCGGACCATCGCGGAATATGCCCGCGATATCTGGCACGTCGAGCCGCTGAATCTGACTTGACGATGGCTTGAACTGAAGTAAGTGCCGCGCGCGGGTACGTCCCGCGCGTGTTCTTTTGTAGCGGCGTCAGGCTTGCGGCTTTGCGGCCGCTGTCTGCGCATGTTTCGCGACCGCGTCGCCGACCAGCGCGGCCACGCGATCCGCAAATTCCTCGTCTTTCGTGATGATGACTTCGCGCTCGCCTTCGGGCGTTGCGACCATCAATTGATAGATCACGTCCTGCGTGATCCACGACAGATAGCCGACCACGGCCACCATGATGCCGAGTACGAGCGCCGGCCCCGAACCCGTTGCGATGCCCACGCCGATTCCCGCGAGCCCGATCAGCGCAAGGATGATCGGCAGCGGCTTCTTGCGCGATATCTTCACGACCCGCGCGGCGCGCAGATCGCGCAGCGGAATCAACTGGCCCGAGGCCGACAGGCCGACGCGCGAGAGCGTGACGCCGCGTTCGTTGAACGGTGTATCCATATGCAATTAGATCGAAAATTGACGGCAGCTAAACCGGGCAGATTACCAGACGGCGCGCCACGATGACACGCATCGCATTGACGAAACGCATGTGGACGCTTGCGTATCGGACATTTCCGATATATGATTCGTTTTAAGGCGATGCGGCGAAGCTTCCGCCGTCGGACGAACGAGCAACGAAATGGACATCGACGCAATTCACAAGGCCCTTGCCAACCCGCTTCGCCGCGAGATTCTCGAGTGGCTGAAGACGCCGGAGCTGCACTTTCCCGAACAGGAATTGCCGCACCTGCATGGCGTGTGCGCGGGGCAAATCGATGGGCGCTGCGGCATGTCGCAGTCCACCGTTTCGGCGCATCTCTCGACCTTGCAAAAAGCCGGGCTCGTCACCACGAAGCGCGTGGGGCAATGGGTGTTCTTCAAACGCGACGAAACGGTCATACAGGCGTTTCGCGATTCCATCGGGAATCTCTGAGCGCGGCAGCCCTTTCCACGGCGAACCTTCTTTACATTTCTTCAGGATACCTTACATCTATGCCGACTCTTTTCGATCCGCTCAAAGTAGGCGCGTTGACGCTCAAGAACCGCATCATCATGGCGCCGCTCACGCGGCAACGTGCAGGCGTGGAACGCGTGCCTAACGCGTTGATGGCGCAGTATTACGCCGACCGCGCGTCGGCTGGTCTCATCTTGAGCGAAGCCACCTCGGTCACGCCGCAAGGCTTGGGCTACGCGGATACCCCCGGCATCTGGTCGGACGAACAAGTCGAAGGCTGGAAGCTCGTGACGCACGCCGTGCACGAAGCGGGCGGCAAGATCTTCCTGCAACTGTGGCACGTCGGCCGTATTTCGGACCCCATCTTCCTGAACGGCGAACTGCCGGTTGCGCCGAGCGCGATTGCAGCGAGCGGACACGTGAGCCTCGTGCGCCCGCAGCGTCCGTTCGTGACGCCACGCGCACTGGAACTCGATGAAATCGAAGGCGTGGTCGCGGCTTATCGCAAGGGCGCGGAAAACGCGAAGCGCGCGGGCTTCGACGGCGTGGAAGTGCATGGCGCGAACGGCTACCTGCTCGACCAGTTCCTGCAGGACAGCACCAACAAGCGTACCGACGAATACGGCGGCGCAATCGAAAACCGCGCGCGTCTCATGCTCGAAGTGGTCGATCAATGTATCGACGTATGGGGCGCGGATCGCGTGGGCGTGCATCTGGCGCCGCGCGCCGATTCGCACAGCATGGGCGACAGCGACCGCGCCGCGACTTTCGGTTACGTCGCGCGCGAACTCGGCAAGCGCAACGTGGCGTTCATCGCCGCGCGCGAGTCGGAAGGCGCCGACAGTCTCGGGCCGCAACTGAAGAAGGCGTTTGGCGGCGTGTATATCGCCAACGAAGGCTTCACCAAGCAAAGCGCGGAAGCGGCAATCGAGCGCGGCGACGCCGACGCGGTCGCGTGGGGCAAGCCGTTCATCGCGAATGCGGATCTCGTGCGACGCTTCGAACTCGACGCGCCGCTCAACGCGCCGGACACCTCGACGTTCTATTCAGCAGGCGCGACGGGCTATACGGATTATCCGTTGCTCGAAACCACCGAGTAAGTTGCAACGCGTCGGACAGAACGCAGCAAGCATTTCGGTTCCATGGAAACAGCGGCTTCGGCCGCTGTTTTTTTTCGTCCGCACGATCGGCCGGGGACGGTTCGAATCGACTCGTGCAACGCCCGCAACGAGCAGGAGGGGCCTCCGAAACTATCGTTTTTTAGTTCAACTGCGTGGCGAAAATAGTGTATTGCTAGGCATCAGACAGCCGTGTTGAGGCCTCTTTTTTCGTCGTGACGCATGCGCCAATTCTCTGTGCGTCATCCGTTTGCAGATCGCGATTCGTGCCCATGAACCGTTCGATGCAACTCGATTTTCTCTCGCAAGCACTCGCCCGTATTGCGGCAACGGGGAGCGCATCGTTGCAGGTCATTCGTTTTCCTTCATTCCTTCCTTGCCCAAGAAGCATGTAACGGTCGCGGGGCTGATCCCCGAGAGGAGTGCACATGTCCTGGTTCACAGCAACGCTGCACAGCTATCCCGAGATAGCCATCTTTCTTTCGCTGGGTATCGGTTATTGGTTCGGCGGCAAGAGCTTCAAGGGCTTCAGCCTCGGCGCGGTAACGTCTACCTTGCTGGCCGCCATCGCGATCGGGCAGCTCGGCATCACCATTTCGCCGAACGTCAAATCCGTCTTCTTCCTGATGTTCCTGTTCGCGGTCGGTTACGGCGTGGGTCCGCAGTTCGTGCGCGGCATCGCCAAGGACGGCTTGCCGCAGGCCATCTTCTCCGTCATTCAGTCCGTGCTGTGCCTCGCCTTTCCTTATCTCGCGGCGAAACTGGCCGGATACGACGTCGGTTCGGCGGCGGGACTTTTCGCGGGATCGCAGACCATCTCCGCTTCGATGGGCCTCGCCACCGACGCCATCAACCGGCTCGGCCTGGCGGCGAACGACGCCAAGGTACTGCTCGACGCGATGCCGACCGCCTACGCCGTCACGTACATCTACGGCACGA
The DNA here is from genome assembly GCF_023631485.1 of Caballeronia sp. GAFFF2. Taxonomy (NCBI): domain Bacteria; kingdom Pseudomonadati; phylum Pseudomonadota; class Betaproteobacteria; order Burkholderiales; family Burkholderiaceae; genus Caballeronia; species Caballeronia sp. GAFFF2. The sequence goes on along the minus strand of NZ_JALQDA010000027.1, from coordinate 800,542 downwards.
TCGGTTCGGCGATGATCCTTGCGCTGCTCGGGCCGAAGCTGCTCAACATCGACCTCGTGGCGGCCTGCCAGCAGTACGAGAAAGAGATGGGCGGCAGCGGCGAATTGGGCGGCGCGGGCAGCGGCTGGCATCAGTTCGCGCTTCGCGCGTATCGCATTGGCGAAGAGGGGCGTGTGGTCGGCATGAAGGTCGGCGAAGCGGAGGCGCTCGAACCTGCAGGCGTGCGGCTTTTCATCGAACGAATCCGGCGTGGCGGGACGATTCAAGAAGCCAAGGTCGACGACGTCCTGCTAGCGGGCGATGTCGTCGCCGTCGTCGGACGACGCGAGCATCTCGTGAATCTGCTGGGCGGCGTGGCAACCGAAGTGGACGATGCCGAACTGCTCGCCGTGCCGGTGGAAGGCGTCGATGTCTACGTGACGAGCAAGGCCGTCGACGGCAAGACGCTGGAGGAACTCTCGCAGCTGCCCGGCGCGCGCGGCGTGTTCCTGCGCAAGATCAAGCGCGGCGCGACCGAAACGGCCATCCCCGTGTTGCCGAGCACCAAGCTGCATCGCGGCGACACCATCACGCTCGTCGGCCGCACGCAGGATACGTCGGCCGTGGCGAAAGCGGTCGGCGTGATCGACCGTCCGACCGATGCCGCCGACATGGCCTTCGTCGGGCTCGCGATCACGCTGGGCGCGCTGATCGGCGCAGTCGTGATCCGCTTCGGCGCGATTCCCATCACGTTGTCCACGGCGGGCGGCGCGCTGATCGCGGGCATCGTGTTCGGCTGGCTGCGCGCGATCCATCCGACCTTCGGCCGCATTCCGGGGCCCACCATCTGGTTCATGAATTCGGTCGGGCTTAATGTGTTCATCGCGGTGGTCGGCATCTCGGCGGGACCGGGCTTCGTCGCGGGTCTGCAGAAGCTCGGCGTGAGCCTCTTTCTGTGGGGCATCTTCGCGTCGTCGGTGCCGCTCATCATCGGCATGTATATCGCCAAGTACGTGTTCAAGTTTCACCCGGCGCTGTTGCTCGGCATCTGCGCGGGCGCGCGCACGACCACGGCGGCGCTCGGCATGCTTTGCGATGCCGCGAAGAGCCAGGTGCCGGGTCTTGGTTATACGGTGACTTATGCCGTCGGCAATACGCTGCTCACGATCTGGGGCATGGTGATCGTGATGTTGCTGACATGATGCCCGAGCCTTTCGTGCTTCCGTTGTTCAACTCTACGTATCTTTTGCCAGTGGGGGTGTCGGATGTCCAAATCCTCTAAGTCGGGTTCCGACGATCAGGCCGCAATGGCGGCGCTCAGTCCGTTCGAACTTAAGGACGAACTCATCAAGGCGGCCGGCGGCGGCGCGGTCGAGCGTCCCGCCAATTTGTCGATGCTCAACGCGGGTCGCGGCAATCCGAACTTTCTCGCGACGATTCCGCGTCACGGTTTCTGGCAACTGGGCCTCTTCGCCATGCGCGAATCCGAGCGCTCGTTCGCCTATATGCCCGAAGGCGTGGGCGGCTTTCCGAAGCACGAAGGCCTTGAAGAACGCTTCGAGATCTTCGCGCGCGACCACAAGGGAACGCCCGGCATCAGCTTTCTGGTGGGCGCGGTGTCTTACGTGCGCGACCAGCTCGGACTGAACGCAGCCGACTTTCTCTACGAGATGTGCGAAGGCATTCTCGCTTCGAACTATCCTGTGCCCGACCGCATGCTGAAACTGTCGGAGGTCATCGTCGGGCAGTATCTGCGGCGCGAGATGATCGGCAAGCACCCGTTCGTCGGCGACTTCGACATCTTCGCGGTCGAAGGCGGCACGGCGGCGATGACGTATATCTTCAACACGATGCGCGAGAACTTCCTGATCAAGGAAGGCGACACGATCGCGCTCGGCACGCCGATCTTCACGCCGTACATCGAGATCCCGCGCCTGAACGATTACAAGCTCAACGTCGTGAATCTCGAGGCCACGGTTGAAAACGGCTGGCAATACTCGAAGCAGGAACTCGACAAGCTGCGCGACCCGAAGGTGAAGGCGTTCTTCCTCGTCAATCCGAGCAATCCGCCATCGGTAAAGATGGATGCCGAGAGTCTCGAATATATCGCGGAGATCGTTAAGGAGCGGCCGGACCTGATTCTCCTGACCGACGATGTCTACGGCACCTTTGCGGACGACTTCGTCTCGCTCTTTGCGCTGTGTCCGAAAAACACGATCCTCGTATATTCCTATTCGAAATATTTTGGCGCGACGGGTTGGCGGCTCGGGACCATCGCGACGCATCGGCATAATATTTTCGACGATCAGCTCGCCGCGCTGCCGAAAGACCAGCGAGCCATCCTGCATGAACGCTACGAATCCATCACGACGGAGCCGGACAAGCTGAAGTTCATCGACCGGCTGGTGGCCGACAGCCGCACGGTCGCGCTGAATCACACGGCGGGGCTCTCCACGCCGCAGCAAGTGCAGATGGTGCTGTTCTCGCTCTTCTCGCTGATGGACACGCCCGACGCCTACAAGAGCGCGCTCAAACGGTTGATTCGCAATCGCAAACGCGCGTTGTATCGGGAAATCGGCATTGCGCTCGAAGACGAGGACGAAAATCAGGTCGATTACTACGCGATCCTCGACCTCGAATACATGGGCGAGAAGTCGCACGGCCGCGAGTTCGTCGATTGGGTGCTCAAGAACACCAAGCCTTCGGACTTGCTCTTCCAGCTGGCGAGGGAAGCGCGCGTCGTGTTGCTGCCAGGACGCGGCTTCGGCACGCAGCATCCTTCGGGACGCGTGTCGCTTGCGAATCTCAACGAGAGCGACTACATGCAGATTGGCCGCGCCATCCGCAAGCTGATGGACTCGTATGTCGAGCGCTTCAACAAGGAGACGGGCAAGAAGAGCAAGTAGGCGCACGCATGATGCGACAAGGGCCGCTCGTTCGACCGAGCGGCCCTTTTTTGCGCCTTGTTTTACCGTAACGGGCAGCGCTTAGAACTTGTGACGCACGCCCAGGCGGAACGCGAGCTGGTTGTTCGAACCCGTGCCCGACGTACCGAAGTAGCTCGTCGACGAACCGATCTGCGCCTGATTCTCGACGCCGCGATTCGAACCCGAAGCACGCTGATAGATGCCGAGCGCGTACACGTCCGTGCGCTTGCTCAACGCGTAGTCGAAGCTCGCATCGATCTGATGCCAGTGACCTTCCACGCCATCGGTCACGTCCATGTAGGTGTAGCCGAGCGCCGCCGTGATCGCGGACGTGAAGGCGTACTTGCCGCCGATGTCGAACGCATTGAGCTTCGAACTCGCGCCGGTGATCGGTTCGAAGCGCGTGTTGGTCCAGAGGCCGAACACGGTCGCGGCGCCGAATGCATAGTTCGCGCCGATGCCGAACGTGCGCAGGTCCTTCGTGCCGCCAGTCGCGAGGTTCGCGAGCGCCGTGCTGAACGCGGGCGTCGCCGCGCCCGGATAGTGGATGTCGGTATAAGCCGCGCCCACGCCGACTGGACCGGCCTTGTAATTCACACCGAAGCTGTAGGCACGCGACGAACCGGCGGTGGTCACGCCGCCCGCGGTCGTCGTCGGTGTGCCCGCAAAGGCGCCTGCCTGGTTCGAGAAGCCGTACATCGCGCCGAACGTCACGCCATAAAAGCTCGCGCTGCTGAACTTGACCGAGTTGTTGATGCGGCTCGACGTGAGTTGATCGACGTCGTTGATGTGATAGCCATAGTTGCCCGCGACGGTCTGGCCGCCGATGGAGTAGGCCGAGCCGAGGTAATCGGTCGAGAACGTGTACTGACGGCCGAGCGTGACCGAGCCAATGTCGTTCTTCGCGAGACCGACATACGCCTGGCGGCCGAATTCCGCGCCGCCCTGGCCGAGCGCGCCGGTGCCGCTGTTGAAGCCGTTTTCCAACGTGAAGATGGCCTTCAGGCCGCCGCCGAGGTCTTCGGCGCCTTTCAGGCCCCATCGGCTGCCCTGGGCCACGCCGTCGTCGTACTTGAAGTTGTGATCGCTGCCGCCAGTGACGGCGCTGTGGTTCACGTAGCTGACGCCTGCATCGATGATGCCGTACAGCGTGACGCTGCTCTGCGCATGAGCGGAAGTGGCGAAGGCGAAGGCGGCGAGGGCGGCGGTTGCCAGAAGGTTCTTCTTCAAAACGTGCTCCGGGATGAGTTCGCGGGTGTGGTGTGTGATCGTGCGTGTTCGTCGATGTCGCGCTGCGTTCTGCTGACGCTCGGTGCAACGGGCGCAAATGTAGCGGCCGCTGACTAAAGAAATATGACAGCGCTTTCGGATGGCTTGCGGTGTGTCGCGGCTGCAACAGCGCTAGCGTGGCGACGGCGTTTCATGCGTGCGTCCGCTTGCGCGAGACGCGCGGTATCCTCACAACTCCGCCCCATGACGGACAAGCGAGAAACAAAATGGACGAACACGGAATCCGCGAACTGGAAGAACGCCTGAAGCAGGCGATGATGGCGTCGGACGTGACTGCGCTTGACGCGCTTCTGGCCGACGACCTGACTTTCGTCGATGCCACCGGAAAGATTTGGAGCAAGGCCGATGACCTGAGCGGGCATCGGCATGGCATGCAGCGCATCGACAAGCTGGAGGTGGTGGAGCAAAGCGTGCGCGTGTACGGCGCGTTTGCCGTGACTGTCACGCGCGTCGCGCTCGCCGGGACATTCGGCGGCGCGCCGTTCGCGGGCAGCTTGCGCTACACGCGAACGTGGGGCGAGACCGCGAACGGCTGGCGCATCGTCGCGGCGCAGTGCGGTCTCATTCCATTCTGACGTTCAAGGCTCAGGCGGACAAAAGCGACCCCGTGCGATAAGCCTTCGCTCCCGCGATGCGCGCCACTTCCAGCCCGGCGGTCGCAAAGCGCGTGATATGCCGCGCGTACAAAACGCCGGAGGTCGTGCACTTGAGCGTGGTGATGGTATCGGCGAGCGGGTCGATCACATCGGCGATGGCCGAGCCCGCCTCGATGAACGCGCCCACTTGCGCACGGAACACGAGAATGCCGCTCGCAGGCGCGACGATCGGCTCCGCGCCCGCGAGCGGCGTGGCCGGATACGCGAGCGGCGGCAGCGGCACTTGCGGCGCATCGATCACGCCGCGATGAATCAGATAATTAACGATGCCCTGCGCGTCCTTATCGCCGAGTTCATGCGAGACGTCGTGCTGGCTGCGCAACTCGACCGTCACCGAGATGCCGCCGTTCGGAATAGGGAAACGCTCGCCGAAACGCGTACGCAAGTCGGACCAGCAGAAGCTGTGGATTTCGTCGAACGGGTTGCCGACCGAATTCAGCGCGAGCAGGGACGCCTTTGCATCGAGATAGCGCGCGAGCGGTTCGACATCGGCCCAGATATCCGGGTTCGTGTAGAGATGCAGCGCGGCGTCGAGATCGCAATGCAGGTCGAGCACGACATCGGCGTCGTACGAGAGCTTTTGCAGCGCTAGACGTTGCGATTCGAGTTCGGTGTGCGCCGTTTGCTCGTCGAGCGCTTCCTTCATCGCGGCGCGCACGGCGAGCAGGTTCGCCTGACTGTCGCCGGAAAGGCGCGCTTCGATGCGCGGCGCGATCAACGCGGCCAGATCGTGAAAATTGCGGTTGAAGTTGTGGCCGCTATTGGCTTCGAAACGGCCGAGCAGTTGGCCGTGCAAGATCTGATTCAGCCCGATGGGATTCGGCACCGGCACGATCACCACTTCGCCTTTGAGCTTGCCGTCGGCTTCGAAAGCGGCGAGCAGGCGGCGCAATTTCCACGCGGCGAGCATGCCGGGCAATTCGTCCGCGTGCAGCGAGGACTGAATGTAGATTTTCTGACCGCCGCCCGAGCCGTAGTGATAACTCGTGATGGTGCGGGAAGTGCCGAGCGTCGGCGAAATGAGTTGATGAGTCTTGGTTTGCATGATGTGCGCGCGCATGCGAGTGCGCGGTCTTGTCTCGAATGATGTTTATGGCGGGCCAGCGTGCACGGGCGAGATTGCCGCGTGCCATGGCGATGGCGTCTCCTGTCGACCGGAATGAGCGCTGATGGTGCTTGCCGCGCCCGGTTCCGGTTCCATGCGAGATTGCTGCCGTCGGCTTTGCCTCGGACGTTCGATCTTAGCCGAAATCCGCGCGGCGGCGCGTCGGGACGTTTGCGGAGTTGCGCGGAAGGCCAAGGCGGGCACTGAAGAGCGCACCGTTGCTGCGACAAAAGCAGACTCAGCAAAAGCGACCCCTGCCAGGCGCCAAAAACAAAGCGGGCTCCGCAAAAAAACGCGGAGCCCGCTTCGTAGCCCACTCGAGCGAAGGCCGGTGTGACCGGCGCTTCGCCCGAAGGCATGACTTAGCTGCCGTACACGTCGAAGTCGAAGTACTTCTTCTCGATCTTCTTGTACGTGCCGTCCTTGATGATGTCGGCAATTGCCTTGTCGACTTGCGTCTTGAGGTCGGTGTCTTCCTTGCGCATGCCGATGCCCGCGCCTTCGCCCAGCACCTTCTTGTCGACGATATCCTTGCCCGCGAAGTCATAGCCAGCACCGCGGGGCGTCTTCAGGAAGCCGATTTCCGCCTGCACGGCGTCTTGCAGGGCGGCGTCCAGACGGCCCGAAGTCAGATCGGCGTAGACCTGATCCTGGTTCTGGTACGGCGTCACCGTCACGCCCTTCGGCGCCCAGTAGGTCTTGGCGTAGGTTTCCTGGATCGTGCCTTGTTCCACACCCACGGTCTTGCCCTTCAGGCTTTCGGCCGTCGGCAGGATGTTGCTGCCCTTCTTCGCGACGAGACGCGTCGGCGTGTTGAACAGCTTGCTCGAAAAGGCGATCTGCTCGGCGCGTTGCGGCGTCATGGACATCGACGAGAGCACGCCGTCGAACTTCTTCGCCTTGAGGGCGGGGATCATGCCGTCGAAATCGTTCTCCACCCATACGCACTTGGCCTTCAGGCGCGCGCAGATCTCGTTGCCGAGATCGATATCGAAACCGGTCAGCTTGCCATCCGAACCCTTCGATTCGAACGGGGGATAGCTTGCGTCGACGCCAAAGCGAATCGTCGAATAGTCCTTGGCGTGCGCGGTGACGGCGGTGAGCGACGTGGCGGCAAGGAGGGACATCGTCAGGGCCGCGATCAGTTTCTTCACTGTTATTACTCCAGATGGTGGTCGGTTCATCCCGGCAGGTCTCGTATCCGGGCATCCGGCGCCGTAATTGGCGACGCCGGACCTTTGGGTCTTCCGCGGATCGTGTCCGGGCAGAATCGGCAGAAGGGTACCAAGCCAAAATTGTCAGGCATCTAGTGAAAGCACCGATAGCGGCGATTTAGAACTTTCCTTCACATGATTTAGCAAGTGGTTTTGTCTGAATTCTACCGACTTCCTTGCTGATTACTTTCTCAATGCTTGCGAAGCGGATGGTCCTTGAGAAACCACGACAGCGCAAAAGCGATGCACGCAATACAAGCCGCGACCAAATAAACCGTGTGCATGGAGCCGGCGAACGCGCTCAGATAATCGTCATGCAACGCGGCCGGCAGATTCGCCACCGCGAGCGGCCCGAGCGAACGCGGCATCTCCGTGCCGGCCGGAATCAGCGTTTCGAGCCGGCCGCGCAGGCTTCCCGAGAAAATCGCGCCGAAAGCGGCCACGCCGACCGAGCCGCCAATCGAGCGAAAGAGCGTCGCGCTGGAGGTCGCCACGCCGATCATCCGGAATTCGACCACGTTCTGTACCGCCAGCACGAGCACCTGCATCACCATGCCGAGCCCGAGGCCGAGCAGCAGCATGTAGCCGTACATGACCGGCAGCGGCGTGTCGAGGCGCAGCGTGGACAGCAGCACCATGGCGAGCGTGACGAGTCCCGTGCCCGCGATCGGGAAAAACCGGTACTTCCCGATCTTGCTGATGACCCGGCCGCTCACGATGGAGGAAAGCAGCACGCCGGCCATCATCGGCGTGATCTGTAGACCGGCCTGCGACGGCGTGGAGCCCTTGACCACTTGCAAATAGAGCGGCAGGAACGTAACCGCGCCGAACAGCGCGCAGCCGACAATGAAACCGATCAGCCCGGCCAGCACGAAGGTGGGTTCCTTGAAGAGCGAGAGCGGCATGATGGGCTCGGCGGCGAGCCGTTCCTCATAGACGAATCCGCCGATGCAGATCAAGCCGAGCGCGAGCGTGCACCACAGTTGCGGTGAACTCCACGGCAAGAGCGCGCCGCCTTCGCTGGTGAACAGGATGATGCAGGTGAGCGCGGCGGCTAGAAAGCCCGCGCCCATATAGTCCACGCGATGGTTCACGTGCGCCGTATGCGGCTTGAATACGGTCTGGATGACGGCGAGCGCGATCACGCCGAGCGGCACGTTGATGTAGAAAATCCAGCGCCACGACAGATGCTCGACCAGAAAGCCGCCAAGCAGCGGCCCGACGACCGTGGCAAGGCCATACACACCGCCGAAAAGCCCCTGGAAGCGACCGCGTTCGGCGGGTGGGATGACATCGGCGATGGCGGCCATGGTGACCACCATCAGCCCGCCGCCGCCGAGCCCCTGCAACGCGCGCAGCGCGATCAATTGCGTCATGTTCTGCGCGACGCCGCAGAGGATAGACCCGGCAAGGAATATCAGGATGGATGCCTGAAGCACGACCTTGCGTCCGAACTGATCGCCGAATTTGCCGTAAAGCGGCACGACGATGGTCGAACTGAGCAGATAGGACGTGACGACCCACGATAAGTTTTCGAGTCCACCGAGTTCGCCGACGATGGTCGGGAGCGCTGTCGACACGATGGTTTGATCGAGCGCGCCGAGCAGCATGACGAGCAAAAGCGCCGTGAAGAGCAGGCCGAGCGGCGGTTTTGCGGCTTCGTCGACGCCTGCAGGGGCGGTTCGGTGTAAAGATGTCATATCGACCTGTACTTGCGTAGGGACGCCTTTGGCGTCGTGAAAAGCGCTTCAATCCGGTTCTCAGCGCTGCCCGCCGAAAACGGATTGAATTTAATTAACATGAAAGTTAATATAAACGATCATCGAAGGCTCGTCAAACCATCTCTATGTCAAACGATGTAATCGGAGCCGAGTTGCCCGGCGAATCGGGCGAGGTTCAACTGAAGAAAGCGGGGCGGCGGCCGGGCCGTCCGAGCGGCGGTCACAACGCCGAGGCGCGGGCGCACTTGCTGGATACGGCGCTGATGTTGTTTGCGCGGCAGGGCATCGGCGAAACGACGCTCGGGGCGATTGCCCGCGAGGCCGGCGTAACGCCCGCAATGGTCCATTACTATTTCAAGACGCGCGAGCAGCTACTCGATGTGTTGATCGACGAACGCTTCGCGCCGTTGCGCTCGGAACTGGGACGCGTATTCAACGATCCCTCGGCCGAGCCCGCCGACACCTTGCGCGCCTTCGTGGAGGCGCTGGTCGCGACGGTGGACAAGCATCCGTGGTTCGCGGCGCTGTGGGTACGCGAAGTGATCAGCGAAGGTGGCGTGCTGCGTCAGCGCATGGCAGAACGCTTCGGCGACGAGCGCAAGGATTTGGCGATCGAGCGCATCGCCGGATGGCAGAAAGCGGGCAAGGTAAATCCGGCGCTGGAGCCATCGCTCGTGTTCGTATCGTTGTTCGGACTCGCGGTGTTTCCGCTTGCGACATCTCGCTGGCGCGGACAGGGCGCAGGCGCGATCAGCAAGGAGCAGATCGCGCGGCATGCGGTGGCGTTGTTGATGGATGGGATTCGGGCTGACTGATACGCCCCTCGCAGCTAAAATGCGGCCCTCGTCCCGCGCGCCGAAGACCACCCCCTCGCGCGGGACGCCACATCCGCAAAAGAACCGTCCGGTCGACAGGAGACATATCAATGGCAACTTCCCCCGCGGCGGGCGCACAGCGCGCATCGGCCGCTGCGTCCGCGTCCGCGCCACCCGAAATCACCGCCGGGCTCATTTCCGCGCGTCTCGACCGGCTGCCGGCCACGCGCACCATCTGGACTTTCATCGCGCTCCTGAGTCTCGGCTTCTTCTTCGAGCTCTACGACTTGCTGTACTCCGGTTACGTCGCGCCGGGGCTGGTAAAGAGCGGCATCCTCACGCCGACGACAGCGAGTTTCTTCGGTTTCACAGGCGTGGCGAGCTTTATTGCGTCGCTGTTCGCGGGGCTGTTCATCGGCACGGTGGCGTGCGGTTTTCTCGCCGACCGTTTCGGCCGCCGCGCGATCTTCACGTATTCGCTGCTCTGGTACACCGTCGCGAATCTCATCATGGCGTTTCAGGACACCGCGACCGGCCTCAACTTCTGGCGCTTCATCGCCGGCGTGGGAATCGGCGTGGAACTGGTGACGATCGGCACGTATATCTCCGAACTCGCGCCGAAGCACATCCGTGGACGCGCTTTTGCCTGCGAGCAGGCAGTCGGTTTCATGGCGGTGCCGGGGGTCGCGTTCCTCGCTTATCTGCTGGTGCCGCGCGCGCCGTTCGGCTTCGACGGATGGCGCTGGGTCGTCGTGATCGGTGCGCATGGCGCGCTCTTCGTCTGGTGGATTCGCCGCACGCTGCCCGAAAGTCCGCGTTGGCTCGCGCAAAAGGGCCGCCTCGCCGAAGCGGATCGCGTAATGTCGGCGCTCGAAGCCAAGGTGGAACGCGAATACGGCCGGCCGTTGCCGCCGCCCGCCGCGCCCGAGCCGGTGCTCGACGCCGCGCAGGGCGCAGGCTCGTTCGCCGATATGTGGAAGCCGCCCTACGGCCGCCGCGCCACGATGATGATCATCTTCAACGTGTTCCAGACGGTCGGTTTCTACGGCTTCGCCAACTGGGTGCCGGCCTTGCTCGTGAAGCAGGGCGTCACGGTCACGTCGAGCCTCATGTATTCGAGCATCATCGCGATCGCGGCGCCCATCGGGCCGATCATCGGGCTCTTGATTGCCGACCGCATCGAGCGCAAGACGGCCATCGTCGCCATGGCGGGCGCGAATATCGTCTGCGGGCTGCTGTTCAGCCAGTCGTCGAACGCCATGTTCCTGATCGCGATGGGCGTCGGGCTCACGCTGTCGTCGAACATCATGTCGTACAGCTTCCACGCGTATCAGACCGAGTTGTTCCCGACCAGCATCCGCGCGCGCGCCGTCGGCTTCGTCTATTCGTGGAGCCGGTTTTCGGCGATTTTCACGTCATTCATCATCGCGGCCGTGCTCAAGGGTTTCGGGACGACCGGCGTGTTCGTGTTCATCGCGGGCGCCATGCTCGTCGTGATGGCGGCGATCGGCCTGATGGGACCGCGTACGCGCGACATGGCGCTCGAAAAAATCTCGCATTGACGTGAATTGAGCAGCGATTGCTGCGGATTGTCGGCCGGTATGCCAAAATCCGCAGAACGTACCCGATCGTCGCTCAATTTTCGAATATGTCCGACACGCTCACTCCGGTAGAAGCAGATCATGCGATGCGTAATTGGACGTATCGATCGTCAGGAAAGATTCGGATTGGCTCGGATCAGCATCTGCGGATGTTCTGCGAGATGTTGCTGACGACGCACAATCCGTACAAACCGGCCGTGATCGAGTGGCCGAAGCTGGACCCGGCGGCGCTCAAGCGCGTGACGTCGCTGCCCATCTGGGACATCGCGGTGCAGACGGAAGGGCGCGCCTCCATTCGCGTGGCGACTTACGCGGCGGCGGTTCACGACCCGCATTTGCGCGAAGCCTTGCGCATGAACGGCGGGGAAGAAGCGCGCCACAAGCTCGTACTCTCGAAACTCGTCGAAGCCTATGGCATCGAGCTCGCGCCCGAGCCGCCGTATCCCGCACCGGACGACGCATTGCGCGCGTGGATGCTCACGGGCTATAGCGAGTGCATCGACAGTTTCTTTGCGTTCGGCTTGTTCGAGGCGGCGCGCCAGTCAGGCTATTTTCCCGAAGCGCTCGTCGAAACCTTCGAGCCGGTGATTCAGGAAGAAGCGCGTCACATTCTGTTTTTTGCCAACTGGGCGGCGTGGTATCGGCGCAGTCTGCCGTGGTATCGCAAGCCTGGTTTCCTGCTCAAAACCGCGAGCGTCTGGATTTCGCTGATTCGCGACCGCATTTCGCTCGCGCGAGGTTTCGACACGAGCGGCGCGGCGCAAGATGCCAACTTCCCGGCCAACGTCGGCGATTCCGTGGCGGGCAATGTTTCCGTCGCTTCCTTGATCGACCTTTGTCTCGCGGAAAACGCGCGTCGCATGAGCGGTTACGACGCGCGGCTCTTGCGCCCGACCACCGTGCCGATGCTCGCGCGTCTCGCGCGCCGCTTCGTCAAGTAAGCGGCTTCTCTTCGCTCGATGCCGCTTCGTAGCGGCGCGATGCGTCTTCGACATCCTGTCGAAACTGCGCTAGCGCCGCCGTTTTCGCATCGGCGGGTTGCAGCGCGGCCCACAGCACTTCCACCAGTTCATTCGCCGTCGTCTCGATCTGAGTCTGACTCAGGCGGCGTTTTGCAAGCGTGGCGTCCCACAACACGTGTTCCATCGGCCCGAAAACGAGCGAACGCAAAAGACGCAGCGGAACGTCGCCGCGCACGTGGCCGAGCGTCTGTCCGCGCGCGAGCACGTCCATGAGCGGCGCGGTGTAGCGGCGCTGCAATTCGGTGAGCGTGTCCGACAGATCGTGCTGGCGCGTGCGGCCTTCCGAGAGCACGAGCGCGCACAGACCGGTGCCGTTCATCAGCATCAACCGCAAATGCGTTCTCACGATGAACGCGAACTGCTGGCGCACCGAGCCGTCGCGCGGCATGCCGGTCTCGAAGGCATCGATGATTTCGTCGTACCAGTCCGCGATCACGCGGGCGCACAATTCCCGCTTGCCGCTGAAATAGCTGAACACCGTGGCTTCCGAAATGCCGGCGCGCTGCGCGATTTCCGCGCTGGTGGCGCCGTCGTAGCCTTTCTCGGCGAAGACCTCGCGGCCGGCCTGGAGGATTTCGCGCACGCGTTGTTGCGATTTGACGCCCGACGGCGTGCGGCGGTTGGAAGCGGTGCTTTGCGTGGACATGGCGGTAGCGGAAGAGCGTGCGCAAGAAATGTGAGCGTAGCTCAAAAACCTATTGACGGAAAGACGAATAGAGGATGAAATTGGCCCATTCTGCGGCGCTCCATATGCTGTGAGTGAAACTCAAACGCGACGCGCCGAAACATTGCATCTGGAGGAGACACCCCATGAGCACCGTGCCGGGCCTGAACTTCGCGCTGGGCGAAGACATCGATATGTTGCGCGACACGCTTCAGCATTTCGCGTTGAAGGAAATCGCGCCGCGCGCCGCCGAAATCGACCGCACCGACCAGTTCCCAATGGACCTCTGGAAGAAATTCGGCGACATGGGCGTGCTCGGCATGACGGTATCCGAGGAATACGGCGGCGCGAATCTCGGCTACACCGCGCACATGGTCGCGATGGAAGAAATCTCGCGAGCGTCGGCATCGGTCGGGCTGTCGTACGGCGCGCATTCGAACCTGTGCGTGAACCAGATTCATCGCAACGGCACGGAAGAACAGAAGCGCAAGTATCTGCCGAAGCTCGTTTCCGGCGAACACGTCGGCGCGCTTGCCATGAGCGAGCCGAACGCCGGATCGGATGTCGTCAGCATGAAGCTGCGCGCGGACGAGAAGGGCGACCATTACGTGCTCAACGGCACCAAGATGTGGATCACCAACGGCCCGGATTGCGACACGCTCGTCGTCTACGCGAAGACGGATATCGAAGCGGGCGCGCGGGGCATCACGGCTTTTATCGTCGAGAAGGGCATGAAGGGCTTCTCGGTCGCTCAGAAACTGGACAAGCTCGGCATGCGCGGCTCGCATACGGGCGAACTCGTGTTCGAGAACGTGGAAGTGCCGAAGGAAAACATTCTCGGCGCATTGAACGGCGGCACGAAGGTGCTGATGAGCGGTCTCGACTACGAGCGCGCCGTGCTCGCGGGCGGGCCGACCGGCATCATGCTCGCCTGCATGGATGCGGTCGTGCCGTATATCCATGACCGCAAGCAGTTCGGGCAAGCCATCGGCGAATTCCAGCTGATTCAAGGCAAGGTCGCGGATCTCTATACCACGCTGCAAGCGTGCCGCGCATATCTCTTCGCGGTGGGCCGCCAGCTCGATACGCTCGGCTCGGGCCACGTGCGCCAGGTGCGCAAGGACTGCGCGGGCGTGATTCTCTACACGGCCGAAAAAGCCACGTGGATGGCCGGCGAAGCCATCCAGATTCTTGGCGGCAACGGCTACATCAACGAGTATCCGGTGGGACGCCTGTGGCGCGATGCCAAGCTCTATGAAATCGGTGCGGGCACGAGCGAGATTCGCCGCATGCTGATCGGTCGCGAACTGTTCGCCGAGACGGCTTGAGGCGCGTCATGGCGATCATCGAATCGAAACTGAACCCGCGCAGCGAAGATTTTCGGACCAACGCCGCCGCGCTCGAAGCGCTCGTCGCGGATCTCAAGGCAAAAGTCGCGAAGCTCGCGGAAGGCGGCGGTCAAGCCGCGCGTGACCGGCACGTGTCGCGCAACAAGCTCTTGCCGCGCGACCGCATTGCGCAACTGCTCGATCCGGGCACGCCGTTTCTCGAACTCTCGCAGCTCGCGGCCTACGGCATGTACAACGACGACGCGCCGGGCGCGGGCATCATCACGGGCATCGGGCGCATTGCGGGACAGGAGTGCGTGATCGTCTGCAACGACGCGACCGTGAAAGGCGGCACGTACTATCCAGTGACGGTGAAGAAGCATCTGCGCGCGCAGGAAATTGCCGAACAGAACCGCCTGCCGTGCGTCTATCTCGTCGATTCGGGCGGCGCGAACCTGCCGAATCAAGACGACGTGTTCCCCGACCGCGATCACTTCGGCCGCATCTTCTACAACCAGGCGAACATGTCGGCGGCGGGCATCGCGCAAATCGCGGTGGTCATGGGCTCGTGCACGGCGGGCGGCGCTTATGTTCCGGCGATGAGCGACGAGTCGATCATCGTAAAGGATCAGGGCACGATTTTTCTGGGCGGCCCGCCGCTCGTCAAGGCCGCGACCGGCGAGGAAGTCAGCGCCGAGGATCTCGGCGGCGGCGACGTGCACACGCGTCTTTCCGGCGTCGTCGACCATCTCGCGCAGAACGACGCGCATGCGCTCGGCATCGCGCGCAGTATCGTCGGCAATCTCAATCGCGTGAAGACGCCGCCGCTCGCGCTCAAGGAACCGCTGCCGCCGCGCCATGAAGCGGAGAGCCTTTACGGCGTGATTCCGGTCGATACCCGCAAGCCTTTCGACGTGCGCGAAGTGATCGCGCGCATCGTCGACGATTCCGCTTTCGACGAATTCAAGGCGCGCTACGGCACGACGCTCGTCACCGGCTTCGCGCATATCTGGGGGCATCCGGTCGGCATCGTCGCGAACAACGGCATTCTGTTTTCCGAGTCGGCGTTGAAGGGCGCCCACTTCATCGAACTATGCTGCCAGCGCAAGATTCCACTCGTGTTCCTGCAGAACATCACGGGCTTCATGGTCGGGCGCAAGTACGAAAACGAAGGCATCGCGCGTAACGGCGCGAAGATGGTGACGGCCGTGGCCACGGCAAAGGTGCCGAAGTTCACGGTGATCATCGGCGGTTCGTTCGGCGCGGGCAATTACGGCATGTGCGGCCGCGCCTACTCGCCGCGTTTTCTGTGGATGTGGCCGAACGCGCGCATCTCGGTCATGGGCGGCGAACAGGCCGCGTCCGTGCTCGCAACCGTCAAGCGCGACGGCATCGAGAAGAAGGGCGGCGCGTGGTCGAAGGACGAAGAGGAAGCGTTCAAGGCGCCGATTCGCGATCAATACGAGGCGCAGGGTCATCCGTACTATGCAAGCGCGCGTCTTTGGGATGACGGCGTGATCGATCCGGCGCAAACGCGCGACGTGCTGGGCTTGGGCCTTGCCGCGACGATGAACGCGCCGATCGAAGACACGCGCTTCGGCGTATTCCGCATGTGACGCCAGACGTCGGGACCCAGGCGCCCGACTCGCGTCTCGCACCTCAAGCTGATCCACGGATGTGAAGCCATGTTCAACAAGATTCTGATTGCAAATCGCGGCGAGATCGCCTGCCGTGTCGCGGCGACGGCGAAGCGCATGAATATCGGCAGCGTCGCCGTTTATTCGGACGCGGATGCCCAAGCGAAACACGTCGATGTCTGCGATCAAGCCGTGCACGTGGGCGGCGCGGCGGCATCCGAAAGCTATCTGCGGATGGAGCGAATTGTCGAGGCAGCGCTTTCGAGCGGCGCGCAAGCCGTGCATCCAGGCTACGGCTTTCTTTCCGAGAACGAAGACTTCGCCAATGCATGCGAGAAAGCGGGCATCGTCTTCATCGGGCCGCCGGTCGAAGCCATTCGCGCGATGGGTTCCAAGGCCGCGGCCAAGGCGCTCATGCAATCCGCGTCGGTGCCGCTCGTGCCCGGCTATCACGGCGACGATCAGGACGCCGCGCTCCTGCAACGCGAGGCGGATCGCATCGGCTATCCGGTGCTGCTGAAGGCAAGCGCGGGCGGCGGCGGCAAGGGCATGCGAGTCGTCGAAAAGAGCGAGGACTTCGCGGCCGCGCTCGCTTCATGCAAGCGCGAAGCGGCGTCGAGCTTCGGCAACGATCGCGTGCTGATCGAAAAATATTTGCTGCGCCCGCGTCACGTCGAAGTGCAAGTTTTCGCCGATACGCACGGCAACGCGGTCTATCTGTTCGATCGCGATTGCTCGGTGCAGCGTCGGCATCAGAAGGTGCTCGAAGAAGCGCCCGCGCCCGGTCTTTCCGATGCCACCCGACGCGCAATGGGCGAAGCCGCCGTGGCGGCGGCACGCGCGGTGAACTACGTCGGCGCGGGCACGGTCGAGTTCATCATGACGCAGGACGGCCAGTTCTACTTCATGGAGATGAATACGCGCTTGCAGGTCGAGCATCCGGTGACCGAGATGGTGACCGGGCTCGATCTGGTCGAATGGCAACTGCGCGTGGCGGCGGGCGAGCCTTTGCCCCTGTTGCAAGACGCGCTGAAGGTGCACGGTCATGCCATCGAAGCGCGCATCTATGCGGAGAACCCGGCGCGCGGCTTTTTGCCATCGACGGGCACGCTCAAGCATCTCGCATTGCCGCAGGCGGTGAGTTTTTCGATCGACGGCGACGTGCGTATCGACAGCGGCGTGCGCGAAGGCGACGCCATCACGCCGTTTTACGACCCGATGATCGCGAAGCTGATCGTGCATGGCCGCGACCGTCGAGATGCGCTCGCCCGCATGGCACGGGCGCTGGCCGAATGCGAGATCGTCGGGCTGCATACGAACGTCGAATTCCTGCAACGTATCGTGAAAAGCGAGCCGTTTTCGCAAGGCGAGCTCGATACCGGTTTGATCGAGCGTCATCGCGACACCTTGTTCGCGCGGCCAACCGTACCGCGCAACAAGGCGCTCGCGCTTGCCTGCGCCGCGCTGCTTACGCGCGAAGGCGGCGAGGCGCACGGTCACTCGCCGTGGGACGCGCTCTCGCACTGGCGCATGGCGGGCGGTTATAGCCAGGACCTGAACTGGCGCGAGGTCGATCACGACGACATGCTCAAGGTCGTCTACACGAAAGACGGCGAGAAGCGGCTCGCGCTCGATGGCAAGAGCGCGCGCTTCGACTGGACGCATGGCGGCGCGACCGATTACACCGTGCAATTGGACGATAACCTGCTAAAAGGCACCGTCTTCACCGAAGGCGACATCTTCCACGTCTTTCTCGAAGGCGCGGAATTCCAGTTCGAATGGCAAAACCTGATGGCTCATGCGGGCGATGCCGAGCACGAAGGCCGTCTCACCGCGCCGATGCCCGGCAAGGTCATCGCGGTATTGGTGGAGGCAGGCGCGATGGTGGCGAAGGGCGCGCCGCTCATCGTCATGGAAGCCATGAAGATGGAGCATACGATCGTTGCGCCCACGGCGGGAAAAATCGGCGAGATTCTCTTCGATGTCGGCGATCAGGTCGCCGACGGTTCGCAGTTGCTGGTGCTCGAAACGAGTTGAAGGAAGCTAGAAGCGCGTTACTTCCTGGGCCTGCCGAGTAACGTGTCCTGGCTCTCGGTGCGCACCAGAATCTCGACGCGCCGGTTTAGCGCGCGGCCCTGCGGCGTGTCGTTATTGGCGATGGGCCGCAGGTAAGCCATGCCCTTGGTCGTAATGCGCTCGGCCGGCACGCCGCGCGCGATCAACGCATTCGCAACGGCATTCGCGCGCGCCAGCGACAGTTCGCGGTTGTAGGCGAGCGAGCCTTCGTCGTCGGTATGGCCTTCGATCAGAACAGGCCGCATGCTGCGTTTGAGGACATCCGCGACGCGGTCCAGCACGGCGATGTTCTGCACGCGGATGCGCGCTTCGTCCCTATCGAAGAGCGGCGCGTCGGGCAGGCGCATCTCCACGCCGCCTTTGACCTGCAGCATGGTGATGCCGTATTGCGCGTTCAGCTTGTCTTCCTTCGTGCGGCTGAGGCCGCTCGAACAGCCTGAGAATAAACTCGCCAGCATCGCAAGCGACGCGCATGTTCCAACGGCCGACTGTAATGCTCTACCTGCCATCCCGTGCTTTCCCTTCTCTTTAGAGAGGCTTTGATTATACGGAGCCCGAATCTTGCCGTTGTAAATAACATTTGCTGCTTGCCCGCAACTATGCGTAACGCTTTGTGCGAATCGAGCGCTAACCTAGACCCAACTGGGCGTCAACAGGGCGCCAACTTCGTCCGAACGTTCGACGCGCTTACAATGCGTGCGACCATTCAGGTTATCGATTCGAATTTCCGTCTTTCTTCCTGCGAGCTTTCACCGTCATGTCTACACCGCGATATCCGCGTAATCCAGAGCGCAGCAACGAGCATGATACGGACCCGGGCGCACGCATCAACAAGGTACAGCGGGCGGCGTCGGCGGCGCTTTACACGGTGCTCGTGCTGATTGCGCTCTATACGGCGCGCACGTTCATTCCGGCGGTGGTATGGGCTATCGTGATCGCCATTTCATTATGGCCGGCGCTGCACTGGCTAGAGCAGCGTCCGCTGTTCAGGCGGCACAATATCTTGCTCGCGGCGTTTCTTGCCACAGCGGTCGGGCTGCTCTTCGTGGTGCCGTTCGCCATCGTCGCCGCGCAGACCGCCAACGAAGCGAGCGACATGCTCCGCTGGTTCCACGACGTCTTGCGCACCGGTATTCCGATGCCCGCTTTCCTCGAGCATCTGCCAATGGGTTCGCAGCAGGTTTCGCACTGGTGGCAGGAGAATCTGGCGACACCGCTCGAATCTTCCCCTGCCGTGAAGCGTCTGCATAGCGCGACGGTCGTCGCGATGACGCGCCATTTCGGCGGACGCGTGGTGCATGGGCTCGTCATTTTCGGCTTCATGCTGATGACGCTGTTCTTCATGTTCCAGGCGGGCGCGCGGCTCGGCGAGCAACTGATCGCGGGATCGCGGCGCGCGTTTGGCGCGGACGGTGCGGCGCTCATCCGGCGCATGGCGGACTCCGTGCGCAGCACGGTGATCGGTCTCGTGGTGGTCGGCTTGGGCGAGGGCGCTTTGCTCGGTATCGCCTATGGCATCACGGGCGTGCCGCACGCCACCTTGCTCGGCATGCTGACCGCGGTCGCCGCGATGCTGCCGTTCTGCGCGCCGATCGTCTTCCTCGGCTCGGCGCTATGGCTGCTCGCGCAAGGCTCCGTGATTTCGGCTGCCAGCGTGGCGATCTTCGGACTGATCGTGGTCTTCATCTCCGAGCATTTCGTGCGACCAGTGCTGATTGGCGGCTCCACGCGCCTGCCGTTTCTGCTCGTCTTGTTCGGCATTCTGGGCGGCGCGGAAACGTTCGGGCTGATCGGGCTTTTCATCGGCCCGGCATTGATGACGATTCTCGTCGTGCTATGGACGGACTGGGTGCGCGATTGAAGACGAAGTCGATGAAGCGCCGCGCGTGACGTAATTCAGATGCCCGCGCCGCGTTCCTGCACGCAGACCCAGGGCGATACCACCACGGCCCACAACTCGGGATCGCGCGCGGCGATATCCACGGCGGTCTGCGCCTGCAAGCGCTCGATGAGTCCGGCCGAGAGCCATTGCGTGACCTGCTGCGTGTCGTCGTTGGCGACAGCCTCGGCGACGCTCACTAGATCCAGGTCGCCCTTCACCCAAATCAGCGCGCCCTTTGCGAAGAAGCGTTCGAGTTCGGACCAGCCGATCTGCGCCGTTTCGGCAAGCAGCTTGGTGTAGAGCGGGCTGGGGCTTTGGTTGGAAGCGTCGGTCATAAAGGAAGCGATGGAAACGAAAAGGCGTCCGACACTATAGCGCAGTGCCGGACGCCTTCGTTTCGCCTTGAAGCGGACGTTTAGAGGTCGAAGAACACGGTCTCGTTCGGGCCGCGAAGATGAATGTCGAAGCGATAGATCGTGCCCGACACACCCGGCTTGCCCGTCGGTCCCGCTTCGCGCTTGGCGATCAGCGTATGGCGGCGCTCGGCCGGCACGGCGGCGAGCACGGCGTCGTTCGCGTTGGCTTCGGTTTCATCGTCGAAATAGATGCGCGTGTAGCTGTGCAGCAGCATGCCGCGCATTAGCACGATGACATCGAGATGCGGCGCGGCATCGTCGGCGGTCTTGCCGGGCTTCACCGTATCGACGATAAAACGCAGCTTCGGGTCCGTGCCCGTGCCGACGCGCGCGAATCCGCGAAAGCCCGACTCGCGCGCGGCTTCGGCGCTTTCCACGTAACGGCCGTTCGCGTCAGCCTGCGCGATTTCGATGAGCGCGTCGCCAATGGGCTTGCCTTCC
Source organism: Caballeronia sp. GAFFF2 (assembly GCF_023631485.1). Classification (NCBI taxonomy): domain Bacteria; kingdom Pseudomonadati; phylum Pseudomonadota; class Betaproteobacteria; order Burkholderiales; family Burkholderiaceae; genus Caballeronia; species Caballeronia sp. GAFFF2. The sequence continues at coordinate 779,768 of NZ_JALQDA010000027.1, read as the reverse complement.
GCGTCGTACACGTTGCCGACCACGGCGATATGCTCGCCCGGCACTTCACGATCTGCCGCCGATGCCGTGAACAGGCTCTTCAGATCGAAGTTGTATTGCTCGGGAACGAGGCCGTAGGCAAAGTACGGTCCGACGGTCTGCGATGGGGTTTGTTTGAGCGTGGTCATGTCGTTCACTCCGTCGGCGTCTGGTCCGGGCCGCGCAGCACGATATCGAATTCGTAGCCGAGCGCGTAGTTTTCCTGAGTCGTGTCGATCGAGAAGCGCGACACGAGGCGCTTTCTCGCCTGCTCGGGAATGCCTTGATAGATCGGATCGAGGTCGAGCAGCGGGTCGCCCGGGAAATACATCTGCGTGACGAGACGCGAGCCGAAGTAGTCGCCGAAGAGCGAGAAGTGAATGTGATTCGGGCGCCACGCGTTGGTGTGATTGCCCCACGGATACGCGCCCGGCTTGATCGTCATGAAGCGGTAGCGGCCTTCGTCGTCGGTCAGGCAGCGGCCCGCGCCGAGGAAGTTCGGGTCGAGCGGCGCGTCATGCTGATCGGCCTTGTGGACATAGCGTCCGGCGGCATTGGCCTGCCACACTTCCACGAGCGTGTTGCGCACCGGGCGGCCGTTGTCGTCCAGCACCCGGCCCGTCACGATGATGCGCTCGCCGAGCGGCTCGCCGTTCTTGGCGGCATTGCGCGTGAGGTCGTTATCGAGCGTGCCCAGGTCGTCCGCGCCATAGACGGGAACGCGGCGGTTGCGCAGATTTTCCTTCAGCGGGATGAGCGGCAGCGAAGGGCTGCGCAGCACGGATGACCGGTAGCCCGGAGACAGATACGGCGGGTGGGAATCCCAGTCGCGAGGCGTGAGAATAGGCGAGGTCATGACGACGTGTCTCCTGTTTTGTAGGGTGTCCGGGTTTTTTCAATCGGATATTTCTGGCAACTACTTTATCGAATGCAGCGAGTTATGGAAAATGATGTTTCGTGCCTGCTTGCATAACGACTCGTCATGGATACCGACTTCACCAACACTCGCGTCAAGTTCCGCCACCTTCAGTGTTTCCTTGCCGTCACGCAGCTCGGCAGCGTGCAGCGCGCGGCCGACAGCCTGTCGATTACGCAGCCGGCCGTGTCGAAGACCATAGGGGAACTCGAATCCATTCTAGGCGTGCGCTTGTTCGAGCGTGGCAGGCGCGGCGCGGTTCCCACGCGCGAGGGCCGGCTCTTCGCGCCGCATGCGAGCGCGTGCGTGGCGTCGCTGCGCGAAGGCGTGGACATGCTGCTGCGCGAACGTGGCGATGTGCCGGGGACCATTTCCATCGGCGTATTGCCGACTGTCGCCACGGCCTTGCTGCCGCCCGCGCTCGCTGCTTTCCGGCAGCAATGGCCGGCGATTTCGCTTGCCGTTCGCACGGATTCGAACGCGCAACTGCTCGAACGGCTGAAGGCGGGCGACGTCGATCTGGTCGTCGGCCGGCTCTCCGAGCCGGAAGCCATGCACGAGCTTTCCTTCGAGCAGATTTATCGTGAACCGCTAGCGGTGATTGTCCGGCGCGAGCATCCGCTGACGTTCGAGGCGCCGCTCGCGCCCGCGTTGCTTGCGCGTTTCGCGATCGTCGTGCCGCCATTCGGGACGTTGATTCGTCAGTCGGCTGAAAGCGTTCTGACAGCGTTCGGCGCGCATGCGCTCACCGCGTTGATCGAAACGCTGTCGGTTTCGCTTGGCCGCGCGCTCGCGTTGCACAATGACGCCGTGTGGTTCGTTCCAGCGGGCGCGGTCGCGCAGGACATCGCGCTCGGCTTGCTCGTTGCCTTGCCCATGCCCTTCGCCGGCACCGATGAGCCGATCGGCTTGATACGTCGCAACGACTCCGCGCGCACGCCCGTGGAAGAAAGTCTGGTCGATGCCTTGCGCGAAGCGGGCCGTGCGCGCGCCGGGAACAAGTGACCGGTCGTGCACCGCGGCGCACACCTTGCTAGAGCAGCATTTACCGCGCAGATTTCGCGCGAAACAAATACTATGACGTAAGCCCGCCGGGACAGCGAATCGGTTGCAACGAACGCTCGTGGCGCCGGTCTTATCGACGCGTGCCGCTTCGGCGCATCGACGTCATTTCCCGCACTTGGTGCCGCATTGCTGTCAACTCGTTCGCTCCATGAAGACCGTTCTGCTCGTCGATGACGACCCCGCCACCATCGAAGCCTGGACCCTCTGCATGCAAGGGGAGGATTGCCGCGTGCTCTACGCCGTCGACGGCAACGGCGCTCTGTCGATACTCGGCGCGCAGACGGTCGACATCGTCGTGTCCGACTGGATGATGCCGGGACTCGGCGGCGCGCTTCTCTGTCAAACGATGAAGAACGACGCCGCGCTCGCGCACATCCCTTTCCTGATGATTTCAGGGCATCCGAATCCGCCGGCTTTCGTGAGCTACGACGGGTATCTGCGCAAGCCGGTCGAGATGGAGACGCTGGTTGCGGCCGTGAACCGTCTGTGTGCCGCAAAGAAGCGGCCGCTTTATTGAACGGCTGCTGCTTGCGCTTCGACGAGAATCTCGGAACGCGACGACCAAGGCCTCAAGTCGGCATCCACGAGGCAAAGGCTTGCGGCTTAACCAATCAGCGCAACTCCGCCAGCGCCGCATCCATCTGCGCTTGAGCGAGCCGGTTCAACTCCTGCGGAATTTCGCATTCGAGCGGCAAGGCGGGCGTGACGATCACGCGGATATGTCCACCATGATCCGGCCAACCCTTCGCCGGCCAGACCTTGCCCGCGTCGTGGACAACAGGCACGACCGGAACCTTGGTCGCGCACGCGAGCCGCACGCCGCCCGAAGCGAGCTTGAGCGGCGCATCGTGCGCCACGCGCGTGCCTTCCGGAAAGATCACCACGACATCGCCTTTCTTCAGCCGCGCGGCGCATTCACGCGTGACAGCCTGGTGCGCCTGACGGATCGAGCCGCGGTCGAGGCTCACCATGTCCAGACCGCGCAGCACCCAGCCGAAGAAAGGAATCTGCATGAGTTCGTGCTTGAACACGAAGCTGATGCGGCGCGGAAAGAGCGCCATGAACGCGAGCGTCTCCCAGGTCGATTCATGGCGGCTCAACACGATGCATGGCCCGTGCGGCAAGTGTTCGAGTCCTTCGACCGAGACGCCCACACCGGTGATGACGCGCATCATCGTGACCATCGCGCGGCACCATTGCCTGGCTAACCAATAGCGTCCGTTTCTGCCGACGAACGGGAAAAGCGGCAGGATCAGGATCGACCAGATCGTGCCGCTGCCGAGCAGATAGGTGGCGAAGAGCCACTTGACGAGGGTGCTGCGCATTGAAATCGTGCGATCGACGGAGGAAAGCCCAGAAGCATAACGGTATCGAGCCGTGAACGCACGAGGCAAAAACCGCCGCTTCGCTCATGCGTCTTCGGGCGCGCGATGCAACAATGGCGCGTGCAGGTCATCGACCGCTTATCTCAACATCGCAAGGGAACACATGGATCAGGAGCCGGTGAGTTTCGACGAAGGCATGCTCGACGTGGGCGACGGCCATTCCATCTACTGGCGCGCGCAAGGTCCGCGCGAGGCGCCCGTCATGCTCGTCGTGCACGGCGGCCCCGGCGGCGCCATGAATCTCAAATGGGCCGAGGTGCTCGAAGCGGACAAGTGGCGCGTCGTGTTCTTCGACCAGCGTGGCTGCGGCAAGTCGAAGCCTTTCGGCAAGCTGGAGGCGAACGGCATCGATGCGCTCGTCGGCGACATGGAGAAGCTGCGGGTCGGGTTGAACATCGAGCGCTGGGCGCTGTTCGGCGGTTCGTGGGGCACGACGCTCGGGCTTGCCTACGGCGTCACGCATCCCGAACGCTGCACGGGCTTCTTGCTGCGCGGCGTGTTTCTCGCGCGGCGCGCGGACATCGACTGGTTCCTGTGGGACGTGCGGCGCGTGTTTCCGGAGGCGCATCGCGCGTTTCTGGACGCCATCGAAGCCGCGAGCGGGAAGCGTCCGACGAGCGGCGAGGAGATCCTGCAACTGACGGAAGCGCCGCTCGCGCGTTTCGATGAAGCCGGCACGCGGCTCGCGCGCGCGTGGACGCTGTATGAGACCACCTTGTCGGTGGTCAACAAGCCGCCGAAGGAGGCGAAGGAAGCGGACGAGGCGAAAGTATCGGGTGAAGCGCAAGCATCGAGCGAAGCGAAGGACTCGAGCGACCCGAAGCAGGACGACAAGCGCCCGAGCGCCGAGGCCAACTCCGCCGCCGTTTCCATGGCGCTGCTCGAACGTCACTACATGGCGCACGAACTGCCGCCCGAACCGCTGCTGCCGCGCGTCGCGCGCATTGCGCATCTGCCGTGCAGTATCGTCCACGGACGTTTCGACATGGTGTGTCCCGCGGATCAGGCGTTCGACCTCGCCGCGCTTTGGCCGGGCGCGCAACTCGCCATCGTGGATGTCGCCGGGCACTGGACCTTCGAGCCCAACAACGTGACGGCATTGCGCAAAGGCGCGGTGGCCCTGGCTCAAGCCATCGCGGCAAGCTGACGCTTACAGGATCGACGGCGCCGCTTCGGTCAGGCGTCGCCAGTCGAGATCCGCGCCCGCGACGATCAGCCGTCCGTTGCGCTGCGTCGCGATGGTGAGCGTGACGCACAGCGACGTCCCCGTTACCGACAGATACGGCGCGCTCGTGATGACCTGCTGCGGCCGCGTGTGGGCATCGACGAAGTAGGGGCGCGTGTCCCAGCGGCCGGTCGAGGCGTCCGCAATGGGCGCGAAGCGGTCGGCCGAGCGCCGCTCACACGCGCCGGCGAGCGTCGGCAGGCATTCGCGACCCGCGTGGTCGAGAAAGAAGCAACTGATCGTACAAGGCAGCGCGAGCAACGCGGCGCAAGCATGCTCGGCGGATGCGCCGCCCGCGAGGCGCGTCGCGGCCTGCGCCAGATTCGAGCGATACGGCATCAGCAGCAAGTCGCTCGCGAGGCGCTCGGTGCGGCGCGTCTGCGCGAGCGAATCGAATACGTTTTCGAAGAGCGGCGTGGCCGCGCCGCGTTCGGCGAGTTGCGCGGCGGGTTGACCGAACAGATAACCCTGCACGAAGTCCACGTTGGAGCGCGCCGCGAGCATCAGGTCGTCGCTGGTTTCGATTCCTTCGGCCACCACGAACATACCGGATTCATGCAGCAGATCGACGAGCTTCGGCATCAGCGCATCGCGCATCGGCGTGCGTCGCTTGCCGCTCTGCGCGCGCACCAGGCTGCGGTCGAGCTTGACGATATCCGGCCGCATCGTGAGCAGACGATCGATATTGGAATGCCCGGCACCGAAGTCGTCGACGGCGACGAGAAAGCCCTGCGCGCGAAACGAGCGCGTCGCGCGCGCGATCTCCGCGACATCCGAACCACCCGATTCGAGCACTTCGATCACGATCCGCTCCGGCGCGAGCCCGGCCGCGTGCGTGAGCGCGGCGAACTGTTTCGCATAGCCAGGGTCCGTGAAAGTCGCAGGGTTCATGTTGACGAACAGCCAATGCGCGCTCGGCAGCACCGGCGCGGCATGACGGAGGTGCGCCAGATGACTCATGCGGTCGAGCGCGGTGAGCTCGCCCGAGACGATCGCGCGGCCAAACAGATCGAACGGGCCGATCAGCGCGCCATCGCCCGCATCGCCGCGCAACAGCGCCTCGTAACCGACTTCGCGCTGATGCGGGAGGCTGTAGATCGGCTGCAGATGCGTGCGAAGCGTGATGCCGTCGACGACTCCGGTGTGCGCCGTCAACACGTCGGACCACGCCGGCCGAGGCCTGACGGCTGCGTGCGGACACAGCGTCGGGGAGAATGCACATACGAGTCGATGAACGGCACGGCAATGGCACGCGGCGAGATGGGGATACAAGGCAGTATCGGCCGAGCGTGCGAAAACTTGAGTGGCGGCGTCGTGTTTGCCCGCGCCCGCGCCGCGACCTATCTTTGAAGAGGCGGTGATACGATCCCGCTGCAACTTAAGCGGCGCAAGGCTCGTCGAAGCTTGCACCAAAACCTTTGAGAGACATCGATGGCGCAACAGAAAACCAATCCAAAACTCGAGCAGGCGCTCACGCGCGGCGATCTCGCCATCCGTCAGGCCAATTCGGCTCGCGCTACGGCGGTGTTGCGCGCACTCGGCAAGATGATCGTGGAGGCGTCGGCGACCATCGGCGTCGAAGCGCACGTGGTCGTTAACGACGGCGACAAGATCTACGATCCCGCCGACGGCGCGTGGCCGCAGCAGTTGCTCGTTTCGCTCGACGGCCCTGTCGAGGAGAACGATCCAGACGAAATTCGCACGATCACCTTGCTCGCCGACACGCCGGCCACCATCTTCCGCTGCGAATGGCAGCGTGCCGACGGCAATCTCGGCCGTCAGGAGGGACGCCCGCTCGCCATGGTTGCTTTCATTACCGACGTCGACATTCCCTGGCTCGACGAAGAAGACTGATTACCCCGTCTTTGATTTGTTCAACATGTTGTGAGATTCGCGGATGCCAAAAGTCCTGGTATCCGCGTTTTTGCGTCCGCTCATTTCCCCAACGATCCCATTTGTTGCCGTTTTCTGTTTTCGAGTGTTGCGTGAAGCGCAAACGTTACCGTGTCCCCTTTTTTTAGTCTTTTGACGTGATTACGCGATATTTCGTATTGCTTGACAGACGGCTATTCTCCTGAATACCTCTCACGGCATTTGGTGGCTGTTGGCCCTCGTTTCTTTTCACTCTTCTTGTGCATGCATATTCGAATACCGGCTATGCATATTTATTTTTGCAGCAGTTGCCCGGCGATTAGTTCGGCAATTAGAATAAAAGTTCTAATTGTTTAGCCTGAATTTTGCTGAGAAACAGTGGCAAGCGCGCACCCCGTTATTTGACTTCGTGAGAGGCTCGATTCGCCGTGTGAGGGCACAACCTTAAAACGCCCATATCACGCGGCAATTTCCTAATCGCCAAGAAAAATGGGGTTTACAAAATGGAACGTCTGAACCTTGCCACGAATGCCGCCGCTAACCAATCTGAAACGGCGCTTCGTCCGACACTCACGGTAGTGCCCGCACTTCAGAAAACGGAACGCATGCCGTTTACTATCCGTATCGTCCAGGACGACGACGGGCTCCAGAAAGCCGTAAGCATCAGGCGTTCTGCGTATGGTCGGCATTTGCCCGAATTCGCCGAGAAAATGACGATCGAGCATTCCGATCGCGATAGCGGCACCGCGGTTTTGCTCGCGGAATCGAAACTCGATGGCGCGCCGTTGGGCACCATGCGCATTCAGACCAATGCGTATGCGCCGCTCGCGGTCGAGCAATCGATCAAGCTGCCGGGTCATCTCGCCGAAAGCCGTCTCGCGGAAGCGACGCGCCTCGGCGTGGCGGGCGGCATGGTGGGACGAGTCGTGAAGGTGGCGTTGTGCAAGGCGTTGTGGATGTTCTGCGAACTGCATGAGATCGACTGGATGGTGATTACCGCGCGTGCGCCGCTCGACCGGGAATACGAAGCCATGCTGTTCAAGGACGTGTTCGGCGTAAACGAGTATCTGCCGATGGCGCACGTGGGCGGCATGCCGCATCGCGTGCTGGCCAAGGAAGTGGCGGTCGCGCGGCAGCGTTGGGAAGAGGCGCGTCACCCATTGTTCAACTACATGGTGAATACGCATCATCCGGACATCGATTTGCAATCTGTAGATTTATCTTTTGACTGGGAACCGGTACGATGCCCTGAGGCTCCGCTGATGGCTTACGGCCGGTAGAAGAAGGGCTGCGGTAACGAAAGCAAGAGCAAAAAAGCCGGGCCCGAAGTGGTCCGGTTGGCCAAAGAGTGCGGTGGCGGGGGCAAGCTCGGCTCCGCCGCGCCTCTCGCCGGCAAGATCGGCGCAAACGGGGGGCTTATTCAGGTATGGCGTCGGTTATTCCAGCTTCCTTATCGAGATTCAGACGCTCGGGCTCGTGGATCGACGGCGCGTTGTACGCGGTCGCCGTCTACGCGGTCCCGTTTCTGATCGCACTCGGTACGCTAGCGACGCTCTTCTTTTTACCCCGCCAGTACGAAACGCGGGGCGCGGTCCCGCTCGAACTCCACGTTCTCGCCGATCATGGCGACTCGCTCGGTCCCGAAGCCGCGCGCGAAGCCCTGCGCGCCGCACCGGCCACCACGCGCTACAACACGCATCTCTCCGAAAAACCCGTCTGGTTTTCCATCACGGCGCCCGTCATGAGCACGGAGTCGTCGACTGCAATCGAACTGCCTTCGCGCCACGCGCAGTCGCTTTCATGCTGGAACGCCAGTAACCTCCAGCCGCTCGGCACCGCCGATCGCGAAAGCGTGAGCGGCGAGATGCATCCGGTCAAGGCCGGTTTTTTCGTGCAGGTGGGGCGCATCAAGGCACCGTTGTCCGTCATTTGCCGCGGCGTTTATTCGGGCCCGGCGCAGATCAACGCGTTTGCGTGGGAATGGCAAGGTCTCCGAAGCTCGGCGCTCGACTTCCAGGAAAGCTCCGGGCTGATCGCGGGCGGTTTGCTCACGCTCGCGGTATTCGTTTTCGTCACCGCGTTGATCAATCACGAATGGACGTACGTGATTTTCGCGGTGTGGCTCGTCGGCAATCTGCGTTTGTGCGCCAACGCCATGGGCTGGGACATGCAGTGGCTCGGCCGCGTACTGCCAGCCGACTTCATGACGCCGCTCAGGCAAATCACGTTCGCCGCGTACTATTTGCTGACCGCCGCGCTATTCCAGCAGCTGTTCCGCCGCGAATTGCGCGTGGTCGGTTACCGGTGGCTTCTGCGCGTCATTCAGTACGTCGGCATCGTGCTCCTTGGGGCAGCCGTTGCGTTGCCGTATTCGCTGTTCATTCCGACGCTGTGGGTCATTGCCGGCTTCGGTATCTGCGTGCTGCTGTTCTTCCTCGTGCGGCTCGTGTGGATGGCCCGTTCGCGCACGGTCATGTGGTACGTGGCGTCGCTCGCCATCGTGCTGTTTTCCACGTTCTCCGAAGTACTCGGCGCGGCGTTCGGCCTCAAGGTGCTGGTCGGCGGCGTGAACACGGTAATGGCCGCGCTGTCATCGAGCATGATGGCGGCGTTTGCCATCGCCGAGCAGATGCGCGCCGAGCGCGACTTCCGCCGTCAGGCGCAGATGGAATTACGCAACACTTACGAAGTCACGCCAATCGGTCTCTTCACGCTCGATACCGACGGCCGCTTCGTGCGCGCCAATCCGGCGCTGCGCTCGATGCTCGACCTGCAGAAAGCGGAATACAAAGTCCGCCACTGGAACGATTACTTCGAGCCCGGCGCGTGGGGCGCGCTGCAGGCGCTGGCATCGAAAGGCAGTGACGGTGAGCTCGAAATGGGCGGTTCCGCCGCGCGCGGCACGGGCGAGCGGCGCTATCTGTTGAAGGCTATCCGCTCGAACGGTTGGATCGAAGGCTCGCTGCAGGACACGACCGAACGTTCGCGCGCCGTCGAGCGTCTGCGCTTTCTCGCGGAGCATGATCCGCTGACGGGCTCGCTGAACCGGCGCGGTATCGAGAAAGCTATTTCCGCCCAAAGCGATGAAATGTTGCCGTGGGCGCTTGCCTATGTCGACCTCGACCGCTTCAAACTCGTGAACGACCTCTTCGGCCACCGCAGTGGCGACGAAGTCTTGCGACAGGTCGCGGCACGCACGCGGGCGCACTTCGCGCGCAATTATGCAGTGGGGCGAATCGGTGGCGACGAGTTCGTCTGCGTCATGCACGACACGTCGATTGAAGACGCCATCGCGGAATGCCGCGAACTCATTTCCATTCTTTCTGACGCGCCCTATCAGGTCGGCAATCGCGCGTTTCAGGTGAAGGCTTCGATCGGTCTCGTCGAATGCTCGCAGGGCGTGCGCGTGCAGGACGCGCTGTCGCATGCGGATCGCGCGTGCCGCGAAGCGAAGAAGGTCGCGCATACTCACCTCGTCACGTACCGCAAGGGCGCGGCGGCGTTCGAGGAGCGCGCGGAAGAATTGAAACTCGTCGAGACGCTCGGCCGAAATCGTCTGCCGCCGGGCCTTTTTCTCGTGATGCAGCCGATCATGTCGTTATCGGCGCCAACGGAATCGCTTAATTTCGAAGTACTTCTGCGCATGCGCGCGCCGGACGGCACAACGCTGCCCGCGGGCAAGGTGATCGTCGCGGCGGAAGAGTCCGGCAATATTGCTGCAATCGACCGCTGGGTCATTACCACGTTGCTCGAATGGATCGAGGCGCATCGCCATGAATTGAAGAACACGCAATTCATTTGCGTCAACCTTTCAGGCGGTTCGCTCAACGACGAGCAATTCATGGAGGATATCTTCGCGTTGTTCGCGCGGCATCAATCAGTGGTGCATTACCTTTGCCTTGAAATCACTGAAAGCGTGGCGCTGCACGATTTGGAGAACACGCAGCGCTTCATCGCGCGCGTCCATGACATGGGCGGCAAAATCGCGCTCGACGACTTTGGCGCGGGTTATTCCTCGTTCAAATATTTGAAGGCACTTTCCGCCGATGCGCTGAAAATCGACGGCGAATTCGTGCGCTCCATGTGTGCGCATCCGGCGGATATCGCCATTGTCGAAGCCATCGTCGCGCTTGCGCGCAATCTCGGCATGCGCAGCGTGGCGGAATGGGTCGAAGACATCGATACCCTGCGCGCATTGCAGGAAATCGGCGTCGATTATGTGCAGGGTTTTTTAGTCGCGAAACCGCAAGACAGCGTCGCCATTCTTTCGGCGACTTCCGCTGCGAGTTTCGTAAAAGATCCGGAAGTGGTGAGTTTTGTCGAGTGCCTGTCCGCGCCGGCGCAGGCGCTCGCATTCGACTATGAATGGCGCGCCCGCGCCGCGGGCACCCATTAACTTTTATTCTCGAACCCGTTTTCAGGCGGGTTTCGATTCACTCAAAATCTTGTTCGCCGCGATGGGAATGCGCGTGTCGTCCCATTGCGCGAGCCATTGAATCTCCTTTTGCGTGAAATAGCCGGGATGATTGCGCAGCGCGAACTGCAGGGAATCGACGATGTGATCGCGAATGATCTGCGGGGCGTTGTCGTCGTTGACAATCGCGTGAAGGGCTTCGAGTGTGCTCATGTTGCGTGGCCTGGCCGGTGAATAGGGAACGTCGGCGTCACCATAACCCGATAAAAATCGCGAAACATATTGCAGCGCGAAACTTTCCACGCGGCCGTTTCCTTACAGGAGCTTGCTAGAATCGGCGCGAATGCCTCAACTCGATCAACGCGCCGGACTTGAAGCGGGAGCCGCTTATGAACGACCTGGAGCGCGCTTCGCATGGCGCGTGTTTGCGCTGCGAAGAGGGCGCGCATGCCTGATCGATCCTCGCGCCAAGCGTCTGTTCATTCGGTCGGCTCGAATCAGCTCGGCATGCGCCAATTCAACGAGCGCATCGTGCTGCAGGCCATTCGTCTGCACGGCGCGCTGCCGAAGGCGGACATCGCGCGCCTCACGCGCCTTTCCATGCAAACGGCGTCGATGATCGTCGATCACCTTATCGACGACGGCCTGCTCGTGAAGGAAGCGCGAACGCGTGTGCCGGGGCGCCTCGGGCAGCCATCGGTGCCGATTGCGCTGCGAGCGGACGGCGCGTTTTCCATCGGCGTGAAAGTGGGGCGACGCAGCCTCGACGTGCTGTCGATGGACTTCACCGGCGCCATTCGCACGCGCGACACGCTCGACTATCCCTATCCCGATCCCGCCGCGCTTTTCACGGAACTTGCCGCACGGCTCACGCGCGCCATCGACGCGCTCGGCGACGACGCGTGCAAGATCGCGGGCATCGGCGTGGCAGCGCCGTTGTGGCTCGGCGGCTGGCGCGATTTCTTCGATACGCCGCCCGACGTGCTCGCCGCATGGAACGAGATCGATATCCGCGGGCGCATTCAGGCGCTCACGGCCTTGCCCGTCGAGTTTGCAAAGGACACCACGGCCGCCTGCGCCGCCGAACTCGTGATGGGGCAGGGGCGCGGGTTGCGCAACTTCCTGTACGTGTTCATCGGGACGTTCATCGGCGGCGGGCTGGTCATCGACGGCCGCTTGCACGCGGGGCCGGGCGGCAACGCGGGAGCAATCGGCTCGCTGCCGCTGCAAAAGCGCGACGGTGCGGCGCAGTTGCTCAACACCGCGTCGGTCTATGTGCTCGAAAAGGCGTTCGCGGCGGCCGGCGCGCCCGCCGCCGCCGCTCACGACGAACGCGCATGGTCGGCTTCGCTGCGGCCGCTGTCCGAGGCGTGGCTCGACGACGCGTGCCCGGCGATCGCGTTGAGCATCGCGTCGTCGGCGGCTTTGCTGGATCTCGAGGCGGTCGTGATCGACGGCGAAATCGATCGCGGCTTGCTGCGCGAGATCATCCGGCGTACGGATGAAGCGCTCAGCCATTTCGACTGGCAAGGCATGACGCGTCCACGTTTGGTGGAAGGACAGATCGGCACCGATGCACGCGCGATGGGCGGCGCCATTCTGCCGCTTTACGCGCACTTCGCGCCGAAGCATGAATTGTTCTTGAAGCCGCTGGAGACTTGAGGCGGATTGCATTGTCTATACAAGGCGCTGCCAAACACGAGAAATTGGCGTCGGGAAATCCCTAATACAACGAAAGTTGTATATACAAGAACATGAACTGGAATTCGGGCCTGCGAGAAATCCGCGTCCGTTCGCTCAATCTTCCGACGCGCAGGAGCCTGCCTCGTGACCTCATCTTCTCGTTATCGCGACACTGAAATTCGCGCCCCGCGCGGCGCACGACTCAATGCCAAAAGCTGGCTGACCGAGGCACCGCTGCGCATGCTGATGAACAATCTCGACTCGGAAGTCGCCGAGAATCCGCGCGAACTGGTGGTCTATGGAGGAATTGGCCGCGCGGCGCGTGACTGGCCGAGCTTCGACAAGATCGTCGAAACGCTCAAGCGGCTCGAAGCGGATGAAACCCTGCTGATTCAATCGGGCAAGCCGGTTGGCGTCTTCAAGACGCATGAGAACGCGCCGCGCGTGCTCATCGCCAATTCGAATCTCGTGCCGCACTGGGCGAACTGGGAGCATTTCAACGAACTCGATGCCAAAGGTCTCGCCATGTACGGTCAGATGACGGCGGGAAGCTGGATCTACATTGGCAGCCAGGGAATCGTGCAGGGCACGTATGAAACCTTCGTCGAAGCCGGTCGGCAGCATTACGGCGGCGATCTCAAGGGACGCTGGGTGCTGACCGCCGGACTTGGCGGCATGGGTGGCGCGCAGCCGCTCGCCGCGACGCTCGCGGGCGCGTGTTCGCTCAATATCGAATGCCAGCAGAGCCGGATCGATTTCCGTCTGAAGACACGTTATGTCGATGAGCAAGCCACCGATCTCGACGATGCCCTTGCCCGCATGCAGCAATACACGTCCGAAGGACGCGCGGTGTCAGTCGCACTCTGCGGGAACGCCGCCGATGTTCTGCCCGAACTCGTGCGCCGTGGCGTGCGCCCGGACCTCGTAACCGATCAGACGAGCGCGCACGATCCGCTCAACGGCTATCTGCCGAACGGCTGGACGTGGACGCAGTATCGCGATCGCGCGCAAAGCGATCCGCAGGGCACGGTGAAGGCGGCGAAGCAATCGATGGCCGAACACGTGCGGGCAATGCTCGCCTTCCGCGAACAAGGCGTGCCGGTGTTCGATTACGGCAACAACATCCGCCAGATGGCCAAGGACGAAGGCGTCACGAATGCGTTCGATTTCCCCGGCTTCGTGCCCGCTTATATCCGGCCGCTGTTTTGCCGGGGCGTCGGACCGTTCCGTTGGGCCGCGCTTTCTGGCGATCCGCAGGACATCTACAAGACCGACGCGAAGGTGAAGGAGCTGATCGCGGACGACGCGCATCTGCATCGCTGGCTCGACATGGCGCGCGAACGCATCAGCTTCCAGGGCTTGCCGGCGCGCATCTGCTGGGTCGGCCTCGGGCAACGCGCGAAGCTCGGCCTCGCGTTCAACGAGATGGTGCGCAACGGCGAGCTGTCCGCGCCGGTGGTGATCGGCCGCGATCATCTCGATTCCGGTTCGGTCGCGAGCCCCAACCGCGAGACCGAGTCGATGCGGGACGGCTCGGACGCCGTCTCCGACTGGCCGCTTCTCAACGCGCTGCTCAACACGGCGAGCGGCGCAACGTGGGTGTCGATCCATCACGGCGGCGGCGTCGGCATGGGCTTTTCGCAGCACGCGGGCGTCGTGATCGTCTGCGATGGCAGCGTCGAAGCCGACGCGCGTATCGCCCGCGTGCTGCATAACGATCCGGCCACCGGCGTCATGCGTCATGCCGATGCGGGCTACGACATCGCCGTCGACTGCGCGCGCGAGCAAGGCCTCGACTTGCCGATGATCGACGGAGCGAACGGCAAGCGATGAACAAGCTCTGGCAGCATTGCCACGTCGCAACCATGACGGGCGGCAAGTATTCGATCATCGAAGATGCCGCGATCCTGACGCATGGCGGGCGTATCGAATGGATCGGGCCGCGCGTCGCCGCGCCGGAGCGCGATTGCGAGCGTATCGATCTCGAAGGCGCGTGGGTTACGCCGGGTCTAATCGATTGCCATACGCATCTCGTCTTCGGCGGCGACCGCAGCGGCGAATTCGAGGCCCGTCTGGAAGGCGCGAGCTACGCGGAGATCGCGGCGCGCGGCGGCGGTATTGCAAGCACGGTACGCGCGACGCGTGAAGCCAGCGAGGACGCGCTGTTCGAAAGCGCCCGCGCGCGCGCCGTCGGCCTGCTGTGCGATGGCGTGACCGTGCTTGAAGTCAAATCCGGCTACGGGCTCGATCTCGCGAACGAACGCAAGATGCTGAGAGTCGCGCGGCGCCTTGGCGAAACGCTGCCCTTGACCGTGCGCGCGACCTGTCTCGCAGCTCACGCACTGCCGCCCGAGTATGCGAATCGCGCGGACGACTACATCGCATTCGTCTGCGATGAAATGTTGCCGGCGCTCATCGATGAAGGCCTGGTCGATGCCGTCGATGCCTTTTGCGAGCATCTCGCGTTTTCGCCGCAACAAGTCGAGCGAGTGTTTCTCGCCGCGCAAAAACACGGCGTGCCGGTGAAGCTGCACGCCGAACAGTTGTCGTCGCTGCATGGTTCGACGCTCGCGGCGCGCTATCAGGCGCTTTCCGCCGATCATCTCGAATACATGACGGACGAGGATGCCGCGGCGATGGCAAGCGCTGGCACCGTCGCCGTGTTGCTGCCTGGCGCGTTCTACATGCTGCGCGAAACGCAGCTACCGCCCGTCGATGCCTTGCGGCGCCACGGCGTTCCAGTTGCACTCGCCAGCGATCTGAATCCCGGCACATCGCCCGCGCTTTCGTTGCGGATGATGCTCAACCTCGGCTGCACGCTCTTTCGTCTGACGCCGGAAGAAGCGCTCGCTGGCGTGACCCTTCATGCGGCGCGCGCACTTGGCCTGCACGGCTCGCATGGATCGCTGGAAGCGGGAAAGGCGGCGGACTTCGTCGCGTGGAAAATCGGTCGGCCGGCCGAGCTGGCTTATTGGTTGGGCGGTTCATTGCCCAATTGCGTGGTGCGAAACGGCGAAGTAGTGACGACTTCTGTCTGGCAATACGGCCTTACGGCGTTAAGGTAATAAAAAAACGCCTCGTCCAAAAGCACGAGGCGTTTTTCGACAACCGATAAGAATCACACGCTGCGCTTGCGGATCATGCCCCACACGACGAGCAAGATGATTGCGCCGATAACGGAGGCGATCCATCCGGCGGGCTGCCCGGGCTGATACCAGCCGAGCGCGCGTCCCACATAGCCCGCCACCAGCGAACCGACGACCCCCAGCACGATGGTCATGATCCAGCCCATGCTGTCATCGCCTGGTTTGACGGCGCGCGCAATGAGCCCGATAACCAGTCCGACGATCAAAGTCCCGATGAATGCAAACATGCGGTAGCTCCTTCTGAATTGCTGCTCGTTGGCTGAGATTGCTCCGGACGCATTCCGGCACGTCCAAAGTAGCACGCGACAATGCGTTTGGATATGACACGCCGCGCGACTTGGCCGGGATTGGCCATTCGGCCAGTCTCCTTAGCACGTGGGATGCCACGTCATCTCGCGCGGTAAAATCCGTGTTCTGCATCACTTTGCCTGCACGGCGCCGCCATGACTGATTCCGATTTCCCCGCAACCGACGACCCGATTCACGAAGACCGCCTCTGGCGCGACGACGGCTGGACCGCTCGCGTCATGAAGAACGAAGACGACGATGGCTGGGCCGTCGCGATGATCCAGGCGGGCGAGGCCGAGCCCGCGCTCGTCGGCCCGTGGACCATGGGCCGCGACAAGAAGAACCCGAAGCCGCTGGACGCGAACGCTTTTCGCACGCTGGTCAAGACGGCGTCGGAGGTATTGCGCCGTCACGAGCAGCAGCGGCATGCCATGCTGCACAAGAACGTTTCCATCGACGTACGTGGCGAAGACGTTACCGTCACGCTGGAAATCGTCCCCGACGATGACGACCCCTACGCCAACCTGAAGGCCTTCGATGCATTTGGCACGCAACTCGCGCACGTGCGCGTGTCGCCTGCGTTCAAGCTGAGCAAGACAAGCGCCGAACGCTGGGCCGAGAACGACTACGCGGCGCCGCATTGAGCGGCGCTCGAAAAGCGTCAGCGCAATAAAAAAGCCGTCGCATTTGCGACGGCTTGCAGACAACGAGCAGCGAGTCACCGACCCGCAGCTTATTTCACGACGAACTCGATACGACGGTTGGCGAAACGACCGCTTGCGGTGGCGTTATCGGCGATAGGGTTTGCGTCGCCGTAGCCGTTCGACGTGAGGGAATTCGAAGGCACGCCGGCTTTCATCAAATAGCCGCGCACGGCTTGAGCGCGTTCCCTCGACATTTCCAGTTTGGCTGACGGAACACCTGTTGCGTCCGAGTATCCCGCGACTTCGAGTTTGACCATCGAACCCTTGGCCGCGCAGTCTTTCAGCAACGCGGCAGTCTGATCCAGCGTGGCATACGCGTCTTGCGGCACGGTTGCGCTGGAGCGTCCGAAGTTGACCACCTGCAGATCGAGCACCTTCGAGAGCTTGTCGCCGGAACAGGAATCTTCCGCGGCGAGCAGTGTCTTCATGGCGCTGCGGAACGATTGCGTGGCATTGGCGACCGCGCTGTCCACGTTGAACGAGGTAACCTGAAACATGTCGCCGAAGGTGGTTTTCAAGCGATCCATCCAGCCGAATTTCGCTTCGGCGGCCGTGCCGCTCAGTTCAACCTTCGAACCCGCGATTTTCGCTTCCGCGCCCGGCACGGCCATTAGCGGCAAGAGATCCGTCACGTGCGAAAGCCACGTGGCGGGACGCGCTTGTGCATCGACGGAAACGTTGGCGCTGTAGTTCTTGCCAAAGTGCTGTTCGAGTGCATCGATCAGACGTTGCTTCTCGGCGTCCGTGGCAACGGTTGCCTCGATCGAAGGAACGCCGGCAGAACTCACGTGGAACAGCAAGCTGGCGTCTTTAGACTTCGCCGGTGCTGCATCGGGTACGGAAGCCGCCGCGATGCCGCTTGCGGCATCGACCGAGGAAGCTATCGCCGTTGCGGATGCCGTGTCCGTGCGCAGCGTGTCTGAACCATTGACTTGTGTATCGACCGAAGATGCAGCCGGTGTGACCTGCGTGACGGGTGATGCAGCGGTCGACGCTCTCAGGTCGAACTTGTCGCCGTTCGTAAAGCCACGGTAGTACACCGCCGCGAGAATCGCGGCGAGCATGGCAAACAGGAGCCAAATCCATTTGTGCGACTTTTTCGGCGCGGGCTTGCGCACGGGTGCTCGCATTTGGGTCGTTGCGGCCGCGAAAGCGGGGGCGGGAGTGGAAGCAGGCGCAGGCGTGGGCGTGGGTGCGGGCGCGGGTGCGGGTGCGGGCGCGGGTGCCAGAGGCGCAATGGCTCGCGGCGCCGGTGGGGCTGTCGTCGCAATGGCCGCCGTTGCCGGAATGGTTGCAATAGCGGGCTCAAGTGCCGGTTCCAGCGTCGAACCGACGGCATCCAGGCGGCCCGCGATATTGCTGGCAAAACCTTCCGTGTTGCCAAGACCAATGGCGGCCGCGATTCCGTTCGAAAGCGTTGCGCGGATTTCGGCTACCTGATCGCGCAACAGCGCGGGCAACGCATGCACCGAAACCTGCGAGAGCAGGAAGTAATGCTTCAGCACACCGAACAACACGGCGGAGAGCATGCCCGAGAGGGCCGATGTAGCTTGTGCCGGCACGCCGGTCTCAATGGAAGCCGCATCTGTCAGAGCGTCGATGCGTTGTCCCGTCGCGCGCGCGGCCATCAAATGTCCGCTTGCTTCGAGGTGTTTGAGGCCACTCGTCGTGGTTATCACGTTGCTCAACTGATCCGCGATAAAAGCGTTCGCGTCCGGCGACATGACGACCGTGTACAGCGCGTTCGCGCCATCAGCAAAAGCCGAACGTTCCATGAGAGATGCAACGAGACCAGGCACTGCGCGTGCGGTCAGCTGCTGAACGATTTGCGCAGGGATACCGAATTTCTGCGATAGCTGTTCCGCGATTTGGTCCGTAATCGCGGACCTGACTGCCTGGACCAGATTGATGCTCATCGACTGTCTATCCTATATGCTGTAGCGCCAGATGAAGGCGCATTGACGCGACGCATTTTATATGCGCAGCTATCCTAAAATATTTTCGAGATACTTATTTACAGAAACCGTTACGTTCGTGTCACGGTTGAGCGGGCATGAGCTCGAATCAGCGTGCCCGAAGGGAAGAATCCGAGAAAAAGCGGGCCACGCGTTTGGCGGCGATTCCGAGCCATGATGCTTCGGATGGCATGGGTTCGTGCTGATGCACGTTCGATGCGAGGATGGCGTAGACCGGGTTCGAATGGACGAACGCGCGATACGATGCATCGAGAGGTGAGGTCCACACGCAAGCACGGCATTCGTGCTTCGAGCAGCTACTGCAGGGAGGTTGATCGCGCTTCATGACGGGTCCTTGACTTAACCTGTCGATGATGTTTGATCCTTGCGGGGAACGCGATCGGACGCTTCTGATTGGAGTCTTAAAATAACTCCGAAAGCATGCAAAATAGGATACTTCGCACGTTCGCAATCACATCGAGGAGACAGACGATGCATTACCTGATGATCTACGAACTCAGCGCCGACTATCTCGAGCGGCGCGCGGAATTTCGCGATGCGCATCTGAAGCTCGCCTGGCAGGCAGCCGAGCGCGGCGAGATCGTGCTGGCCGGTGCGCTCGATGCGCCCGCCGATCGCGCCATATTGCTGTTTCAGGGCGACTCGCCCGCGGCCGCCGAGGCGTTCGCACGTAACGATCCTTACGTGGTGAACGGTCTCGTCGAACGCTGGCAAGTGCGCAAGTGGAACACCGTGGTGGGCGAGGACGCGGCCACGCCCGTTCGTTAGACGTCGGCCGTTTCTTCCGAAGGCCGGTCGCGGCGTGCGGGCGCGTTGCGGCGCGCGGCGCGATAAAGGCTCGTGAGCGTATCGTCCATTTGCTGCGTGCGCTCGAAGAGGTCCGCGAGCCAGTCGACGAACACCGAGACGCGCGGCGTCGCCTGCCTGCTCTTCAAGAACGCCACCGAGACCCGCAGCGGCGGCGACTTCCATTGCGGCAGCACTTCCACCAGTTGCCCCGAGCGCAGATACGGCTGCGCGGCGATCCGCAACGGCTGTATCAGTCCGAGCCCTTCTATGCCGCACGCGAGATACGCGTGTTCATCGGCGACCTGGACGAAGCCGCGCATCTTCATGGTGACGGCTTCACCGTCCACGTCGAAATCGAAATCGGCGGGGCGGCCATTCTTGCTCGACACGCAGTTCACCGCGACGTGCTGCGCGAGTGAATCGACCGATGCGGGCATGCCGTGCTTTTCCAGATACGCGGGACTCGCGCAAGTCACTTGTTCGAGCACGCCAAGCCGCCGCGCGATGAGCCCCGAGTCAGGCAATTCGCCAAGCTGCACGCTGCAATCGACGCCTTCGCCGACCAGATCGACATTACGCATGCCGATGCCGATCGACAGTTCGATCTGCGGATAACGCGCATGGAACTCCGGCAACGCGGGCACGACGATGGACGTCGCGACGGTGTCCGGCATCTCCACGCGCAACCGTCCGCGCAGACGTTCCTCGCCCGCGCCGAAGCCGGATTCGAGTTCGTCGATATCCGCGAGAATCTGCGCGCAACGTTCGTAATAAGCGGCGCCGTCGACCGTGAGGTTCAGGCGGCGCGTGGTGCGGGCGAGCAATTGCACGCCGATCAATGCTTCGAGTTGTTGCACAGTCGTCGAGACGCTTGCACGCGGCATGCCGAGCGATTCGGCAGCGCGCGTGAAGCTGTTCGTATCGACGACACGCGTAAAGACACGCATGGCATGGACGCGATCGATCACGTTGAGTTTTCCTTATTCCGACGATGGAAAGGCGATGCGCGCCACTACACACCGCCGCTTGACCGGGCAGGCGAAGCGGCGGGAAACAAGGCACATCGGCGATGATCACATCGTAAGGATTCGAAACCCTTGCGTGAATACACAAAACTGGACGATTCTTGCCCGATTCTTCCCGCGCCCGTGTGAAGGCGTAATCAAAGCGTCGGCATTTCGCCGCGCAGACGGCCCGAGAGTCCCGACATATCCGCGCCCGACGGCGCTTGGTAGAGCCGCAATCCCATCTCCGGAAGAATGGACAGCAGATGGTCGAAGACATCGCCCTGAATGCGCTCGTACTGCGTCCAGGCGGTCGTCGCGGTGAAGCAGTAGACCTCCACCGGAATGCCCTGCGATTCGGGCTCCATCATGCGCACCATGATCGTCATGTCCTGCCGGATCTCGGGGTGCCGCTGCAAGTAAGCCAGCGCGTAGGCGCGAAACGTGCCGATGTTCGTGAGCCTGCGCCGGTTCGCGGGTTCGTTGGCGAGTTCGCCGAGATTGCGGTTGGCCTGTTCGACTTCCGTTTGTTTTTGCTGCAGATAATCGTGCAGCAGGCGAAAGCGCATGAGACGGTCGGTTTCGTCGTCGCTTAAAAAGCGCACGCATTGCGCGTCGATACGCATGGTCCGCTTGATGCGCCGCCCGCCCGATTCGAACATGTGCCGATAATTGCGATAGCTCTCCGAAAAGAGCTTGTAGGTCGGCACCGTGGTGACCGTGTTGTCCCAGTTCTGCACCTTGACCGTATGCAACGCGATGTCCTTCACGAAGCCATCGGCGGATGCTTGCGGCATCTCGATCCAGTCGCCTATGCGCAGCATGTCGTTCGACGTGAGCTGCGTGCTCGCGACGAGCGACAGCAGCGTGTCCTTGAACACGAGCAGCAGCACGGCGGACAACGCGCCGAGACCCGAGAGCATCCAGAGCGGCGAACGGTCGATGAGAATGGACAGCACGAGCACGCTGCACACCAGCGCGAGCGCGAGCTTGCCGATCTGGACATAGCCCTTGATGGAGCGCGTCTGCGCTTCCTTGCTCGACGCATAAACGTCCTGCCACGCCGATAACGCGCTGCCCGTCGCGAGGAACACGCACACCCACGCGCCGCTGTGCGCCACGCGCTCGATGACCGTCGCCCAGCGGCCGATATGCGGCACGTCGTCGATACCGAGCGCAATGGTCGCAAACGGCACCGCGTACCACAACCGGTGATAGGCGCGCCGGCGGATGAACGCCTGATCCCACGCGGTGTGTCCGGCCAGCACGAGCAGCCGGTGCGCGATCACGAGCACGATGCGCGCGACCACCCACTGCACGAAGAGCGCGACGAGCGCCAGCATGACGATGCCGAAGACCAGCTGCGCCCACGGATGCGTGGGCAAATGCTGTTGCAACTGGTCGGGCAGAAAATCGAGATTCATGGCTTCCACGAAAGGGCGAATGCAAGGCGCCCCGTATTGTGCATGAACGCGCACCATTTCCGCGCGCACGGTTTGCTCGTTGACCGTCTTATCGAAAACCCGCGTTCGATGAAAATGAATTTTTTTCGGCGATTGTTTTGGGTAAATATACTTTCATTGCATTTGCTTACAGCGGGAATTGTTCCAACGCCCATGTCACGCTTACCAGCGGTCCATCCGTCGACGGATGCCGACGATCTGATCTCCGCGCGCATCGCGGCGGCCATGCCGGGCCTGACGCCGATCCATCAGCGCATGGGCGCGTTCGTGCTCGCCAACCTGTTTCGCTCGGCCACCATGCGGATCGACGAACTGGCGGAAGCGGTCGGGGCATCGGTTGCCACGGCGAACCGCTTTGCGCGCGCGCTCGGTTTTTCCGGCTATCCCGCGTTTCGCGAGGCGCTGGTGCGCGGCTTCGAAGCGACCATCGCGCCGGTCGAACGATTGCGCTCCGCGCTGGAATCGCCCGCGAGCGGCGCGGACGTCTTCGATGCCTCGCTCGCGCAGGCGTCGGCGAACCTGCGTCTTGCCCAGACTTCCGTCGATGCCGCGAAGGCCGTCGCCGTCGTCGAAGCCATTCTCGCGGCGCGCCAGGTCTTCGTGCTCGGTTACGGCGCGAGCGCGTTCCTCGCCGGTCTCATGGAGCATGGCCTCACGCCTTATTGCGCGAACGTGCAGTCGCTCGCGCTGACGGGCGGGCCATCGCATGCGGCGCGGCGTCTGTTCACGGCATCGCGCGAGGATTTGCTCGTTGCCATCGCCTTCCCGCGCTATGTCGACGACACCATCACGCTTGCGCGGCAAGCGCGCGACCATGGCGTTCGCGTGGTTGCGCTCACCGACAGCATCTTGTCGCCGCTCGCGCGTATCGCGGATCTCGTGCTGACCATCGGCGCGGAACGGCGGCTCGCCGCGAATTGCGACACCGCCGTGCTTGCCGTCATCGAAGCCTTGTGCGACGCCGTTGCGCATCGCGCGAAGCGTTCGGTCGAGGCGGCATCCGGATTGACCGAATTCGTGCTGCCGTGGCTCGTCGCACCTTCTATCCTCAAGAGTGCGTCCGGCGTGCAAACACCGCGCCGCCGGCAGACTCGACATCCCCACACGGAGCCGCGCGAATCATGAACGCCATTCCGGTCATTGCCATTCACGGCGGCGCCGGCACGATCGTACGCGCCGCGCTCAAGAGCGACGCCGAAGCGCGCTATCACACGGCGCTCGCGGAGATTCTGCGCGCGGTTGAACGCCTGCTCGCCGATGGCGGCAGCGCACTCGACGCCGTCACCGAAGCCGTGCGTCTGCTCGAAAATTGTCCGCTTTTCAATGCAGGTCACGGCGCGGTCTTCACGTCCGCGGGCACGCACGAACTCGATGCATCCATCATGGACGGCGCGACGCTCGAAGCGGGCGCCGTCTCTTGCGTGACGCGCTTGAAGAACCCGGTGCTCGCCGCGCGCCGCGTACTCGACGTGAGCGAACACGTGATGTTCACGGCGGCCGGCGCGGAAGCGTTCGCGGCGGCGCAAGGCCTCGAATTCGTCGAGCCGTCGTACTTTCATACCGATGCGCGCTACGAGCAATGGCAGAAGGCGCGTGGCGCATCCGGCACAATGCTCGATCACGACGCGGCGACGCTCGCCGCAGGCGAAGACGATCCGCTCGATCCTGCGAAGAAGTTCGGCACGGTCGGCGCGGTGGCGCTCGACGCGCACGGTCATCTCGCGGCCGCGACATCGACGGGCGGCATGACCAACAAGCAGATCGGCCGCGTCGGCGATGCTCCGTTGATCGGCGCGGGCTGCTACGCGAACGATGCGACCTGTGCGGTCTCGACCACGGGCACGGGCGAGATGTTCATGCGCATGCTGGCTGCCTACGACGTGGCGGCGCAGATGGAATATCGCGGGCTGCCGCTCGAAGTCGCCGCGCGCGATGTCGTGATGAACAAGCTGCCGCGTATCGATGGACGCGGCGGACTCATCGCCGTCGATGCAAAGGGCAATGTCACGCTGCCGTTCAATACCGAAGGGATGTATCGCGGATTCGCGCGCGTGGGCGAGCAACCCTTCACGGCGATCTACCGCACATGACGACGTTACCCGACGCACGCGTCATCGACGTACGCGATCTCTCCGTCACTTTCCGCTCGCGCTCGCGCACGGTCGAAGCGGTGCGCAACATGTCTTTTGCCGTCGATCGTGGCGAGACGCTCGCCATTGTCGGCGAATCGGGATCGGGCAAGTCGGTGACGTCGCTTGCGCTCATGCGTCTCGTCGAACACGGCGGCGGCGCGGTGACGGCAGGCAGCATGGCGTTCCGGCGACGCAGCGGGCAAGTGCTCGATCTGGCGCAAGCCTCGTCCGCCACGATGCGCGGCGTGCGCGGCGCCGATATCGCGATGATCTTCCAGGAGCCGATGACCTCGCTCAATCCAGTGTTCACGGTGGGCGATCAAATCGCGGAAGCCATCGCGCTGCATCAGGGCAAGAGCCGCGCGGAGGCGAAGAACGAAGTGCTGCGTCTGCTCGATCTCGTGCGCATTCCCGAGGCGCGCCGCGTGTTCGGGCGCTATCCGCATCAGTTGTCGGGCGGTATGCGGCAGCGCGTGATGATCGCCATGGCGCTTTCGTGCCGGCCCGCGCTGCTCATTGCCGACGAACCGACCACCGCGCTCGACGTGACCATTCAGGCGCAGATTCTGCAACTCGTACGCGGCCTGCAGGACGAGATGAACATGGCCGTGATCTTCATCACGCACGACATGGGCGTGGTCGCGGAAGTGGCGGATCGCGTGCTGGTGATGTATCGCGGCGAGAAGGTGGAGGAAGCCGAATCCGACGCGCTGTTCGCGCGTCCGCGGCATCCGTACACGAAGGCGCTGCTCGCCGCCGTGCCGACGCTCGGCGCGATGCAGGGCACCGATCGCCCCGCCAAGTTTCCGATTCTCGAAGTGGAGCCTGCCGAACTCGCCCCCGACGATGCCAGCGCGCTGCGGCCATCCGCGGCGGTCGAAAGAGAGACGCAGCCCGCCATCGACGAAACCGCGCGGCCAATTTTGCGCGTGCGCGATCTGGTCACGCGCTATCCGGTGAAGACCGGCATCTTCGGACGCACGACGGCGGCGGTGCATGCGGTCGAGCGCGTGAGTTTCGATCTGCGTCCGGGCGAGACGCTTGCGCTCGTCGGCGAATCGGGCTGCGGCAAGTCGACCACGGGGCGCTCGCTCTTGCGGCTCGTCGAAAGCCAGAGCGGTTCCATCGAATTCGACGGACGCGACATCAGCGCGCTGAAAGGCCCCGAACTTCAGGCGCTGCGCCGCAATATCCAGTTCATCTTTCAGGACCCGTTCGCCTCGCTGAATCCACGTTTGACCGTGGGCTTTTCCGTGATGGAACCGCTCCTCGTCCACAACGTCGCAAGCGGACGGGAAGCGCAACAACGCGTGGATTGGCTGCTCGAAAAAGTCGGCTTGCCGCCCGAAGCCGCGCAGCGTTATCCGCATGAATTCTCGGGCGGGCAACGTCAACGGATCGCCATTGCGCGTGCGCTTGCATTGAACCCGAAAGTCGTGATCGCCGATGAATCCGTCTCCGCGCTCGATGTCTCCGTGCGCGCGCAGATCGTCAATCTCATGCTCGATCTGCAGCGCGAACTCGGCGTCGCGTATCTCTTCATCTCGCACGACATGGCGGTGGTCGAGCGCGTGAGTCATCGCGTGGCGGTGATGTATCTCGGGCAGATCGTCGAGATCGGGCCGCGCGCGGCGGTGTTCGAAGCGCCGCGTCATCCGTACACGAGAAAGCTGATGAGCGCGGTGCCGGTGGCCGATCCCGCGCGCCGTCACGCCAAACGCATGCTCGCCGCCGACGAAATACCGAGCCCCATTCGCAAACTCGGCGACGAACCGGTGGTGGCGAAACTCGTTGCGGTCGGCCCGGACCATTATGTCGCCGAGCATCATGTCGGCGGCGCTTATTAAGCGCTAGTCAAGATCAGTCAAGTCAAAGGAGTCTAACGATGCCGTCAACGAAATCCAGCTCCATGCGCGCGCTTTTAGCCGCGAGCGCATGCGTATTCAGCGCGCTTGCCGCCGCGCCCGCGTTCGCCCAGAGCACCGCCGTGATGGCGGTGGCCTCGACCTTCACGACGATGAACCCTTACGATGCCAACGACACGCTCTCGCAAGCGGTCGCCAAGTCGTTCTATCAAGGGCTCTTCGGCTTCGACAAGGACATGAAGATTCAGCCCGTGCTCGCGACGAGCTACGAAGCGAGTCCGGACGCGAAGGTCTACACGGTCAAGCTGCGGCAGGGCGTGAAGTTTCAGGACGGCACCGACTTCAACGCCGAAGCCGTGAAGACGACCTTCGACTGGGTCACGGACCCGAACAACAAGCTCAAGCGCTACGGTCTTTTCAACAAGATAGAGAAGACCGAAGTGATCGACCCGTACACGGTGAAAATCACGCTCAAGATGCCGTTTTCCGCGTTCATCAACGTGCTCGCGCATCCGGCGGGCGTGATGATTTCGCCCACCGCGTTGAAGCAATACGGCAAGGACATCGCGTTTCATCCGGTCGGCACGGGACCGTTCGAGTTCGTCGAATGGAAGCAGACCGACGACCTGAAGGTGAAGAAGTTCGCGGGCTACTGGAAGAAGGGCTATCCGAAGATCGACATGATCGACTGGAAGCCGGTGGTCGATAACAACACGCGCGCCGCGCTCATGCAAACGGGCGAAGCGGACTTCGCTTTTTCGATTCCGTTCGAGCAGGCCGCGACGCTCAAGGCGAGCCCGAAGGTCGATCTGATCGCGGCGCCTTCCATCATTCAGCGCTACGTGAGCATGAACACGTCGCAGAAGCCTTTCGATAATCCGAAGGTGCGTCAAGCGCTCAACTATGCGATCAACAAGGACGCGCTCGTGAAGGTTGCATTTGCCGGTTACGCGGTGCCGTCCGAAGGCGTGGCGCCGCCGGGCGTGGACTTCTCCACCAAGCTCGGGCCGTGGAAATACGATCCGGCCAAGGCGCGCGAGCTGCTGAAGGAAGCGGGTTACCCGAACGGTTTCGAAACCGTGTTGTGGTCGGGCTATAACCACACGACGGCGCAGAAGATCATCCAGTTCGTGCAGCAGCAGCTGGCGCAAGTGGGCGTGAAGACCACGATCGAAGCGCTCGAAGCCGGCCAGCGCGTGCAGCGCGTGGAAAGCGCGCCGGAGCCGGCCACCGCGCCGGTGCGCATGTACTACGTCGGCTGGTCGTCGTCGACGGGCGAAGCGGACTGGGCCATCTCGCCCTTGCTCGCGAGTTCGTCGTTTCCGCCGAAGCTCTTCAACACGGCCTATTACAAGAACGATACCGTCGATTCCGATCTGCAAAAGGCGCTCACCACGACCGACCGTAAGGAGAAGACGCAGCTTTACGCCGACGCGCAAAAGCGCATCTGGGACGACGCCCCGTGGATCTTCCTCGTCACGGAGAAAGTGGTGTATGCGCGCAGCAAGCGTTTGACGGGCGCTTACGTCATGCCCGACGGCTCGTTCAATTTCGACGACATCGCGATCAAGTAAAGCGCCTCGACGATGCTTACCTTCCTCGCCAAACGCCTCTTCGGGCTCTTGCCGACGCTCTTCATCGTCGCGGTGCTGGTGTTTCTGTTCGTGCACATGTTGCCGGGCGATCCCGCGCGTTTGGCCGCCGGGCCCGAAGCGGATCAGGCGACGGTTGCGCTCGTGCGGGCCGATCTCGGTCTCGACAAGCCCTTGCCGCAGCAATTCGCGAGCTTCTTCGGCAAGATCGTGCACTTCGACTTCGGCATGTCCACGCGCAGCAAGCGGCCGGTGAGCACGGAGATCGGCGAGCGCTTCATGCCGACGCTCTGGCTCACGCTCGCGAGCATGGCGTGGGCCGTGGCGTTCGGCATGGCGATTGGCATCGTCTCTGCGGTCTGGCGCAACCAGTGGCCGGACCGGCTCGGCATGACCATCGCGGTATCGGGCATCTCGTTTCCCGCCTTCGCGCTCGGCATGTTGCTGATGGAAATCTTCTCGGTGAAGCTCGGCTGGCTGCCTATCGTCGGCGATGGTTCGTGGCAGAGCTACGTGCTGCCGTCGCTCACGCTCGGCGCGGCCGTGGCCGCCGTGATGGCGCGCTTCACGCGCGCGTCGTTCGTCGAAGTGCTCGGCGAGGACTTCGTGCGCACCGCGCGCGCGAAGGGCGTGCACGAGCCGATGGTTATCGTCAAACACTGCCTGCGTAACGCGATGATCCCCGTCGTCACCATGATGGGCCTGCAGTTCGGCTTCCTGCTGGGCGGCTCGATCGTGGTCGAGAAAGTGTTCAACTGGCCGGGGCTCGGGCGCCTGCTCGTCGATGCCGTCGAGATGCGCGACTATCCCGTGATCCAGGCCGAAGTGCTGCTGTTTTCGCTGGAATTCATCGTCATCAATCTGGTGGTCGATGTCCTCTACGCGGTCATCAACCCGACCATTCGTTTCAAGTGAGGACCGCATGAGTGTGACAGCCACAGAGGCCAAGGTCGCGGTCGCGCCGCAACAGGACATCCGCACGCCGTGGACGGAGTTCTGGCGCAAGCTCAAGCGTCAGCCCGTGGCGCTCGCGGCGGCCGTGTTCGTCGTGCTTCTGATACTGATCGCGGTGATCGCGCCGTATATCGCGCCTTACGACGCGGAAAATTATTTCGATTACGACGCGCTCAACGCGGGGCCTTCGGCAGCGCACTGGTTCGGTGTCGACTCGCTCGGCCGCGACATTTTGAGCCGCATTCTCGTCGGCAGCCGCATTTCGCTCTCGGCGGGCTTGCTGTCGGTCGTGATCGGCGCGGTGATCGGCACGTTCTTCGGGCTGCTCGCGGGCTACTACGAAGGCTGGTGGGACCGCATCGTCATGCGTATTTCAGACGTGCTGTTCGCGTTCCCCGGCATTCTGCTCGCCATCGGCGTGGTGGCCATTCTCGGTAACGGCATGATCAACGTGATCTGCGCGGTGGCTATCTTCAGCATTCCCGCGTTCGCGCGGCTCGTGCGCGGCAACACGCTCGCGCTCAAGCATCTGACGTATATCGAGGCGGCGCGCAGCATAGGCGCGTCGGACTGGACCATCATCATGCGGCACATTCTGCCGGGGACCATTTCCTCGGTCGTCGTGTATTTCACCATGCGTATCGGCACGTCGATCATCACGGCGGCGAGTCTCTCGTTTCTCGGCCTCGGCGCGCAGCCGCCGACGCCCGAGTGGGGTGCGATGCTCAACGAAGCCCGCGCCGACATGGCGATGGCACCGCACGTCGCCATCTTCCCGAGCCTCGCCATCTTTCTGACGGTGCTTGCGTTCAATCTGCTCGGCGACGGTCTGCGCGACGCGCTCGATCCCAAGCTCGACCGGCCGTGAAGCCGCCGCATATCGGCGTGCTCGACGCGGGCGCGCGCAACAGTATCGCGGACGTGACGGGCGTGAGCGTTGGCCATTACACCCTCGCCGATGGCGCGATTCAAACCGGCGTGACGGTGGTGCGCGCGCATGACGGCGATGCGTATCGCAACAAGACGCCAGCGGCGGCATGCGTCATCAACGGCTTCGGCAAGAGCGTCGGGCTCGTGCAGATCGATGAACTCGGCGTGATCGAAACGCCTGTCGCGCTCACCAACACCTTCGCGGCGGGCACGGTGGCGAACGCGCAGATCCGCGCGGCGCTCGAAGGCAATCCGCGCATTGGCCGCGACTGGCCGAGCGTGAATCCGCTAGTGCTCGAATGCAACGACGGCTTTCTGAACGACATGCAGGCGTTCGCCGTCGAAGAAGCGCAATACCGGCATGCGCTCGCTTCGTGTTCGCCGGACTTCGCGCGCGGCGCCGTGGGCGCGGGACGCGGCATGTCGTGCTTCGACTTGAAGGGCGGGATTGGCACGGCCTCGCGTGTCGTCGATATCGGCGATGAACGCTACACCACGGGCGCGCTCGTGCTCGCCAACTTCGGACGCTTGCCGCAACTCACGATTGCCGGCGATGCTATTGGACGCACGCTGCAAGCGCAGGCGCCACAACGCGAGCAAGGTTCGATCATCATGCTGATCGCCACCGACGCACCGCTCGATGCGCGGCAGCTTCGCCGTCTCGCCATGCGCGCCGCAGCCGGGCTCGCGCGCACCGGTTCGGTCTTCGGTCATGGTAGCGGCGACATTGCGCTGGCGTTTTCGACGGCGTACACCGTGCCTCATGACGCCGAGTTCATCGACTTGCCGCGCTTGCTGCCGGACGCGCGTCTCGATCCGCTCTTTCAATGCGTGGCGGACGCCACCGAACAGGCCATTCTCGACGCGCTCTTCAGCGCCGAAAGCGTCACGGGCCGCGACGGGCATCGTCGCGCGTCGCTCAACGAAGTGTGGAAAAGCCAATGAAAGTGTTGATTTCGGTGGATATCGAAGGCGTCGCGGGCGTGTTCCATCCGGAGCAAACGCGCGCGGGCAACGGCGAATACGAACAGGCGCGCCGCTTCATGACGAACGAAGCGAACGCCGCCGTGCTCGGTGCCTTCGATGGCGGCGCGACCGAAGTCTGGGTCAACGATTCTCACGGCGGCTTTCGTAATCTATTGCCGAACGCGTTCGATCCGCGCGCGCGTCTCGTGCTCGGCAAGCCGCGCACGCTCGGCATGATGGCGGGACTGGAGGCGTCGCCGGAACTGGTGTTCATGGTCGGCTATCACGCGCGGGCGCAGAGTCGCGGAATTCTCGCGCATACCATCAACAGCGCTGCATTTGCGCGCGTGATGCTCGACGGAGAAGAGGTTGGCGAGGCCGCGCTCTATGGGCAGCTTGCCGAGGCGCGCGGCGCACGCGTCGCGCTCATCACGGGCGACGACGTGTTCGGCGCGGAGACCTTGCCCGTGTTCCCGGATGCGAACTTCGTTTGCGTGAAGACGGCGCACGGCTATTCGAGCGGCGTTACGGATACGCCAGAAGCCGCGTGCGCATCGATCAGGCGTGCGGCGAAGGAGACGGTCGAGGCCTCGCGTCATTCAAGTTCACGCGCACACCATGCACCGGACTCACGCCGTTGCGAACTGCGCACGCAAAGCTCCGCTTATGCCGATCTCTTCTGTCAGTGGCCGACGCTCGAACGGCTCGATGCCGTCACGCTCGCCTTCGATGCGCCCGGCATCGAACAGGTCGTACGCACACTCAATTGCCTTTCGGCAATGTCCTTCATGTTACGGTGAACGGAGGAACTATCGTTAGAATGGAGGTCTTGGCTGATCGGTCATCGGCACGGTACTTTCTTCAACGATTTTTTGCAGGCGCTTTCATGCACGACGTGAAGCTCGAACACAACGACGATGCGACGCTCGATCCCGCCGCTCCGCAACTCGTCATGCGCGGCTCGCTTTTCATCGACGGCCACGAAGCCGGTTGCTGGGAAGAGCGGCGCAATGGCACATGGGCGGCGCGGCTGCCGCACGCCGAGCAGTGGATCGTCGAGACGAGCCGCGCGGCGCTGATCGAGCGGCTTGCCACTGACGCCTGAGCGCATCCCGAGTGCGGACAACCTTTCAATCACATCGATTTTATTTATGTATTTGTCGATCATCGCGGTGGGAATAGGCGGCGGGCTGGGATCGCTGCTTCGTTGGGCGCTCGGTTTGCGCCTCAATGGAATCTTTCCAAACCTGCCGCTCGGCACCTTTGCATCGAATGTGATTGCCGGATACATCATCGGCGTGGCGGTCGCGACCTTTGCGCGCTTGCCGGACATCTCCGTCGAATGGCGTCTCTTCGTCACGACCGGTCTAATGGGCGGCTTGTCCACCTTCTCCACGTTCTCGGCCGAAGTGGTCGCGCATCTTCAGCAAGGGCGGCCCGGCTGGGCGCTCGCGGAGATCGCGCTGCACGTCGGCGCGTCGCTCGCAATGACCGCGCTCGGTATTGCGACGGTGGCCTGGGTCAGCTGATCCACGCACGTTGCCGCAGCGCCGCGTTCCGCATGAACTCCTACTTTTTTCCCGCGTGTCTTCACGCTCTTTCGCCGCTGCTTTGCGCACGCGGCTTGTTTCTTTTGACTGCAATACGAAGGTGATGAGATGGTCGAGTTCGAGTCCCAGTTCCCGAGAGTTGACATCAGACCGTACCAGGCGAGTGACCTCGACGGCGTGATCGATCTGTTCGTGCGCGCCGTTCGTGAAAGCGCGTCCGAGTACTACAGCCCGGCACAAATCGATGCCTGGGCGCAAACCGACCGCGAGGAGTGGCATGCCGCCCGCCTCAGCCGGCCAACCTGGGTGGCATTCACCGACGACGAGCTCGCCGGTTTCGCCGATGTCCACAAAAACGGGCTCATCGACATGATGTTCGTCGAGCCGAGGCATCAGCGCAAAGGCGTGGCCACCGCGCTGCTCGCGTCCATCGAGGAGCATGCCGAGAAAAACGGCATGCGCGTGCTGCACACGTATGCGAGCTTGGGCTCGCAGCCGTTCTTCGAGTATTGCGGCTTCACCATGCTGCTTGCGCGGGCTGTCGAGGTGCGGGGGCAGCGCTTCGCGCAACTCGTGATGGAGAAAGTGCTGTAGCTGTATAGACAAGTCAAGCGCTATGTTCGGGATTGCCTCCGTGTAATCCCGGATAGCCCCTTGTTTCGTCCTTTCTGCCCGTTTAGACTTGTGCCTAACTTGTATAGACAGGAAGAAACATGATTACGCTCACGCCTGGCAAGCTCACGCTGCCGCAATTGCGCCGCATCGCGCGCGGATCGGATTCGCTGAGTCTCGATCCCGCGAGCTTCGCCGCCATCGACGCGAGCGCGCGCGCCGTTGCCGCGATCGCCGCCAAGGGTGATCCGGCCTACGGCATCAATACGGGCTTTGGGCGGCTCGCCAACACTCACATTCCCGCCGATCAGCTCGAACTTCTGCAGCGCAACCTGGTGCTATCGCATGCGGTCGGCGTCGGCGAACCGATGTCGCGACCGGTCGTGCGTCTTTTGATGGCCCTCAAGCTGTCGAGTCTCGGGCGCGGCCATTCGGGCATTCGCCGCGAAGTGATCGACGCCCTCGTCACGCTTTTCAATGCCGATGTATTGCCCGTCATCCCCGTGAAAGGCTCGGTCGGCGCGTCGGGCGATCTCGCGCCGCTCGCGCATATGTCGACGGTGCTGCTCGGTATCGGCGAAGTCATGGTGCGCGGCGAACGCGCAAGCGCGCTCGATGGCCTCAAGCTCGCCGGGCTCGAACCGCTCACGCTGCAGGCGAAGGAAGGGCTCGCGCTGTTGAACGGCACGCAGGCATCGGCGGCGCTCGCGCTTTACAACCTCTTTGCCATCGAGGACCTGTTCCGAACCGGCCTCGTTGCGGGCGCGCTGTCCGTCGACGCGGCCGCGGGCTCCGTCGTGCCCTTCGATGCACGTATCCATGAGTTGCGCGGACATCGCGGGCAGATCGATTCGGCGGCGGCGTATCGCACGTTGCTGGCGGGCTCGGGCATCAACCTGTCGCACGCCGATTGCGAGAAGGTTCAGGACCCGTACAGCCTGCGCTGTCAGCCGCAAGTGATGGGCGCGTGTCTCGATCAGATGCGTCATGCGGCCGACGTGCTCTTGATCGAATCGAATGCGGTTTCCGACAATCCGCTGATTTTCCCGGACACCGGCGAAGTGCTCTCAGGCGGCAACTTTCACGCGGAACCCGTTGCCTTCGCCGCCGATAACCTCGCACTCGCCGCCGCCGAAATCGGCGCGCTGGCCGAGCGCCGCATCGCGCTTCTGATCGACTCGACGCTTTCCGGCTTGCCGCCGTTTCTCGTACGCGATGGCGGCGTGAACTCCGGCTTCATGATCGCGCATGTGACGGCGGCGGCGCTCGCGTCCGAGAACAAGACGCTCGCGCATCCTGCTTCCGTGGATTCCTTGCCGACCTCGGCGAATCAGGAAGATCACGTGTCCATGGCGACCTTTGCCGCGCGCAAGCTCGGCGATATCGCGAGCAACACGGCCAATATTCTCGCCATCGAACTGCTTGCGGCAGCGCAAGGCGTCGATCTGCGCGCGCCGCATCGCACGAGCGCGCCGCTTATCGACGTGATGCAGACCATCCGCGCGCAAGTCGCGCATTACGACCTCGATCATTACTTCGCGCCCGATATCGCCGCCATTGCGACGCTCGTGCAGGCGGGCGAAATTGCAAAGCATAGTCCGTTTTCCTTTGCCTCGGAACAGAGCGCGGATCGAAGCGCATGAGCACGCCCGCGTATCAGGAGATCAAGGACTACATCCTCGAGCGCATCCACGGCGGCGAATGGAAGGAGGGCGATCAGGTGCCCTCCGAGAACGAGCTCGCGCGCGAGTTCAAAGTGGCGCGCATGACGGTGAATCGCGCGGTGCGTGAACTGACGGCCGAACAGGTGCTCACGCGTGTGCAGGGCGCGGGCACGTTCGTGGCGCAGCCGAAATACGCTTCGACACTGGTCGAGATTCGCAGTATCTCCGATGAAATCGTCGCGCGCGGGCATGCGTATCGCGCGGCGGTGCTGCATCTGGGTGCCTCTATCGTCGATGAAGCGCTAGCCGCCGAAATGCAGCTTGCGCTCGGCAGTCCCGTGTTTCATTCGCGCGTGCTGCACTTCGAGAACGACGAGCCCGTGCAACTCGAAGAGCGCTACGTGAACCCGGCCATTGCGCCGGAGTACGCGCGTCAGGACTTCACGAAGATCACGCCGAATCAATATCTGATGGTGGCCGCGCCCTTGCAGCGGGTCGAATATCGGATCGAGGCGTCGTTGCCATCGCCGGAGATTCGCCATGCGCTGGCGATGAAAGATCACGAACCGTGTCTGCTGCTGCATCGGCGAACATGGTCGCGCGACACGGTGGCGTCGGTCGCGAATCTGTGGCATCCCGGCGACCGCTATCAGTTCACCGGCCACTTTTGATCATGGCAACCGTTCTGCGCGCATCATCGCTCGCAGCCGTGCCGTGGAAGAACGGCGGCGGCTATACGCGCGAACTCGCGGCGGGACCGGAAGGCGCGTCGATCGATACGTTCGCGTGGCGGCTTTCCATCGCGGATGTGTCGGCGGATGGCGCGTTTTCGAGCTTCGCGGGCGTGGATCGCGTGCTGATCCTGCTCGATGGCGCGGGCATGATGCTCGCCGAACCCGACTATGTGCATACGTTGAACGAGCCGCTCGCGATGGCGCGCTTTGCCGGCGAAACGCCCATCCACGCGGCGCTCGTGCAAGGTCCGACGCGCGACTTCAACGTGATGACGCGTCGCGGTCGCGCGCATGCTTCGGTGACGAGCCGCTTCGAGTCGCATGAATGGACGCCGGACCACGACGTCACGTTTCTGCATTGCGCGCGCGGCATGTTGAACGTCATGCTGGCCTACGGAGAACGCATCGCGCTCGCAGCGGGCGACAGCTTGCGTATCGAAAGGGCGGACGGACGCGTCGCTTGCGAAGCATCGCAAGATGCGTCGTGGTTGCAGATAGGCATCCATACGCCGTGAACGCGTGGATCGCGCCAGATGCCCGATGGCTGGCAACGCAACATGATGCTCGAATGGATGGAAGACGGCCAACGCGTGCGGCATCGCGCCAACTGTCTGTTCGATGCCGCGCTCGACGGAGGAACGCGGCTCCAAAAGCTGGCTTTCCGATATGGTTTTCTGCGAGCATGGTGAATCGCCGAAACGCGACGTCTTCGTCGGCGGATGCAAGATCCTCGACGCAAGTTGTCAGGCGGACGAAGACGCATTGCGTTCACTCATCGACTAATAAAACGCGAGGCATCACATGGACGATTGTGCGATCTACACGCTCGAGCGCGGCACGGCGCCGTTGCTCATCTCGATCCCGCACCGCGGCACGCGTATACCCGACGGGCTCGCGCAAGAAATGACGCCAGTCGCGCGGAAAGTGGATGATTGCGACTGGCATCTCGAACGGCTTTATGACTTTGCGCGCGAGATGGGCGCGTCGATTCTGCTGCCGCAATTCGCGCGCTATGTCATCGATTTGAATCGTCCGCCCGATGACGCCAATCTTTATCCGGGCCGCGATACGACTGGCCTCTGTCCCGTCGATACGTTCGAGAAAGAGCCGCTTTATCTCGAAGGTCATGAGCCTTCACGCGAACAAATCGAGGCGCGCCGCGCGCTCTACTGGCAGCCTTATCACGATGCGCTCGCTTCCGAACTTGCCGCCTTGCGCGAGGAACATGGGCACGCGTTGCTGTGGGAGGCGCACTCCATTCGCTCAGTCGTGCCGCGCTTCTTCAATGGCCGGCTCACGGATTTCAACTTCGGCACGGCGGATGGAGCATCGGCGGCGCCTGAACTGGCCGAGCGGCTCGCGCAGGTCGTGGAGTCGGACGGACGTTACACAACGGTGGCTAACGGGCGCTTCAAGGGCGGTTACATAACGCGTCGCTACGGTCAGCCGGCCAACGGGATTCACGCGGTGCAACTGGAGCTCACGCAGGCCACTTACATGAACGAGGCACCGCCTTATTCCTACGATGAGGCGCGCGCGAGCGACGTTCAGCCCTTGTTGCGGGAGTTGGTCGTCGCGGCGTTGGAGCATGTGCGAGCGCCCCAAATTTAGCTGGCGTCAGGATGACCATTGTCTGACGCCGCTGTGATGATGTTTTTCGGCGGCACTGGTTGTACTGCCATCATCTGGCGCGGAAGTATCAATATAAACAATGACTTAAAGGCTGTCGAACTGCCGAGGCCATGCAGTTGCGCGTCCGCCATTGTTGCGACTTCGACAAATATGTTTCCTGCAAATCGGGGTTTCCCCTAAGTCGCGTCCCTCCTACACTGTTTCCAAGCGAAACGAAATCAGAAACTGTTTAAAAGCTTCCGGCTTCGTCTTCGATTTCAAAACAAAATTCCAGGAGGTTCATCATGATCAAGTCTTTCGTTCCGGCTCTCGTTATTGCTTCGGCTCTGGCCGCTCCGACTTTCGCCTTTGCACAAAGCAACGGCCCTGTGACCCGCGCAGAAGTTCGCGCCGAGCTGGTCCAGTTGGAAAAGGCTGGCTATAACCCGTCGACGGACCACGCGTTCTACCCGCAAAACATCCAGGTAGCCGAAGCGCGCGTGGATGCACAGCAAGGTACGTCGTCGTACGGCGCATCGACTGCGGGTTCGTCGCAAGCGGGCGCACGTCCGTCAGCGTCGATGTCGGATCGTAACTCGGTCTACTTCGGTCATTAATAGATCGAATAACGGCAAGTCGCAGTGGTGGTGGCAGTAGCAGTGGCAGTTGAAGGTGAGGTAGATGGCAGAAAGCGTAGTAACTTGCGAGAAGTGTAGTAGAGCAGTTCTGCAGTAAGCAGCACCAGGAACGCCGACCGCGATTTTTGCGGCCGGCGTTTTTATTTCGACGCGTTGTTTAATGCGGCGATCGCTCGATTTAATCGGCGCGAAAAAAGAAACGCAGATCAGTTTTGTTCACTTTCGAAATGAGTCGGCTTATGTGCACGAGTTAAATATCGCGCGTACTTGCAAAGGAGCGTCAATAAAATAATAAAACGAGGCTCTCTCGATGTCCCGGTATCCTAGAATTCATGTGGCAGAACGACGGCCAATAAATTCAACGGTCGATATTCAACGTGAATCAATGCTTGCGGCGAGCATTTCACTTTATCGAGAGAGCTGAGAATAGTCATGAAAAAAGCCACCTCCTTGCTGCGACTTCTATTGCTAATCCTCCTAGCAGCTACGACAACCGGCGTTTATGCCGGTCAGTTCAGCGTACAGTGCGCGTATTCTCACACGAAGCCCGACGATTCCATTGTTCGTTACGGATTACCCGGACTCGCCATGCAGCACGATTTTTTCGGCAACCGGTCGACCGATGCCTTTAGCGACCTCGCAAAGCTGAATGTGAATAAAGCCACGACGTGCAACATTACGGTCGATGCGTCCGCTTATTGGGTGCCGCAATTGAAGCGCGCCGCCGGAATAGTGGTCCCCGACTTCCAGAAGACCTACTACCAAAAGAATACCGAACTCCCGGTCGTCACCGCCATCCCGCAAGGTCTGGAGATGCTTGCCGGCGACCACCACGGAACCGCGGCAAATCCGGCTATTGCATATTTTTGCCAGAATGTAGGCTACATGGCGAATCCGCCGACGAGTTGTCCCGTTGTGAACGGCAACGCGCAGTTTGACATCGTGATCTATTTTCCGGACTGTTGGGACGGCGAGCACATTAAACCGGATTTCTCCTCGGGCGTTCAGAACATGGCTTACCACAATAACAAAGATGGTTCATGTCCCGAAGCGTATCCGATCAAGATTCAGCAACTGCAATTAAACTTGCAATACACACTTGGCAATAACGGCGATCTGAACGGCGCGCAGTTGTCGATGGACCCGATCATGGTGAACGGCGTGCTGACGCCGCAATGGGGCAGTTTATATACCGCTCACGCCGACTTTATCAATGCATGGAAGCCGGATAGCCTTCAATACGCAACCGACAATTGTTCCAATAATGGAAACACCGCGTGCAGCAGCGATATTCCGACCTACTATGTAAAGTCCAGTTCGGATACGTGGCTTGACTCCGGCGGCACTCCGCACAATGCAGACGAGAAACTGCGCGTAGGTCCGGGCGACATTATTTTCATGAAGTTTCCGACGCCTGTAATCACGGACTATACCTATCAAACCGCGTTCATACAGACTCAGGGCGGCGACGTCACCGACTCCACGGCGGTCTACTTGTACCTATTCGCCGCCGCAACCAATTGGGACGATCAAAACAAGCCACCTACCGGAAGTGCCTGCACGCCGCAGTCCGTTGGCGCTATCTATCTCGACAACGTTAATAAACTCCGGATAAATTCCATCGACGCATACGTCAAGCAGCAAATTGCCGCGAAGGCGCCTGAAATTGCGATCTGCATTAAAAACAACACGAGCAAGGTCGTCGAATTCAACTCACGGGAAGTGAAAAACGGCGTACCTGCACTGTTTTTGAAATAACGCTGGCCGCCACCTAGGCGGCTATCGGATTTCGTTGCCCGGCGAACGCGCGCCACACGCGCGAAGCACCAGCCGCACGACTTCCTCGGTCTCCTCGTCGAACGCCTTTCGAGTCAGCGCGCGCTTGCCCTTCAGCGCGCGAATTTGCGCGTCGAAATCGGCGTAATGCTGAGTGATCGCCCATATCAGAAACATGAAGGTCTGCGGTTCGACAGGCGCAAGCAGTCCACGCGCGATCCATCCTTCGATTACCGTGACGCGCGTATCGAGCCACGGTTTTACGCGTTCGTTCAACACGTCTTGCATGTGATGCGCGCCGTGAATGATCTCGCTTGCCCAGACTTTCGATCCGAGCGGCCGGCGCCGCGACAACTCCATCTTTGCGCGCACATAACCGCCGATTGCTTCGGCAGGATCGTCGCTGCATTCGAACGTATCCGCCGCGCGATGCCAGTCTTCAAAGAGGTCTTCGAGCACGCGTCGATAGAGCGCGAGCTTGGTCGGGAAGTAGTAATGCAGATTGGCTTTCGGCAGGCCGGCGCGCTCGGCGATCATCGCGGTGCTCGCGCCTTCGAGTCCTTTCTCGGCGAAAACGGCTTCGGCGCAAGCCAAAAGGTGAGCCTCGTTGGTCTCGCGAATTTGTGCCTTGCGCCGCCGCAAAGGCGGAACGGCGTTACTGCTTTCTTCGATGCCGGGCGACGCTTCGTCGTGTCTCATTGTTCCTTCCGTAGGCCTCGTGTGCCGCATCGTGCCTGATTTGCGGCGTTCGTGCATGCCGCGCTGTTCTCAATTCTGCATGCCTCAGCAAGTTCGACCAAGTGATGCTGCAGCGCAATGGCACGCTTCTCGCTCTGTTCGCTTCAACACGAAAGACGTTGATTTGCTTATTTTAATCGGCTACAACCTGTCCAGTCGGACAGGATTTGAAGCGAAACCGAATGGCTCGAATGCAGCATCGATCGTACAAGTAAAAGCATGCACCGCGCGCGTGCAAGTCTGCACCCGCCGCGCGCTGGATGCACGAAAAGCAGTCCCCGACATACGAAGTTCATCGTAAGGAGCGAGGCGCATGAACGCGGTTACGGATGCAATGAGAGAGGCTGGTCTCGACACGTCCATCAAGGTCAACGGTCAACGTCTGTGGGACAGCCTGATGTCGATGGCGAAGATCGGCGCAACGCCCAAAGGCGGTGTCTGCCGGCTCGCGCTGACCGATCTGGACAAGGAAGGGCGCGATCTCATCGTGAGTTGGGCGAAAGAAGCGGGCTGCACGGTGAGCGTCGACCAGATGGGCAACGTGTTCATGCGCCGCGCGGGCCGTCATCCCGACGCGCTGCCCGTCATGACGGGCTCTCACGCCGATTCGCAGCCGACAGGCGGCCGCTTCGACGGCATCTACGGCGTGCTCGGCGGCCTCGAAGTAATCCGCACGCTCAACGATCACGCGATCGAGACGGAGCATCCCGTCGAGGTCGTCATCTGGACCAACGAAGAAGGCTCCCGCTTCGCGCCGGCGATGGTCGCATCGGGCGTATTCGCAGGCGTGTTCTCGCTCGATTACGGGTTGTCGCGCAAGGACGTCGATGGCAAGACCATCGGCGAAGAACTCGAACGTATTGGTTATGCAGGCGACGTTCCGTGCGGCGGCCGCAAGCTGCACGCGGCGTTCGAATTGCATATCGAGCAGGGCCCGATTCTCGAAGCCGAGGACAAGACCATCGGCGTCGTCACCGATGCGCAGGGCCAGCGCTGGTACGAGATCACACTGACGGGTCAGGAAGCGCATGCGGGCCCGACGCCCATGCCGCGCCGCAAAGACGCGTTGCTCGGCGCATCGCGCGTGGTGGATCTCGTCAACCGCATCGGACTGGATCACGCGCCGCTCGCCTGCGCCACGGTCGGCATGATGCAGGTCTATCCGAACTCTCGCAACGTGATTCCGGGCCGCGTGTTCTTCACCGTGGACTTCCGTCATCCCGACGACGCCGTGCTCGCGAAAATGGACGCCGCGCTGCGCGAAGGCGTCGAGCACATTGCGGGCGGCATCGGCCTCACAACCGAACTCGAGCAGATCTTCTACTACGAACCCGTCAAGTTCGATGCCGCGTGCGTCGACTCCGTGCGCGCGGCAGCCAAACGCTTCGGCTATTCGCATCGCGACATGGTGTCGGGCGCGGGCCACGACGCGTGCTACCTCTCGCAAGTCGCGCCGACGTCGATGGTATTCGTACCTTGCGTCGACGGCATCAGCCATAACGAAGTAGAAGACGCCTCGCAGGAATGGATCGAAGCGGGCGCGAACGTGCTTTTGCACGCCATGCTCGAGCGCGCGTCGGAACCCGTCTCTTAACGGCTATTCGTCGATGTTTTCCAAAGCACCGTTCGCGTCGTCCCGCGCGAACGGCGGGAATCGCTACGTCCTCATATCGAAGAAGGAACGCATATGACCATGAAGATCGCGGGCCACAGGCTCACGCAGGAACAACTCGCATGCGAGTTTTCGGATGTCGCGCCCTTGCTCGATGCGACTGCCGCCGCCGCCGCGGCAAGCCGCTGTCATTACTGTTATGACGCGCCATGCGTGCAGGCTTGTCCCACGCAGATCGATATTCCGAGCTTCATCCGCAAGATCAGTCACGGTAATCTCAAAGGCGCGGCCGTCGATATTCTCTCGGCCAATCCGCTCGGCGGCATGTGCTCGCGGGTGTGTCCGACCGAGATACTGTGCGAAGGTAGTTGCGTTCGAAACCATCCGGGTGACGAGCCGGTGCGAATCGGCGCGCTGCAGCGCCATGCAACCGATTCGGCGATGGCACGCGGCGAACCCTTGTTCAAGCGCGCGCCGGAAACGGGACGACGAATCGCGATCGTCGGCGCGGGACCGGCGGGACTTGCGTGTGCGTATCGCCTCGCGCTGGCCGGCCATCAGGCGATCATTTTCGATGCGCGCGCCAAACCCGGCGGTCTCAACGAATACGGCATCGCGGCGTACAAGACGGTGGAAGACTTCGCGCAACGCGAGATCGAATGGCTGCATTCGATCGGCGGTATCGAAATCAGAACGGGCGTGGCGCTCGGCCGCGATGTGACGCTCGACGAACTGCGCAAGCAATACGACGCGGTGTTCATCGGCTTCGGTCTGGCGGGTGTGCGTGAGCTGGCGCTGGAAGGCGAGTCGCTCGAAGGCGTGATGAACGCGGTGGATTTCATCGAGCAAGTGCGTCAGGCCGATGACCTCGCGAGCGTGCCGGTCGGGCGGCGTGTGGTGGTGATCGGCGGCGGCAATACGGCTGTCGATGCCGCCGTGCAAAGCCGCAAGCTCGGCGCGACCTCGGTGACCATGGCGTACCGGCGCGGCGTCGAGAACATGGGCGCGACCTGGGCGGAACAGGAGTTCGCGCAGAACAACAACGTGACCATCGTGACGCATGCGAACCCCGTGCGTCTGATCGGCGCGGACGGACACGTCACGGGCGTGGAGTTCGACCGCGCGGGCGAGCGCTTGATCATCGAAGCGGACATGGTGCTGAAGGCCATCGGGCAGACGCTCGTGCCGGTGGGTATCGACCGGGAATTGTTGAGTCTCGATGGCGGGCGCATCGTCACCGACGAGAACCGTCAGACGACGCTCGCGAAAGTCTGGGCCGGCGGCGACTGCGCGACGCACGAAGGACTCGATCTCACCGTGCAGGCCGTGCAGGACGGCAAGCTCGCGGCGGCGTCCATTGGCGCGTCTTTCGAACTCACGGCGATCAAGGCCGCGTAAAAACCCCGCAACGCATTCGATACGGAGCCGATAAAAACATGGCCGATCTTCGCTGCACTATCGCAGGCATTACATCGCCGAATCCGTTCTGGCTTGCATCGGCGCCGCCGACCGACAAAGCGTATAACGTCAACCGCGCGTTCGAAGCGGGCTGGGGCGGCGTCGTATGGAAGACGCTCGGACTCGACCCGCATGTGGTCAACGTCAGTTCGCGTTATGGCGCCGTGCAATGGAACGGGCAACGCATGGCGGGGCTGAACAACATCGAGCTGAT
The DNA here is from genome assembly GCF_023631485.1 of Caballeronia sp. GAFFF2. Lineage (NCBI taxonomy): Bacteria > Pseudomonadati > Pseudomonadota > Betaproteobacteria > Burkholderiales > Burkholderiaceae > Caballeronia > Caballeronia sp. GAFFF2. The sequence goes on along the minus strand of NZ_JALQDA010000027.1, from coordinate 736,774 downwards.
CACCGACCGCCCGCTCGACATCAACCTGAAAGAGATCGCGCAAGTGAAGCGCGACTGGCCGGACCGCGCGCTGATCGTCTCGTTGATGGTGCCGTGCAACGAGAAAGACTGGAAGTGGATTCTCACGCAGGTGGAAGACACCGGCGCGGATGCGGTCGAACTCAACTTCGGCTGTCCGCATGGCATGAGCGAGCGCGGCATGGGCGCGGCGGTCGGGCAAGTGCCGGAGTATGTCGAGATGGTCACGCGCTGGGTGAAGGAAGGCACGCAGTTGCCGTGTCTCGTGAAGCTCACGCCGAATATCAGCGACATTCGCATGGGGTCGCGCGCGGCGTTCAAGGGCGGCGCGGATGGCGTGTCGCTCATCAACACCATCAATTCGATCGTCTCCGTCGACCTCGACCAGATGGCGCCGATGCCCACCGTCGATGGCAAAGGCACGCACGGCGGCTACTGCGGCCCGGCCGTGAAGCCGATTGCGCTCAACATGGTCGCCGAGATCGCGCGCGACCCCGAAACGCCCGATTTGCCGATCTCGGGCATCGGCGGAATCTCCACCTGGCGCGACGCCGCCGAATTCATGGTGCTCGGCGCGGGCAGCGTGCAGGTGTGCACGGCGGCGATGCACTACGGGTTTCGCATCGTCTCCGATCTTGCTGACGGCCTCTCGAACTGGATGGACGAAAAAGGCTACGCCACGCTCGACGACATTCGCGGGCGCGCGGTGCAGAACGTGACGGACTGGAAGTACCTCAATCTCAAGTACGACATCAAGGCGCGCATCGATCAGGACAAGTGCATCAAGTGCGGGCTGTGCCATATTGCGTGCGAGGACACGTCTCATCAGGCCATTCTCAAGGAGAAAGACGGCAAGCGTCACTTCGAAGTCGTCGATGCCGAGTGCGTCGGATGCAATCTGTGCATGCACGTATGCCCGGTCGAGCAATGCATCACGATGGAACGCGTCGATGCCGGCGAGTACGCGAACTGGACCACGCATCCGAACAATCCGGCGCGTGTCGATGCGGAAGAAGCAGCCAAAGCCGCCTGAAGTCATTGCAACGATCAACAGGAGTTCGTCCGATGAAGCAGACAACGCAATCTGTCGATCCGAATTTCGCGGCCAACTTGCAGGCGAGCAGCCTGTATAACGACGACCTCGCGCCAACGGGTCCCGCGCAGCGCACGTGGAAGTGGTATCACTTCGCGGCGCTGTGGGTCGGCATGGTGATGAACATCGCGTCCTACATGCTCGCGGCGGGGCTCACCGAGCAGGGCATGTCGCCGTGGCAGGCGGTGGTGACGGTGTTGCTCGGCAACTTGATCGTGCTCGTGCCGATGCTCCTGATAGGTCACGCGGGGGCGAAGCACGGCATTCCTTACGCGGTGCTGGTGCGCTCGTCGTTCGGCACGCAGGGCGCGAAGTTACCGGCGCTGTTGCGAGCCGTCGTCGCATGCGGCTGGTATGGCATCCAGACGTGGCTTGGCGGCAGCGCGATCTACACGCTGCTCAACATTCTCACGGGCAACGCGCTGCACGGCGCGGCGCTGCCGCTTCTCGACATCTCTGCCGGACAGCTTGCGTGCTTCCTCGTGTTCTGGGCGCTGCAGATTTACTTCATCGTGCATGGTACCGATTCAATCCGCTGGCTCGAAAGCTGGTCCGCGCCGATCAAGGTGCTGATGTGCATCGCGCTCGTCTGGTGGGCGACGAGCAAGGCGGGCGGCATCGGCAACATGTTGTCGGCGCCGTCGCAGTTCGTCGCGGGTGGCAAGAAGGAAGGACTCTTCTGGGCGACGTTCTGGCCGGGTCTCACCGCGATGGTCGGCTTCTGGGCGACGCTCGCGCTGAACATTCCCGACTTCACGCGCTTCGCCCGCTCGCAGCGCGATCAGGTGATCGGGCAGTCCATCGGTCTGCCTGCGCCGATGGCCTTGTTGTCCGTGATTTCGGTGGTGGTGACATCGGCGACCGTCGTGATCTACGGCAAGGCGATCTGGGACCCGATCGACCTGACGAGCCGCATGACGGGCATCGGCGTGGGCGTTGCGCTCGTCATCCTCACGCTCGATACCATGTGCTGCAATCTCGCGGCCAATCTCGTCGGTCCGGCTTACGATTTTTCGAGTCTCTGGCCAAAGGGCATTTCGTATCGCGCGGGCGGCATGATCACGGCGACGATCGCCATCGTCATGATGCCGTGGAAGATTCTCGCCACCACGCAGGGTTATATCTTTACCTGGCTCGTCGGTTACTCGGCGTTGCTCGGGCCCGTCGCGGGCATTCTGATGGTCGATTACTTCCTGATTCGCGGCACCCGGCTCGATCACCGCGAACTCTTCGATGAACACGGCGAATATTCGTATAGCGGCGGCTGGAATATCGCGGCGGTCGTGGCGCTGCTCGTCGGCGTGCTGCCCAATTTGCCGGGCTTCCTGCATACGGCGTTCCCCGCGTCGTTCCCTAACGTGCCGGCGTTCTTCAACATGCTTTATACGTATGCCTGGTTCGTCGGGCTCGTGCTGGCCGCGCTCGTGTATGGTTCGTGGATGAAGCTGCGTGGCAGCCCGCAGGCCGGGGTTCTGAGCGCATGAGCGTCCGAAGGAATTTTCGAAGCCCAAGATTCGCAAGGAGAAGACAATGCCAACCCTGATTCGCGGCGGCACCATCATCGATCCGGAACGCAGCTATCGCGCAGATGTCTTGTGCGCCGACGCCGCGTCCGGCGGCACGATCCTGGCGATCGGGCCGGATCTCGAAGCACCGGCGGGCACGAAGATCGTCGACGCGGGCGGACAGTACGTGATGCCCGGCGGGATCGATCCGCACACGCACATGGAACTGCCTTTCATGGGCACGACCGCCAGCGACGACTTCTATACCGGCACGGCGGCGGGCTTGTCGGGCGGCACGACGAGCATCATCGATTTCGTGATTCCGAGCCCGAAGCAACCGCTCATGGCAGCGTTCAAGGAGTGGCGCGGCTGGGCCGCGAAGGCATCGGCGGATTATGGCTTTCACGTCGCGGTGACGTGGTGGGACGAATCGGTGCATCGCGACATGGGCCTGCTCGTGCATGAGCACGGCGTCTCCAGCTTCAAGCATTTCATGGCCTACAAGAACGCGATCATGGCCGATGACGAAGTGCTCGTGAACAGCTTCACGCGCTCGCTCGAACTCGGCGCGCTGCCGACCGTGCATGCGGAAAACGGCGAGCTCGTGTTCCAGTTGCAGAAGCAACTGCTTGCGAAGGGCTTCACGGGACCGGAGGCGCATCCGCTTTCGCGGCCGCCTGAAGTGGAGGGCGAGGCGGCCAATCGCGCGATTCGCATCGCGCAGGTGCTCGGCGTGCCTATCTACATCGTGCATGTATCGGCGAAAGATGCCGTCGATGTCATCGCGCGTGCTCGCAACGATGGCCTGCGTGTGTTCGGCGAAGTGCTGCCGGGGCATCTCGTGATCGATGAATCGGTGTATCGCGATCCCGACTGGACGCGTGCCGCCGCGCACGTGATGAGCCCGCCGTTTCGCACGAGCGAGCATCGCGAGGCGCTATGGCGCGGGCTGCAGTCCGGGCAGCTTCACACGACGGCGACGGATCATTGCGTGTTCTGTGCATCGCAAAAGGCCATGGGGCGAGAGGACTTCACGAAGATTCCAAACGGCTGCGGCGGCGTGGAAGACCGGATGTCGGTGTTGTGGCATCACGGCGTGAACATGGGGCGTCTCACGCCGAACGAGTTCGTGCGCGTGACATCGACCAACGCGGCGCAGATCTTCAATCTGTATCCGAGGAAGGGCGCGGTGCAGGTGGGTTCGGATGCGGACCTCGTCGTGTGGGACCCGGCGGCGACGCGGACCATCTCCGTGAAGACGCATCATCAGAAGGTGGACTTCAATGTGTTCGAGGGCATGACGGTGCAAGGCGTGGCCACGCATACGCTCACGCGCGGCGAACTCGCCTGGACCGATGGCGATTTGCGCGCGGTACGCGGCGCGGGTCAATACCTGAAGCGTCCGCCAAATTCGTCGTACTTCGAGGCGGCGCGCGTGCAGAACAAGCTGAAGGAGCAGCACCCGGTGGAGCGCGCGGGGGATAAGGCGATGAAGGCCGCCTGAGTGGTTCGAACCGGCCTCGTGTGGCTCGACGCTGCACGGGGCTTGGTCACATCCGAAGCATGTTCACACGCTTGCAAGCATAATCCGGCACGCTGTCCTCTTATCCAGCGCTGCCCGAATCATGCCGATGCGAAACCTCCACAAGCTTTGCCTTCTCGCCGTCACGACGGCCTTTTGCACGACGCTTTCCACTGCGCGCGCGGCGAATCCGAACGCGCTGTGGGAAATCGTCCACGACTATTGCGAGCCCGCCGCCGAGGGCGCGCCGGTCAAGCAGAAATGCGCCGACGTAAACCTCACGGACGGCTACGCGGTGCTGAAGGATATCGTGGGCGTCGCGCAATATCTGTTGATTCCGACGGCGCGTGTGAGCGGCATCGAAAGTCCCTTGATACTGGAGCCGCAGACGCCGAATTACTGGCGCGACGCATGGCGAGCGCGCCGTTATGTCGATGACAAACTTCGCCGCTCCTTGCCACGCGATCAAGTGTCGCTTGCAATCAACTCGGCAAGCGGGCGCACGCAGAACCAGTTGCATATTCATATCGACTGCCTCGCGTCCGACGTCGCGCAGACGTTGCGCGAAGTCGGGACGGGCATCGGCCGCGAATGGGCGCCGTTGCCGGTGCGCTTGCGCGGGCATCGGTACGACGCCATGCGGATCGACGACGCGGATCTTACGCATACCGATCCTTTTGCGCTGCTCGCGCCTTACGCGGCGCGTCGCGGACAAACGATGGGCGACCAGACGCTATTGCTGGCCGGCGCATGGTTGCCCGATGGCAAGCCCGGATTCTTTCTTCTCAACGATCATGTGCAACCGGGTGACTGGGCTTCGTCGGAAGAACTGCAGGATCACACGTGCGCGTTAGCCGATCGGTCTATAGAGAAACCGTGACGAAAGAGCAAGAATGACGGCAGGCTGTTTCATTCGGATCACGAAGAAAAATTTTGTGACGCCGCTTGGACGCCTCTTGTCAAACTTCTTTCATGTAGTCACGATAATGCACATCGACATCTTGTTCGATCCGCAGAAGGACGCGGCGAACGTCAATCGTCATGGCATGTCGCTGGAACGTACGCGGGAAATCGCGTGGCGAGAGGTGATGTGTCACGCAGACGCTCGTCGCGACTACGGCGAGGTACGCGAGGTCGGCTTCGTGCCGATAGAAGGGAAAGTACATTGCGTGGTGTTCACGCAGCGAGGCGGCGCATTGCGAATCATCAGCTTGCGTCGCGCCAATAACCGGGAGAATGAGAGATATGAGCGAAGCATCGTACAGGTTTTACCGCAATACGCCGGAAGAGGAGGCGGAGATCGAACGGGGCATTCAGATGGACCCTGACACCTACGTCATGTCCGACGCCGAGTTCGAAGCCGCCATGCGCTGGGCAGACAGCCAGTCCGGTGAATTAACCGCAAATCAAGTTACGCCGCCGCGTTGACGTCCTGCATGTGCGACTGACTTCCCCAGTCAGTCGCGCCGCAACGGGTCAATGCGCTTCACGGCTTATCACTCGATGCGCGAACACTCGCGGACCGACGCCTTCGACCCGCGCTTCCGGCATGACCCGTCGCAAAGTGCGTAATGTGAACGCAAGGTCTTCGCTCGCTACATCGAATTCGAGCCTTAGCGCGCATCCTTCGCGCTGCGCCTGACTGACATATACGCCGAGAGGCGAGTGAAACAACTGGCGGATGCGCTCGCAAGATGCATCGTCGTTCGCCATGCGGGCGCGCGCCATGATCCGCAACCGCTGACAAGCGCCGCCGTGATGGCCGGCAAACTGCGCAAGTGTCATATCCATGATCGGGCTCCATCGCGTCTTTTCTTGATATAAGCATACGCGGGGCCTTGTCAACGCCGTATCAGGAAACAGATGCGGCGCGTAAAAATCTCATCAATCGAAGCCCTGAAAAACCGCGTCGTCCGGGCCGATGGAAGCCGGCGATTTCCACGTCGCGTCGCGCATGGAATGCCGCACCTGATGCTCCACGCCCAGCAGAACGGCAAAGATCGCCATGCGAACTGCAATGCCGTTGTCGGTTTGCCGGAAGATGGCAAGACGCGGATCGTGATTCAGGTCGGTGGCGAGATCGTTCGCGCCGGGACGGCTGTCGCGCGGCAGCGGATGCATGATGAGCGTGTCGCGTCCGCAGGCTTCGTTCACGAGCGCCTGGTTGATCTGGAAGTCCGGCGTATAGCCTTCGATGGACTCGTCCGCGAAACGCTCTTTCTGAATGCGCGTGGCATAGACGACATCCGCGCCCGCAAGACCCGCGCGCAGATCGCTCGTCTGTTCGATAACATGATCGCCCCGCGCGATGCGCTCGATGATATGCGCCGGCATTTCCAGCGAACCCGGCGAAATCAGCGTGAACTTGAGGCCCTTGTAAAGCGAGAGTAGCTTGGCAAGCGAATGGACGGTGCGGCCATATTTGAGGTCGCCGACCATCGCGATATGCGCGCCATCGACTATTTTCCCGAGCCGCGAAAACTCGCGCTGGATCGTGTAGAGGTCGAGCAGCGCCTGGCTCGGATGCTCGCCGGGGCCGTCGCCAGCGTTGATCACGGGAATGTTGGTCGCACGCGCGAACTCCGCGACGGAGCCTTGCTCGGGATGCCGCACGACGATAGCGTCCGCATAGCCGCTGATCACGCGGCTCGTGTCGTAGATGGATTCGCCCTTCGCCATCGACGAGAACGTGAAGCCGGTCGTGTCGACCACCGAGCCACCGAGCCGACAGAACGCCGAGCCGAAACTCACACGGGTACGTGTGCTCGCCTCGAAGAACAGGTTCGCCAGCACCGCGCCCTCTAGCACGCGCGTGATTTTGCGGCGCCGCGCGATGGGCTGCATCATGTCCGCTGTGCGAAAGAGCGCTTCGGCCGATTCACGCGAGAACTGATCGATGGAGACGAGCTGCGGGCGGCCTTCGTACGCAATCGACGGGTATACGCTTTGCGTAGATGTTCCACCCTCGGGCATGCCGTCCAGAATCTCGCCGACATAGCGCGCGGCGATCTCCGGCATGGCGCGCGATTCCGGCGACTCGTCCGGCAGAAGCCATGTGTCCAGCGCACGCCGCGACACGCCGATGCGGGCCGCGAAGGCATCGCGGGTCATGTTCAGACGCCGCATGGCGTCGCGAAGCACGGTCTGTTGCTGGCTCACGGTCGTCGCTCCTTGAATGTACGCGGAGCGTATATTAGGTCACTCGCCGATCAGATGCAACACCAGTTCGCGATCATGCGATGCCGTGCGGTGCTCGAATACGTATATGCCTTGCCACGTGCCGAGCACCATGCGGCCCGCTTCGACCGGAATCGAGAGCTGGACGGTGGTGAGCGCGGTGCGCAGATGCGCGGGCATGTCGTCGGGACCTTCGGCGTCGTGGACATAGCGGCCCGGCGCTTCGGGCGCGACGGTTTCGAAATAGCGTTCGAGGTCCGTGCGCACGTCGGGATCAGCGTTCTCCTGAATCAAGAGCGACGCGGACGTGTGTCTGCAGAAGATGGTCAGCAAGCCGGTGCGGATATCCTGATGATCGACCCAGCGGTCGATGGCGCGCGTGACTTCGTGCAAACCGCGCGAGCCGGTTGCAACCGTCAGATGTTGAAGTGCCTGTTTCATGTCGGTCCCGTTCGAAAAGATACGAAAGATGCGGGAAGATGCTTCTGTCAGTCTACCGGCTATGCTTTTGGCAAGGGAGCAAAGAGCGATGACATCGAAAGTCCCGCCCGGATGGCGCTATCTGACCGCGTTGGCTTGCCTGCTGCCCGTCACGCTTGCGGCACTCGCCGACGACGCACGCGTCAATCGCGGTGACGACCCGTTCATGCAAGTATCGAAAGCAATCGCGAATTGCCCGACCCCACGCGGTCCCGTCGAAACCGAACAGGAATGGCGCGACGAAGCGCATTACCGCATCGAGCGCGGCAATAGCTGCTGGATCGCGGGACGCTGCCGCCTCTCGAACAGCTACGCGTACGACCGGGAAATCGCCGAGAGCACGACGCGCCGCCTCAACGCGCTCAACGCGTCGCTGCAGTGGCGCGAGCACACCAGCCTGTGGCTCACGATCCAGCGCCGCTTCATCTATCTCGACGGCTGCGTCACGCGCGATTTCGACAAAGCGCGCTTCGTATCGGAATTAGGCGAGACCGCCGATGTCGAAAAGATCATCGACCGGACGACAACGCAGCCCTGAGCGCGCAATTCGCGCGTAAGCTGAAAGCAGCATCGTCCCCGGCGGTCGTCGCCCATGAAAACCCATCTTTCCGAGTGGCTCAGTCATATGTCGCTGATGGCCACGTTCTTGCCACTCGACTCCGCCGGTCTGGGTCTCGTCGTGCTGGGGCTCGGCTTACTCGTCGCGGAAATGTTCCTGCCGACCTTCGGCGCGCTCGGCATCGGCGGAATCATTGTGTTTTCGACCGGCGCGCTCATGCTCATCAATAGCGGAGTGCCTGCCTTCGGCATGCCCTTGAGCCTCTTGACGGGGTTCGCTATCGTGGCCGCGCTCTTCGTGTTCGGCGTGTCGAGCGTCGCCTTGAAGGCGCGCAAGCGGCCCGTGGTGAGCGGCAGCGAAGCGATGCCAGGCAGTATCGGCGTGATGCTCGATGCAACCGGCGCCGCGCCCGCAAGTGGCTGGGCGCGTGTGCACGGTGAACGCTGGCGCGTGCAGACGGCTTCATCGCGAGAACTTCCAGGCGAGGGCGCGCTCGTGCGTGTGCTGTCGCGGCACGGACTGACGCTCATGGTCGAAGCGCTGGAGCGCGACCGGCAATCGCATCAACACTAACGAGGCATTAAAAATGGGGCTTACTTTTGGGTTTGGCGGCATTGTCATTGCGCTCGTCATCATTCTCGTGCTTTCGTCGGTGCGCATTTTTCGCGAGTACGAACGCGGCGTCGTGTTCACGCTCGGCCGCTTCTGGAAAGTGAAGGGGCCGGGGCTCGTGCTGATCATTCCGGCGGTGCAGCAAGTAGTGCGGATGGACCTGCGCACCGTCGTCTTCGACGTGCCGCCGCAGGATGTCATCACGCGCGACAACATCTCGGTGAAGGTGAATGCGGTGGTGTACTTTCGCGTCGTCGACCCGGAGAAAGCGGTGATTCAGGTCGCGCGTTTTCTGGAAGCCACGAGTCAGCTCGCGCAGACCACCTTGCGCGCGATACTCGGCAAGCATGAACTCGACGATCTGCTTTCGGAACGCGAGCGCCTGAACAGCGACATTCAGCGCGTGCTCGATGCCCAGACCGATGCCTGGGGCATCAAGGTATCGAATGTCGAGATCAAGGACGTGGATATCGCCGAGACGATGATCCGCGCCATCGCGCGCCAGGCCGAAGCCGAGCGCGAGCGCCGCGCGAAGATCATTCATGCGGAAGGGGAGTTGCAGGCATCCGAGAAACTTCTGCAAGCGGCTCAGATGCTGGCGCAGGCGCCGCAAGCCATGCAACTGCGCTACTTGCAGACGTTGACGACGATCGCCAGCGACAAGAGCACCACGATCGTCTTCCCCATACCGATCGATATCGTGAGCGCGGTGCTCGACAAGATCGGCAAGGGTGGCCGCGAGAGTTAAACCAGCGCGGGGAAGTCCAGCGTGGTGTCGTTCACGCGATTGAAGAGATTCGTGAAGTTGATGACGCTCGCGGCGAAGAGCGCGTCGATCACTTGCGCGTCGCTGTAACCTGCCGCGCGCACGGCATCGAGCACTTCGGCTTTCACCGTGCCGCGTGAACCGGTGGCTTCGCGCACGAAGCGCACGAGCGCATCGCGTTTATCGTTGCCGGTGGCGGTACCCGCGCGAATCTGCTTCGTTTCTTCCTGCGTGAGACCGGCCAGCTTGCCGACGACCGTGTGCGCGGCTTCACAATAATCACAACCTGCCTGTCCGCTGACGGCGAGCTTCACGGCTTCGATATCGGCTTTGCTCAAACTGCTTTTAGCGAGCGTCGCGTCATTGGCGAGCGATGCCGCGAGCGCGCCGGGACTATGCGTGCCGACGATTGCATACGCATTGGGTACGCGGCCTGCGGCCTTCTTGATCTTGGCGAAGAGTTCGGCGGCGTCGCCCGTGGCTTCGTTCACATCGACTTTGGAAATGCGGGACATGGTGTGCTCCTTTTGGTTGATTGCCATGTGTCCTGGCATGGATGCACTGTATGTCTTTGCGGGAATCGCGTGAATGCTCTCCAGGCTCGGAAAGATGCTCGCGCGTCTCAATCGAGTGGATGATGTTTCAAGAAGAGGATGGAAAGGGTTTGCTCACGAACCTCGACCCGGCGAGGCCGAAGCGCCAGGGCACGTCCATTGCCTTGGAAATGCCGATGCGCGGCCCGCTCACGATATCGACTGCATCGTCCGGTGCTTCGACGCAGAACGGCGCTTCGAGCAGCGACATGCCGTTCTGCTTATGCGTGATGCCCAGGGCTTGCGCTAGGCGGCCCGGACCGGAACAAAGCAGCTTGATGGGTTCGAGCCCGCGTCGTTCGCGCATGAGATCGAGTCCGACGAGCGGCTCGATGGCGCGAATCAGCACGCCGGCGCCATGACCTTCTTCGCGGCAAACGAAGTTCAGACACCAGTGGATGCCATAGGATCGATAGACATAAGCATGAGCGGACGGTCCGAACATGACCGCGTTGCGCGGCGTGAGACCCGAGAAAGTATGCGAAGCGGGATCTTCGCGGTCGTATGCTTCGGTTTCGACGATACGTCCACCGACGCCATCGAAAGTGACGATGGCGCCGATCAGCCGCCGCGCCACGATGTCCGACGCGGCATTGAAGTCGATAGCAGAATGGAGTGTGGGCTTGGCTTTCACAGAAGGTATTCTAACCGCGCACAAGATAACGACGGAGAGATGCTCACATGAAGTCTTCCTGGTTCCTCAAATTCTCGAATGGTCTCTCGCGCGTGGCGGGACATGCGTCGACGTTCATCATTGCGGTCGTGCTGGTGATCGTGTGGGCCGTCTCCGGGCCGATCTTTCACTTCAGCGACACATGGCAGCTTGTCATCAACACGTCGACGACCATCGTCACGTTTCTCATGGTGTTCCTCATCCAGAACACCCAGAACCGCGATACGGCCGCCATGCAGATCAAGCTCGATGAATTGATCCGTGCAGTGGACAACGCGCATAACGCTTTACTCGACCTCGAAGAACTCGACGAGAAAGACCTGGCCATTTTTCGTAAGCGCTATGCAAAACTGGCGGAGGAAGCGCGTGACGACTTGCGCTCGGCGAGCAAGGATATCGACATGCCGATTTTCCCGAACGATGCCAGACGCAAGGAAAAGAAATAGTGGGATATTGCGCACGATGACAGTCGCGCTCAAGGTTAAACAAAAAGTTTGCAGAACGTGCTAAAGCGCGTGACAAGCAGGTATTAATGGTTGTAGCATTAACCTTACAGCGCGATATCCGGTTTTAGCGATGCTTGAATATTAAGCAGCATCGGTCGGAGTGACGGCCTCGAACGCCGTCGAAGCCCTGCATGTAAAGGCGGAGCCCGTACGCTTGGCAAACGTTTTCTGAAAAAAATACAAAGACACGAAGAGTCGCGCGCTCGCTGTCAAGACACGCTTCAAACCCGCTAAAAGAAAAATTTCTCTCTATAAAGTTTTAGCGTTGTTTGCCGACAGCGGTCTAGTTCATTCATTTTAAAACGTCGAATTAAGGCCATTTCCGGCCTCTAAATGGCGAAGTAATTCCTTGTGGCTCTAGCTAGGATTGCTGTACCCGGTACCCCTAATGCCGGGCCGCACCTACCTACTCAATGCAAAAACAAGGAATGACCAAAATGACCAAGTTTTTCAAGAAATTCATCCGCGACGAACGTGGCGTCAGCGCGATGGAATACGCGATTCTGGCTGGGATCGTCGGCGTGGCGCTCGTCGCCGTGGCAGGCACGTTCAGCACCAGCGTTTCGGGCTGGTTCACGTACCTCAACACCAAAGTCACCGCCGCCCAGAAGTAACGACGTATTCGAGATCCGCGTCTCGCGGATCTCCCCCTTTCTTTCACTCGGTATCCGGTCCATCGTGCTGCTCGCATCCCTTGCCATCCGTCTCATCGTGCTGTGCGCGCTCTTGGTGCTCGCCGTCATCGATGTCCGTGCGCGTCGCCTGCCGACCGGGATCGTGCTTGCGATCGGTTCGCTCTTCTTTGTCGATGCGTTGCTGCGAAAGCTGTCGCTCGACGAGATCATCGCGCATCTGATACTCGCGTGTGTCGTGTTCGCGGTCTGCGCCGCGCTTTTCGCCGCAAAGATGCTCGGCGGAGGCGATGCGAAACTCGCGGCCGTCATCTTTCTCTGGGCTGGCGTCAGTCTGTCGCTGCCGGCTCTCACGCTCATCTCGCTGATCGGGACCGTGGTGTCCCTCGTCAGTCTCGCCACCCGCAACATGAAGGCCGATCAGACATCGTCGCCCATGCGCGCGCTGGCGATGTTCTCCGGCGCGCGCGGCGTGCCTTACGGCGTGGCGCTGGCGCTCGGCGGCGGTCTTGTGATCGTGCTGCCGGCCGCGCTTCCCTTGTTAATGACGCATTAGGCCGGCACTCACATGTCCAACTTCATCAAGTTCGCCGTTCTTCTCGTCGGCGCCCTGCTCATCGCTCTGGTCGTGCGTGTGGTGGTGGCAAGCGCGAGCAAGCCGTCCGCGCCCACCGTCAACACGGAGAAGGTGCTGGTCAGTGCAGCCGCCTTGCCGCAGGGCTTGCTTCTGCGTGACGAGGACATCACCTGGAAACCGATGCCGGCCAACGAAGTGCCGGTCAATGCCGTCGTGTCGGGCGCGCAGAATGCGCCGGAACTCAAGGGTGCGCTGTTGCGCCATCCGGTCGAAAGCGGCGCGGTACTCGTCGCCGACGACGTGATTCTGCCGAACGCGCCGGGCTTTCTCGCCGCGACGCTCAAGCCCGAGATGCGCGCCGTCTCCGTAGCCGTCGACGATGTCTCCGGCAATGCCGGCCTGATCCAGCCGGGCGACTACATCGACCTGATCCTCACGCAGCAGATGGACCGCCGCACCGATTCGCCGGACCTCGCGGTGTCGAGCGAAACGGTGGTCGAACATGTGCGCGTACTGGCCGTCGGTTCAGAAATCAAGCGCCCGAAAGCCAGCAGCGATGTACCCGATATGAGCGCGCGCGCGCGCACCGTCACGCTCGAAGTGACGCCGCGCATGGGCGAAGTCGTGGCGGTTGCCGCGCGCCTCGGCAGTCTCTCGCTCGCCTTGCGCTCGTTTGCTACTGCAAGTCGCGATCCGGCCGCCGCCGCCGCGGCAGCCAGCGCGACGTCGACCGAACGTCCGCCAATCTGGGCCGGCGACATCTCGCGCGCCGTTCGCTCGTTGCCGCACGCAAGCCGCGCGCCGCAGAGCGCGCCTGGCGTGGCCGCCGCGCCGCCCATGCCGCGCACCGTGATGGTTTATCGGGGCTCGGAAAAGTCGGATGGTCAGAACGTCGCCCAGGCGGCAGGCGGGGCGCCCGAAAACGCGCCACCGTTGCCCGGCGTTCCGTCGCTTCCCGTCCAGCGCTAATGCCCCAAGCCGGCGGTGATCCGGCGACCAAGGAAAAGATAGTCATGAAAACGCAGTTCAGTTGGAGATCGACGCCGATGCTGCCCACCGCGGCGAGCCTGCTCGCGCTCGTGTGCGCGGCATTCGGCCTGACGCCGCTCGCGCATGCCGCCGGCGCTCAGGTGATCAACGTCGCGGCTCGTCCGGGCGCGGGCGCCGTGCCGTCTAAAGGTGCCGCTACCGCCGAGGCAAGCCAGGGCGTACTCGCACTCGATGCAGGCAAAGGCTCGATGCTTCATCTGCCCGAGGACGCCGTTTCGGTGTTCGTGGCCGACCCGAGCGTCGCGGATGTGCAGGTGCCGTCGCCGCGCGCGGTCTTCGTGCTCGGCAAGAAGGCCGGTTCCACCACGGTCTACGCGCTCGGCGCGAACAACAAGCCGATCTTTCAGAAGACCGTTGTCGTGACGCGCGACATGGTCGCGTTGCGCGCCATGCTGAAGGCGCGCTTTCCCAACACGAATATCGATGTGAACGGCATACAGGGCTCGCTCATTCTGACGGGCCAGGCGCAGAATCCCGCCGAGGCGGATACCGTCGTGCAGGCCATCACACCGATGCTCGCGGACAAGGAAGTGCTCGTCAATCGCATGACCATCGACAAGCCCTTGCAGATTCAACTGCGGGTGCGGATCACGGAAGTGGACCGCAACGTGACGCAGCAGTGGGGCATCAACTGGCAGGCTATCGGCAGCGCGGCCGGCAACTGGTATAGCGGCATCTTCAGCGGCCGTCAGATCTACAACTACAACCAGCCCATCACGACTTCGTCGGGCTCGGTGACCTATCCGCTCAATCTCGCGACCAACAACGCTTACTCGCTGTTCGGCGGGTTCCGGACGGCCAACACCGATATCCGCGCGCTAGTCGATGCGCTGAATCAGGAAGGCCTGCTCACGGTGCTCGCCGAGCCCAATCTCGTCGCGCTTTCGGGCCAGACGGCGAGCTTCCTCGCGGGCGGCGAGTTTCCGATTCCGGTGTCGCAGATCAACGGCGCGATCACGGTCGAATTCAAGCAGTTCGGCGTCAAGCTCGACTTCACGCCGACCGTGCTCAACGACCGCCGCATCAGCCTGAAAGTGCGGCCGGAAGTCAGCCAGATCGACACGACGGCAAGCGTGACGACCAACGGCGTGACCGTGCCGGGCCTTTCGGTGCGCCGCGCGGATACCACCGTCGAACTGGCGAGCGGTCAGAGCTTCGCCATTGGCGGGCTGCTCCAGAGCAATACGACCGACCTCGTATCGCAAGTACCCGGCATCGGCTCGATCCCTGTGCTCGGCAAGCTGTTTTCCTCGTCGAACTACCAGAACAACAAGACCGAGCTCGTGATCATGGTGACGCCGTATATCGTCGAGCCGACCGATCCGGCCAAGCTGCGCACACCGATCGAGTCGCTGGTGTCGCCGAGCGGCGACATCGAATATGGTTTCGCCCGAATGTTTGGGGGCACCGAATCGGCACCGGGAAACCCTCGTCTCGTCGGCGCGGCCGGCTACGTCTATTGAGCCTGATGCCATGAACCACGCACGTTTCATTTCGCTCTTCACCGCCTGCTCGCTCGCTTTGCCGCTTGCTGGCTGCTTCATCAAGCCGCCCGTGAGCATGCCCGATTCACGCGTCATTGGTTACGACGGCAACGCCGCCGTGCCGCCCGACTGCGAGAAACTCACGCGCGCCTCGCTGTTGTTCGATTCCGGCGTGCGACGCCCGTCGATGCAATGGGGCTGTGCCACCTACACCAACCTCGCGGCGCAGGTCGCGAACCCGCAAGACCTCGTGAATCCGCAGACGCTCGGCCCCGCCGATGCCGCGGTCGCCGCGAGCGCCGTGCATCGCTATGAGACGGGTCAAGTGATTCCGCTCGACACCACGACGACTACGCGCAATGGCAAGTAAGCGCGCCTTCGAGACACCGACGCCATGAGCACCACTGAATTCTCGTTGATCAAAGGCAAGTCCGCCGTGCGGGCCGCAGACTTCATCGCCTTCGTCGCCGACCGCCAGACCGAGCAGGTTCTGAAAGCCTTCGTGCTGGAGCAGGCGATGCCGCACGCGCATATCGCGGTGGGCAGTATCGACGATGCCATCTCGCATGTCACCAAGCTCGAGCGTTCGCCGCAGTTTCTGCTGGTTGATTTGCACGACTCGGCGATGCCTCTGTCCGACCTCGGCCGGCTTGCCGAAGTGTGCGAGCCTTCGGTGCAGGTGATCGGCATTGGCGAGCGCAACGACGTCGGCCTGTTCCGCAGCCTGCTCAAGATCGGCGTGCATGACTATCTCGTCAAGCCGCTGACGGTGGAGTTGCTCAAGCGCACCGTCAACACCGCCGACGGCAAGGTGACGCCGGTGACGCTCACGCGCACGGGCAAGACCATTGCGTTCGCGGGCACGCGCGGCGGCGTCGGCGTGACGACGCTCGCGCTCAATCTTGCGCGACATCTGGCAGACACCACGCATCGGCGGGTCGCGTATGTCGATCTGAACCTCACCGGCGGCGCCGCCAACTGCATGCTCGGCACGCAGAGCAACAATGGTCTTTCGGACGTGCTGGAAAATGCGCATCGTCTCGATCCGCAATACGTCGAGCGCACGCTGATGGCGAACGGCAGCCGTCTGTTCATGCTCACCGCGGATATCGACTACGGCGCCGAGCCGCCGTACAAGCCCGGTGCGCTCGCCCGCGTGATCGAACTGCTGTGCGACAGCTTTCACTATGTGATCATCGATATCGGCAATCCGAGCGCGCCGTTGTCGCAGGAAGCGTTAAACCATGCGTCCCGCGCGTATCTCGTGACCGACCGTTCCGTGCATTCGACGCGCGAGTCGATCCGCCTTTTGCGTTACATCGAGAATCGCGACAACAATCCGCCGACCTCGATCCTGCTCAATAACCCGAGTGCGGTGAGCGCGGGCAAGGTGCAGCCGAACGACTTCATGTCGGCGGTGGGCCGCTCCGTTCTGCATGAGATCCAATTCGAAGCCAAGGCGCTCGCCACCGCCGAAAACCTTGGCGAAGCGCCCAAAGATAAGACGCCGAACGGGTTCAATCAGGCTATTACGCGTATTGCGAGCGATCTCACCGGCCAGCAAGCTGCCGCCGGGCGCTCTTTGCTGCGCAAGTTCAGTCTGAGGAGAGGCTGATGTTCGGGCAGAAGCAGGCATCCCGGGCGACGCATTCTGCATTTGCACTGGCTCAAGAAGGAGCATCCGACCAGGCGAGTATTGCCGAGCCGGCCATTCCGGTGGCGGACGCGCCCGCGCGCTTGCACGTGGCGGAGAGCAGCGAATCGCTGGTGCGCTCGGATCTGTTCAAGGTGATTCGCGCAGGCGTGTTCGGTTCGATGAACGCATCGGTGGTGGTCGGCAAGACGCGCGAGCAGATGAAGCCGGGCATCGAGCAGCTCGTGATGGAGATCGCCGAGCGCGAAGGTTTGAACGTCACGATGTCCGAGCAGCAGCAGATCGTGGGCGAACTGCTCAACGACATGTACGGCCTCGGGCCGATCGAGCCGCTGCTCGCCGACGAAAGCATCACCGACGTGCTGGTGAACGGTCCCGATCAGGTCTATGTGGAACGCCACGGCCGTCTCGAACTCACGAGCTGCAAGTTCCGCGACAACGCGCACGTGACCAACGTCGCGCAGCGGATTGCGGCGGGCGTGGGGCGGCGCGTCGACGAAAGCAGCCCGATGGTCGATGCGCGTCTCGCGGACGGCAGCCGGGTCAACGTCGTGCTCCCGCCGCTCGCGATTCATGGCGCGTCGATTTCCATTCGGAAGTTTTCGAAGCGCAACATCACGCTGCACCGCATGGCGCAGCAGGGCAACATGTCCCTCGCGATGGCAACCGTGCTCAAACTCGCGAGCACGTGCCGGCTCAACGTCATCGTGTCGGGTGGTACGGGTTCGGGCAAGACGACGCTGCTCAACGCGTTGTCGCACTTCATCGGTCACGGCGAACGCACGGTGACGATCGAGGACGCGGCGGAACTGCAACTGGTGCAGCCGCACGTCGTGAGCCTGGAAACGCGCCCCGAGAATGCCGAAGGTCTCGGCGCCGTGACGCAGCGCGACCTCGTGCGCAATGCGCTGCGGATGCGCCCGGACCGCATCATTCTCGGCGAAACGCGCGGCTCCGAAGCGTTCGACGTATTGCAGGCCATGAACACCGGCCACGACGGCTCTATGACCACCATCCACGCGAACACGCCGCGCGACGGCATCACGCGTCTGGAGAGCATGGTGATGATGGCAAACGGCAATCTGCCGCTCCTGTCCATTCGCCGCCAGATCGCGAGCGCGGTGCACCTGATCGTGCAGATCGAGCGGATGCGTGACGGCATGCGCCGCGTCACGCGCATCACCGAACTGGTGGGCATGGAAGGCGACGTGATCATCACGCAGGACTTGTTCACGTTCCGCTACGACGCAACCGCCTACAGCGAGGAAGTGAAGGGCGCGTACGAATCGGCGGCGGTGCGCCCGGCGTTCTCGCAGCGCGCTCAGTACTACGGTCTCGAAGATGCATTGCTCGAGGCGATGCAGCCATGAACACGATCAACCTCGTCACGATCTGCGCGTTCGTCATTGCAATTCTCGGCGGCATGATGTTTTTCATCGTGCAGGACATGCGGAATAACCAGCCGCATGCGCGCATTCGCACGCGCATGCGCGAATCGTTCGAGATGCACGGTTCGCCCGAGAAGAACGCAAGCAAGAACGAGATCAATCTGTTCAAGGTCAAGAAGCAGGAGAGCGTGTACTCGCGCTTTCTCGGGCCCAAGGTGTCGCGCCTGAAAACGGTGGCGGGGAAGAACGGCATGCGAATCGTGATCGTCGCGGCGATTCTCGGCGAGCTGCTCGCCATCGGCATGGTGGACATCATGCCGCTGCCGAGTTTCGTCCAGCCGCTTCTGATCGTCTTCCTGCCGGTCTTCACGCTGGTCAAGGCGTACAACTTTCTCGTGGAGCGCTTTCGCCGCCGTTTTCTCAACGGCTTCCCGGAACTGATCGATCTGATCGTGCGCGCGGTGCGTGCGGGCGTGCCGGTCACGCACGTCATCACCACGGCAGCCGACGAATGCGCCGAGCCGCTCAGGAGCGAGTTCAGGATCATGAGCGATTCCCTGCAAGTGGGTCTAGACCTCGAGGAAGTGCTGACGGTGGCGGTCAAGCGGATCGAGATCGCGGACTTCTCTTTTTTCTGCGTGTGTTTGCTCCTGCAGCGGGAAACCGGCGGTCAGCTCGGCGAGACGCTCGAAAACCTGGCGAACATCGTGCGCACGCGCCGCGAGATTCGCGTCAAGACCAAAGCGCTCACAGGCGAGGCGCGCATCACCACCAAGATTCTGGCGGCGGTGCCGGCTTGCATTATCGGCAGCCTGTACTTCCTCAACCGCGACTACATGAAGGTGCTCACCAACACCGACAGCGGCAGCAAGCTCCTGACCTTCGCCGTGATCTCGATCGTCATGGGACTCATGGTCATCAACAAGATTTCGAAGCTGGATACCTCGCGATGAACCCGGAACAGATCCAGACGCTCATCAACCTGCTGATGCTGATTGCGCTCTTTGCCGGGCTCGCGGGTTGGTGGCTGACGCGCCATGGCGGCCAGCGCGGCCGCATTGCGGAGCGCACCCGGCTCGCGGCGCATGCCGAGCGCATCGACCTCGCTACCGGCAACGACGACGAACTCAACTTTCGCGCGCGCGTGATGCGCCGTCTCGCGCGCATTGGCGACAAGCTGCCGCTCTTCGACGCCAAGTATCGCCTGAAGCTGCGCAAGGAACTGATCAGAAGCGGTTATCGCAGCAATCTCGCCGTCTCGGTTCTGCTGGCGTCGAAATTCTGCGTGGGGCTCATCTGTGCGACGCTCACGGTCATGCTGGGCTCGCATATTCCGATGATCGGCGCGTATCCCGCGGTGCGCGGCGCGGCGATGCTGATGGTGTTCATCGTCGGCATGATCGTTCCGGAATATCTGCTGAATTTCGTGGGTGCTCGCCGCCGCAGGGCGATGGCCGCCTCGCTGCCCGACGCGCTCGACTTGCTCGTGATCTGCACCAACGCGGGCAATAGTCTCGGCGTGTCGATCCGTCGCGTGGCCGACGAACTCGCAAGCATCTGCCCGCCGCTTTCCGACGAATTTTCCCTTACCGCCGACGAACTGAAGCTTTCTGGCGACAGCACGCGCGCGTTGAACGGGCTCGCGGAGCGCATCGATCTGCCTTCGATCCGCGCGCTCATTTCCACCCTCACTCAGTCGATGCGCTACGGCACGCCGATCACGCAGGCGCTGCGCACGTTGTCGCGTACCGAGCGTCTGCAGCATATCGTCTCGCTGGAAGAAAAGGCCGCGAAGCTCGCCCCCAAGATGGTCGTGCCGATGATGCTGTTCATTCTCCCGGCCATTGTCGTGATTGCCGCGGGGCCGGCCGTGCTCCAACTACTGGACGTTATCGCCAAAACCAAATGAAGACCGACTTCTATCTTCGCCGCCTTCCCGTGCTTGCCGGCGCGGTGCTCATCGCGCTCGTCGCGAGCGGCTGCACGACCACTGCCACGACCTCGCATCAGGTGTCCGGCATGCGCTCCGTTTCGCAAGACGGCGCTCCCGGTGCGATGAGCGAATTGCGTATCGCCGAATCCGCGCTCGAATCCGGCAACATGGACATGGCGACCACGATCTACGAAAAGATCCTGCGGGCGAATCCGCGTTCGGTCGAAGCCATGACCGGCCTTGGCAACACGCTCTACTCGGTGGGCGACTTTACGCGCGCCGGCGTCTATTACAGCAAGGCGGCAGCCATCGACGGAAACGCCCCCGCGCCGCTCATCGGCATGGCGCGCGTGGCGATTCATCAGCGCCGTTTCGACGACGCCATCGCGACGTATCGGCATGTGCTCGCCGAAAGCCCGGACGATCCGCTTGCGGCCGCCGGTCTCGGCGCCGCGTACGACATGAAGGGCGACCACGCGACGGCGCAAGCCGTGCTGCGCGATGCGCTCAAGCGCAATCCCGGCGATACCTCGCTTTCCGTGAACCTGGGCACGTCGCTCATCATGGCGGGCAAGCCGCGCGATGGCGCGAACGTGCTGCTCGACGTGACGCGCTTTCCCGCCGCGCCGCCGCAAGCCCGCCAGGATCTCGCGCTTGCTTACGGTTTGCTCGGCAACGATGACGCCGCCGCCGAAATCCTGAGCCGCGATTTGCCGAAGGCGTCGGTGCAGGACAACCTGCGCTTCTACGAACTGCAGCGCCAGCGTATCGGCACTTCGGGCACTTCGGGCGCGTCGGCCACCAGCGGCTCCAACGCAAGCGTGGCGCCCGTCGCTGCGCCGGCGGTGGCCGCCGTGAGCCTCAGGTGAGCGCCGTGCTTCATGCCCGGGCACACCGCAACGTGTCGCGCTTCTTGCGCGATGACGGCGGCAGCTCGCTGATCGAGTTCGCGATACTCGCGCCGCTCTCGTTCATCCTCATTCTGGCGACGATCGAATTCGGTCTCGACATGATGGTGGACGCCACCGTGCAGATCGCCGCGCAGCAAGCGTCGCGCGCCGGGCTCACGACCAGCGCGCCGGCGAGCGGAACGCGCGATCAGCAGGCTCAGAACCTCATCAACAACATGCTCGGCGGCTGGACCAACATCGGCGCGACGATAACGATCAATACGCTGACCTACGGGACTTACAGCAACGTGGGCACGAGCAACTACCAGAGCAGCATGGGCAATTTCGGCGATGTCGTGTCCTACAACATCACCTTGACCATGCCGCCCATCACCGGCATTCCCCGTATCTTCGGCGTCAACCAGTTGACGTTCCAGCGCAATTACATCGTGCAGAACGAAAAATGACCCACGCTCGCTCATCCGCTTCCGGGGCCGCCAGCGCGTCGCGCCGCCGCAGCTTTCTCTCCCGCCTGTGGCGCTCGAAGCGCGGCAGCGTCACGATCGAGTTCGTGATCATCTTCCCATTGATGGCGCTGATCCTGACCGGCTTCGTCGAAGCGTACATGTATCTGCGCGCGGTGAGCGTGTTGGAACATGCGACCTTCACACTCGCCGATTCGCTCGGTCAGATGCCGCGCGTCATCAACGACAATTCCACCAGCAACGCCAATAACCTCGGTTCGCTGTGGTCGGCGGCCACGCTGCTCGCCGCACCCAATACGATCAACGGGCAGGGCGCGGTCATCATCACCTCGGTGTGCGACACCAATGCCACGACCTGCGTCTTGCCGCCGGGCAAGCCGGGGACGGATCCTGGCAAGGCCGTCGTTCACTGGCGCGCATCGGCGCCGTGGAACTTGTCGGGCCTGACGACCAAGGTGTCGAGCACCGCGCCGTTGCCGTCGACCTGGCCGTTTCGCGCGGGCGACTCGGCGATCATCGTCGAGATCTACTACCAGTTCAACCCGTTTGCCATGACCTCCGCATTCTGGAAGAACTCGGTCGGCACGCAGACGCTTTATCAACGCATCTACGTGCGCTCGCGAACCGGCCAGCCGCTCGACCTGGCGAGCTCCTGATGAAACGCCGACTCTTTCCGATGCGCCGCGGCGCTTCCTCCTGCGCGACGCCCGCGCTGCGCGCGCCGTTCTTCGCCAACTTCGGTGGTCCCGCCGCACCCCGCACGCTCGCTCAACTCGTGCGTGGCGACGAGGGCGCGCTGACCGTGCTGTTCGCCGTGACCGCGAGCATGATGATCGGCACGCTGTGCACGGCGATCGACACCATCGACTATGCGCAGACGCAGGGCCGCATGCAGATGGCGCTCGACGTGGCGACGCTTTCGGCCGGTGCCGACCTCTCGCACTATGCAATGACAACGAGCGCGGACCTCGCTGCATGGCAGGCCGACGCGCGCGCCTATTACAACGCGAACATGCCGACGGGCTACATGTCGCTCACCATGCCCGACCAGAATTTCGCGGCGTCGGTGAGCGGCACGCCAGCCACCGGGCAGGTCATCAAGCTGTCGGCATCGGGTTCGGTGCCGCTCTACGCGCCGACCTTCCTCAACACCAAGTCGACATCGTCGAGTGGATCGGGTTCGGGCTCCGGAAGTTCGGGCAGCACCTTGCCCAGCACGCAAACTATCTCGGCGAGCAATACGGCGTTGCGCGTGCCCAAGAGCACGCTCGAACTCGCGTTGATTCTCGACAACACGGGCTCGATGGCTTCCGCCGCCGCCAAGGGCGGCAAGACGAGCAAGCTGAGCGGCCTGCAGGATGCCGCCAACTCGCTCGTGGCGAATATCCTTGGCGTGCAGGGCAACGACTCGTATATCGGGCTCGTGCCGTTCACGACGATGGTGAACGTCGGCTCGGCACTCAGTTCGAGCGGAACCTGGATGACGCAGACCACGAGCAAGCAGTTCGCCTACAACCCCACCAACATGTCGATGTCGAAGTGGGGTGGGTGCGCGGTCGAGCCACGCGACACGGCCGGCAACGTCTATCCGAAGGCTTACGCGCCGAAGGATTCGCCGGGCTTTACGCCCTGGTATTTCAACGTGCCGTCTACCGGCTTCACGGTCCAGACTTACGACAACAACTGTAATCTGCAGAAGAACGGCACGACGGTCGTGAAGGGCGTGCCGCTCAGCTACGCGTATTACTACGCATCGCCGGGGCTTTGCCAGTCGAAGACGCCGACCACGGTGCCGACCAACTTCATGGCGCAGTATCCGTATTCGGGTACGGTCACTTATGACCAGAATGGCAGCGACTACGACAGCCGGCCATGCTCCATCCAGCCTGCCGTGTTCCTGACGCAAGACCAGAACGCGCTGACGACGGCCATCAACAACATGGTGGCCAATGGCTCGACTCTGATTCCGACAGGTCTGCTGTGGGGCTGGCGCATGCTTTCATCGGATTGGTCCAAGTCGGTGGCGGGCAGCAACAACGGCTGGATTTCGAACGACGGCACGCTGCCGCGTCCGGAAACGACGCAAGGTTTGCAGCGTGTCGCTATCGTTCTGACCGACGGCGAGAACGATCCCGGCGATCCGTCGGGGACCATGCCGCAGCCGTTCTTTAATCAGCTCGCGCTCGGCAATCAGACGCTCAAGTCGCCGACGGTGTACGACTCGACAGGTAACGCGCTGAACGGTTTGGTGTCCAGCCCGGACGACGTCAATACGTTCCAGCTCGGTATCTGTCAGGCGATGAAGAACAGCGGCATCATCATCTACGCGATCACTTTCGGCACCTACGGGACGGACTCGGCGAGCGTGGCTGCGCAAAACACGATGCAATCCTGCGCGACGAGCGGCAACTACTATCACGCACCCGACAACGCAACGCTCAATCAGATCTTCCAGCAGATTGCGGGCAACCTGGGTGTATTGCGTCTTACGCAGTAAGGGAAAGCGGCAGGCGGGCACGTGCGTTGCTTGCCTCTCCCGGTGCAAGTCAACTTCCCAAGGAGTACCGACATGCCCGAAAAGAAAACCGTCGAAAGCGCCACCAAGGCGAAGCGCGCAGGCAAGTCCGCCAGCACCCAGGCGGGCAATTTCGTGAAAGAACAGATCGATCACATCCGCGAGGGCAAGCATGGCGCGAAGTCCGCGAAGCAGGCCATCGCCATCGGTCTATCCGAAGCCCGCCGCTCCGGCGTAAAGGTCAAGACGCCGAAGAAGGCCACCACGTCCGAGGCCACGCGCAAGAAAGCCGCACAAGACACGAAAGCCGCGCATCGCACGAGAAAGAGTCCGAGCACGGAGTCGAAGGCAAAGCGTTCCGCGACGTCCACGCGCGTGCTGAAGCGCGAAAGCACGAAGGCGGCATCGCACAAGTCGCTGTCGCGGCAGGCGCATGCAAGCGCAAGCCGGCGCTCGGCGGCGGATCGCTCGGCTGCCGCGAAGAAGGGCTGGGCAACGCGGCGCAAGAACGCCAGCGCTGCATCGAAGGGTTCATCTGCGCGTCACTCGGCACGTTGATCCGCCGCGCGCGGGAGCATTCGCGCGAACGATACGGCCATCATCGCGAGTTCTTGCGCCGCGGGCGTGAGCGGCACGCCCGCTCTTCGAAGCAGGCAGACGGGCGTCGGCGCGGCGCGTTCGGCAATCGGGATCACGGTGATGTGTTCCCGAAAAAACGGATGCGCCACGAGGCTCGCCGGTTCGAGCGCGAGGTAGTCGCTTGCGGTAATGCAATGAAGCGTGTCGAAGACCGCTTCGGTGGTTACCGCGACGTTGGGCGGCGTGAGCCGGGCCGTATCGAATAGCGCGGACAGCTTGTTGCCCGCGTGACGCGTGCTCACCCACTCGGCATTGCAGAGACTCGAAAGCTTGCGCGCGCGTGCAAGCGGATGCCCCTTCCGCGCGATCACCGCGACATTGGAATCGAAAAGCCGTGTCGTCTCCATATCATGGATGTCCGCGTCGGGCGCAATGAGTGCGAGGGCAAAATCGAGCCGTCCCTCGCGCACCCATGACGTCAGCACGCGCGACGTCGCGCTCGTCAAATGCACATCGATACGCGGACAGCGCTCTCTGAAGCTCGCGAGCAGCGCGGGAAACAGCCGCATGGTCGCATCGGCTGCCAGACCAAGCGCAACGCTGCCGGTTAATTCGCCGCGCATCTGACGCATCTCTTCTTCGGTCTTCGCACATTCGCCGAGTATTAGATCGGCGCGCACACGCAGGCGTTCGCCGGCGCTCGTCAGCCGCACGCCACGTACATCGCGTTCGAAAAGCGGCCCGCCCGCTAGCGCTTCCAGCTTGCGTAACTGCTGAGTGATGCCGCTCTGCGCAATTGTCAGACGCCGCGCGGCCGCGCGCAGGCTGCCCGCCTCTGCAACGGCCACGAAGATTCGCAATTGGGTCAGCGTCAATTCCATCGGCGATCTCGAAAAGTGATCATGATAATTAAAATGCCTCTTTTTAAGGGCGCTTTGTCCGCTTAGCATGAGCGCTCCAATCCCGAAAATATCCCGCCGACCCATGTTCAAAACGTTCATGCTCAGCAGCGCTCTTGCCGCCACGCTTGCGATGTCTCCGTTCGTTGCAAGCGCGAAGGACGCCGATACCTTGCGCCTGGGCATCGACCCTGGTTATCCGCCGATGGATGTGAAGACGCCCGACGGCCATGTCGCGGGCTTCGACGTCGATCTCGGCGATGAAATCTGCCGCCGCATCGCGATGCGCTGCCAGTGGGTCGAGCTGGAATTCTCCGGCATGATTCCGGCGCTGCAAGCGCGCAAGATCGACGGGATCATGTCGTCGATGGCGATCACCGACAAGCGCATGAAGCAGATCGCATTTTCGACGAAGCTGTTCCAGTTCCGCTCTCGTCTGATCGCAAGGAGCGGAGCGTCGCTCGCGCCGAGCGCGCAGGGTCTCGCCGGCAAGCGCGTCGGCGTGCAAAGCGGCAGTCAGTTCGAGACCTACGCCATGAAGAACTGGCAGCCGGGCGGCGTGGAAATCGTTGCGTATCAGAGTCAGGAGGGTGTGTTCAACGATCTCGTCGCGGGCCGGCTCGATGCCGCGTTGCTCGGCTCCGTCGAAGCGGAGCACGGCTTCCTGAAGACCGCGCGCGGCGCGGGCTTCGCGTTCGTCGGCGCGCCGCTTTCCATGGGCGATCACGGCGTGGGCATGGGCATGCGCCAGGACGATGCCGCGCTGAAGACGAAGGTCGACAAGGCCGTGACCGACATGCGCGCGGACGGCACGTATCAGAAGATCGCGCACAAGTACTTCGACTTCGACGTCTACGGCGACTGAGCCTCATCTTTCACGGACTTTTTCATTGATGCAAACACGACACACGCCGCTCGTTTCCACGACGCTCGGTACGGCGCGCGAACTCGTCAGCTTTCATTTCGGTGCGGAACGAAGCGGCGAGAAGGTCTATGTCCAGGCCTCGCTGCATGCCGACGAAACCCCCGCGATGCTCACGGCGTGGCAGCTGAAGAAGCGTCTGCTGCAACTCGAAGGGGAAGGGCGCTTGCGTGGCGAGATCGTCCTCGTGCCGGTGGCGAATCCTGTCGGCTTGTCGCAGCATGTGCTCGGGCAATTCCTTGGCCGCTTCGACGCGAATAGCGGCCACAACTTCAACCGCGGTTTTCCGATGCCGCCCGCGCAGGCGTTGATCGAACGTATCGGCATGGCGTGGTCGAGCAGCGACGCCGCATACAACGCGCGCCTCTTGCGTCGCGCCGTGCGGGACATGCTCGGCGAAATGCGCGCGAAGAACGAGTTCGAGTCGCTGCGGCTGACGCTGCTGACGCTCGCATCCGATGCCGACATCGTGCTCGATCTGCATTGTTCGCTCGAAGCCACGATGCATCTCTACACGAGCCCGGCAAGCTGGCCCGCGCTGGAACCGCTTGCACATTATCTCGGCGCGAACGGCGTGCTGCTCGCAACGGATTCGGGCGGGCAGTCGTTCGACGAAATCCACGCGCTCTTGTGGAACGAAGTCCGTGCGTTGCTCGGCGGCGACGTGCCGCTCGGTGCGCCGAACATCGCGGCGACGGTGGAGCATCGCGGGCAGCGCGACGTGAGCTACGAGACGGCGCAACACGATGCGGATGCCATCGTTGACTTTCTGATCGCGCGCGGCGTGATCGAAGGCGAGGCGCGCGCGTTGCCGCCGCTCGTACTCGGCGCGACGCCGCTTGCGGGCAGCGAGCAGTTGATTGCGCCGGTGAGCGGCATCGTCGTGTATCGCGCGTCGGTCGGGGCGAGATTGAAGGCTGGCGACGCGGTGTTCGATATCGTCGATCCACTGACGGATGCCGTGACCACGGTCGCGACGAAAAACGATGGCGTGTTTTATATGCGGCGTGCGATCCGTTTCGCGCAGGCCGGTGCACCGATGGGGCGGGTGACGGGGCAGACGGCGTTCAGGACGGGGGTGTTGATCGGGGCATGAGGTGGGTTAGTGCAAGAGCGTGTGGTTGACGTGCCTCGCCCAATCCGGAAATTCGCGGCGATAAAGAAGATGCAGGCCTTCGCTGAATGTCGCGGCTTCGAGACCGTTCACTGATGCCAGTAGCGACAGTGCAGACGCCGTATAAAACGACACATGGCCGTTGCGAGGCATGCAATCCCACCACTGTCCGATATCATCGCGCAAATTGCTTTGAGGAACGAACAGCGTACTGAAGAGGATTGCGCCGTTGCCGTCGATAAGCCTTGCCAGTGTATCGACGAGTCTAAGCGGTTCGACGTGATGCTCGAAGACTTCGAATGCAAGCACGACGCCGTATCGGTCGATCAGTGACGTATGGTCGGACGCTTCGCCAAAGGGATCGTACGAGCGTATCCGTTCGAACCCGCGAAGCCGAAGTTGCTGTTCGAGAATCCCTGATGCGGCGCCGTAATCGAGAAGCTTTTCCTGCGCGAGGCCGGGAAAATACTCGGCGATCATCCGTGCGTTGGCATTTGGCCGCGCGAAGGTGTAGTCAAGATCTTGCCGTTCGTAAGCCGCGTATAGATGTGTTCGCTGAAGTCGTTCGGCGTCCATTCGTCGAAGGCGGGCGCGTGGATAAATCCGCATTGCTCGCAACGATGGTAGTAGATCGATGTGCCGAAATACGGATCGACTTTACATCCAGCCAGATGATCCGCGCCACCGCGCGAGAAGTCGGCGAGTCCACACAGGGCGCTCGGTTTCGCGCAGCATTCGCATGTTGAATAAGGCGCAGCCTTATTCATGCCGTCGAACAACATCGTCGTATCAGATGAAAGTGGGCGCGCATTTCAACATGCCGCGAATGGGCACATAACGGCAAGCGGCTGCGGACTCGAAGCCCGCAACCCGAAGCTTCTTACCGCGCGTCACTCACCGTCTGATTCAACGTCTGCCCCGCGATCACCGTGTTCTTCAACACGATGTCATGCACGTTGTACGCATAGATCGGCCCGGGCGTTGCCGCCGTCGCCGGTCCGGCCGCAACGGGCGTGCCGAAATCGCAATCGGTGATGGTCACCCCGGTGATGGCCGGAATGGCCGGCACCGGCGCGGGGCCGTTGTAATCGAACGCGACCGGTCCTTGCGCGACGATCGCCTGAAAACACGATCCCGTCGCGCCGTTCGCCGTGACGTTGCTCGCCTTCACGTTGGAAATGTTCACGTTCTGCACGAGGGCGGGACGCGTGCGGATGGCGTCTTTCGACGGCTGATAATCGCAATCGAAGGTGATGATGCCGCCCTGCGCCGCCGATGGATTCGCCGCGCTGGCCGTCGCCACGCCGAGCGGCACGGTCGCGTTGATCGGACTGCCCGCGAGCAGGCTGCTGCCGTAACCGGACGGCGTGAGGCTGACGCCGTTGGGCAAGGTCACGTTATCGACGTAGAAGTCCTTCACGAAGCCGCCGCGATTCATGTTCGTCTTCACGCGAATCGCAATGTTCAGCGAGTTGGTCGCCCAGAACTTGTTGAGCATCTGCAGATTGCGCGCATAGATTTTCTGCACGCCGCCGCCCATTTCGCTGCCTAGCGTGATGCCGCCGTGGCCGCTGTTCATGGTGCAGTTTTGAATGACGTGGTTTTGCGCCGGGCCGTATTGCGTGTCGAGATCCTTGCCCGACTTGATGGCGATGCAGTCGTCGCCCGTGTTGAACACGACGCTTTCGCACAGGACCATGTCGCAGGCGTCGGGGTCGAAGCCATCGTTGTTCGGACCGATGCTGTCCACCGTCACGCTGCGCATTACCACGTTCTTGCAGTCGGTCGGATGATGCTGCCAGAACGGCGTATTGATGGTGCGGTAGCTCTCCATCAACACGTTCGTGCAACCGATGAATTCCACCATGCAAGGCCGCAGATAATGCCCGAGACCGAAGATGCGCTTCTCGATGGCGACACCCGCCTCGGACAGCGCGGGCAGATAGTTCTGGTCCTGCTGCCACGGCGTGGCGGGGTTGGTGAGTTCGGCATAGAGCGTATCGGAGATGCCGGGCGCGGCGGTTTTGAGATCGACGTTCTTCGAGTTGCTCGACGCTTGTGACGGCGTCGACGAACTGACGCAGCCATACACGCCGTTATTGCCCTTCCACGTCCACCAGCTCGTCGCGGTGTTGCCGCTGCCGGCAAAGGGCGTCATTGCCTGGCCATTGAGCACGGACGTGTCGCCTTCGCCAGTGAGCGCGACGTTGGTCTGATTGCGCGCATAGACGGGCGGGCCGTAGTTGAGGCAATCGTTTGCCTGCCAGCGGCTGTAAAACAACTTGCCGTTCGGGCCGCAGTCGATCGGGCCGTCTTTCGCGTAGTCGGCCGGATTCGGGCTGAAGAAGATTTCGCAGTTCGCGCTCAGGTGAAAGTCGACGTTCGATTGCAGCACGATCGGCCCCGCGCAATACCAGTTGCCCGCTGGCACGACGACGCGTCCGCCGCCCGCCGCGCTGCACGCCGCGATGGCCGCGAAAAAGGCGGGACGCGAATCGAACGAGCCGGGCGCTTGCGTCTGATCGGCGCCGCTGCTCAGGGGCGACTTCGTGGCATCCGTATAAGGATTCACCGCCGCCACGACAGCGCATGGCTTCGCGCCGTAATCGGTGACGAGGAACTGGCGGCTCGGCACCATCGACGTCGATACACCCTTGAGCGCATTGACGATTTGCGTGGCGGAGCCGGACGGCCCCCAGATCGCGTCTTGCACGGTGGCCGGGGCCGAATCGTCATGACCGCCGCAGGCGCTAAGAAGGCTCATTGCGCTGATTCCGCTGAAAAGTGGGGCGCTTGCCGAGACGCCCGCGAGTTTGACGAAAGAACGTCGTGATAGTGAACCTGCTGACGGTTTTGGGGATTTCATTTGTTGTCTCCTAGATCCGGTCGGGGCCGGTTTTGTAGATTCGGTGAAGTCTTCGTACAACGGTTAACCGGATGCTTGAGTTGCAGCAAATGGATCG
The DNA here is from genome assembly GCF_023631485.1 of Caballeronia sp. GAFFF2. Classification (NCBI taxonomy): domain Bacteria; kingdom Pseudomonadati; phylum Pseudomonadota; class Betaproteobacteria; order Burkholderiales; family Burkholderiaceae; genus Caballeronia; species Caballeronia sp. GAFFF2. The sequence continues at coordinate 706,185 of NZ_JALQDA010000027.1, read as the reverse complement.
CGACGAAGCTTCGGGAAATCGTTTTCCTGACTTACGATATCGAAGTTGTCAGGCATTGGTCAAGTAAAGTCAGGCAGCGTCGGGTTGGGACTTTCCCGCATAGGTCGCAGGCCGAACGCAACCGAACAGCGGCCGCTCTCTTCGCCGATCGCCGGGCGAGAACTTTGCGACACTACCCAACACCCCGGCTGACACTTCCGCGACGTTTGGCAGCGAATACTGTATGCGTGTACAGTACTGTTCGCTGCAAGAGGCGCGTTTCGAGCAATCGACGCGCCGCTGCAAACGGCTCGTGACAGCCGTCCAACTCATTGAACCGGTTGAAAAATTGGCATCGAACAACGCAATCCGCATCCGCGGCGCTCGGCAACACAATCTCAAGAATCTCGATCTCGACCTGCACACCGGCCAGATGACGGTTGTCACCGGCCCTTCCGGTTCGGGTAAATCGAGTCTCGTGTTCGACACGCTTTATGCCGAAGGCCAGCGGCGCTATGTCGAAACCTTCAGCGCCTACGCCCGGCAGTTTCTCGATCGCATGGACCGGCCGCAGGTGGATCGCGTGGATGGAGTGCCGCCCGCCATCGCCATCGACCAGACGAACCCGGTGCGCAGCTCGCGCTCGACCGTCGGCACGATGACCGAACTGAACGATCACCTGAAACTGTTCTACGCCCGCGCCGCCGAACTGTTCGACAAGAAGTCCGCGCTGCGCGTGCGTCACGACACGCCGGAAACCATTTACGCCGAACTGCTCGAGCGCACGCGCACGGACGACCCGCGTCTCGCGATCACGTTCCCGGTCGAATTGCCGGACAGCGCAAGCGATGACGAAGTTGCTCAATGGCTTTCCGCGAGCGGCTATACGCGCGTTCAGGCGAAACGTCACATCGAAACCGAAAGCGGCAAGCGCCAGTTGCTCGACGTCGTCGCGGACCGTTTTCGCCTGCACAACACCGAACGCTCGCGCGCGCTCGAAGCGATCGAAAGCGCGCTCTTGCGCGGCACCGGTCGCGTGAATGTCTACATGCTGAAGGACGAAGGCGAGCCGGAAATCTGGCGCTTCTCGACCGGTCTGCATAGCCCCGAAAGCGATCTGCGTTACGCGGACCCGCAGCCCGCGCTGTTCTCGTTCAATTCGGCCTACGGCGCGTGCGAAGCGTGCCGTGGTTTCGGCCGCGTGATCGGCGTGGATTTCGGCCTCGTCATTCCCGATGAAAAGAAGACGCTGCGCGAGGGCGCGGTCAAGACGCTGCAAACGCCCGCGTGGAAAGAAAATCAGGACGATCTCGTGCGCTATGGCGCGAAGGCGGGCATTCGTCTAGGCGTGCCATGGAACGAACTCACGCAGAAGGAACGCGACTGGGTCATCCACGGATCGCCCGACTGGACCGGCAAGTGGCAGAACCAGTGGTACGGCGTGCAGCGCTTCTTCGACTATCTGGAGTCGAAGGCGTACAAGATGCATATCCGCGTGCTGCTCTCGAAGTACCGCAGCTATACGACGTGCCCGACATGCGACGGCGCGCGTCTGAAGACCGAATCCATGCTGTGGCGTCTTGGCACGAAGGAGCAGGCCGATGCCGTGCTCGCGCCGGCCAGTCGCTTCATGCCGAAGGGCGTCGACTGGACACGCGAGCAGCTCGAAGCGCTGCCCGGTCTCACCGTGCACGATCTCATGCTGATGCCGATAGAGCGCATCCGCCGCTTCTTCGATTCGCTCACGCTGCCCTCGACCTTGCTCGATGAAGCACTCAAGCTCTTGCACGCCGAGGTGCGCACGCGTCTGAAGTATCTCTGCGATGTCGGGCTCGGCTATCTCACGCTGGACCGGCAGAGCCGCACGCTGTCGGGCGGCGAAGTGCAGCGTATCAATCTGACGACCGCGCTCGGCACCTCGCTCGTCAATACGCTTTTCGTGCTGGATGAACCGAGCATCGGGCTGCATCCGCGCGACTTGAACCGCATCGTCGAGGCCATGCATCGTCTGCGCGATGCGGGCAATACGCTCGTCGTCGTGGAGCACGATCCATCGGTGATGCTTGCGGCGGATCGTCTCATCGACATGGGTCCGGGGCCGGGTGAACGCGGCGGGCAGATCGTCTATGACGGCACGCCGGGCGATATCGAGTCGAGCGACACGCTCACCGGCGCCTATCTCGGCGGCCGCAAGCAAGTGGCGCACGCGTCGAACTGGAATCGTCGCGCGACCGACGCGAAGACGCCGCGTCTCGTGCTCGAAGGCGCGTGCGATCACAACCTGCAAGACGTGACGGTCGAGATTCCGTTGCAACGCCTCGTCTGCGTGACAGGCGTATCGGGTTCGGGCAAATCGACCTTGATTCAGGACGTGCTCGCGCCCGCGCTCATGCGTCACTTCGGCAAGGCGACCGAGACGCCGGGCGCATTTCGCGCGTTGAAGGGCGCGGAGCAACTGAGCGATGTGGTCTTCGTCGATCAATCGCCTATCGGCCGCACGGCGCGCTCGAATCCGGCGAGTTACGTCGGCGCGTTCGACGAGTTGCGCAAGCTCTTTGCGAAAGCGCCGCTTGCCGCACAGCGCGGCTATAGCGCAAGCATGTTCAGCTTCAATTCCGGCGATGGCCGCTGCCCGACTTGCGGCGGCTCGGGCTTCGAACACGTCGAGATGCAGTTTCTGAGCGACGTCTATCTGCGGTGTCCCGATTGCGACGGCAGGCGTTATCGCGCGGAAATCCTCGATGTGAAGATCGAGCGCGGCGGCCGGCATCTGAGCGTGGCGGACGTGCTCGAACTCACGGTGAGCGAAGCCGTCGAGCTCTTTGCGAAGGATGCGGAAGTATTGCGTGTGTTGCAGCCTATCGTCGATGTCGGCCTCGAATACGTGAAGCTCGGTCAGCCGGTGCCCACGCTTTCGGGCGGCGAAGCGCAGCGCCTGAAACTCGCGGGTTTTCTGGCGGAAACCGCGTCGCCCGCGAGCAAGAGCGAAGCGAAGCACGGCCGCCTCTTCATGTTCGACGAGCCCACCACGGGCCTGCATTTCGACGACATCGCCAAGCTCATGCGTGCGCTCGGCCGTCTGCTCGAACGCGGGCATTCGTTGATCGTCATCGAACACAATCTCGACGTGATTCGCGCGGCCGACTGGATCATCGATCTCGGTCCGGAAGGTGGCGACGGCGGCGGTCAGGTGGTATGTGTCGGCACGCCGGATGAAGTGGCCGCGTGCGAGCATTCGCACACGGGCCGCGCGCTCGTCGATTATGAAGAAGCGATGACGCCCGGCGCCGCCGACAAGCGCGCGGGCGTGCCGCTGCAACTAGCCGCGGAAGTGGCAAGCGCGCGCCGTGCTCTACAGGGCGAGGACGTGGTGCGTATCGTGAATGCGCGCGAACACAACCTGAAGTCGCTCGATGTCGATATCCCGCACAACAAATTTAACGTGGTCACGGGCGTGTCGGGCTCGGGCAAATCGACGCTCGCCTTCGACATTCTTTTCCACGAAGGTCAGCGCCGTTACCTCGAATCGCTCAATGCGTATGCGCGTTCCATCGTGCAGCCCGCTGGCCGGCCGGAAGTCGATGCGGTCTATGGCATTCCGCCGACCGTGGCAATCGAACAGCGTCTTTCGCGCGGCGGCCGCAAGAGCACGGTCGCGACCACGTCGGAAGTCTGGCACTTCCTTCGGCTGCTCTATGTGAAGCTCGGCATACAGCACTGCGTCAACGACGGCACGCCGGTGCAGGCGCAAAGTTCGGAGTCGATAGCCGCGCAGATTTTGCGCGACTACAAGGGTCAGCACGTCGGCCTGCTCGCGCCGCTCGTCGTGAATCGCAAGGGTGTCTACACCGATCTCGCGAAATGGGCAAAGGCGCGCGGCAACTCGCATCTGCGTGTGGATGGCGAATTCCTCTCCGTCGATCCCTGGCCGAAGCTCGATCGTTTCCGCGAACATACGATCGAACTGCCCGTGGCGGACCTCGTGGTATCGGCGGATAACGAAGCGGAACTGCGCCGCCTGCTGGACGATGCGCTCGAACTCGGCAAGGGCGTGATGCATCTGTGCGCGCCGCTCGACGATCTGCACGGCGCGTTGTCCAATGGCAAGAAGCGCGGCAAGGAAGAGACCATCGTGTTCTCGACCAAGCGCGCATGTCCCACTTGCGGCACGAGTTACCCTGAACTCGATCCGCGTATGTTTTCGTACAACAGCAAGCACGGTTGGTGCAACACATGCGTGGGCACGGGCGTGAAACTCACGCGCGAACAGCGCGCCGCATTCGACGATACGGTCTTCGCGCAGGACGATCGCGGCCGCGAACAGAGCATCGGTTCGGTGGATCAGGAACCGGACGATATCGTCGATCAACCGTGTCCCGAGTGCGAAGGCACGCGTCTGAACGACGTGGCGCGCGCCGTCACGTTCGGCAACTATCCGATCACGGAGGTCGGTCGCTGGACCGTGACGGACACGCGGGAATGGATCGCGGCGCTCAAGCTGCAAGGCCGCGATGCGGACATTGCGCGCGATGTTATCAGCGAGATCGAAGGGCGTCTGCAATTTCTCGTGGAAGTGGGCCTCGGTTATCTGAGTCTGGATCGCGCCGCGCCCACGCTGTCGGGCGGCGAAGCGCAGCGCATCCGGCTCGCGGCGCAGCTTGGCAGCAACCTGCAAGGCGTGTGTTACGTGCTCGATGAACCGACCATCGGTCTGCATCCGCGTGACAATCTGATCCTGCTGTCCGCGCTCAAGAAGCTCAACGACAAGGGCAATACGCTCGTCGTCGTCGAGCACGACGAGGACACCATTCGCCGCGCGGATCACATCATCGATATCGGGCCGGGCGCGGGCAAGCGTGGCGGCACGGTGGTCGCGCAGGGCACGGTGTCGGACCTCGCCGCGCACAAGGACTCGCTCACGGGTCAGATGCTCGCGAACCCGATCGTGCATCCGTTGCAGCCGCGTCGCGAAGTGCGCGCGGCCGCGGGCAAGCGGCCCGCCGTGCCCGAGCAATGGCTCACGGTCGAAAAGGCGACGCTGCACAATCTGCGCAACGTGACGGCGAGCGTGCCGCTCAATCGTCTGGTCGCCATCACGGGCGTTTCCGGTTCGGGCAAGTCCACGCTCGCACGCGACGTGCTGATGACCAACCTGCTCGATGCCGTCGGCCGCTCGGTGCTTTCGTCGCCCGCCGTGCGGCGCGCGCGCCGCGCCGTGCAGACCGATGCACCCGCGAAGTCGCGCGCTTCCGTGCTCGCGCGCGAAGCGCCGCGCCCTAAGTTCGATGTCGTGCACGCGTGGCAAGGCTGCGCGGGCGTGACCGGCTTCGAGTCGATCGATCGCGTGCTGGAAGTGGATCAGACGCCCATCGGCAAGACGCCGCGTTCGTGTCCGGCTACGTATATCGGCATGTGGGACACCATCCGCAAGCTTTTCGCCGATACGCTCGAAGCCCGCGCGCGCGGCTACACGCCATCGCGTTTCTCGTTCAACACCGGCGACGGACGCTGCCCGGCGTGCGAAGGCCAGGGCGTGCGCACTATCGCCATGAGCTTCTTGCCGGACGTAAAGGTGCCGTGCGATGTTTGCCACGGCCAGCGCTTCAATCCGGAGACGCTTGCGGTGACTTGGCGCGGCAAGAATATCGGCGAAGTGCTGACCATGGAGATCGACGAAGCCGTGGAGTTCTTCGCGTCGATGAACAGCATTGCGCATCCGTTGCAGTTGATGAAGGACGTGGGCCTCGGTTATCTCACGCTCGGCCAGCCGTCGCCGACGCTCTCGGGCGGCGAGGCGCAGCGCATCAAACTCGTCACCGAGTTGTCGAAGGTGCGCGACGACATCACGCGGCGTGGCCAGAAGCCGCCGCACACGCTCTACGTGCTCGACGAACCGACGGTCGGTCTGCATATGGCCGATGTCGCCAAGCTGATTCGCGTGCTGCATCGGCTGGTGGATGGCGGGCATAGCGTGATCGTCATCGAGCACGATCTCGATGTGATCGCCGAAGCGGACTGGGTGCTCGATCTCGGACCCGAAGGCGGCGTGAACGGCGGCACGATCGTCGCGGCGGCGGACCCGGAAACGCTGGCGAGCCATCCGCGCAGTCACACCGGAACGGCGCTGCGGCCCGTGCTCGGTCGAACGCGCGCGACGGAAGACGCGGCCTGAAAATCGCGATCTGACGCGGGCTTGCAGTCAAGCCCGCGCCGTCGCATTGGGTGGAGCAATCATGTCTCAAGCCATTTCGGATCTGAACACGCTGCTCGCTTCGATGCGTCCCGAGCTTCAGCCCGGCGTCTATGTGTTCGCGTCCCTGCCGCACGATGCGGTGGTGAGCGGCGCGGGCATCGTCGCCACGTTCCGTGAACGCGAAGGCATGACCGTCGTGATGGAGGAAGCGGCGGCGCAAGCGGCCAACATCGCGCCGTTGTTTCGCGCCGCGTGGATCACGCTCACGGTGCATTCGGACCTCGCCGCGGTCGGGCTGACGGCTGCGTTCGCGCGTGCGCTCGGCGACGCGGGCATCAGTTGCAATGTGCTTGCGGCGGCTTATCACGATCACATCTTCGTGCCGGTGGACCATGCCGGGCGCGCAATCGACACCCTCTTAGCCTTGCAGCGAAGCGCTGATAAGCTTGCGCCCTCGTCAAACCCGCCAACTCGATAGCACAGCATGGATACGCAGGATAAAGCCGTCGCGCTCAAGCGCATGAAGTGGTTCGCAGCCGCGCTGCTCGTCGCGGCGGGCGCGCTTTTCGCGCTCGCCAAAAGTCAGCACGATGCCGGCGCGTGGGCGTGGGTCTCGTCGTTCGCGGAAGCCGCGATGGTCGGCGCGCTCGCGGACTGGTTCGCGGTTGTCGCGCTGTTCCGGCATCCGCTCGGCGTACCGATTCCGCATACCGCCATCCTTCCCGCGAACAAGGCGCGGGTGGCGGACAACCTCGCCGCATTCGTGCGCGACCGCTTTCTCGGCACCGATGCGCTCGTCGCGCGCGTCAACGCCTTCGACCCGGCAAGCCGCCTGTCGCTCTGGCTCGCCGAGCCCAAGAACGCCGCGTTGCTCGGCAACAAGGCAGTGACGGCGGTCGGTCAGTTGCTGTCCCTGATCGACGACGAGCGTGTCAAGTCGATGCTCCACGAAGCCATCCGCCGCCGCGCCGAGCAATTCGATCTCGCGGGCGCGGCGGGCGAAGTACTGTCGACGCTGACGGAGGATCGCCGTCATCAGTTGCTGCTCGACGAAGGCCTGAAGCAGATGGCCGCGTGGCTCGACAAGCCCGAAGTGCAGGAGATGCTGGCGGCGCGCATCGTCGGCGTGGCGGGCGAGGAGTATCCGAAGCTCATCGGCATGCTGGGTTTCGTCGGACTGAACGCGGAGGAACTCGGCGCGAAGTTCGCGGCAGGTCTCGTGCGCGGCGCGAATCAATGGCTGCACGATGTCAGCGAGGACCCGGAACACGAGCGTCGCAAGGCTTTTGACGAAGCGGTCGCGCGCTTCATCGAGCGTCTGAGGAGCGATCCGGCGTTCAAGTCACGTATCGACGACCACAAGCGCGAGTGGCTTGCGCGGCCGGAGTTGCGCGGCTATGTGAGCGGCCTTTGGGACGAGTTCATCGGCTGGCTCGACGCCGATCTCAAGCGCCCGGACTCGACGCTGCACGGGCGCGTCGTGGCGGTGGCCGGCAGCTTTGCGCAGGCGCTGGGCGGCGATCCGGCCTTGCGCGATTCGATCAACGAACACATGCGCGACGCGCTGAAAGCGCTTGCGCCGGAGTTGCGCGAGGGTATTGCGAAACACATTGCCGCGACCGTCAAGCAATGGGACGACGCCACGCTCGTGCGCGATGTCGAGCTGAATATCGGCCGCGATCTGCAGTTCATTCGCGTGAACGGCACGCTCGTGGGCGGCGCGGTCGGGCTGCTGATTCATGCGGTAACGGTTCTTACGGCCTGACGCTTTATCGCCGCTCCACGCTCAGACGCCCGGCGGAGCGCCTGCCGCCGGCGTCATCGATGGTCACGGACAGGCCGGAAGTGAGCGCTATTTCCAGCAATGCGTTGCGGTTCGCGTCGGCGTTCGCGGCGGTCCGCACGCGCCACTCCATGCCGTCGGGTGTCTGGAGCACGTAGCTCGGCTGGTCGCCGGCGCAGTTGGCATCGATCAAGCGCGTGACATTGCCCGTTTTCGTGCCGGCATGACGTTCGTCACCACAATGAAAACTGGGACTGCCCGCGCGCGGCAGGCCGACCGCGACGCCTGTTACGACGGAATTGACGTCTGCGGTGATACTGACCGGCAACCCCCACGCCAGCGCGCGGACCAACATGTGGTGGCGGTGAGGGCAGATCTTCGCGTTCATTTGCACGCAATATTGGCGGCCGTCCCACGCGCGCAAAAGGTAATTGACTCGATCGAGCATGTCGTAATCGATTATGCGAGTGAGAAAGCCGGTACGCGTTTCGGTCAGCCTGAGACTGAAACAGATCAGCGGCGGCGTTTCTTCGGCGAGATAAGTGCCGATTGAAAGGCCGGTGATATAATGATATTCATTGCCATATACGGTAAGTGGCAGGCCGGCACCCACTGCCATTATCATTAACCCGAGTTTTTCAGCGTCCGGTCGCCGTTCCAGACGAGCGTGATAACGCGCGCCGTCCACGCTTTTTAGAACGATCCCGAGCGTGTCGCAGGTTTCGGTATCGATTATCTCTTCGATGAAACCTGTGCGCGGAGTATTGCCGAGCGGCTCGGCCGTGCACTCGATATTCGGACCGAAGCGCCGTGAGCCGATCGAAACGCCCGTGACGTAATAATCCGCGCTGGCGCGAATAGTCACCGGCAAGCCCGATCTGAACGCCATGAGCATCAGCATATGGCGATTGCGGTTATCATCCGGCGTCATTTGCGCGCAATAATGCGAACCGTCGGGGCAGCGCAGAATATAGCCAAAGGTTCCGACGCTGTCGGCATCGTCTATCTGCACGATGAGTCCGGTCCTGACGTCGTTCAGCAGGTTCCATTTGAAGAGCGAGGTCTCGGATAACCGCGTGTGTTTCAAGCCTACGGAAACAACGTCAATAAATCGTTGGCAATTAGCATTGATCGATACCGGCAAGCCAAGCGCCATTGAAAGCTGCAGTAATGCGTTTCGGTAGGGGTGATCGAGTTTATTCAATAACGCGCAATAATGTGTGTTCTCGCGGGTTTTAAGCACGTAGGTAACGCAATCAGAATCCGCATTATCGATCGACCGGATAATCGAGCCGCTTCGGGTATCCATGAGAAAGGACTCGGCCTGCCCATTGATCAGCGCATTTCTTGGTTTTCGGAATCGCATGACTGCCTCGAGAGCGGGCGGTTGTGAAATGATCGGCTTTTGGAAGCGCAAACCGGAAACTAAACCAAATAAGCGTGTAGACGCTTCACCGCAATTTCATTGCGATGCTGTATCGGCTAGAACGAAGGCTTCTAAAGAAAGTAGGAAGTGACACGAATTTAGATAAACAAATTTTCGGCGTCAATTATGGTTTCGCCTTTTTTCGGGGGGTGTGCATGGGTGGGTAATCGTTTGCAGATGCATTTGAAGACAAGTTGAATATCACTCGACTGTAATCCTGCTTTTTCGCATCTATCGCGTTTAAAAGACGCCGGACAAAGCACGCAGTCGCGAAGAATTAGCGCTGCAGCATTGCGCGAGCCGGGAGAGAATGCGAACTTGCACGCGCCAGCGGCCCTTCCAGAAGCTCATGCCCAATTCAAACACCGAACTCATCGAGCGGTTCTACCGCGCCTTTCAGGAGCGCGACGCCGAGGGGATGGCCGCGTGTTACGCGCCCGACATCCGCTTTCAGGACCCCGCGTTCGGCCTGCTGCACGGCCGTGAGGTCGGCGACATGTGGCGCATGTTGCTCGGCCGCGCGGCGGATTTCTCGCTGACCGTGGATGAAATCCGCTCGATCGGGCAGACCGCGAGCGCCGTCGTCATCGCGCGTTATACCTATTCGGCCACGGGCCGGCCGGTCGTCAATCGTATCGAGTCGCGCTTTGCTATCCGCGATGGCTTCATCGTCGAGCACATCGACACCTTCGATCTCTGGCGCTGGAGCCGTCAGGCGCTCGGCGCGAGCGGTTTGCTGCTCGGCTGGACACCGCGAATGCGCGCGACGATCCAGAAGAAGGCGCGGCGCGCGCTCGGCGATTATCGGAACAAGGCGGCGACATGACGCGTATCGAAGCGAATCGGGACGCGCCTTTCGACGCCGCGCGCCTGGAAGACGAATGGCTCGAACCGGATGCCTTCGGCGGCTTCGCGTCGGGCACCGTCGGCACGTTGCGCACGCGGCGCTATCAGGCGTTGCTGCTCGCCGCCACCGCGCCGCCCGCCGGGCGCGTCGTGCTGGTGAATGGCGTCGAGGCGTGGCTCGATGTGAACGGAAAGCGTCACGCGCTCACGATGCAACGCTACGCGCCCGACGTGCTGTACCCGGACATCTCCGCGAGCCTCCTCTCCTTCGATACCTCGCCGTGGCCCACGTGGCGCTTTCGCATTGGCGACGAAACGGTGGCGAGCGCGGAAGTGTTCGTCGTAAAGGACAGCGGCGAGACGGTGCTGCGCTGGCGGCTCGAAACGCCCGTGCCGAAAGCCACGCTCGAAGTGCGGCCGCTTCTTTCGGGCCGCGACTATCACGCGCTGCATCACGAGAACGGCGCGTTTTCCTTCGATGCAACCGTCGACGTGGAGCGTGTGCATTGGCGTCCGTACGCCGATCTGCCGGCTATCGGCGCGACGTCGAACGGGGCTTATCGGCACGCGCCGGACTGGTATCGCAACTTCAGCTATGCGCGTGAGCGCGACCGCGGGCTCGATTTCACCGAAGACCTCGCCGCACCCGGCGTCTTCAGCTTCGATCTCGTACGCGGCGATGCGGTGCTGATCTTTCATGCCGACACCGGCCACGAACAGGCGCACGAGGGCAATGCGGTAGCGCTTGCCACCCGACTCGCCACGCGAGAGAGCCAAAGGCGCGCCGCGTTCGGCTCGCGGCTCGCGCGTTCCGCCGACGCCTATATCGTGGATCGCAACGTTGGCAAGACGGTCATCGCGGGCTATCCGTGGTTCACCGACTGGGGCCGCGACACCTTCATCTCGATGCGCGGTCTTCTGCTCGCGGCGGGCCGTTTCGCCGATGCCGAATCGATTCTGCTCGAATGGGCCGATACGCTCTCGGACGGCATGCTGCCCAACCGCTTCCCGGACGGCGGCGGCATGCCCGAATACAACTCGGTCGATGCCTCGCTGTGGTTCGCCGTGGCGGTGCACGATTACCTGGCGACGGGCCACGCCAGCGCCGCGACCGCGAGCCGCCTGCAACACGCGGTCGATTCCATTCTCGAAGGCTATACGCGCGGCACGCGCTTTGGCATCGCGGCGGACGCGGACGGTCTGTTGCGCGCGGGCGTCCCGGGCGTTCAGCTCACGTGGATGGACGCGAAGGCGGGCGACTGGGTGGTGACGCCGCGCATCGGCAAACCGGTGGAAGTCGAGGCGCTGTGGTTCAACGCGCTGTCGATAGCAAGCGCGTGGAATGCGCGCTGGACCGCGCCGCGCGACGCTGCGCGCGCGGCTTTCCTCGCACGCTTCGTCGATCCCGACACACGCGCGCTGTACGATGTCGTCGATGCCGATCACGAAGCCGGCAAGCTCGATCGTTCGATCCGCCCGAATCAGATCTTTGCGCTGGGCGGTCTGCCTTTCGCGCTCGTCGATGGCGACATCGCTCAAGCCGTGCTCGCGCAAGTGGAAACCCAACTGCTGACACCACTCGGCTTGCGCACGCTCGCGCCGGCCGACCCGGCGTATCGTCCGCGTTATGCGGGTGGCGTGTTGGAACGCGACGGCGCCTATCATCAGGGAACCGTGTGGCCCTGGCTCATCGGGCCGTTCATCGAGGCGTGGATTCGTGTGCATGGCGCAGCGGGCGCGCGCGAGCGCTTCATTGCGCCGCTCGAAGCGCATCTGGACAGGTACGGTCTCGATCATCTGTCCGAAGTCGCCGACGGCAATGCACCCCATACGCCTGGCGGCACACCTTTCCAGGCGTGGTCGCTCGGCGAATTGCTGCGCATAGAAAAGCTTCTGACCGAAACACGCTAAATTACGAGTCTTGCCCGCGGCATCGAACGCCGCTCATCAGGAGAAATATCCATGCCGAAATCGCGCGCCGTCAATCAGATCGACACCGTCGAAGGCTCGCGTCTGCATTCGAGCGATTGCCCGCGCTGGCAACGCTGGGGACCGTATCTGAGCGAACGGCAATGGGGCACGGTGCGCGAGGATTACAGCGATAACGGCACCGCGTGGGATTACTTTCCGCACGATCACGCGCGCAGCCGGGCGTATCGCTGGGGCGAGGACGGCATCGCCGGATTCGGCGACGACAAGCTCAACTGGTGCGTCTCGCTCGCCTTGTGGAACGGCGCCGATCCGATCATCAAGGAACGGCTTTTCGGGCTCACCAACGAGCAGGGCAATCATGGCGAGGATGTGAAGGAGCTGTACTTTTACATCGACGGCACGCCGACGCACTCGTACATGCGCATGCTCTACAAGTATCCGCATGCGGCGTTTCCTTATTCCGATCTCATCGAGGAAAACGCGCGGCGCGGCGCGGACAAGCCCGAATACGAAGTGCTCGATACCGGCGTGTTCGACGATGGCCGCTACTTCGACGTGCAGGTGGAATACGCGAAGCACACGGCGGACGACATCGTCATGCGCGTGAAAGTGGAGAATCGCGCGGACTGCGCCGCTACCATCGACGTGATGCCGCAAATGTGGGCGCGCAATACGTGGTCGTGGAAGAAGGTGTCCGATAAACCCTCGCTGAAACTTCAGACGGTGAACGGCGTGACCTATGTCGCGGCGGAACACGGCGCACACGAACAGATGGTACTCACGGCATGGTCGCCGGATACGCCCGATGTCGAATGGCTCTTCTGCGAGAACGAGACCAACGTCAAGCGTCTTTTCAACATGGAGGGTCCGGGTCCGTTCAAGGATGGCGTGAACGACTACATCGTCCAAAAGGACGAACACGCGATTCGCCGCGACACCGGCACGCGCGCGACGGCTCGCGCGCATCTCGAGATCGCGCCACTCGGGACGGCGACAGTGTTCATGCGCTGGCGTCCCGAATCCGCGCCCGACACCGTGCCGCTCGATGCCGACGCGCTCTTCGCGCGCCGTATCGCGGAAGCCGACGAGTTCTACGGCGCGTTGCAGCACGACATCACCGACGCCGATCAGCGGCTCGTGCAACGTCAGGCGCTCGCCGGCATGCTGTGGTCGAAGCAGTATTACCAATTCGACGTTACGCGCTGGCTCGACGGCGATCCGCTGCAACCTACGCCGCCGCAATCGCGCCGTCGCGGGCGCAATGCGGAGTGGCGGCATCTGTGCAACGCGGACATCGTGTCGATGCCCGACAAGTGGGAATATCCGTGGTACGCGTCGTGGGATCTCGCGTTCCATGCGGCCGCCTTCGCATTGATCGATCCGGAGTTCGCCAAACGCCAGATGCTGCTGCTCGTGAAGGACCGTTATCAGCATCCGAATGGCCAGTTGCCCGCCTACGAATGGGCTTTCGGCGACGCCAATCCGCCCGTGCACGCGTGGGCGACGTGGCGCGTCTACGAGATCGACCGCGCGATCACCGGCAAGGGCGACCGCGACTTCCTGGAACTCGTATTCCACAAGCTGCTGCTCAACTTCTCGTGGTGGGTCAACCGCAAGGACGCCGACGACCGCAACATCTTCCAGGGCGGCTTCCTCGGGCTGGATAACGTCGGCATCTTCGATCGCTCGTCGCCGCTGCCGACAGGCGGTCATATCGATCAGGCCGATGGCACCGCATGGATGGCCGCGTACGCGCTCGACCTCATGCGTATCGCGCTCGAACTGGCCTACGCGAACAAGGTGTTCGTGGATATCGCGGTGAAGTTCTTCGAGCACTTCTTGTATATCGCGGAAGCCGTGAGCTGCGAGGACGACTGCGACACGGGTTTGTGGGACGGCGAGGACGAGTTCTTCTACGACAAGCTGCGTCTGCCGGACGGCTCGAATGTACCGATGCGCGTACGGTCCATCGTCGGGCTCATTCCCATGTTCGCCGTGCACGTGCTCGAACCGAACGTGCACAAGGCGCTGCCGGGACTGCGCGACCGGCTGCACTGGTTCCTCGAACATCGGCCGGATCTCGCGCGGCTCGTGTCGCGCTGGAATATCGCGGGGCAGGGCAATAGCGTGCTGCTGTCGCTGTTGCGCGGGCATCGCATGAAGGCGCTGCTCAGACGCATGCTCGACGAAAGCGAGTTTCTCTCCGACCACGGCGTGCGCGCGCTGTCGCGGGTGCATCGCGACAATCCGTTCGTGTTCTATCACAACGGTGACAGCTTCTCGGTGCAGTATCTGCCGGCCGAGTCGAACTCGCGCGTGTTCGGCGGCAATTCGAACTGGCGCGGGCCGATCTGGATGCCGGTGAACTATCTGCTGATTGCGTCGCTGCACGAATTTCATCGCTATTACGGCGATGATTTTCGCGTGGAATACCCGACCGGCTCGGGACAAAAGTTTTCGCTGAAACAGATCGCCGACGAACTCGCGCGCCGTCTGACCACGCTCTTCTTGCTCGACAAGAACGGCGAACGTCCGGTGATGGCGGCGTATCCGCAACTCCAGGCGGACCCGCGTTCGCGCGATCTCGTGTTGTTCCACGAATACTTTCACGGCGACAACGGACGCGGCGTGGGCGCATCGCATCAGACCGGCTGGAGCGGGCTCGTCGCGTTGCTGTTGCAGCCCTTGGCGATGGGACCGTCAGGCGTCGTGCCGCTCGCCGGCGAAACCGATGCCGAGGTGCAGGAGTTTGCCGGCGCCAAGTAACGGTCCGTCATCGTCGCTAAAAGTCAACCTCTGCCATCCGGCTGATAGTTAGGAAAAGTCGTATATCGCTTGCGTCTCCATCTGCGTAAGTTTGCGAAAACGCAAACTTGAGGACGGTTTGGAGATAAAAATGAAACAAACTACGCAAGGATATTCTGTCAGCGGCTACCAGACCGAATGGGGCGCCGCAACCCGCCAACGGACCGAGAATCAGGACAGTCCGCCGTACAAAATGGTCGTGGTGGTGTTCGCGGCGGCCATGCTGGGCGGCGCTTACGTGTCGGCCACGCTGCAAAGCATCGCGCTCGGCTGGATGGCGGGCGTCGGCATTCTGGGCGCGCTCGGCGCCGTCATTCACCGCTGGTGCACGGGTCCCGATGCACTGGAGCGCCGCCTGAACGCACGCGCCCGCGCGCGTCACAACGCGGTGGCCCGGTGCGGCATCAACTTCGATCTCAAGCAGCAGCGCTCTGGCGGATTTCGTTCGCGGAACTCAGCAACACGGGAATGGACTTCGAAGTCGGCGTCCCGGCACCATCAGCAGTGGACGACAACGGCACTAGCGGGTTGGTCTCAGGATAGTATGCGCCCAGGCATCCACGAGGAATGTCGTACGCAACGAGGGTGAAGCCGTCCACCTGGCGCACGACATCGTCATCCCAGACACTCGTGATATCCACGAGGTCGCCCGGTTCGAAGCCGAGCATGTCGATATCCTCGCGGTTCGCAAAGAGCACACGCCGCTGTCCGTACACGCCACGATAGCGGTCGTCGAGTCCGTAGATCGTCGTGTTGTACTGATCGTGCGAGCGCGTGGTCATGAGCGTCATCAGGCGCGCGCCATGCAGGGCGCGGGCGCGGTGAATCGGCGTATCGACGGCAATGGGGTGTACGATGAACTGCGCCTTGCCGCTCGGCGTCTTCCAGACGCGCTCGCGTGAAGCCACGCCCAAATGAAAGCCGCCGGGTTGCTTCAACCGCTCGTTATAGCGCTCGAAGCCCTCGACCACTTTTTCTATGCCGTCGCGAATCAGCGCGTAGTCGTTCGCGTGCGCAAGCCAGTCCACCTTGCCCGAACCGAGCGTCGCATGCGCCATGCGCGCGACGATCGCCACCTCGGAAAGCAGATTCGGCGAAGCGGGCTTGTTCATGCCATACGAGATGTGGACCATGCTCATCGAGTCTTCCACGCTCACGCCTTGCGCCACGCCGTTCTGCATGTCGATCTCGGTACGGCCGAGCGTCGGCAGAATGAGCGCGTCGCGGCCATGCACGAGATGGCTGCGATTCAGCTTGGTCGTGATATGCACGGTGAGGTCGCACGAACGCATTGCTTCCCAGGTGCGCGGCGTGTCGGGCGTGGCGATCGAAAAATTGCCACCCAGGCCGATGAACACCTTCACGCGGCCTTCGAGCATCGCGTGAATGGATTCGACCACGTCGTAACCGTGCTCGCGCGGCGGCTCGAAGTCGTATGCCGCGCCGAGCTTGTCGAGAAACGCCTGCGTCGGCTTTTCCTCGATACCCACCGTGCGATCTCCCTGCACGTTCGAATGGCCGCGCACCGGGCAAAGCCCCGCGCCGCGCCGGCCGATATTGCCGCGCATCATCATCAGGTTGGACAGCAACTGCACGATCGGCACTGAATTCTTGTGCTGCGTGAGGCCCATGCCCCATGTCGAGATGACGGCGCGGCCTTGCGCGTAGATATCGGCGAGCTTTAAGATTTCGTCGATGGCCACGCCCGATTCCGCTACGATCATCTCCCAGTTCTCGGCGCGCAAGTCGGCGGCGAAGCTGTCGAAGCCAACCGTGTGTTGCGCGATGAAATCGACATCGAGCACGCGGGCCTGGCCATTGGCGAGCGCGGCATCGTCGAGTTCGATCACGCGTTTCGCCACGCCCTTGATGAGCGCGAAGTCGCCACCCACTTTCGGGCGGATGAACACGGAGCTGATCTTCACGCCCTTGGGCGAAAGCATGTCGAGTGTGTGCTGCGGGCTCGCGAACCGTTCGAGGCCGCGTTCTTTCAGCGGATTGATCGACACGATGGTCGCGCCGCGTTTCGCGCAGTCGCGCAACTCGCCGAGCATGCGCGGATGGTTGGTCGCCGGATTCTGACCGAAGAGCAGCAGCGTGTCGGCGTGTTCGAAGTCGTCGAGCGTCACCGTGCCCTTGCCGACGCCCACGGTATGCGGCAGGCCACGGCTCGTTGCCTCGTGGCACATGTTCGAGCAGTCGGGGAAATTGTTCGTGCCGACCATCCGCACGAAGAGCTGGTAAAGGAAAGCGGCTTCGTTGCTTGCGCGGCCGGACGTATAGAACGCGGCCTTGTCCGGATGGTCCAGCTTGTTGATGTGCGATGCGATCAACTCGAACGCCGCGTCCCATTCTATCGGCACATAACGGTCGCGCTTGGCGTCGTAGACAAGCGGGTCGGTTAGGCGGCCATGCTGTTCGAGTTCGTAGTCCGACTGCGCCATCAGCGAAGTCACCGTGTGCTCCTCGAAGAACGCGGGCGTGACGCGCTTCGCCGTGGCTTCGGCGGCAACCGCCTTGACGCCGTTTTCGCAGAATTCAAATGTCGATGCATGCGCCCGGTCCGGCCACGCGCACCCGGGGCAGTCGAAGCCATCCGGCTGATTCTGCTTGAAGAGCGTCCGGTAATTGCCGCCCGCGACCTTCTCCTTGACGAGATTGATAGCCACCTGTTTGAGCGCGCCCCAGCCTGCGGCGGGGTGCGTGTACGGTTCGATGCGAGCTTCGGGCTTCTTCATGGTGTGGCGTGTCGACGCACAGGACGATTCGATACGTCGATCCTACTGTTTCCCAAATGGCGCGCGGCGCACAGAAAACGTGAAATAGGAGGGATACAGTTGGTAGACTGAACGCCCTCCTTGTTTCGACACGACCGCCGCCGTGACCCTCTACGAAAAGCTCGCCGATGAGATCGAAGCCGCCGTGCGCCGTGGCGTGTTCGCGCCGGGCGAGCGCATTGCGTCGGTGCGGCAGGCGAGCCAGCAGCACGGCGTGAGCATCAAGACCGTGCTGCATGCCTATGCGTTGCTCGAAGGCCGCGGCGTGGTGGAAACGCGTCCGCAATCCGGCTATTTCGTGCGTGCCAGACCCAAGGCCGAAACGCAGCGTGACGAGACGAAGCGCCGCGCGCGTCCCGTGGCGGTGGCTTCCGAAGTGGACGTGAGCCGGCTCGTGCTCGCCACGCTGCGCAGCATCCGCGCGCACGACGCCGTGCCGTTCGGCTCGCCGTATCCCGATCCCGAGCCGTTCCCCTGGCGGCGCATCAACCAGTACGCGAACGCCGTCGCGCGGCGGCACACGAGCTGGAATCTCATCGACGATCTGCCGCCCGGCAACCCCGAGCTCATCCGCCAGATCGCGCGGCGCTACGCGGAGAACGGCGTGAGCGTGGACCCGGCCGAAATCGTGATTACGGTCGGCGCAACGGAAGCGATCAATCTGAGTTTGCAGGCGGTCGCGAAGCCGGGCGATACCGTGGCCGTCGAGTCGCCAACGTATTACGCGATGCTGCACGCCATCGAGCGGCTCGGCATGCGCGCAATCGAGGTGCCGACGCATGCCGTCGATGGCATCGACATCGAGGCGCTCGCGCAGATCATCAGCAAAAGAAAGATTGCTGCTTGCATGGTGATGCCGAATTTTCAGAACCCGCTCGGCTTCCTGATGCCGGATGCGCGCAAGCGACAACTCGTCGAATTGCTGAGCGAGCACGAGATACCGGTGATCGAAAACGACGTGTATCACGAGCTCTATTTCGGCGATGCGCGGCCTACGACACTCAAAAGTTTCGATACCAAGGGGCTCGTGCTTCACTGCGCGTCGTTTTCGAAGAGTCTCACGGCGTCGTATCGAATCGGCTGGGCGATGCCGGGACGTTTTCGCGCGCAAGTCGAGAAGCTCAAGTTCCTCAACACGCTGACCACGCCTTCGGTGCCGCAAGTCGCCGTCGCCGATTATCTTCGTCAGGACGGTTACGACCGGCATCTGCGCGGCGTGCGCAAGCTCTATCAGCAACAGGCGCGCATCATGCGTGCGATGGTCGAGCGCTTCTTTCCGGCGGGCACGCGCACGTCCGCGCCACAGGGCGGTTATGTGCTTTGGGTCGAATTGCCGGAGCGCGTCGATTCGATGCAGCTTTATCGCGCGGCGCTCGAATGCGGTATCACGGTCGGGCCGGGCTATATGTTCTCGACGCGCAATGCCTTCAGCCACTTCATTCGCCTGAACTACAGCTATCCGTGGACCGCGCAGAGCGAGGCGGCGTTGCAGCGTTTGGGCGAACTCGTCGGCGAAATCGATCGGCGCGCGGCGCGAGACGACATAGAGAACGAGACATAGATGAGCGATGACATCGATCCCATACTCGTCGCCGTTCTGGCGCAACTCTGGCGCGCGCGTCGGGAGAGCCCGGAGAAACCGTGGTCGCTTGCGAAGTTGGCGAAGCAGTCCGATTTGCCGATGAGCGCGTTGCGGCGGCAGCTTACCGGGCTCGCGGATGCGGGGCTGATCGAGATGACGATCACGGAAGAGGGCGCGGGAAGTGCGTGGTTGAGCGCCGAAGGGGTGACGTTATGTGCGGCGGTGTTTGGGGCGGAAGGGTGAGGCGAACGCGGCGCTGGTCTTGTGAATGCATCGAAATCCGTTCATCCTAGGTAGCCACGCTCAATCGGTGCTTCACCTTGGACATCCACATCACCCTGCACGGCCGTCACGACCTCACGGGCCAGATCTACGGCCAGTTGCGCGCGGGCATCATCGAAGGGCGGCTTGCCGCTCATGCGCGCCTGCCGTCCACGCGCGATCTCGCCGCGCAGCTCGGCGTGTCTCGCAAGACGACGCTCGATGTATTCGATCGCCTGATCGCCGAAGGTTTTCTTCGCACTCGCGCCGGCGATGGCACCTTCGTCGCCGATGGCCTCACGCGTCTGCCCGCCGCCCGCGCCGAGCCGACCTCGGCGCGCGCCCGCGCCACCGGCATCTGGCGCAAGATGCCCGAACGCATGTCGATGCCCATGCCGCCCGCCGACATCACGCTCGACTGCGATTTCAAGGGCGGCGTGACCGACAAGACGCTTTTCCCCTTCGATGCCTGGCGCCGCTGCGTCAACCAGGCGCTGCGCACGCAGGCGCGCACGGGCGGCGGCGTGGCGTCGTATCGCGATCCGGCCGGCGAGCAGGAGCTACGGCTCGGCATTGCGCGCTATCTGGCTTTCAGCCGCGCGGTGGTGTGGAACTGGCAGGACGTTCTCGTGACGCAAGGCGCGCAGCAGGCGCTCGATCTGCTCGCGCGCGTGGTGGTCCAGCCGGGCGATGTCGTCGCGATGGAAGAGCCGGGTTATCCGCCTGCGCGCGCCATCTTCTCGGCGCTGCACGCGCGCATTGCGCACGTTCCCGTCGATGAGCACGGGATCGTCGTGGACAAGTTGCCGCGCAATACACGGCTCGTCTACGTGACGCCGTCGCATCAGTTTCCGCTCGGCATGCCGATGAGCCTCGCGCGCCGGATCGAACTGCTCGAATGGGCGGCCAAACGCGGCGCGGTGATCGTCGAGGATGACTACGACGGCGAGTTTCGCTTCGAAGGGCGGCCGGTCGAGTCGCTGAAGAGCCTGGATCATGCAGGGTTGGTCGCGTATGTCGGCACGTTCTCGAAGACGCTTTTTCCGGATTTAAGGATTGGCTACGTGGTGCCGCCCGCGACGCTTTCCGAGCCGCTCTGGAACGCGCGGCAAGTTTGCGATCTGCACGGCTGCATGCTCACGCAGACAGCGCTCGGCGCCTTCATGCTGGATGGCGAATATGCGAAACATTTGCGCCGCATGCACAAGGCGTATGCGCAACGCCGTGCCGCGTTGATCGCGCATCTGACGGGCGCTCTTGCGCACTGGTTCGAGCCGATGCCATCGACCGCCGGCATCCATCTGGTCGCGCGGCTTTTAGAGCCGTGGCAGGAAGCGCGCGTGGTCGCGGCGGCGCGCGAGGCGCAAGTGGGGTTGTACGGCATCGCGCCGTTTTATGCGGGCAAGCCGCTTCTGCAAGGCGTGTTGCTTGGATATGGCGGGACGAGCGTCCCGGCTATCGAGCGTGGGTTGAAGCGGCTGGCGGGGGTTATGGCGGCGATGGGGGCGTAGGCGCTTGTTTGCGTATCGCGCGACGCGCTGTCGTCATGCAGACAACAGCGCGTGCGTTCACGTCATTGATCGCACAGCAACAACACCTTCTCCTGCGCGGTGCAACTTGCTTTCTTCATTTTTGGCGCGGCGCCATCCGTCGAACGCGCCGATACGGTCTGCGCGCCGCCTTGCGATTGCTGCGCGAGCGCCGCGCGCTTGGCGATGCACGACCGCAAATGCTTTTCAACCGGCGGATAGTATTTCCAGCCCTTCGTCAGCGGCGGCAGTTCGAGATGCACCTGTTTCCACTTCGGATGCCCGCTCGCCTGCAGCGTGTCGAAGTTCGTGCAGAGCGAATCGGCGAATTTCGACATCGCGCCGACGGTGCCGCGCAGACCGTAGTCATACGTCACGAGGAACGCCTTGACCGTGAGCGTCGGCGTGTCCTCCTGAATCCAGTTCGGATAGCTCGATGTGCGGATCGTCGCCGGGAAATACGTTTGTTTGGCGCGCGCGGTTTCAGGCGCGGCCGGGTCCAGACGCAACAGCTTGATCTGCTGCAGCAGTTCCGGGTTCATGTCCTGAAAGAGCTTGGCAGGCTGTCCCGCGACGATCACCGCGACGTCGATCTTGCGCACGATCAGCTTCGCGAGCGCGTCCTCGTTGCTATAGTGCTGCGCGTTCTGATCGGCGATAGGTTCACCAAACATCAGCCGATACAGCGTCGCCGACGACTGCGCCGTGCCGCTTCCGAGCAGCCCGACGCTAATGTTCTTGTCCTTGATTTCCTGGATGTACTTGAGCGGCGAATCCGAACGCACGACGAAGTAAATCTCTTCGTCGTAAAGCGGCATGATGAGGCGCAGCGGCTTGATGATATTGCCGGCATCGGCGTTACCGGACGCGGCCATATCGACGTAAGCCTGATACACGTCCGACTGAACGAGTGCGAATTTCACGCCGGGTTCATAGCGCATGCGCTGCACGTTTTCCGCCGATCCTTTGGAAGAAAGCACTTCCAGTTCCATGCCGGCGGGGTCGGCCACGTACTTGGACAGGTCCTGACCGATCTGAATATACGTGCCGCGATCCGGCCCGGTAGTGATTTTGTAGGGCACGGCGTCGGCGGCGAAACTCGTCCCCGTGACGCTTGCGAGACCGATTACGGCAAGGAGGGCAAGCGCACCTCGCGCGGCGTTCCGCATGATTTTCGTGGAGAACATGATTGACCCTCGATTCTTGAGTTGGACGGGTGCTGTGGAACACGCGCGATGCGAGAGCGTCGCATCGTGCGAAATCGGTTATGCGTTTCTGCGCGCGGGCTAGTTTTAGCCGATGCAGTTTGTTCTGGCGACTCTTTCCGTTCGCGAGATGCCGGATTCTTTCCGGGCACGCTGTGCCAAAAAAGCTTTGTCTCCGTGAATGCTTTTTTCCTGATTTGCTTCGTTCTTTGGATGCTTATTTCTTGCTCGCACACCCGCCGATGTGCGTCGTCTCTTCCGTCGAGTCTCGTCTCCCGAGACATCGCCGCTTTGGAAGCGATTTGATATTCGAGACCTCGCTCCTTCAAAGGTGCTTCGTTTCCCGAGTCGGGCTTCTTCAGATTCGCGTCGTTACCCGAGACTTTCCTATTTCTGAAGCGCTCTCTTCGGAGCCGCTTCGATTTCGCAAGACGCCTTGCTTGCGTGGTTGCCTTTCACCCACAGAGCGCCGAATCTTCATTCAATGCGCTCTTCCATGTTTCTATCTCCCCATCTTCACGGCGCCGACTTCGAAGCCCCGCCGCCGCTCGTCCAACCGTATTGCTTGATGGCGCGTTCCAGTTCTTCGGTCTTGTCCGCGTCCATATGCGCCGATACGTTCGATGCGCCAAACGACGCGGCAGCGCGCGGGCTTGCTGCGGGCGGGGTGATCGCGGGCGCGGCGGCGAGTTGAGCTTGCGGCGTGGTATTGCGCACGGCGACAGGCGTCGCGCCAGTCGCCGTCGATGATGTCGATGCATGCGGTGTGGCACCCGACGCCGACGGCGCCACATACATCCCGTTGGACGTGCTGCCGCGATTGGACGTCGCATCGTACATGCCGTTATTCGATGCGCCGCCGCCCGTCGCGGTCGCTCCGCGATTCTGCGGCGCGACGTACATCTCATCGCTCGCGTTGGCGTGATTGGCGGAAGAGGCATCGAACAGGCCGGTCGACGCGGTATTGCGCGTCGCGCCGGTTTGAGGCGCGGGCCGCGTGTTGGCTGCCACGGCGGCGGGCGCGGTGCGACTCGTCCCGGGAGGCGGCGCAGCGTTGGCGGGCGCCGTGCGCGTCGCCGTGGTCGTCACGGGCGCGGGCGTCAGCACAGCAACCGAAGGAGCGGCCGTGGCTGCAACAGCGGAAGGCGCGGGTGTCGTGGAAGGCACGGCAGGCGCTGTCGTCGCTGCCGTAGTCCTTGCGGCAGGCAAGGCATTGCCGGAAGTCGCCGGTGCCACCGTCGCCGTCGCCGTCGCAGCGGACGGTGCGAACATCTTCGCGGCAGGCAATTCAACGGCCGAAGTCGCAGGCGCATTGGCCGGGGCAACGTTAGCCGTAGCAGCAGGCCCAACCGTCGCCGCGGTAATGGCATTCGTAGCCGCCTGAGCCCGCGCGATCTTCTCCGCGCGCGAATCAGTCGATGCATCCCGCGCTTCGTCGATGGCATCCCGCCGTGCCGCCGCTGCCGTTCCGCGCTGCGCGGCGTGCCGCTCAACCACGTTCTTCGGCGCGATGGTCACGGTCTTGACTGGCGGCGTCGCAACTTCGACGTTCGCAGTGGTCGCAGGCTTGCCGACATTGGCGGCAACCACGCTGGCAGGCGCGGCGGGCGCCGGGGCAGCAGCCGTCACCGCCGATGGCAACGGCTTCTTCGCGCCCGCAGGCGTCGCGACCATCCAGCCCGCGTGCGAGATGACGCGTTCGAGCATCGCTTGCGACTCGCCGTTGCCGCCATCGATAGCGAGCGCTTCGCCCGCGTTCTGCTGCACACACGACCATGCCGAAGTCCGCTCGCAGGCCCGCGCCAGTTGCAGCGCGGCGTCGCGTTGCAACTCGCGCTTCGCGAGTTCGTCTTTCATCGAATCGTAGTCGGGGCGCGTCTGCAATGACGCGGGAACGGTCTTGAGGCGCGCGCGCGCCAGCGTCAGGTCGTGCTGATCCAGCGCAAGGCGCACGCTGCGCAGCGTATCGCCGGAAACGGACGCGCGGGCATCGGCCGAGGCATTGCCCGCGCCTGTCGCCACATTGGGGTTCACGTTCGGCGCAGTACCCGGCACGAGCGAACTGAATCTGGAATCGATCGCGCCGGAGACACTGTGATCGGCGGACGGCGAGGCGTCGTCATCGTTCGAATCGCCGTATTGCAGATAAGCGGCTGCGCCGAGCGCGAGCACGACCGAACAAACGCCCGCGATGACCGTCTTGCGCTTCGACCAGGATTCGGATCCGGGCAGCGCGTCGGGATCGCGGCCGGTGTTCGCATAAGCGCTGCGCGCGGATTCCTCCAGGCGCTTCGCCCGATGCTCCGCCGCCTTTTGCGCGATACGTTCGCTCGCGCGTTTCGGGTCCCAAGCCGCGGGCCAGCCGCGTTCGGTTGCGGGCTCCTCCGGCAGCGCGCCGGAAGCGGAGGCGCCGGCGCCAACCGATGCGGCGGCGGAAGCCGTTGCCGAGGTCGACATCGACGGAAGCGGTTTGGAAAGCGTCTGCTCGAACATATTGACGCGCGGCCGTTCTTGCGGTGCGGCGGCCTGGCGCGGTTGAGCGGACGCGGCGTTACGATCCGCGCCGCAGTTTGGACAACTGTCGGCGTTTTTGCGCATCGTGCTGCCGCAACGCTGGCAGACGACGGAGAACATGGATGCAGGAAACGTCAGACGCGTGGTCATGCTTTTAAGCCCTCGAAGGACATGTGCGATAACGTGGCCGCTTGAGTGCCTATACTGGCTTCGGACCGCCCGCAATCGCGCGCGCGAAGTCCTGCGGCAACAATCCTTCGTATCGTTTGTCGGGCGCGAATGTATGTCGAATGAACATCGACTGCGTGCGTCCGAAAAACGAAAGTCCGAATATCGTTGAAGCGAGTTCGGACGTCAATCGCGTTTCGCACCTACCTCGGGCCGCCTGAATTTAAGCGACTACATCATCGCGCCGGCGGCACGCGAAACTCCGTGCTCCCAGCGCGCCTCGTAACCGCGCCTTTTGATGGCGCTGGCCCTCGTGTCGATACGAAAACGCGGCCGGGACTGGTGCGCCCGCGTCGCCGTTTCAGGGCTTCGCGGCCAAGCGCCACGCATCGCTCTCTCACAATGTTTTTGACATTCTGGGCGCGCGGCGGCGGTTTCGTGACGCCAATCCTTAGCCAATAACCGACAAGGGCGAACGACCGCGCGATAACCCACTGATGCAAAAGCGGTTAGGGCGCGAAATGAAACCCGTTCGCACGTTGCATGGCGGATACGAACTGCCTCGCGCGCCGGCGCGAACGTTTGCGCCGTGCGTGGCGAAAGTGCGGACAATTTAGCCATCCGAAGCAATTCGCGATAAGCGGAAGGCCGCGACGCGAACCCGGAAGTTCAGCGCCGCGGCCTCGATTTGCAGCTTATGCGACCGGCTTATTCAGCCAGTTGCAACTTGCCGTCGATGCGGCGATTCAGACCCAGCGGATTCTCGGTCTTCAGCGCGTCGGGCAGAAGCGCATCCGGCAGGTCCTGATAGCTCACCGGACGCAGGAAGCGGTTGATCGCGAGGCTGCCGACCGAGGTCGAACGGCCATCCGCCGTGGACGGATACGGGCCGCCGTGAACCATCGCGTGGCCCACTTCGACGCCCGTGCCAAAACCGTTCACCAGAATGCGGCCCGTGCGGCGTTCGAGCGCCGGGAGGAAATCGCGCGCTTCGGCGTAATCGGCTTCGTCGATATGCAGCGCCGACGTCAACTGGCCTTCGAGCGATTCGATCAGGTCCAGCATCGTCTTCTGATCCGGGCAGCGCACCACCAGCGACGACGCGCCGAAAATCTCTTCCTGCAGCGCGTGGTTCTTGAGGAAGTTCGCAGCCGTGGTCGAGAACAGCGCCGACTGGCCTTGATTGTCGCTCTTCGCTTCGACGCCGCGCGCGAGCGTCTTCACGTCCGCCTGGCTCGAAGCCTTATCGATCGCGCCTTCGTACGCCTTGTGGATGCCCGGCGTGAGCATGGTCTGCGCAGCCGTCTCCGTCAGCGCCGCCGATGCCGCCGCGATGAACTTGTCCAGGTCAGGACTATCGACGGCGAGGATCAGGCCGGGGTTCGTGCAGAACTGGCCCGCGCCGAGCACGAGCGATTGCACGAATGCCTTCGCGATGGCTTCGCCACGGTTCTTGAGCGCGGCCGGGAACAACACGACCGGGTTGATGCTGCTCATTTCCGCATAGACGGGAATGGGTTCCTTACGCTCGGCGGCGAGCTTCATCAGCGCCGTACCGCCTCCGCGCGAGCCCGTGAAGCCTGCTGCCTTGATGCGGTTGTCCTTGACGAGGCCCTGGCCGATGTCACGACCGCTGTCGAACAGCAGCGAGAACGTGCCTTCGGGCATGCCGCAGTCCTTCACGGCCTTTTGCACCGCGCGGCCGACGAGTTCCGCCGTGCCTGGATGCGCCGAGTGCGCCTTGACGATCACCGGGCAGCCCGCGGCGAGCGCGGAAGCCGTATCGCCGCCCGCGACCGAGAACGCCAGCGGGAAGTTGCTCGCGCCGAACACGGCGACCGGGCCGACGCCGATGTGACGCAGACGCAGATCCACGCGCGGCAGCGGCTTGCGTTCGGGTTGCGCCGGGTCGATGCGCACGCCGAGATAGTCGCCGTTACGCACCACTTCCGCGAACATACGCAGTTGACCGACCGTGCGGCCGCGTTCGCCCTCGATCCGTCCGCGCGGCAATCCGCTTTCGATGATGCAGCGTTCGACCAGATCGTCGCCAATGTCGAGGATATTTTGCGCGATGGTTTCGAGGAATTTCGCGCGCGCTTCGGGCGCGGTTTCGCGATAAACGTCGAACGCGGCCCAGGCGAGGGCGGCTGCGCGGTCGAGATCGGCGAGCGTGGCGCCTCCGAATGCCGGTTCGATGGCCGCGCCCGTCGACGCGTTGACGGCCTTGATCGAGCCGTTGCTGCCGAAAATGGATTGCTGGCCGATGAGCAGATTGCCTGTGAGTTGCATGGTGTCTCGTCCTTGACTTGAGTGAGTCGGAGCGACTGCGGCGGATGCGAGCGTCGCGCTGCGCCGACTATACGGCGCGAGAGGCGCCGCTGTATAGTGAATCCTTTCCATCGAGTGATCGCTTTCTGGAATCACCCCGCCTTTTTCTTCCGCATCGTTTGTCGCATGAAAAACACCCTGGATGTCCTGATGTCGCGGCTGCGCATGAAGCAATTGCAGTTGCTGATCGCGCTCGACGACCATAAATCGCTGCATAAAGCATCGAGCGCCATGGCGATGACCCAGTCCGCCGCTTCCAAGGCGCTCGCTGAACTCGAATCGATGCTGGAAGCGCCCTTGTTCGAGCGCGCCAAGAGCGGGGTGATTCCCAACCCGTTCGGCCGCGCCGTGGTGCGCTATGCGCGACTGTTGGCCGCCGATCTGAGCGCGCTCTGCCAGGAAGTCGCGCAGATACGCGCGGGCACGGGCGGGCGGCTGACGGTCGGCACGATCATGGGCGCGGTGCCGGGCGTGGTCGCGCCGATCGTCGGCGAGATGCACGCGAAGCATCCGGACCTTGCCATCGAAATTGTCGAGGACACCAGCGCGCGCATGCTCGGCATGCTGGACGACGGCCATGTCGATCTCGTGATCGGTCGTGCAAGCGTGTCGGACCAGCCGACAAAGTACCACTATCAGCCGCTCGCCGACGAACCGCTTGCCATTGTCGTGGGACAGGACCATCCGCGCGCGGCGGGACGCGAAGTCGGGCTCGCGGAACTGGCGGGTCATCGCTGGGTGACGTACCCGAGTTACCTGCCGATGAGCGCGCTGCTCGAACGCGAACTCGACCTCGCCGGCTTGCCGATGCCGGCGAACCCCATCTCCACCGCGTCGCCGCTCGTGACGGTCACGCTGTTGCAGCAGAGCGCGGATATGGTGGCGATATTGCCGGCGAGCGTCGCGAAACTTTTCGAGCGCTACGGCATGTTGCGCATCTTGCCGATCCGCATGAAATCGAAGTCGCAGACGTATGGCATCGTGACGAGAAAGGGAGGCGCGCTGTCGCCGGCCGCGCGCCAGTTCGTGCAGATGCTGCGTGAAAAAGGTCGCCCGCATTGAGGCGTGCGTCGCGCCCGTCCACCTTGTCAATTAGCGAATGCGTTAGCAATTTTGCCCGTTTACGATAGTCGGGTACTCGAACTTTTTGCCTGAAGCTGGGCCTATACTGGCGTGGCATCGCGGCCTTCGAGCTTCGCGCTCCACGGCGGTTTCACCCCAGCACTTCCTTACCAGCACTTCCATACGAGCACCACGCGCCGCACGAGCGGCAACTGGGCGTTGCAATCGAGGAATCGCAGATGGCCGAAACGGCAGCCAACGGCTTGGACGGTCTCGTGGCTTCGTTGCGCGAGCAGCGGACCGCGCTGACTGAAAAATGGATGAAGCTCGTGTTCGGGGATCAGGAAGTCGAACACTCGGACCAGCTCACGTACCGGCAACTGGCGGACCACTTGCCGGAAGTCTTCGAGGAAATCTGCGTCGTGCTGGAATCGCGTAATTTGCGCGATCAGGAAGGCGTCATCGAACAAAACGCGCGGCAGCACGGGCAATGGCGTTGGCAGCAGGGGTATCGCATCGACGAACTGGTGCGAGAGCTCGACCTGTTCCGCCAGATTCTGCTTCAGGCGATTGGCGATTACGCCGCCGCGCACACGGATCTCTCGCGCACGGACGAAGAACACGCGCGGCTCATGACCGATGAAGTGGTGAGCTTCGTCACGCTGGCCTCGATTCGTGAAGCGGTGGGCGAGCGCGATCGCAAGATCGACGAATACACCGGCATGCTGGAGCGCGCGAATTACGAGCTCACGCTGCGTCAGAAGCTAATCAGCGAACTTTACGAAACGCGCATGCAGGTGACGCGCCGCGTCGCGCACGATCTGCGCAATTTCCTCAACGTATTCTCGACGGCGCTGCAACTGCTCGGCCGCTCGCCCGCGAAACGCGAGACGGCGCTTGGGCTCGCCAACCGGCAAGTGTCCGACATGGCGAGTCTAGTCGATGAAATGGTCGAATATTCGAAGGTCCTCGGCGACGATTCGCTGTTGACAGTCGAAGCGTTCGATCTCGTCGGTCTCTTCGACGAACTAATGCAGTTAAACCGCGTCGGCACCGAAGCAAAGGGCCTGAAGCTCGTCGGGCATCTGGAACCGACGCTCGGCACGGTGACATCGAACCGGCTGAAGGTGAAGCAGGTCGCGATCAACTTGCTCTCGAACGCGATTAAATACACGTCGGCGGGCGAAATCGTGTTGACGATCGACGCCGTGGCGGACGACCGCTGGCGCTTGCGCGTGACGGACACAGGTTCGGGCATCGGTACGGCGGATCAGGAGCGCGTGTTCGAGGAATTCGAGCGCGCGGCCGAGGACGATATTCCCGGCACGGGGCTTGGGCTTGCCATTGTAAAGGAGCTGTCGCGTGCGCTCGAGGGCGAGTTGCGTTTCCAGTCGGTGAAAGGACATGGAAGCGTGTTCGAAGTGATCTTTCCGCTGGTGCTCGAGCCGAAAGCTAAGTCGGCAAGCTGAGGGTGGGGCGGTGTTTTCGGCGTGAGCGGGTTTTGCTCATCAGCGTCATCGCCAACTTCGCCCACTCATTGCCACAGCCGTCTATTTCGGCAGCGCGCTGGAAAAGCGAGCCGAATTGACGCGCGCTTCA
Source organism: Caballeronia sp. GAFFF2 (assembly GCF_023631485.1). NCBI lineage: Bacteria > Pseudomonadati > Pseudomonadota > Betaproteobacteria > Burkholderiales > Burkholderiaceae > Caballeronia > Caballeronia sp. GAFFF2. The sequence continues at coordinate 676,193 of NZ_JALQDA010000027.1, read as the reverse complement.
AGCGCCAATTCCACCGCAAGCGCAATACAAAAAAAGGCGAACGAGCAGCGCCCGTTCGCCTTTCCCCTTCGCCGCAAGGCAAGCTTTTACGCGGCCACCGTCTCTTCTTCCTCGACCGACGCGCGAATCAGATGATCGAACGCGCCAAGCGATGCCTTCGCACCTTCGCCGACCGCGATCACGATCTGCTTGAACGGCACCGTCGTCACGTCGCCGGCAGCGAATACACCGGGGATCGACGTCGCGCCCTTCGCATCGACGATGATCTCGCCATGCTTCGACAGCTCGATCGTGCCCTTCAGCCATTCGGTGTTCGGCACGAGACCGATCTGCACGAACACGCCTTCGAGTTCCACGCGGTGCGAGACACCCGTCGCCCGGTCCGTGTAGTTCAGGCCGTCGACCTTCTTGCCGTCGCCGGTGATTTCCGTGGTCTGCGCGCTCGTGACGATGGTCACGTTCGACAGGCTGCGCAGCTTCTTTTGCAACACGGCATCGGCGCGCAACTCGTTGCCGAATTCGATCAGCGTCACCGCCGCAACGACACCCGCGAGGTCGATGGCCGCTTCGACGCCGGAATTGCCGCCGCCGATGACCGCCACGCGCTTGCCCTTGAAGAGCGGGCCGTCGCAGTGCGGGCAGTAGGCCACGCCGCGTCCGCGATATTCACGCTCGCCCGGCACGTTGATTTCGCGCCAGCGTGCGCCCGTCGCCAGAATGATGGTCTTTGCCTTCAGGACCGCGCCGCTTGCCAGATGCACTTCGTTGATGCGGCCCGGGATCAGCTTGTCGGCGCGCTGCACGTCCATCACGTCGACTTCGTAGCTCTTGACGTGCTGTTCGAGCGCCGTCGCGAACTTCGGTCCTTCCGTTTCCTGCACGGAGATGAAGTTTTCGATAGCCATCGTGTCCAGCACCTGGCCGCCGAAGCGCTCGGCGACCACGCCGGTCGCAATGCCCTTGCGCGCCGCGTAGATCGCCGCTGCCGCGCCTGCAGGACCGCCGCCGACGATCAGCACGTCGAATACCGGCTTGGTTTCCAGTTGCTTCGCGGCACGCGCGGCTGAGCCCGTATCCAGCTTGGCGAGAATTTCCTTCACGCTGCTGCGGCCCTGGCCGAAGCTGTCGCCGTTCAGGAACATCGTCGGCACGGCCATGATCTGCCGGTCTTCGACTTCCTTCTGGAACAGCGCGCCGTCGATCGCCACGTGCTTGATATGCGGATTGATGATCGCCATCACGTTCAGCGCCTGCACGACTTCCGGGCAGTTCTGGCACGACAGCGAGAAATACGTTTCGAACCGGTAATCGCCGTCGAGCGCGCGAATCTGCTCGATGGTTTCGTCGTCGAGTTTGATCGGATGGCCGCCGGTTTGCAGCAGCGCCAGCACGAGCGACGTGAATTCGTGACCCATCGGGATGCCGGCGAAGTGAATGCCCGCCGCCTTGCCCGGCTCGCCGATGGTGAACGACGGACGGCGTGCCGCAACGTCCTCTTTCTCGACGACGCTGATCCGCGGGGACAGCGTAGCGATTTCGTCGAGCAGGCCTTTCAGCTCACGCGATTTGTCGCTGTCGTCGAGAAAGGCGACGAGCTCGATGGGCCGCGTGACTTTTTCCAGATAGGCTTTCAACTGAGTCTTGAGATTGGCGTCCAGCATGGCGTGTGTCGTTCCCTGACGAGAGTTTTTGGAATCTTTGGACGCACTCCGTCCAAGCGCCGCCATAAAGCGGCGCCGAAACGGAATGCGTGGGTACAAACTGGGGGTGCAAGGCGCGCAGCGGGCCTGCCGCGCGCCTCGTCAGTCTCTGGAGAACCCGAGACTCAGATCTTGCCGATGAGGTCGAGCGACGGGCTCAGCGTTTCAGCGCCCGGCGTCCACTTGGCGGGGCAAACTTCGCCCGGATGCGATGCGACGTATTGCGCGGCTTGCACCTTGCGCAGCAGTTCGCCGGCGTCACGGCCGATGCCGTTGTCGTGCACTTCGCACAGCTTGATCTCGCCTTCCGGGTTGACCACGAACGTGCCACGCAGCGCCAGGCCTTCTTCTTCGATCAGCACGTCGAAGTTGCGCGAGATGGCGAGCGTCGGATCGGCAATCATCGGATACTTGATCTTTTGGATCGTGTCCGACGTGTCGTGCCATGCCTTGTGCGTGAAGTGCGTGTCGGTCGAAACGCTGTAGATTTCAACGCCCAGCTTCTTGAATTCTTCGTAGCGGTCAGCCAGATCGCCGAGTTCCGTCGGACACACGAAGGTGAAGTCGGCCGGGTAGAACACGAACACGGACCACTTGCCCTTCAGGCTTTCTTCGGTAACGGTGACGAAATCACCCTTGTGATAGGCGGTTGCTTTGAACGGGTTGACTTGGGTGTTGATGATCGGCATTGATCGGTTCCCTTTAAGTGTGTGTTGAAGAAGTGAACGAAGTATGAACTAAAACTATCAAACCTTGGAAGTGGATTGATTTTATCATTGTAATTGATCTGGACTATCACGTCGATTCGTCGCATCGGGTGCGGGGTTTGCGATGCCGCCGAGATCGATCACGAACCCAGGAGGCACCATGAAAATCGGCATCGTTGGAGCGGGAAATATCGGGCAAGTTCTGGCGTTGCGCTTCGGCGAACGCGGCCACGAGGTGCGCATCGCCAATTCGCGCGGGCCGGACACGCTCGGCGAAGTCGAACGCGCAACTGGCGCGCAAGCCGTCGAGGCGCGCGAGGCCGTGCAGGGCGCGGATCTCGTCGTCGTGACCATTCCAGAGTCGAAGGTGCCGCTTCTTCCGAAGGATTTGTTCGCGGGAGCACCGGCGAGTCTCATCGTGATAGATACCGGCAATTACTATCCGCGGCAGCGCGACGGTCGAATCGACGGAATCGAAAACGGTCTGCCGGAAAGCCGCTGGGTGGAAGAGAAGATCGGCCGGCCGGTCATCAAGGCGTTCAACAATATCTACGCGGCGCATCTGCGCAACCACGGCAAGCCGGCGGGAACGGCGGGTCGCATTGCGCTGCCCGTGGCGGGCGACGACCACAAGGCGAAGAAAGTCGTCATGCAACTGGTCGATGAAATCGGCTTCGATCCCGTCGATGCCGGTGACATCGACGATTCCTGGCGTCAGCAACCCGCCACGCCCGTCTACACGGCGGACCTCGACGCGGAGGGCGTTCGCCACGCGCTGCACGAAGCCAGCCCGCTGCGCAAACCCGAGTGGCGCGCGACAGATGAAAGCCCGGGAGACTTCGACAATCCACGCTAACGGCCGAATACGCGAGCCATGCGACAATCTGCAAACTTTCACGATGCGCTTTAACATGACGTGCCGGGCTCCCGCGCTCGACTCCGACAGCGCGAACGCCCGCATCAAGACTTGCAGATTGCCCTATGAAAACCGCATCTCCCGCGTTTGGCCAGTTGAAACCTCGCCCCGGCTTTGGCGAATGCCCCGAATGCGACGACGTCGAACTGGCCGCCACGGCCACCATTCCGACACGCTACGGCACGTTCGCGTCGTATGTGTATCGCGTGAAGGAAACGGATGTCGAGCACATCGCTTTCGTCATGGGCGACGTGAGCAACGGCGAATCCGTGCTTACGCGCCTGCATTCCGAATGCGTGACGGGCGACGTCTTCGGCTCGTATCGGTGCGATTGCGGCGAGCAGCTCGATCTCGCGCTGCGCTATATCGCCGCCGAGAATCGCGGAATTCTGCTGTACTTGCGCGGACACGAGGGACGCGGTATTGGGCTCGCCAACAAGATTCGCGCTTACGCGTTGCAGGAGCAGGGTCTCGATACGGTCGATGCCAACCTGCATCTCGGCCTGCCCGACGACGCCCGCGAGTACGATTCCGCCGCCGCCATCCTGCGCTCGATGGACGTCAAATCGGTGCGCCTGATGAGCAACAATCCGTCGAAGTTCGACACGCTGCTCAGGCACGACATCCCCGTGAAGGAACGCGTCGCGCTCGCCATCCCCATGCGCGAGGAAAACGAACGCTACATCAAGACGAAGCAGGCGCGCTTCGGACATTACTTCGACGAGAACGAATAAGCGCGTCTTCCGCGATCTAGCTTGCGTCGTGAAAGATCACGCCTAGCATGTGGCGCCGCCCGGAGCGTAGGCGGCTCACGCCATGCCGCATGTTCACGCGATACGGCCCGCGCGATCCCTGCACCGGCCGCTGGTGTACAGCGAAGAACGCCGCGTCGCCTTGCGCGAGCGGTACGACTTCGGCGCGCGATTGCATGCGCGGACGCTGTTCCGTCATCACGAATTCGCCGCCGGTGAAATCTTGTTCGGGCGCAGAAAGCAGAACTGCCATCTGGATCGGAAAAACGTGTTCGCCGTACAGATCCTGATGCAGACAGTTGTAGTCGCCGGGAACGTAGCGCAGGAGAAGCGGCGTCGGCCGCGTCTGTCCGGCGTAATGACAACGCTCGATGAACTCTCCATGCACCGGTGGAAACCGCGTTTCGATCCCCATTACCTCGTGCCATTTATTCGCAATGGGCGCGAGATGCGGATACACCGTGCTGCGCACCGTTTGCAGCGTCTCGGGCAATGGATACGCGAAGTATTTGTACTCGCCGCGCCCGAACGAGTAACGTTCCATCACGATACGGCTGCGAAAGATTGCGTCGTCGTCGTACAGCGCGGCGAGCGTCGCGCACTCCTCACGCGAAAAAAGGCCCGGCGCAATGGCCGAGCCTTGGGAATCGAGTTGATGCTCGATATCCGTCCAGTCGAGTGCATCGACGCGCGCGCCGATGTCTCTCTCAAGCACCTTCATCTGCAGTTCTCCGGATTGGCGTGTTTGCCGCACAGTGTGCGTCCTGAACCGCGCTCACGCACTCCGGGAATTGCTGCGCAATTCAATGCGCGGTCGCGACTTCGGTTATGCGGTTCTGCAAGGCTTCCTTACGCGCTTCGATCTTCTTGCCGAGCGCGATGAGATCGACACTCTTCGTCTTGCGGATTTCCGGAAACAGCTCGGTTTCTTCTTCTTCCACGTGATGCTTGACGTTCTCCGACAGTACCTTGAAGGTCGCGTCGAAACCTTCGTCGCCGGCCTTGATCTGCGAAAACTTTTCGATCAGCGTCTTGACCAGAAAGTGTTCGACGTAGGCTTCGTCGACATCGATTTTCTCGTCCGTGCCGAGTGCGGTGCGGGCGGCGGGATAAAGCAACTCTTCCTCGACGATCGAATGGATCGACAACAACTCGCACGCGCGCTGAACCAGTGTGGTCTTGCGTTCGAGATCGTCTTTTTCGGCGCGTTCGAAGGCGTCGAATAGTTGCTCGACAGCGCGATGGTCGGCTTCGAGAATGGCAAGTGCGTCTTGCGGATGCGGTGCTTGCGCGGCGGTCATATCGTTTCTCCTGTGGGGACGGGGCGAAACCTTTGGGGCGTCTGTTGCGCCTTAGGGGTGCCTTCGGGTCGCTTTTAGTTGCCTCTGGGCAGGTTGTCTGGAGCAAACCCAGTGCCCGCGCTCGGAGCAGGCAAAGTTAGGGTGGCGTGGCTACCGGCAATGGAAGCGCGTCATGCTGGCTCGCGTGCTGCGCGAACGAAACCGGAGCACGGAGCGACTTGAATGAACGTCCGCCTTAACGCCCCATCAAGCCGACGACAAAAGCGCCGGCAGGTCCCGCTCACGCATGACATTGACCCGCCACCACGCCGGCAACAGACGCCGCACTTCCGAGCGCGCAAAGCGGTCGTCGATCAGGTAGAGCACGCCACGGTCTTGCGGCCCGCGAATTACGCGTCCGGCCGCCTGCACGACCTTCTGCAAGCCCGGAAAAAGATAAGCGTAGTCATAGCCGGCGCCGAAAGCGTCCTGCATCCGCACTTTCATCTGCTCATTGACAGGATTGAGTTGCGGCAGACCGAGCGTCGCGACGAAGGCGCCAATGAGCCGCGTGCCCGGCAGATCGATCGCCTCGCCAAATGCGCCGCCCAGCACCGCGAAACCGACGCCGCGTCCATCCGGAACGAAGCGCGCGAGAAAGTCGTGCTGCGCGGCTTCGCTCATCGCGCGTGACTGCTGCCAACTCGGAATTCCGGGATGACGTACCGCGAATTCCGCCGCGACTTGCGCCAGATATTCGAAGCTGCTGAAAAAGCTCAGATAGTTGCCTTCCGCGCGACCGTACTGCGCCGCGATCATGTCGGCGATGCGCGCAACGGATTGCAGGCGGTCGCGATAGCGCGTCGAGACATCGGCGATGGCGCGCACATCGAGTTGATCCGCTGAGAACGGCGACTCCACGTCGATGAACGCGCTCGTTTCCGGCAAGCCGAGCGTGTCGGCGTAGAAGTGCGTGGGCGTGAGCGTCGCGGAAAACAACGCGACGCTGTGGGCGCTCGCGAAACGCCCGGCGAGATGCGGCGCGGGAATCACGTTGCGCAGGCACAGCACGACATTGCGCTTCTTCGCCGACACGTGGCCAGCAAGCGAGATATCGAAGATCGAATGCGAACCGAAGCGCTCCGCGATGCGCGTGAAGTGCACGGCATCGAAATAAAAGCGCATGGTGTCGGGCGAGAAGAGGTCGGCTTGCTCGCCGAGCATTTCCGTCATCAGCGAAACCGCCTGGCCGAGCGCGGTCAGCAACTGGGCGGGCGGTTCGGCGAGCGGTGCGTAGTCGATGCCCGCGGTTTCCTGTTCGCGGCTCGTGTCGCTGAAGGCTCGGGCGACGCGCGCAAGCGTTTTTTTCAGAAGCGGCGGCGCGGCGCGGCGCATTGCATCGAACGAGGCGCGATCGAGCGATGCGGAATACATGCCGCGCGCCCGATCGATCAGGTTGTGCGCTTCATCCACAAGGACCGACACGCGCCAGCGGTTCGTTTCAGCTAGGGCGAAAAGCATTGCGTTGGTGTCGAAGTAATAGTTGTAGTCACCGACGATGACATCGGCCCAGCGCGAGAGCTCCTGGCTCAGATAGTACGGACAGACTTCGTGGTGTCGCGCGACTTCGGCTGTCGACGCGCGGTCCAGGCGTGCACGCGCGAGGGCATCGGCGCGCGCGGCGGGAAGGCGGTCGTAGAAGCCGCGCGCGAGCGGACATGAATCGCCGTGACACGCGCGGTCGGGATATTCGCAGGCTTTGTCGCGGGCGACGAGTTCGATTACGCGTAAGGGAAAGGGCGTGGCGGTCGCTTTGGCTTTTGCCGTTGCCGCGTCCGCTGGCGCCGCTGTTTTTTCCGCCGCCCCGACAATCGTTCCGAGCGCATCGAGCGCAAGCTGCCGCCCCGCGCTTTTTGCCGTGAGAAAGTAGATCTTGTCCAACTGCTGCTTCGGCCAAGCCTTGAGCAGCGGAAACAACGTGCCGACCGTCTTGCCAATACCCGTCGGCGCCTGTGCAAGCAAACATCGGCTCGATGCGGCCGCGCGATAGACCGCCTCGGCAAGGGCCCGCTGCCCAGGCCGAAACGCCGTGTGCGGAAACACCAGCGCGGTAAGCGACGCCTCGCGCGCCGCACGGTGCCGCATCTCCTGTTCGGCCCACGCGATGAACCGCGTGCATTGGTCCTCGAAATGCGCCTTTAGCGCCAGCGCGGTTTGCGTCTCCACGAGCACGCTTTCAGTCTGTTCCACGATATCGAAATAAACGAGCGCGACTTCGATCTCATCGAGACCGAGCTTCTTGCACATGAGATGCGCATACACGCGCGCCTGTACCCAATGCAGATGCCGATGATTCTGCGGCATCGATTCCAGCTTGCCGCGATACGTTTTGACTTCTTCCAGCCGATTGCGCACCGGATCGAAACCATCCGCGCGGCCGCGCACGCGCAACGGACCGAAGTCTTCGGCGAGCGAGATTTCCTTGAGATAACCAGCTGGCCGCCGGCTTGCGACCGTCACATGTCCGGCAATGCCTTCCTGCGCGCTTGGCGCTGGCGTGAAGCGCAAATCGAGATCGCCCTGTTTCGCCGTGAATTCGCAAAGCGCGCGCACAGCGACGGTGTAAGCAGGATCGCCGCACGCCGGATTGGCGGCCGAGTCGGAGGCTGTATGCATGTACAGTAGTCTAGCATCGCCGTCGTTCGCGGCAACACATGCGTTGCTGCCTTTAAGGCATGAAATGTCGTGGCGATTGGCGTTTCGCTAGAATGAACGACATCTCAATATTGCCGCGCGCGACCGAAACAATGCATGCAATCAACACATCCGCAATCAAAGGCTGGCACGCGCATATTTATTTCGATGCCGCGAGCCGCGACGCGGCCTGGGCAATCCGGGAACTCATCTCGACGCACTTTGCGGCGGAACTTGAAACCGGCAAGCTTATCTTGGGACGCTTTCATGAACGTCCGGTTGGACCGCACCCGATGTGGTCGTTTCAACTCGGCTTCGGTCGCGAAGATCTCGTGCCGATTTTCGAATGGCTCACCTTGAATCACGGCGCGTTCGATGTTTTCATGCATCCGAATACCGAGGACGAATTGCGCGATCATCGCGATTCCGCGGTGTGGATTGGCCGATCGCATCAATTGCGGCTGGAAGGCTGGAAATAAATGAAAAAAGGGCGGAGTGGTCCGCCCTTTCTCGTTGCTTGAAAACGCTCAAGCCTTTTTGACGCTCGTTCCCTTCGACGACACAACCCGCACTGCGCCCTGCGTCGCCACGCTCGCATCGGTTTCTGCCGCTTCCACCACCTGACGCGCGGACTTTCTCGCCGCTTCGTAAGCCGAATTTGCAGATTCCGTTGCGGCGTCGATAGCCGACTTCCACGCATTCACCACCGCTTCGCTGCCGGCTGGCGCGCTGCTCGCAAGCGTGCTGACAAGCGCCTGCGCGTTGCGCTGCGACTTCTCCAACTGGTCCTGCGCCGCTTCCACATAAACGCCGCGCACGCCAGCCGCGATTTCGTGGAAGCTCTGCCAGTAAGCCGCGACGCGTTGAGCGCTGGCCTGCGATTGCTGGCTTTGCAAAGCAAAGAACTCTTTCGGATCGCGTACGGAAAACACACGAGCAACGAAGTTCTGATGTTCATCCAGCGCCGTCTTGAACGTGCGCGTGTTCAGGTCGATTAGTTTTTCGAAACCTTCCACGGCTCGTGTAGCGAGACCGAAGCTGGCGTCGAATCCTGCTTTCTGTGACGCGATGAGGTTTTCAGGCGCAAGACTGCTCATGCTGGACTCCATTGGATATTGCGTTTTGAAAGACAATCGATTTGTGCGGTGCAGCGAACGCTCTATTGTAGGGATAGCGCGAGGCGTGTCAATTGCCTTTTTTATTAACCGATGGCGATTTGATTTCGTATCCGAAGAAAGTTAAGTTTCAATCGCGTCTGATTATCTCGTCGATTTTGAACTAGGCGGATAATACGAACGGACCATTTAATCGCGGGAAAACAAGAACGAACGGGCGTGCTTAAGATATCTCCCGTTTGCCTGCTCAAGGTAAACCACGAGTAACAACCCGCGCATACCGTTGTTTCCCCTACTTGACGCTCTCAGGCTATCTTGAAAAAATCTCGCACTGCAACAAACGGCGTCCGCGCGTGAACATCGAATGGGACTTTTTCCTGTCACCGTCGCGTCACCGTGATTATTTAGCATGCGAACTTGCGCTAAAGAGCCGGCGCTGAACGGCATTAGTTATAAATCGAGAGAACGGACAGAAAATGGGGCGACATTCCCAAACCATCGGACACCTTGAACGTAGTCACGAAGATAACGCTCTGCGCCGCGCCATTGCCGCGCGGCTCGACCGGGCGATGCAGAAAGCCAACGTCAGTTCCGCCAAGGCCGCGGACTGGCTCGACGTAACCGAGCACGACGTGCATTTCTGGCGGCGCGGCATCACGGTGCCGCCGCTGCATGCGTTCAACCGTATTGCCAGGCAACTGGACATCGACGTGCACTGGCTTTGCACAGGCCAGGCGCGGCAAATACAGCAAGCGCAAGTCGCGGGCTAAGCGTTTAGGGCGTCGAATCCGGCAACACTGCCGGTTTGCGCCCATGCATGAGCACGGTTCCAATACCGCTTGCGGCGATCACGCACATGCCGATAGCCATCCATCGGTCAGGCACCTGACCGAATAATATCCAGCTGAAAAAGGCCGCGAAAGCAAGTTGGGAATAGGAGAAGGGCGTCAGCACCGACAGTGCCGCGCGCCTGAGCGCCTGCAACATCAAAAGCTGGCCGATGGTCGCCATTGTTGCCATGAGCGCGACGAGCAGCCAGCTTTTCCATTCCACGAGCGCCAGTTCCGGCAGCATTTGCGACTGATCCATCCACATCAACGTGCACAGCACGATGGTTGCGACGAGCGCCGTCAGAAAGTTGGTGGTGACGGCGTCATCGACGCGCGACAGATGGCTCGATACCACCTGAAAGCACGCAAACGTCGTGGCCGCACCGATCGGAAAGACAACGGTCCACGTGAATTGGCTGCCACCCGGCCGCACCACCAGCAACATGCCGATGAACCCGAGCACGACCATTGCCCATTTGCTGCGCGGGACATGGTCCTTGAGCACGAGTGCGGCGAGCAGGGTGGAGATGAGCGGCGCGAGCATCGCAAGGGATGTCGCCACGGGAAGCGGCAGATGCCGCAAGCCAGCGAAAGTACACGCCGAGTTGGTGAGCAGCAGTAAAGCGCGAACGATCTGCAGCTTCAGGCTGTCGGTGCGAAAGAGCTTGAGCGTGCCGAGCCGCGCTTGCCACACGCCGAGCACGATCATCTGGAATAGATAGCGCACCCAAAGAAGCGCCAGTATGGGAACCGCCGTGCCGATGACCTTGACGGTGGAATCGCTCGCGGCGAAGGTAGCGGTCGTCAAGACCATGATCGCGATGCCGGCTACCGTGTTATCGGTATCAATCCGGAAACGCGCTTTGCCCTCAATGGTTGCCATGGGTGTCCGTTGTTCGCCTGATCGCGGCGCACCTCGAAAAAGGCTGCGCTCCGTCGGGCGGTCTCTTATGGATGACGGCGTTTTAAGCCGTTGCTTCCATTTTGCGGACGTCGACCGCTCGTGGCAAGCCGACAGTAATCTTCTTTTCCGTCGTGTTGTGCTCAGGTCACGGCGCGTCGACAAATGAACTAGACGGTTCGAACAAAGCACGCGCGCACTTTTTCGCGACGCGAAGGCGCTCGGTGCGCGTCGCCGTCGTTTCTCAAAAGTCTCGTCAACATATCTCGAAATCGAACTTGGTCCGTTCAAAAACGCATCCAGCAAAGTTCAAGAAAGCGAACCGCTGAATTTCGGCAATCTCGAATTGTCCGGTCGCCGCGTCTCTTATTCTGAGGGTGAATCTTTATTGAGTTAGCTCCGAAAAAAATGGATGGCGTTTTTGAGAATTAGATTAGATCAATCCTAGCTCTGCCTGCTTATTATTCTCTCAACGCCACGCACCTTGAACGACGCAAGCAGCAACTTGTCGATGGCCGCGTCAAGCGTCAAACATTCATTATTCGTTTCCCGGAGTTTTTTCATGCAGAAAGCTATTTCCCTCAGCGCCGCACTCTTCTCGATGATGGTCGCCCTTGCGTCGATGAACGCCAACGCCGCCGACGGCACGATCACCATCAACGGCGCGGTGTCGGATACGACCTGCTCGATCAATGGCACGGCTGCCGGTTCGTCGGCAAACGTGACGGCTACGTTGCCGACCGTTTCCGCAAGCGCGCTTGCGTCGGCTGGCGTCACGGCGGGCGTTTCCAAGCTCGGCGACATCCAGTTGCAATTGACCGGCTGCACGGGCTCGGCTACCAAGGCAGTGGCGCACTTCGAGAACGGTTCCACCGTTGACCAAAGCAGCGGCAATCTGATCAATCAGGCGCTGACGCAGCCGGCGACCAACGTGCAAGTGCGTCTCTTGAACTCGCAAATGCAGCCGATCAACATCCTCACCAACGCCAATAACGATGTCGCGGTCAACGGCGCATCGATCTCGGCCGGCGCTGGCAACCTCAACTACTTCGCGCAGTACTATGCGACGGGTCAGGCTCAGCCGGGCGCGGTCAACACGATGGTCCAGTACTCCATTCAGTATCAGTAAAACCATCGATGCAGGGTCCGGGCGCGCGCCACGTTTTGATTCGGCAAGCGTCCGGTTGCAGTGAATGACATCAACCGTCGAGTGATGGCCGCAATGAAATCGATGAAACGATCGCTCGCCATGGCAGGTCTCCTTGCCGCGATGGTCGCGGGCTCCGCGCACGCCAGTGTGACAATCGGCGCGACGCGCGTGGTGTATCCGCTGGATCAGCGTGAAGTCACCGTGAAGCTGAACAACGACAGCTCGCACCCGGCGCTCGTGCAGGTCTGGATGGATAGCGGCAACGCCGACACCAAGCCCGCCGACAGCAAGACGCCCTTCGTGATCACGCCACCCATCTTTCGGATGGATGCGGGCAAGTCGCAGACATTGCGCGTCATGTATGGCGGCGAAGCGTTGCCGCAGGATCGCGAGTCGGTGTTCTGGCTCAACGTGCTCGACGTGCCGCCCAAGGCGGAGGTGAAAGCCGATGTCAACACGCTGCAACTGGCGTATCGCACGCGCATCAAGATGTTCGTGCGCCCGGCGAAGCTGTCCGGCAAGCCCGAGGATTCACCGCGCATGCTCAAGTGGAAAGTCGTGCCCGCGCGGCAAGGCGGTGGCGACGCGCTCTCCATTACGAATCCGAGCGCGTATCACGTTTCGTTCAGCGAGATCGGCGTGACATCGAACGGGCGCACCTTCAAGAACGAAACCGGCGGCATGGTTCCGCCGCGTGGCGATGCAGTCATCCCCGTGCCGAAGATGAGCGACGTGCATGGCGGCAAGATCCATTACATCGCCATCAGCGATTACGGCGGCGCCATCGAAGGCGATGCCGAACTCGCGCCTTGATCGGAAGCCCATTCGGGCAGACCTCCAGCGACCTATCGCAACGTCTCGAAATTAACAGCGCGCATCTTGTTCGATGCGCGCTTTTCTTTTGTTTGCATGGTGTTTCGCGTCTCAAAAATAGAACTCGTCCTAGCTACTTTCATCTCGTTAATTCGTAGCATCGGTGGATCGGCAAATGTCTCGCGCCTCATGCACCAGGCTATCTCCATGCAATCGTCGCAATCATGTCAGCAGCGGATTTCCAACGGCTTTACAGCATCTTCGTTCGTGCTGCGACCGGTTGCGGCGATCGTGTTATGCGCCTTTGGCATGGCTGCCTGGATGCATCCGGTAAGCGCGCTCGCGAACGAACCGAAGAAGGCAGCCGAATTCGATACGACCTTCCTGCAAATGGATTCGACAAGCGGCGTCGACGTCGCGCGTTTCTCGCGCGGTAACGTGGTATCGCCGGGCGCGTATGCAGTCGACATCGTGGTCAACGGCAACCGTGTCGCGCGCGAGGACGTGCGCTTCAATGCCTCGCATGTTGGGGAAAACGCGACGCCGTGCCTCACGCGCAAGATGCTCGAAGTCTATGGTCTGGACTTCACGAAGCTCGCAGCCGATCATGCCGCCGACACTGCATCGGCCGATGCGAATGCATGCGTCGAGCTGACCTCGCTCGTACCCGATGCCTCCGTCAGCTTCGACTTCGCCGAGCAGACGCTAACGTTGTCGATCCCGCAAAAGTATCTGCGCAATGCGGCTCGCGGCTATGTGTCGCCCGAATTGTGGGACAACGGCGTGAACGCCGGCTTTCTCAGCTACAACGCCAATGCGTACCGCAGCGACAGCGGCGGCATGCACGCCACGCAGGAATACCTCGGCCTCAACGCGGGCGTGAACATCGGCGGATGGCACTTTCGGCATCAATCGTCGATCACGTCCGGCACAGGCCAGGCGACCCAGTTCGACGACATCGCGACCTATGTCCAGCACGACGTGCCGAAGTTCAAGGCGCAAGCGACGCTCGGCGACGCGCAGACCACCGGCGAGGTGTTCGACAGCATCGCGTTTCGCGGCGCGCAGATCGCCACCGACGACCGCATGTTGCCTGAATCGCTGCGCGGCTATGCGCCTGTGGTGCGCGGCACGGCGGAATCGAATGCGCGCGTGACGGTGCGTCAGAACGGCCAGGTGATCTATGAGACGAGCGTGTCGCCGGGACCGTTCGAGATTCGCGATCTGTACGCCACCGGTTACGGCGGCAATCTGGACGTCACCGTTACCGAGGCCGATGGCCGCGCGAAACATTTCGAAGTGCCGTACGCATCGGTGGCACAGTCGCTGCGCGCGGGCACGACGCGCTTCGCCGTCACGGCCGGCCAGTTGCGCGATGAGTCGTTGCACACGAAACCGGGCTTTGCGCAATTCACGTTGCAACGCGGGCTGACCAATCAGGTCACACTGTACGGCGGCGCGATTGCATCGGAAGGCTATGTCGCGGTTAACTTCGGCGCCGCGCTCAACACGAAGTTCGGCGCTTTCGCGACCGACATCACCTCCGCGCGCACGCAAGTCCCGGGCGCTTCCATGCAGAAAGGGCGCAGTCTGCACGTGGGCTACAACAAGTTTATCGATCCGACCGGCACCAACGTCACCTTTGGCGCGTATCGCTACTCGGACGCGGGCTATCACAATCTGAGCGATGCCGCCCGCGTTCGCGACGAAGCCATGTTCGGCGGCACGCCCACCGATCGGAACCGCGGCCGCCTGCAGGTGAGCATCAATCAGCCGTTGAAGGATCACGGTTCGGTGTTTCTGACGACATCGGCGCAAAGCTACTGGAATCGGCCGGGGCGCGACGTGTTCTATCAGGCGGGTTACTCGAACAGTTTCAAGTACGGCACTTACAGCATTACGGCGGGCCGCTCGACCGACGCGGACGGCACGCCTTCGAACCAGATCATGGTCAGCACGACGATCCCGCTCGGTCATTCGCAACACTCGCCACAACTGACGACGAATCTGAGCGCGAGCAACGGCTCGGCTAGCGTGCAGACGAGTCTGAGCGGCAACGCGGGCGCCGAGAATCAGTATTCATACAACGTCTACGGCTCAGGCGGTCAGAGCGCGAGTTCATCGGTGAACATGAACGCTGGCGCGAGCGGCGCGTATCACGGCGCGCATGGACAGGTCACGGCATCCGCGAGTGCGGGAGCCAATTCTTCGCAGGTGTCGGCGGGCGTGAGCGGTTCGATCGTCGCGCACCCCGGCGGCGTGACGTTCTCGCAGACGGTCGGCGACACGTTCGGAATCGTCGAGGCAAAGGGCGCGGAAGGCGCGAGCGTGTCGAGCGCGAGTGGCGTGAAGGTCGATTCGCATGGCTACGCGGTCGTGCCGTATCTCACGCCGTACGACATGAACAGCGTCGATATCGATCCGAAGGGCACGTCGACCGATGTCGAGTTTGCATCGACATCCGAGAAGTCGGCGCCGCATCTCGGTTCCATCGTCATGTTGAAATACAAGACGGTGACGGGACGCGCAGCGCTGATTCGCGCGCCGCGTCTGAATGGCGATGCGTTGCCATTCGGCGCGGAAGTCGTGGATGGCGAAGGCCGCGTGGCGGGCGTCGTCGCGCAGGACAGCCGCATTTTCGCGCGCGGTATTGACGAGAAGGGCACGCTCGTAGTGAAGTGGGGCGATCACGCGGGCGAACAATGCAGCGTCGATTATTCGTTGCCTGCGAAGAGCGGCGAGGCGGACACGGGGTATGCATCGATCGAAGCGCATTGCTTGCCGCGCACGGTGATGGCGGCAAACGCGTTCTGAAATGAACGTGCAGATTGAAGGAGCTTGCAACTGCGACCGGGCCTCCGAGAGTCCGGCGCGCGTGAAAGCCCGAGCTGTTTGAAGTTGCCAACCCGAACCCGTCTTAATTTCAATTCGCACCTTTGCACGCGAGCATTTACCGCCTAGAGTTAAAGTAGATTCTCAACTCTCTGAGAGGTGGGCATGAGAACCGGACCAAGGCAAATGGTGCGCTTGCTGGCGACGCTCCGGCATGCCGCGCACTGCAGGGCGTTACGCGCGGCGGCCGCGCACGAAGCTCAAGGTCAGGAAGAAGCCGATAAAGAGGCCAAGGAGGCCGAAGACAAAGAGCGCAATGCGGTCGCGCCGGATTCCTCGAAACTCCATCGGCGAATACATTGATTTGGTTCAGACGCGCGCCGCGTTTCGATAGGGCGAAAAGCGCCAATGGCCCGCCGGGTCTTTCACCGCGACGGCCCCATGTTCGTGCAGAACTTTGCTGACCGAAGCAGGTTTGATGTCATCCGAGATGCGAATTACGAGTAACGTGCGCTCGCGCATTTCCGGCAATTGCGGCACATCATCTATTTTTCTCGCCGCAGGCTCGTTCGGCACGAAGCGGTTGTGCGCGCCGACTACACCCTGATATTCACCGTGCGCGACGTATTCCGCGTCGTCTTCACTGTGGGCAGGAAGCGGGAAGGCACCGATTTCGACGTCGTCGTGGCCCGAACGATATAAGTGCGTATCGTCGCGGCTCAACCCCGCAAGTTGCAAGGCGCGCAGTGCTTCGTGCCCATCGCGATAACAAGCGAAAACGCCAACTATGACTTGATTCATCGTCGCTTCCTCCAAAGGCATGCGGTTGAGCAAGCCTCAAGCAACTGATTGTTGGACATGCAATGCCGCATTTGATTCGAATTCGATTTGCCGGCATGCACGAGACTCATTCTTCATATGAAGTGAGCAATGGGCATTCCCGCATGACAAATCGAAAGCCTCACGGGCGGGCATACTCGGGACCGTCCGGGTTGCGACCCTAAGCGTCATCGCATAAAGTGTGTGGGCTTTGAGAGCGGTACTCATGCGTCACGCGACGCGCCCTTGACGAGGTTTGATGATGGCGAATGCCCGCGTATGCATGCTTCTGCTGTGCGCGATTGCTGCTGGTCCGGTTTGCGCGGCGTCTTGTTATAGCGATGGCGACGTCGTGACGCTCGAAGGCACGGCCGCACGCCAGGCGCCACGACAAGCCGAAGCCGACGCCAAGCCGGCATGGGTGCTTACGCTCGCGCGCCCCATATGCGTGCTGAGCCAGGCTTCGGGACAAGCCGCGCCGCAACAGTCGAATGTATCGACGGTGCAGGTCATCGACGCCATACCGACGGAGAATGCACGCATCCGTCTAACCGGCAAGCTCGTTACCGGCAATGTGAGCGCCTATTACGCGGTGCCGACCGCCATCTGGGTGCTGAAAGAACGCGTGATATCCAACGGCGAGTAAGGCGCGCCTTAGGCGGCTTTCGCGAGGCAGCGCGAATATTCGGCGACGACGAACTGCAACGGCAGGTTGTCGAGCTTGCGTTCTTCGGCAAAGCGCACGATGGCATCGAGTTGCTGGCCGGTGCATCGAAATGCTTGGCGGCGCGGCGCGCAATACGTCTTATTGTTCGTGGTCATGGCAATCCTCTTTCCTGGTTTCTTGAACCTGGACCTTCCCCCGACAGGGGCAGGTCGTCCGACGGTTTAACCGTGGGTGCGCCTGCTCTTTGGTCGCTGCACGTATTTAGCCGCAGCGCCGCCTGGACCACCGCCTGTTGGCGCACATAGTCATCGATGGTCGTTGTGTCTAGCGCAAACGGTGGGCCCGAGCAGTTACGCTGGGTGGGTTTGCGCACAGAGAAAGCGCGCTGAAGGGAAGAGAGACTTGCCTTGCCGTAAGCTGCAACATCGCGAGCGGCGCCGGTTCGCCGCCCGCGGATTCGTTTAGCCGTGTTGCTCGACGGGCGTGACCTCTAGTTCGAGTTTCTGCGTATTGCGCAGTACCGATACCTTGACCACTTTATCGATGCGCGACGCATCGAGCGTGCGTTGAAGTCCATCGACGCTATCGACGCCGACATCGTCCACCGCGACGATCCGGTCGCCCACCTGCAAACCGCCGAGCGCGGCCGGGCTGCCCTTGACGATCTCCATCACATGCACGCCGCTCGTCACCGTCAGCGCGAAGAAGCGTTGCACGCGCCGCGAGATGGGCGTCGTCGTCCCCGCCACGCCGATATAAGCGCGCCGCACGCGGCCATGCGCGAAAATCTGCATGATCGCCCACTTGGCCGTATCGATTGCGGTGGCAAAGGAAATGGCCTGCGCGCCGGAAATGATCGCCGTGTTGACGCCGATCACCTGTCCCGCCGAATTGATGAGTGGTCCGCCCGAATTGCCGGGATTGAGCGCCGCGTCCGTCTGAATGACGTCGTAGATCATGCGGCCTGAAGTGGAGCGCAACGAACGCCCGAGCGCGGATACCACGCCCGTGGTGACGGTCTGCGCAAGCCCAAGCGGATTGCCGACCGCGATGGCGATCTGCCCGACGCGCAGGCTGCCCGAATCGCCGAGTTCGACATGCGGCAGCGGCTCCGGGGAACCGATACGCAGCACCGCGAGATCGCTGCCCGGATCGTCGCCGACGAGATCGGCGTGAAAGCGGCCGCCATCGGCGAGCGTGACGGTGATCCGCGTCGCGCCATGCACGACGTGGCTATTGGTCAGCAAATAGCCATCCGGCGTGAAGATGAAGCCCGAACCGGTGCCGCCGGCCACGCGCCGCGCGCCGTTATGGTCGATATCGCGCTCGACCGAGATGAAAACCACCGCCTGCTGCACGCGTTCGAGCGCGCCGATCACGGTGCGCGAATAGGCATCGAGCAGAGCGGTATCGTCGAGCGTCAGGGCGTTCGGCGAAGGTGTGGCGTCCTGCGCACCGCGCGCAAGATCGTCGATGAATTGAGGTCGGCTTCCCATTGCTGGACTCCAGATGAACGTCTGGAAGCGGACATGCGGGGCAAACCCGCGCTTTTCAAGATGGCGTTGCTCAGGGCGAGCGCGTGGCTCGTGCAAGCAAGGCCATCGGGCCGAGCGATTCGACGATCAGGCGCTGTGCGTCGTCGCGCACGAATAGCGAGCCCGCGAAGCCGAGCGCGTTCACCGCGACGCCTTCGACGTGCGACACATCGCGCGGCACGACGAGCATCCAGCGCCGCGTGACGAGCAGGTTGTAAGGCGCCGATTGATGCGTGCTGCCAGCGACATCGAGCGCTTTCACGCCGATGGCATCGAGTAGTTCGAGATAGATTTCGTGGATGCGTGCCGGCCCGGTTTGAACACCGAGGTCGAGCCACGCGGCGGCATGCATAAAACCAAGACCCGGCGCACGAAAGACGCCTTCGCCGCGCGCCGCTTCGATGAGTGCTTCGATTGGCAACGCGTGACCATCGAGCGGCAGCGGCACCATCTGCAGATGCTTATGCGGCTGACTCGATCCCGCGACCGAGCCGCCGTTATAGAAACCCAGGCCATCGAACTGCGCAAGGCATGCAAAGAGCGCGGCGAAGTCGTCGGCGCAAAGCAGCGCTTCCTGAGGTTCGAACGCGCTCGTCACGACGAGCAGATGATGCGCGAGCACGTTGAATTTATTGAGCAAGAGAAAGTGCCGCTCGCCTATATCGCCGACGAAGAGCGCTTCCTCGCACGGCGAAAAGGGATCGCGCCACGGGCTCGCGGCATCGGCGATGGATTTGGCGGCGAGCTTCGACTGTTCTTCCTTCCGGGCGAGATTCGCGACTTGCCGGACGAGAAAGCGCACGCCGCCGTCTTCAATGACGTGCTGCACGGTATCGAAGGAACGCAACGCGCCGCATGACAGTGCTTGAGTAGTGCGCGCCACGACGGTTTGCCAAGAAGGCGCATTCGAAGGAAAGAGAGTTTTCATTGGCACTTGGAACTCGCTTCAATGATTTTCTAATTGCCTGTTAGCAGTTGAATGGAACGCTTGATGCAAATAGGCAGTTAAACATTCTTGAAGGCAATTAAAATAAAAAAACTCGAATTGTTAGGATTATTCGGCGTGTATTTTTGCTGTTTGAATCTATAAAATTTCCTTACCTTGTTCACCGACATTCGAACTGACTTCACAACTCAAGTTGAATGTGAGGGCAAGTAGGGGTTCATCTATTCAGAAGATATCGGATTACTTTGGTGCTCCGTAATTTTCTAGTGGGTGATTAATTTAAATCTTGTGTTTTGAAGAGGTATAAAAATGCAAAAGATCGATCGCGCCATGCTCGTTCAGGCCAACATCGCTGGCGGTACCGCCAAGGGTGGGGCTGATTCGTCGTCGAGCACCTCGGTGACTATCAACATTAGCGCCGGCCAATAAGTACTGAGTCTGGCGAGACCAATGCCGCAAATTGTAGCAACAGCGGGACAATCTGCACATTGATCAAGTCGGCTTCAATCATCTCGTAAGTCAGTTTTATTCATCCTGTATCAAGGAATTATCATGCAAAAGATCGATCGCGCAGCACTCGTGTACTCCAACATCGCCGGCGGCGACGCTAAGGGTTCGACGTCGTCCAGCTCGACCTCGACGGTCAACATCACGATCACGGCATAAGCGTTCACGCTTACTGCTTCTGATTGTGACGCAGCAAGGGCTGCGCTGTGAGCGCGCCCTTGCTGTAATGATTCAACTTCACGGTTACCACCTGCGCGATACTACTCGCGCCACGCCTCACCCTTGCCGAATTCAAATCGTTCAAGCGTAGCCGCGTGCATTTCAATGCTGTACCCCGGCTTTTGAGGCGGCATATATCGGCCGTTTTTGATTACGACAGGATCAAGAAAATGCTCATGCAAATGATCGACATATTCGAGCACCCGGTTAGAAAGCGAAGCCGACACGCAGATGTAATCGAAGATCGAAATATGCTGCACGTATTCGCAGAGGCCGACACCACCTGCATGCGGACAAACCGGCACCCCGGCCTTCGCGGCCATCAGCAGCACCACGAGCACTTCGTTCAGGCCGCCTAGCCGGCAACTGTCGATCTGGCAGAAGTCGATAGCCTGCGCTTGCAACAACTGCTTGAAGATCACGCGGTTCTGACAATGTTCGCCGGTTGCAACGCCAATCGGCGCGACACGGCGACGAATGGCGGCGTGACCGAGCACGTCGTCGGGGCTGGTCGGTTCTTCGATCCACCACGGGTCGAACTCCGCGAGCCGGCGCATGTTCGCAATGGCTTCATCCACTTCCCAGACCTGATTGGCATCCATCATCAGTTTGCGGTGCGGACCAATCTCCTCACGGAGAATGCGCGCGCGTCGAATGTCTTCGTCGATACTGCCACCCACTTTCTGCTTGAAGTGAGTCCAACCTTCGGCAACGCCTTCGCGTGCCAAACGGCGAATCTTGTCGTCGTCGTAACCGAGCCATCCTGCGGACGTGGTGTACGCCGGAAATCCCTGCGCGAGCATTTCCTGTTCGCGTTGGCCTCGCGTTTCTTGATTGCGCTTGAGCAAGGCGAGCGCTTCGGAAGGCGTGATCGCGTCGGTGACATAGCGGAAGTCGAGGCATCGCACGAGTTCTTCCGGGCTCATGTCCGCAAGCAGCTTCCACACCGGCTTCTTTTCCGACTTGGCCCACAAGTCCCAGACGGCATTGACCACCGCCGCGGTCGCGAGATGAATAGCGCCCTTGTCCGGACCGATCCAGCGAAGTTGGCTATCGCCCGTGAAGGTTCGCCAGAAGCCGCCCATGTCTGCGGCAATGTCTTCGAGCCGCTTGCCGACGACGAGCGGCGCCAGCGCATGCACCGCCGCGACGACGATTTCCGTGCCGCGTCCGATGGTGAAGGTGAGGCCATGACCGGCTAAGTCCGGCGTATCGGTTTCGAGGATCACATAGGCGGCCGAATAGTCGGGCGCGGCGTTCATCGCGTCGGAGCCGTCGAGCGAGCGCGAGGTGGGAAAGCGAATGTCTCGTACCGTGAGATTCTTGATCGTGGTCATGCGTGTCTCCTCAAAAGTTGTTGTGACGGCCAACGGAGCGTTCGCGCGGGAAGCTAGGCGTATGCCGAAGCCACCCGGTCCGCTAGCATGTTAGAGGCAAATCGCGCGCGACGTGAGAAGGCCGCGTTACCGCAAAGGACGAATCGGTCTCGGGCGGCGCGTGCGCGAGTTCAAAAATCCCGATGCGCTAAGATCAACGCCTAGGCTTCATCCGCAAACTCCGCCGCCCGGCGAAAGCAAACGACCGTTCACAATCCCGAGGAAAAATCCCTGATGCTGCGCCGTGTCGTCTTCAATCAGAAAGGTGGCGTAGGCAAGTCCACCATCGTCTGCAATCTGGCAGCCATCAGCGCATCGCGCGGTCTGCGCACGCTCGTGATCGACCTCGATCCGCAAGGCAACGCGAGTCAATACTTGCTTGGCGCCGACGCCAAGGATGCCAGCCCGAATCTGGCGACGTTTTTCGAATCCGCGCTCAGTTACAGCTTTCGCGAGCCGATCTTCGACTCGTTCGTCCACTCGACGCCGTTCGAAAATCTCGACATCGTGCCGTCGCATCCGAACCTGGACGCGCTTCAGAGCAAGCTCGAGTCGCGCTACAAGATTTATAAGTTGCGCGATGCGCTCAAAGGGCTCGAAAACTACGACGCCGTTTATATCGACACGCCACCCGCGCTGAACTTCTTCACGCGCTCGGCGCTGATCGCCGTGGACCGCTGCCTCATTCCCTTCGATTGCGACGACTTCTCGCGCCGCGCGCTGTATTCCGTGCTCGAAAACGTGCAGGAGATCAAGCACGACCACAATCCGGAACTGATGGTGGAAGGCATCGTGATCAATCAGTTTCAGCCGCGCGCCAGCCTGCCGCAACAACTCGTGGACGAATTGCGCGGCGAAAATTTGCCGGTGCTGGATTCGCACTTGTCGCTCTCGGTGAAGATTCGCGAGAGCCACCAGCACGCGCGACCCATGATCTATCTCGAACCGCGTCACAAGCTCGCGCAGGAGTATCTGGCGTTGCATACGGAGTTAAGCGGCTAGCTCATGTCCATTCGGCTTCGTCGTCGCCGGATTGAGGCAGCGTCAGTCCCGATGCCGGCAACGGCAACGCCGTCTTGTAGCGCACCTGCTTGAGCGCGAAGCTCGAACGGATGTTGGCCACGCCCGGCATCTTCGTCAGGCGTTCGAGAATGAAGCGTTCCAGCGCGGCCACGTCGGGCAAGACGACGCGCAAGAGATAGTCGGCGTCGCCCGTCATCAGATAGCACTCCATCACCTCCGGCCGCTCGCTGATCGCTTGCTCGAAGCGCGCGAGCGCGTCCTTTATCTGCTTTTCAAGACTCACCTGAATGAACACGTTGATGCTGAGGCCGAGCGCTTCCGGGCTCAACAACGTGACGTGCTGGCGAAACAGCCCGGCTTTTTCCAGCGCGCGGACGCGGTTGAAGCACGGCGTGGCCGAAAGGTTCACCGCGCGCGCCAGTTCCGCGTTCGTGATGCGCGCGTTTTGCTGCAACTGATTCAATATGCCGATATCGATACGATCCAGCCGCTGCCGTGTCTGCGAACTCATGGTCGAAATATTCCGTTATTGAGCATTTTTTAAGAATATCTACACTACAGGAAAGCGCGAAGCCAGCCAAATGAGACGCACATTTTGCGAAGCACTGGATATGCTGTGTAAAACCTCTCTTTGCGCACGCAACGACCCGGAGTCGCGCCATGACCGATTTATCGAGCGGAACCAACCAGCTTCTTTCTCTTGCGAAGGGCCGTGAAGACACGGACCCCGACGAAACCGCCGAATGGCTGGACGCGCTCGATGCCGTCGTCAAGCACGTGGGAAAGGAGCGGGCGCAGTATCTCTTCGACCGGCTCGCCGAACATGCGCGGTCGGTCGGCGTGGAGTCGGCGCGGGCGCGGGCCACGCCGTATCGCAATACCATTGCGCTCGCGCAGCAGCCGCAGTATCCCGGGAACCTGGATGTCGAGGAACGCCTTGCCGCCGTGCTGCGCTGGAACGCGCTCGCCATGGTGGTTCGCGCCAACCGCGCTTATGGCGAACTTGGCGGGCATATCGCGAGTTATGCGTCGGCGGCGGATCTGTTCGAAGTCGGCTTCAATCATTTTTTCCGCGCGGCGGATGCGCAAAACGGCGGCGATCTCGTTTATTTTCAGCCGCATTCGTCGCCGGGCGTTTATGCGCGCGCCTATCTCGAAGGCTTTCTCAGCGAAGACCATTTGCGCCATTACCGGCAAGAGATCGCGGGGCCGGGCTTGTGCTCGTATCCGCATCCGTGGCTGATGCCCGACTTCTGGCAATTTCCCACGGGCTCCATGGGCATCGGTCCGATCAACTCGATCTACCAAGCGCGTTTCATGCGCTACCTGCAGAACCGCAATCTGCTGCAAACGGAAGGCCGCAAGGTCTGGGGCTTTTTCGGCGATGGCGAAATGGACGAGCCCGAGTCGATCGGCGCGCTGTCGCTCGCGGCGCGCGAGCAGCTCGACAACCTCGTCTTCGTCATCAATTGCAATCTGCAGCGGCTCGATGGACCGGTCCGCAGTAACGGCCGTATCGTCGATGAACTCGAAGCGCAGTTCACGGGCGCGGGCTGGAACGTCATCAAGGTGCTGTGGGGATCGGACTGGGACTCGCTCTTCGAACGCGACCGCACCGGCGCCTTGCTGCGCGCCTTCGCCCATACCGTCGACGGCCAGTTCCAGACTTTCTCCGCCAACGACGGCCGTTACAACCGCGAACGCTTCTTCGGGCAGAACCCGGAACTCGCGTCACTCGTCGCGCATATGTCGGACGAGGACATCGACCGCTTGCGGCGCGGCGGTCACGATGTCCGCAAGCTCCACGCGGCCTACGCCAAAGCGCTCGCGCACAAAGGTCAGCCGACCGTGATTCTCGCCAAGACGATGAAGGGCTTTGGCATGGGAACGGTCGGTCAGGGCCGCATGACGACGCATCAGCAGAAGAAGCTCGATCTCGAGGAGTTGAAGGCGTTTCGCGACCGCTTTCGGCTGCCTTTGTCCGATGCCGACGTCGAGCACGTCAAGTTCTACAAGCCCGCCGACGATGCGCCGGAAATGCGCTATCTCCACGAACGCCGTAAAGCGCTCGGCGGTTACTTGCCGCGCCGGCGCGCACGCGCGTCGCAGGCGCTCACGCCGCCCGCGTTGAACACCTGGGCGCAGTTCGCGGTCGATGCCAAGGGCAAGGAAATGTCCACGACAATGGCCTTCGTGCGCATGCTCGGAAGCCTCATGAAAGACGCCGCGATCGGCCCGCGCGTGGTTCCGGTGGTCGCCGACGAAGCGCGCACGTTCGGCATGGCGAACCTCTTTAGGCAGGTTGGCATCTATTCGCCGCTCGGGCAGTTGTACGAGCCGGAAGACATGGGCTCGATGCTTTATTACCGCGAAGACACGCGCGGGCAGATTCTCGAGGAAGGTATTTCGGAGGCGGGCGCGATCTCGTCATGGATCGCGGCGGCGACGTCCTACAGCGTGCACGACCTGCCGATGCTGCCGTTCTACATCTACTACTCGATGTTCGGTTTTCAGCGCATTGGCGACATCATCTTCGCCGCGGCGGATCAGCGTTCGCGCGGCTTTCTCATCGGCGCGACGGCGGGGCGCACGACGCTCGGCGGCGAAGGCTTGCAGCATCAGGACGGTACGAGCCATCTGAGCGCATCGACCATTCCGAACTGCCGCGCCTACGATCCCGCGTTCGCCTACGAAGTCGCCGCGATCGTCGATGAAGGCATGCAGGAAATGATGGTCCGGCAAAGCGACGTCTTCTACTACGTCACCGTGACGAACGAAAACTACGCGCAACCGTCCGCGCCCAACGACGCCCTCGACGACGCGACGCGCGACGGCATCCTGCGCGGCATGTATTGCATCGGCGGTAAAGAAAGCGCGGCGCAGGTCCAGTTGCTGGGCTCCGGCGCGATCCTCAACGAAGCCATCGCCGCGCGCGCCATGCTCAAGGACGACTGGAACATAGAAGCCGCCGTGTGGAGCGTGACGAGCTATACCGAGTTGCACCGCGATGGCGCGTCGGCCGAACGCATTGCACGCCTTTCCGATGTCGAGGACAACGCGCTCGAGCCCTACGTCACGCGCGCGCTCGCGGCATCCAATGGACCCGTGATCGCGGCCACCGATTACGTGCGCGCCGTGCCGGAACTCATCCGTGCTTACGTGCCGCGCCGTTACGTGACGCTCGGCACGGACGGCTTTGGCCGCAGCGATACGCGCCAGGCGTTGCGCGCGTTCTTCGAAGTGGACCGCGTGGCTATCGTGGTCGCGGCGCTCAAGGCGCTTGCCGATGACGGAACCGTCGACCGCTCCGTGCTTGCACAGGCGCGTGCGAAGTACGAACTCAGTGCGGAAGTGAGCGATGCGCCCTGGTTACGTTGAGCGCGCGGCGGCGAGCAGGGCGCGCACTTCGTCGTCGCTGGTTTGATCGAAATCGGCGTAGAACTGGCCGACGCCTAAAAAGTGCGGCGGACGCAGCACACACACGAAGTCGTCGACGGCTTCCTCGAAACGCGCTTCCGATCTCAGTGGCGCGACGGGCAACGCCGCCACGATGCGCGCGGGCCGTGCGGCGCCCGCATGACGTAACGACAGCGCCGCCGCCTTCATGGTCGCGCCGGTGGCAAGGCCGTCATCGACGATGATCGCCAAGCGTCCATTCATATCAAGCGGCGGCCGTTCGCCGCGATAAAGCGTCTCGCGCCGCTCGAGTTCGGCGCGCTCCCGGGCGATCACGCCGTCGAGCGCGTCTTCAGTGACGCCGGCGGCGGCGACTATGCGTTCGTCGAGATAGAAGGCATTGCCGGACGCGATGGCGCCCATCGCGAGTTCGGGCTGCACGGGCACGCCGAGCTTGCGCACGACCAGCACGTCGAGTGCGGCGCGCAAGGCATCCGCGACTTCGAAGGCGACCGGCACGCCGCCGCGAGGCAGCGCGAGCACGGTGACATCGTCGCGGTCGGCATAGTCGCGAAGATACGCGGCCAGTACACGGCCTGCGTCGCGACGGCTTTTGAAGACGGAATCCATGGCAATGGTGCTGCGGGCTGCTTACTTGTCGTTCAAGCATAGTCGTTAAAACCGCTTGCGTAAGCCCGTCAAACGCGTGCCGATGTGATAAAACTCAAGGCGGAGCCGGGCGCATGAGCGCGTGTTCCAAGGGGACCGCAGGACAGCAAACTTTCCGGGCCGCGAATATGACCAACGATTCCGATTACGCCGCGCGTCAGCAATCGATCATCGAGGAACTAAAGGTTTCGCCGTCGTTCGATGAAGCCGCCGAAACCGAATTCCGCATCGCGTTTCTCGCCGACTATCTGGAAGCGCAGAAGCTCAAGACCTATGTGCTCGGCATCAGCGGCGGCGTGGATTCGTCGACGGCGGGGCGTCTTGCGCAACTCGCGGTCGAACGCTTGCGCGCGCGCGGCGCCGATGCGCGTTTCATCGCCATGCGCCTTCCTTACGGTGAGCAGCGCGACGAAGCCGACGCGCAGCGCGCACTTGCGTTCATCCGGCCCGACGAGACGCTCGTGGTCAACGTAAAGCCCGCAGCTGACGCCATGCTCGCTTCGCTCAACCTCTCGGGCGCGCGCTACATGGACGAGAAGCACGAGGACTTCGTGCTCGGCAACATCAAGGCGCGCCAGCGGATGATCGCGCAATACGCGGTGGCGAGCGCGCGCGTGGGCGTGGTGATCGGCACGGATCACGCGGCGGAGTCCGTGATGGGCTTCTTTACCAAATACGGCGATGGCGGCGCGGATGTCCTGCCGCTTTACGGCCTCGATAAACGCCGCGTGCGCGCGCTTGCCAGATCGCTTGGCGCAAGCGACGAAATCGCCATGAAGGTGCCCACCGCCGATCTCGAAACGCTCACGCCGCAAAAGCCCGACGAAGACAGCTACGGCATCTCTTACGAAGACATCGACGACTTCCTCGAAGGCAAGCGCGTATCCGACGAAGTCTACAAGACCATCTATCGCTTTCACGACGCGACGCATCACAAACGCGTACTGCCAATAACACCTCAGGACGACTGGCGCAAGGGCGCGCTTCGCCACGCCTGAACCGCGTTCGCTTGGACGGCGGGCGCGCACCGGTTACGATATACCCGTCGATTTCATCGCAGGGCGAAACGCTTGAACTCAACAGAGACCGCGACATTCGATCTGCCGCTACCTACGCGTAACTTCGCCCTGACGCGCCGGGTGCTGATGCTCGTGCTGGCCGGCTCGGTCGTCATTCCGTTAGTCTGCCTCAGTATTTATGGCTACTACGACTACGAGCGCCGCTTTTCGGACGCCGAAGAACTTACCGAGCGCCTCTCGCGCGTTGCGAACGAACATGCCATTAAGGTGGTCGATCTCAACCAGCAACTGGAAACGCGCATCGTCGATTTACTGGGCGACAGCGACGACGCCAATATCCAGGGCCGTCAGGAAGCGCTGCATCGCACGCTCGACAGCATGAGCGGGACGCTCGCCCAAGTGGCCGCCGTCTCCGTGTTCGGCGCGAATGGCGTTCTGCTGGCCAGCAGCCGCTTCTATCCCGCGCCCGCCGTATCGATTGCAGATCGTGACGACTTTCTGTCCGCCCGCGAAGTCGCGCCCGTCGCGTATTTCTCGCTGCCGCTGCGCGGCAAGGTCGCGAAGTCCGATGTCTTCACCACGACCATGGGCCGCATCAGTCGCGACGGACGCTTTCTCGGCGTCGTGTCGATCGCCCTGAAACGCGCTTATTTCGTCGACTTCTATCGCGAACTCGCCGCGAGCGACAGCGCGCTCGTCATCGGCTTGTACCGGCGCGATGGCGGCATTCTCGCGCGTTATCCCTTGAGCGACGTCGACGCGCAGCCTGCCAACAACACGCCCTTCACCAACGCCTTTCGCAATAACGAAGTCTATGGACAAGCGCGCATGAGTTCGACGGTCGATAACGTCGAGCGGCTCATTGCCTATCGGCGCGTCGGCGACTTTCCGCTCTACGTGGCGACGGGTTATGCGGCTTCCGCCTTGCAAATGCGCTGGCGTCAGCACCTCGGGCTCGTGGCCGCCATCGCGGCGCTGCCTTGCATCGCCGTGTGGCTCTTGATTGCGTTCTCCATTCGCCGTCTGAACGCCGAACAGGTGGCGTGGGAGCAATGGCAGTCAGAAGTCGCTTCGCGGCTGTCGATAGAGGCGTCGAGCAGGCAATTGCAGCGCATGGGCGCGCTCGGCAATCTCGTCGCCAACGTCGCGCACGACTTCAATAACTTGCTGATGGTCGTCGGCTCGAACATGGAACTCGCGCGGCGCAAGCACTTCAACGGCGTGGAAAGCGAAGTCATTGCGGTGGAGCGTGCGACGGCGGGCGCGGAATCGCTTGCGCGCCGCCTGATGAGCGTGGCGCGCAAGCATCCGCAAAAGCAGGAACTGCTCGATCCATCCAACTGGCTCAAGACCACGCTCGATCTCGTCAAGAGCGCGGTGCCGCCGTCCGTTTCGGTGAAGGTGGAATTGTCGCCGGACTTGTGGCGGGTAAGGGCCGATCCGGTCGAACTGGAGCTGGCGCTGGTCAACATCGCCGTCAATGCAAGCGAGGCCATGTTGCATAGCGGGCGTCTCGTCATCCGTTGCCAGAACGCGCGCGTGCGCAACGGCGAAAGCGACTTGCCCGAAGGGGAATACGTGCTCATTTCCGTGACCGATAACGGCGAAGGAATGAACGAAGAGGTACTGCGTCGCGCCTTCGAGCCGCTGTTCACGACGAAAGAGCGCGGCGCGGGCACGGGCCTCGGCTTGACGCAGGTGCTCGCGGCTTGCGAGCAGGCGGGGGGCACCGCGCGTATCACGAGCGTGCCAGGCTCGGGCACGACCGTGCGGCTTTATCTGCCGCGTCATCACGCGTCGGCATCGGTGGCGGTGCCCGTTCCGGTTCACGTTCCGCCTGTGAGCGTGGCGCCCGTGCCGAAGGCCGAAGCGCCGCGCCCGGCGCCATCGTTCAACGACGAAGAGCATCCGCTGCGTGGCTTGACCGTGCTGGTTGTCGAAGACAACGTCGATGTCGCTGCCGGCGTGATGGCCGTGCTCGAAGTGCTGGGCTGTGTCGTTCATCACGAAGAGAGCGCGGATGCCGCTTTTGCGCTGCTCGGCGAAGGCTACAGCTTCGACCTGATTCTCTCCGATGTGCAAATGCCCGGTCGCATGAACGGCGTCGATCTGGCCGAGCAGATCACGCAGCGACTGCCCGCGCAGAAGCTTATTCTCATGACAGGCTATGCGGACGAACTGGACCGTGCGAGGCATCTCAATGTGCCGATTCTCGCGAAACCTTTCGACATGGACGATCTCGTCGATGTGGTCGCACCGGGCGTGCCGCACTGAAGATGCCGGGCTGGTATCTTAGCCCTTGTCGTGAGTGGAGAACCCGCGCGCGCCGACGAGCGGATTGAAGCCGGCGGACTTGCGTTGGCTTGGTTCATCGCTTGCCTTCGATGAACGCGATGCCGTCCCGCTCGAGCTTTTGCTTTTGCCATCGAGCTGATCGAGCAGCGCTTCGTCGTCTTCGGGCGCTTCGTCGGATGACGCCGCGGCCTTGGCGCTCGCGCCGGCGCCCGCCGCGAGATGTTCCACCACCGACATGAAGTCTTTTTGCGCCGATCGCAGCGGGCGGCCCGGCATCATGGTGAGCACCACGGCCTCGTGCACCGAGCGATCGTCGACGGTACGCAGGGAAGCGGCTTCGCTCCAGTCGATCGCGCTGTTCGCGTAAGCCGCGATCACGTGATGCAACACGGCAGGCGAAAGCACGCCGGCGTCGTAAAGGCCGACGATCTGCCGTTCGGCGAGCGCGAACAAGCTCGATGTGACGGCCTTCGCCTTGGGCTTGCGCGCGGCCATTTACTTCGCAGCCGGCGCAACGCGCCATACGCTATTGCCGACATCATCCGCGACGAGCAACGCGCCGCTGTGGTCCACCGCGACGCCGACGGGACGACCGAGCGCGTGGCCATCGGTGGAGAGAAAGCCTGTCAGTATGTCTTCGGGCGGACCGGACGGCTTGCCGTCATCGAACGGAACGAACACGACCTTATAGCCGCTCCTCGGCTTGCGATTCCACGAGCCATGCTGACCGATGAAGGCGCCGCTCCAGTAATGCTGCGGGAACGCTTTGGCATCGTAAAACGTGAGTCCGAGCGATGCCGTATGCGCACCGAGTGCATAGTCCGGCGGGATTGCCGACAGCACGAGCTCATCGCGCTGCGGCTTCACGCGGTCATCCACATGCTGGCCGTAATAGCTGTACGGCCAGCCGTAGAAGGCGCCGTCTTTGACCGAGGTCATATAGTCGGGCACGAGGTCGTCGCCGAGTTCGTCGCGCTCGTTGACCACGGTCCATAGCGCGCCGCTTTGCGGTTGCCACGACATGCCGTTCGGGTTGCGCAAGCCCGTGGCGAAGAGGCGGGTCTGCTTCGATTCGATATCGACTTCCATGATCGCCGCGCGGCCGCTTTCGGCATCGATACCGTTTTCCGCGGCGTTGCTGTTCGAGCCGACCGTCACGTAAAGCCGCTTGCCGTCTTGACTCGCGATGATGTTCTTGGTCCAGTGATGGTTGATTGGGCCAGCAGGCAAGTCGATGAACTTCTCTCCCGGTGTCGTGATCTGCGTGGCGCCCGTTTCGTACTTGTAGCGCATGACGGCGTCCGTGTCGGCGACGTAGAGATCGTCACCGACTAGCACCATGCCGAACGGAGAATGCAGCTTGTCGATGAACACCGTGCGCGTTTCCGCTATGCCGTCTCCGTCCGAGTCACGCAAGAGGACGATGCGGTCGGGACTCGGCACCGCCGCGCCCGCGCGCTTCATCACCTTCTTCATCACGAGGCCTTTGATGCCCGCGTTTGTATCGTGCTGCGCGGGCGCATTGCTTTCCGCGACGAGCACATCGCCGTTGGGAAGCGTGGCGAGCCAGCGCGGATGATCTAGACCGGTTGCATAAGGCGTAACGTTGAACCCTGCGGCCGCAATGGGCATTTGTCCTTGCTGCCAGGGCTTGGCAGGCGCGATGTTCACGGTTGGCAACATCGACTTATGCGGCGCGGGCAGGGACGGGTCCGGGCCGAAGCCAGGCGCGTAGTCGTCGGCCATTGCAGCAGTATTCGTGGCCGCAAGCGCCACGAGCAGCGCAGCGGTACGCGTGAGAGGGTGCAGGTTCAAGCTGGTCTCCAGGAGATTGGCAGGGACTGCAACGCTGAGAGTCGTCTCAGCCGCCGCCAATACCTTGCGTCACCTTGCCCGTGCCGCCGCATGTGTCGCACTTCTCGCCGTCGAGCTTGCCCGAGCCGTTGCAGGCCGGACACAAGTCTTCGCCGGTTCCGGGCACGCCGGGTTCGGCTTCGTCGCCGGGGCTAAGCGGTGGGTCTTCAGTCATGGTGTCTCCTGTCTTCTTCCGTAGGTAATCCATGAGCGAGCAAGAGTCGTTCCCTCGACAAGACGGCCTCCCGCTCAGGTGTGCCCTGATGCTCAGACGAATACGCAGCACCAGCCGTTGATATAACGGCGGACAAAGTCAGCCTTGATCGATCGTGTTGCA
The DNA here is from genome assembly GCF_023631485.1 of Caballeronia sp. GAFFF2. Taxonomy (NCBI): domain Bacteria; kingdom Pseudomonadati; phylum Pseudomonadota; class Betaproteobacteria; order Burkholderiales; family Burkholderiaceae; genus Caballeronia; species Caballeronia sp. GAFFF2. The sequence goes on along the minus strand of NZ_JALQDA010000027.1, from coordinate 643,841 downwards.
GTGGCTCGCATTGCGCTAGCCCGTGTTTCAAGGCTTGCGTCCGAATGCTTCGCGCAACCGCTTCTTGGCGCGCTCCAGCGTGCTGCGGCGTGACTTCGGCAAATTGCGCCCGGCGCGGTTGATATAAAAATTCAGCATCGCCATGGCCGATTGAAACGGCGAGCCCTTGCGACGCTTGCTTCTGGTGGACGAGCGCTTCAACGAATCCGCGATCTCGTCCGCGTTACCGGTCTTGAAGATACTTCCCTCGATATCCATTGCGTCGCTCGTCTCCATCACATGATGCGACCAGCGTTTGGGCGAGGGTTTCGCTGTCGACTTTTTACCGGTGGTAGCGAGGCCGTGTCGCTGACGCGTGCTGTTCGACTTGCCGCGAGGCTTCGCTTTGCTCGTCCTCGTCGTGGTCTTTCGAGTTGCCATAGCCTATTCCTCTTAAGCCAAATAATTTCTGCGTTGTGTCGAGCAATGGGGCGGCGCGCCATCGACCGTTTAGCTACTCACAACGCGCCGTGCGGCATCGAGCGTGATCGGCTCGCGCATGGCTTCGGCAAGCCGGCCTATGGCGGCTTCATGCCCGCATCCGACCACCGCGCGAACCTCGCCGTCTTTCAGCAGGTAAGCGATGAACTGCTGCTGATCGAGATCGCCATCTATTTCGACGTGTTCGGGTTCGCTAACGTGGCCGAGATACTCGAAGTTCTTGTCGTAATGAAAAGTCCAGAAAAAAGGCACGCCGATGTATTCGCGTGCGATGCCCGCCATGTTGTACGCCGCCACGCGCGCATGTTGCTGGGCGACGCGCCAATGTTCGATGCGACCCATTGCACCGGCACGCGGCAACGGAAAGCGCGCGATGTCGCCCGCTGCGTAGAGACTCGGCGCGGCAAGCATCGACGCATCGACTTCCATGCCTTCGTCGTCGCCCATCGTGACGCCAGTGATGAAGTCCGTAGCCGGCGTCACGCCCGTTCCCGCAATCACGACATTGGCCTGTAGCCGTTCGCCGGATTCGAGCAGCACTTCGCGCACGGCGTCGTCGCCTTCGAACGCGCTGACATGCGTATCCATATGGAACGTCACGCCGTTTTGTTCATGCATGCGCTTGAACATCTCGCCGATGCGCGTACCGAACTGCTTTGCGAATGGCACCTTGCCGGGCGCGACGACAGTGACTTCGATCTTGCGCTTACGAAGACACGAAGCCACTTCCAGACCGATGAAACTCGCCCCGACGATCACGACGCGCACAGGTGATTGCACTGCATCGAGCGATGCAAGAATCTCTTTTGCATGTTCGCGATTGCGCAGCAGATGGATATGCTTAAGGTTTGAACCCGGCGCCTTGAGCGGCTTGGGCGTGCCGCCCGTGCAAACGAGCGCGGCGTCGTAATCGACTGTCCGACCGCTGGCGAATTCGGCTTGCTTGTTGCTCGCGTCGAGTCGCACGGCGCGTGTCAATTCGCGTTCGATCTTATGAGCGTCGAAGAAATCGTCGTCGAGAAGGGGTGGAACATCGTCGGGCGGCATGTCGCCTGACAGCACGAACTTGCTTAGCGAAGTGCGATCGTAAGGCTTGCGTGCATCGTCGCCAGCGAGCACGATACGCCCGCTAAAGCCGCCTTCGCGCAGCGCCGCGCATGCCGCGGCGCCTGCGGCGCCCGCGCCGACGATGAGCATGGTCTTATCCGCGCCATGCTCGTCTTGCGTCTTCGGCGCTTCGGCACCGAGCGAGACAAATACATCGCCATTCGACACGGTGACCGGATAACGCGTCAGACCTTTGAGCGCCGGCGGCTCGACGAGACTGCCATCACTAATTTCAAACGTGCCCTTGTGCCACGGGCAAACGATGCGGCCGTTGCAGATCGCGCCTTCTTCGAGCGGCGCGCCTGCATGCGGACAGTCGGGTGAAAAGGCGTGCACGGCCTGACCGTCGCGCACGAGAAGAATCGGTGTTTCGCTCGCATCGTGCTTGATGCACACACGCGTGCCGTGCCCGGTGGGCAAGTCGTCCACGCGAGCGACCTTATGCTGGGAAGGGGACATTGCACTCTCCGGTGTCTATCCCCGGAGCAGGAAGCAATTCCCGGACCGCTTGCCAGCTGAATGCTTGGATTAGAGCGCCTCCGTGACCGCGCGCAAAAACTGCTTGGTGCGTTCATGTTGCGGCGCGGTGAAGAACTGCTGCGGCGCGGCCTGCTCGATGATCTTTCCTTCTGAGAAGAAGCAGACGCGATCCGCGAAGTCTTTTGCAAAGCCCATCTGATGTGTGACCATCAACATGGTGAGGTTATGTTCGGAGCCTAAGCGCCGAATGACATTGAGGACCTCACCGCAGAGTTCGGGATCGAGCGCGGAGGTCACTTCGTCGAAGAGCATGATTTTAGGGCGCATGGCAAGCGCCCGCGCGATGGCTACGCGCTGCTGCTGTCCACCCGACAATTGCGAAGGATAGTAACCGCATTTTTCCGACAAACCGACCATGGATAGCAACTCGCGTCCACGTTCGATTGCTTCCTTCTTCGAAAGACCTAGCACGCTCGTAGGCGCTTCAATGACGTTCGTGAGCGCGGTCATGTGCGGGAACAGGTTGAAGCTCTGAAACACCATGCCGATCTTGCTGCGCACTTGCCGCACATGTCGTTGCGACGCGGGTACGAGCTTGCCGCCGCGCATCTCATGCGTGAGAGACTCGCCATCGACTTCGATTACGCCGTCGGTCAAGGGATCGAGCGTCATCAACACGCGCAGCAGCGTGGATTTCCCCGAGCCGCTCGGCCCGATGATCGCGACCTTCTCGTTACGCGCGATATCCAGATCGAGTCCATCGAGCACGGTAAGCGCGCCGTAGCGCTTCGTCACGTTGCGAAAGCGCACCATCGGCGTATTGGCTTGCGCGTCGGCGGCTTCGCCTAACGACGGGTCGAGGTCTCGTTTCATCGGTTGCTCCTTGATTTCCATTACCGTGCGCCATCCGCCGGGTTAGCCATCGTGTCTCCGCGCGAAATCATGGCAACCTGACCCGCCGTTCGAGGTGACGCACGCCCGAAGCGAAAGTCACGCTGATGATCAGAAAGAAGACGCCCGTCATGGTGATCGGTTCGAGATAGCGGAAGGTTTCCGAGCCGATGTTCTTCGCCTGCTGCATCAATTCGACCACGGTAATGGCTGACAACACGGGCGTGTCCTTGAACATGGCGACGAGGTAATTGCCGAGCGCGGGAATCACGGGACGAATGGCCTGTGGCAGAATCACGCCGCCATACGTGCGCCAGGGCGACAACGACAGCGCACAGGCCGCTTCCCATTGTCCACGCGCGACGCCGTTGAGTCCTGCGCGATAAACCTCCGACACGTAACACGCATAGTGCACGGCAATGCCGATGGTGCCCGCCATCAACGCCGACATGGTGAGTCCATAAAGCGGCGCAACGTAGAAGAGCACATACACCTGAATCAAAAGCGGCGTGCTGCGAATAAACTCGATGAAGAAAGCCGTCGCCTTCGAGACGAAAACGATCTCGCTGCGTCGCAGTATTGCGAGCACGAGGCCCAGCACCAGCGCGATGGCAAACCCCACTAGCGTGATGCCGATGGTGTATATCGCGGCGTGCAGCAGTTCCGGCAGGATATGCAGCGCGTATGTCACATCGAAGAGTTGACCGAATGTCGTCATGATGCGGCCCTCGGCGCGACGCGACGAACGGCGACGTGACTGCTTACGCGGCGCTCGAAGTGACGCATTACCGTGACGATGATCTGCGCCAGTACGAAGTAGATCAGCAGCGTCAGCCCGAAGATTTCCGCTGTCTTGAAGGTCGCTTCATCGAGTTGTCGCGCGCGGAACGTCAGGTCCGAAAGCGTGATCAGCGACACGAGCGAAGTCCCTTTGAGTAATTCGATCATGAGGTTCGTGGCGGGCGGCAGTGCGTTGATCATGGCTTGAGGCAACACGACGCGGCGTAGCCTGACCCATGCCGGCATGTTGAGTGCCAGTGCTGCTTCGTATTGTCCGCCTGCCACCGAGTGCAATGCGCCGCGCAAAATCTCGGAGCCATAAGCGCCGTAATGCAAACCCAAACCAACGATGGCCACGGTAAAGGGCGTCAACTGAATATTGAAGGGCGGCAAGGGCAGCACGAAGAACAGCCAGAACAATTGCACCAGCAAGGACGTGCCGCGAAAGACTTCGACATAGACATTGCCAAGCCAGCGCAGGGTACGATAAGGCGCTTCGCGCAGCGTCGTTGCGATGCCCGCCATGACGATCGCAAGCATGATGCTGAGCACGGCGATCTGGATCGTGACGAGCGTGCCTTTCCACATCAGCGGCAATAGCTCATTGAGATCACTCATGATGGTTCCTCGCTAAATGAACGACGCGACGCGCGCCTGTACCGAATGTATCTCTGCTCAACCGCCGCAAAGTTCAGGCGCTTTCTTCGTGGTCAGATTCGTCTTGTCAAAGCCGAACGGTCCCACCGTTTTCAGATGATCGTCCGTGCCGAGCCAGGCATGGAGTTCCTTGTTGACCGCATCGCGCAGATCGGTATCTTCGGGGCGAAAGGCGAGTGCGCCATAGCCCGTATGCTTCGGGTCGTCGTTGAACTGGCTCGTTGCTTCGACTAGCGGGCCGCCCTTCGTCGCAAGCCCCTTCATGGTGAGCGAGGTGCCAACGGCTGCATCGGCGCGGCGTGCGCGCACGGCCTGCAATTGCGCGGTGGTATCGGGCACCTGAAGAATCTGATCGTCCTTGATGCCCGCCTCGCGTGCATAACCGAGTTCCGCCGTGCCGGCCATTACTGCGAGTTTCGTGTCGCCTTGCTTGGCGACATCGGCGTAACTGTGAAGGTTTTTGGGGTTGCCCTTGAGCGTCAGCAACGTGTCGGGAATCTGATATTGCGGATCGGCGAAAGCAACCTGCTTGCAGCGCTCGGGCGTAATGTACATGCCCGCTGCAATCACATCGAAACGGCCTGCCTTGAGGCCCGGAATGAGCGCGCCCCATTCGGTCAGCACCGCATCGACTTTCTTGACGCCTAGTTTGGCGAATACCTTCTTGGCGATTTCCGGCGATTCGCCCGTCACGGTGCCGTCGGCCGTCGTATAGGCGAAGGGCGTTTCGTTCGCATAGCCGATGCGCACCTCGCCGGTGCGTTGAATCCGTTGCAAGGTGGTTTCCGCGGCAGCGCCCGCGCTGAAGGCACTCAAGCTCGCCGCGGCGACGCATGCGGCCACCAGCATTCCAGACAGTCGTTTGGTCTTCATAGCGTTTTCCGTTTATAGCGTTGGTAGCGTTCGTATGGTCTATTGCGCGCGTTCCTTGAAGGCTGCGGCTAGATCGGTCATGGAGAAAACCCTTATAGGAAGCGGTCTTCACAGGCTTTACCGCGCAGCCACCAATGCAGAATACAAAGCCATATATTTGTTCCGATTGCTCTAGGACAATTATTTTTCAAGGAGCTTTTGCGCCACTATTGCGCATGAGTCAAGCGCACGAGGAGTGGAAATTGAATCAGCGATGGCGCGAGGCCGTACGCACCGTGCAAGGCGTACAGTCGAAATACAAGCGGCTCGTCAAGGCGATGGCGCTGGATATCGAGAACGGCACACTGGCTTCAGGCGCACGCTTGCCGCCGCAACGCGAGGTCGCGGCGGATCTGGAAATCAGCGTGCAGACGGTCACCAATGCCTATAAAGAACTCGAGCGCCAGGGGCTGATTCGCTGTGAAGTCGGGCGCGGCAGCTTCGTCGCGGCGCGCGTCACGGAAACCATGTCCAACTACATGCTCGATACGGCCGAGCGCTCCGTGGTCGACTTTTCGATTGCGCGTATCGTCCATACGCCCGAACACGATGCAATGTGGCGCAAGGTCTGCGCGACGCTTGCAACCATCGAGGATCAGCCCTGGATACGCGCGTTTCGTCCGATTGCGGGTTTCGAGCATCATCGGCAAGCGGGTGTTGCTTGGCTCGAATCGCTCAACATGCCTGCGACCGCTGAGACGCTCCTAGTCACGAATGGTGCTGCGCACGGCATCTTTCTGGCGCTTGCTTCCATTGTCGGACCGGGCGATACCGTGCTCTGCGAGAGCCTCACCGATCACGGCGTCATAGGCTCCGCGAACGTGCTCGGCTTCACGCTCAAGGGACTGGAAATCGACGAACATGGCATACGTCCCGAACATTTCGAGGAAATGTGCGACAGCGAGCGCGTAAGCGCACTGGTCTGCACACCGACGCTCAATAATCCCACGGTCGCCATCTTGACCGACTCGCGCCGGCGCGCGATTGCGCGCATTGCAGAGCGATACGGCGTGTATGTCATCGAAGACGATGTCTACGGCGCGTTGCCCGCCAAGGCGCAGACGCCGATAGCAAGCTTGATCCCCGAACTGGCGTTCTATTGCACGAGCATGACGAAGTCAGTGTTAAGCGGCTTGCGCACGGGCTTCATGACCGTGCCACGGCGTCTTGCCTTGCGCGCGGAAAGCGTGTTGCGCGTATCGAGCTGGATGGCGACCTCGCCGATAGCCGAAGTCACCGCGCGCTGGATCATGGACGGCACGGCGCAACGTCTCGTGCAGATACAACGCGAGCGGCTTTCGATGCGTCAGAGTGTCGTGCGTGAAGTGCTGGGAGAATATGTGCTCGGCAGCCATCCGAACGCGCTCTCTGCGTGGCTGCGCGTGCCGGATGAATGGGAAGCGGAACGTATTACGCGCGAACTGCGCAACCGCAATATCGCGGTGACATCGCCCGATCCGTTTCTCGTGCGCGGCGCTGAGCGGCCCAATGCGGTGCGTCTGTGCGTGGGCGCCGAAGTGGGCGAGGCGAGCTTTCGCACGGCCATAGAGACCATTCGCGAAGTCTTCGAGCAATTTCCGCACGTGCACGACTTCAACTAATCTCGCATGCGCGGAAATGAACTAGGACAATTCAAAACGATTTTTTAGGACATTAGACTCGGTTGCATCGACACTTGCTCAATGCAATCGCGCCATGTCCGCACTCACGCTCGACGATGTTTATCGCGCACGCCAACGCATCGAAGGGCGTGTGCTCGTCACGCCGCTCGTGCAGTCGGCGACACTCTCGCGCGTTGTAGACGCACCTGTCTACCTCAAACTCGAAACGCTTCAGCCTACCGGCAGCTTCAAGTTGCGCGGCGCGACCAACGCATTGGCGCAACTCGCGGAAGCAGGGTGCAAGCGTGTCGTGACGGCATCGACGGGTAATCATGGCCGTGCGATCGCGCACGCGGCGCGCGCGCTGGGAATCGAGGCCGCAGTGTGCATGTCATCGCTTGTGCCAGCGAACAAGGTGGATGCGGTCGCGGCGCTCGGCGCGCGCGTCGTGATTGCAGGCAAGAGCCAGGACGATGCACAAGTCGAAGCGCAACGCCTGGTGCGCGAAGAAGGCTATGCGTTCGTACCGCCTTTCGACGATGCGCGCGTCATTGCAGGGCAGGGCACCATCGGTCTGGAGATTATCGAAGCGCGTCCCGATGTATCCGCTATCGTCGTGCCCCTGTCGGGCGGCGGTCTCTTCAGCGGCGTGGCATTCGCGGCAAAAGGCATGAGGCCAAGCATCGAAATGATCGGCGTATCCATGCAACGCGGCGCCGCCATGCATGCGAGCCTCGAGGCGGGCAAACCCGTTCTCGTCGATGAACTCGAAACGCTGGCGGATTCGCTCGGCGGCGGCATTGGTCTCGACAACCAGCATACGTTCGCGATGACACGTGAATTGATCGATCGCATGGTGCTCCTCGATGAGCGTTCGATTGCTCGCGGCATTGCACATGCGTATAGCGAAGAGCGGCTCGTAGTGGAGGGCGCAGCGGCCGTTGGCATCGCAGCTGTGCTGGATGGTGCCATCAGGCCGCGAGAAGGTGGGCCAGTGGTTATCGTCGTGAGCGGTTGCAACATCGATATCGATACGCACCGCCGCCTGATTGGAGCGCTTTGATGACGTCTTCAATCGATCGTTCCACCATCTTGCTAGGCGAAGCGGAGCTGCGCGAACTCGTGCCGCTCGACCTCGATGCGATCGCACAGATCGAAGCTGCCTTCCGTTCGCTTGCGACAGAAGCGGTGGCGATGCCGCCGATTCTTCGCCTCGACATTCCCGAACACGCTGGCGAAGTCGACGTAAAAACCGCTTATTTGCCGGGTCTTCTGAGTTTTGCGATCAAGGTCAGTCCTGGCTTCTTCAGCAATCCCTCTCTGGGTTTGCCGAGCTTGAACGGTCTCATGCTCGTGCTTTCGGCGCGCACGGGACTGACGCAAGCCGTGCTGCTCGACAACGGCTATCTCACGGCGGTACGCACGGCGGCAGCGGGTGCTGTCGCCGCACGCTGGCTCGCAAGACGTGACGCCAAACGCGTGGCGATCATCGGTGCGGGCGAACAGGCGCACCTTCAACTCAAAGCGTTGCGACTGGTACGCGACATCGATCACGTGACCGTGTGGGCACGCGACGGCAAGCGCGCGTTGCACTACGCGCGCGATTGTGAAGCGGCGGGCCTTGAATGCGCTGTCGCCGATAGCGTGAGCCACGCGCTCAGGCATGCGGATATCGCCATCACCACGACACCCAGCCGCGAGCCCTTGATTCACGCCCGCGATCTTCATGCGGGCTTGCATGTCACCGCGATGGGTTCGGATGCCGAGCACAAGAACGAGATTGCGCCAGACGTGTTCAAGGCGGCGCGCTACGTGTGCGACCGCTTGCAGCAAACGCGCGTGCTTGGCGAACTCCACCACGCGATAAGCGCAGGGGTTATCGCCGCCGATGCATCGTTTGCCGAATTGGGACAGATTATCGCGCAGCAAGTGCAAGGCCGCATGAGCGATGACGACATCACCGTATGCGATCTCACCGGCACCGGCGCGCAGGACACGGCCATTGCAGCGCTTGCAAGAGCACGCGCGACGCGTGCAGGAAGCATCTTTCATAACGATGTGACGCTTTGACAGAGGGGACGATGTCCGAAATCAAGCAAGAGAAGCGAGGCGAAGCGCCGGTCGTGCGTTTGCCGTTCGATCGCGGCGAGTACGACGCGCGCATGGCGAAGACGCGACGCGCAATGGAGAAAGCAGGTATCGACCTGATGATCGTGACGGACCCGACCAACATGGCATGGCTCACCGGTTACGACGGCTGGTCATTCTATGTGCATCAATGCGTGCTGCTTGCCATGGATGGCGAGCCGGTATGGTTCGGTCGCGGGCAAGATGCGAACGGCGCGAAGCGCACGGTGTTCATGGCGCACGAGAATATCGTCGGATATCCGGATCACTACGTGCAGTCTCAGGTTCGTCATCCGATGGACTTTCTCTCGATTGAAGTCATCGTCGCGCGCGGATGGGACAAGAAGCATATCGGTGTGGAGATGGACAATTACTACTTCAGTGCGAAGGCGTATGCGTCGCTCGTTCAGCACTTGCCCAACGCGAAGTTCAAGGATGCGACCGCGCTCGTCAATTGGCAGCGTGCGGTGAAATCGCCGCGCGAGATCGAATACATGCGTGTGGCGGCGCGCATTGTCGAGAAGATGCACGCGCGCATTCTCGACAAGGTCGAGCCTGGCATGAGGAAGTGCGACCTCGTCGCGCAAATCTATGACGCCGGCATCACGGGCGTCGAAGGTTATGGCGGCGACTATCCGGCTATCGTGCCGCTCTTGCCCACTGGCTCGGATGCAGCCGCGCCGCATCTCACATGGGACGACTCCGCGTTCACTGCGAATGCAGGGACGTTTTTCGAAATCGCCGGATGTTTCAAGCGCTATCACTGTCCGCAATCGCGCACGGTTTATCTCGGCAAACCGCCGCAGCATTTCACCGATGCCGAGAAGGCGGTAGTCGAAGGCATTGAAGCAGGACTCGCCGCTGCGAAGCCGGGCAACAAGACCGAGGACATCGCCAATGCGTTCTTCGCGGTGCTGCGCAAGTCGGGTATCGAGAAGGATAGCCGCTGCGGTTATCCCATCGGTGCGAGTTATCCGCCCGACTGGGGCGAGCGCACCATGAGCTTGCGGCCGGGGGACAAGACGGTCCTCGAACCCGGCATGACGTTTCATTTCATGCCGGGACTATGGCTCGATGACTGGGGTCTCGAGATCACGGAAAGCATCCTGATTACCGATACCGGCGTCGAGACTTTCTGCAATACGCCTCGCAAATTGTTCGTGAAGGAGTAGTACGATGCGCGCGTCACCGATCAGTCCGACCGTCGACTTCGAAGCCGACGGCGAACAACACGGCTTCCTGAAGCTGCCGTATTCGCGCAACGATTCGGCGTGGGGTGCGGTAATGATTCCGATCACGGTCATCAAGCGCGGCGACGGACCGACCGTGTTACTCACGGGCGGCAATCACGGTGACGAGTATGAAGGGCCGATCGCGTTGTCGAAGCTCGCATCGACGTTGAAGGCCGGCGATATCAATGGCCGCTTGATCGTGGTGCCGTTCATGAATTACCCGGCGTTTCGCGCGGGTACGCGCACGTCGCCCATCGACGCGGGTAATCTCAATCGCAGCTTTCCGGGCCATCCCGATGGCACGGTGACGCAGAAGATAGCCGATTACTTTCAGCGTCATTTGCTGCCCTTGGCGGACTACGTTCTCGACATTCATGCAGGCGGGCGTACGCTTGATTTTCTTCCGTTCGCGGCGACTCACGTGTTGGCGGATGCGCGGCAACAGGCTCGCTGCGAAGCCGCCATGCGCGCGTTCGGCGCACCTTATTCAATGCGCATGCTCGAACTCGACAGCGTCGGTTTATACGACAGCGCAGCCGAAGAGGCGGGCAAGGTGTTCGTCTCCACCGAACTTGGTGGCGGCGGTTCATCCACTGCTGCTAGCGTCGCCATCGCGGAACGCGGCGTGTATGGCTTCCTCGCCCATGCGGGCATCATCGACAAAGAAAGTGTGATTAGTGAAGCGCGTACGACCACGTTGCTCGATATGCCCGATGGCGCGTGCTATACGACGAGCGAACATGCGGGCTTGCTGGAAATGTGCCGCGATCTTGGCGACATGGTGTCAGAGGGCGACGTGCTCGCGCGTGTTCATGACATCACGCGCTCTGGCGCGACGCCGGTCGAATATCGCGCAAAGCGTGCGGGACTGCTTGCGGCAAGGCACTTTCCTGGCCTCGTACAGACAGGTGACACGGTGGCTGTCGTGGCCGACATCATCGAACGCAACATACCGGTGACGATCTGACTTGACCAAACTCGACCGATACGATCTGGCTATCTTGCGCATCCTCGCGGGCGACGGACGCATTACGAAGTCGCGTCTGGCGGAGAAAGTGAACCTGTCGATCTCACCTGCATGGGAGCGCGTGAAGCGGCTCGAAGAAAGCGGGATAGTAAAGGGATATCGGGCGAATATCGACTGGACGTCGGCGTTCAAGGGAAGCCGTATCGTCGTGGAGGTTACGCTCTCGCGGCATACCGCGTCAGACATGAGACGCTTCGAAGACCGCGTGCAACAAGCGTCCGAGATCGTGCAGTGCGTGGCGACAGGTGGTGGTGTCGATTACGTGCTGCATGTAGTCGCGCGGGACATAGACCACTATCAGCGCTTCATCGACTCGTTGCTGGTCGAGGAACTCGGCATCGAAAAGTACTTCACGTATATCGTGACCAAGGTCATCAAGGACGATTGCGGTGGTCCGCCCGAGTGGGCGCAAGTTTGAGTCGCGAACATCGAAACAGAAAAAACACCAGGCGTGGCAAGCGATAACGAAAAATTCCGCGACTGCATGAGCTTAAAGTGACTCCATCGAATCAGAGTCAAGAGCGAATCAATCGATAGGAGCGAACATTATGCTGTTAGGACATCCGGTTCTCTTCAAGTCGCTGTGCTATGTGGACGGCCGTTGGGTACATAGCAACAATGCCGCGTCGATCCCGGTGGTCAATCCCGCCGATCAGCAGGTCATCGGGCATGTGCCGATGCTCGAACGCGAACAGATCGTCAGCGCCGTCGGAGCCGCCGACCGCGCGTTTCAAGCTTGGCGCTGGACACCCCAGCAAAAGCGCAGCGCGTTTCTCATGCGCTGGCATGAACTGATCTTGCGTCATCAGTCCGACCTCGCCGGCATTTTATCGCTGGAGCAAGGCAAGCCGCTCGCCGAAGCGAAGGGCGAGATCGCATATGCCGCGAGCTTTATCGAATGGTTTGCCGACGAAGCAAAACGCCTTGCAGGACGCACCATTCCAACGCATATCGATGGCGCGCATCTCGGCACGGTCATGGAGCCAGTCGGCGTTGCGGCGCTCATCACGCCATGGAATTTTCCCGTGGCGATGATCACGCGCAAAGCCGCGGCCGCTATCGCGTCGGGCTGCACGGTTGTCATCAAGCCTGCGCACGAAACGCCTTTTTCAGCGATGGCGCTTGCACAACTCGCGGAAGAGGCGGGCTTTCCCGCAGGCGTGTTCAACGTCGTGATCGGCGAGCCGCAGATGACCATGGAAGCGCTCGTGAGCGACACTCGCGTGCGTGCGGTGAGCTTCACCGGTTCGACGCGCGTTGGAGGTCTCGTGGCAAAGGCCGTGGCGCAGGCAGGCATCAAGAAGCTTGCGCTAGAGCTCGGCGGCAATGCGCCGTTCATCGTGACCGAGGACGCAGATCTCGAACATTCGGTGCGCGTTGCGATTGGGGCGAAGTTTCAGACATCGGGCCAGGATTGTTGCGCCGCGAATCGCATTTTCGTGGCGCGACCCTTGTACGAAGCGTTCGTGCAACGTTATACCGAAGCGGTCAAGGCACTGAAGGTAGGCAGCGCGTTCGAAGCGAATGTCGATGTCGGTCCGCTCATGCATCAGGCCGCTTTCGATGCGACCGTTGCGCGTATCGAAGACGCAAAGGCGCAAGGCGCGCGCATCACTGTCGGCGGCAACGCGCATGAGCTCGGTGGATGGTTCTATGAGCCGACCGTTGTCGCGGATGCTAGAGCTGGCATGCGTATCTACGATGAAGAGAACTTCGCGCCCATCTCCGCGATCTCTCCGTTCGATACGCTCGACGAAGCCGTGACACGCGCCAACGATACGGAATACGGCCTTGCCGCCTATATCTGCGCCACGCGCATCGACACGATCTTTCAATTGGTGCGACGGCTCGACTTCGCAATTGTCTCGGTGAACGGCGTCAAGTTCACGGGCGCGCCCATTCCCTTTGGAGGCATGAAGGCATCGGGTCTCGGCCGCGAAGGTGGCGCGGAGGGCTTCGAACCCTTCGTCGAAACGAAATATTTTTGCTTAGGGAATCTGGGTCTGCCGCTTTCGAGCGCAGCCTGATTCAACCCATGTTAAGAACACGCATAGCGCTCCAAGGAGAAGCACATGAGCCAGGAACAGCAATCGATTGCACACTTGTTCGCGGAAGATCGCGCGCACTTCATGCATCCGTCCACGCACGCTCACGATCATGCAAGCGGCGCGTTGCCGGGCAAGATCGTGACGGGCGCCAAGGGCATTCGTATCGAAGATCATCAGGGCCGGACTTATATCGATGCATTCGCAGGACTGTATTGCGTGAACATCGGCTACGGTCGAACCGAAGTGGCCGAAGCCATTTATGAGCAGGCAAAGAAGCTCGCTTACTATCACACTTATGTCGGCCACTCGACCGATGCGATCATCGAGTTGTCGTCGCGCATCGTCGCGTGGTCACCGGAAGGCATGAAGAAGGTGTACTACGGCATGTCCGGGTCCGATGCCAACGAAACGCAGGTCAAGATCGTCTGGTACTACAACAACGTACTGGGTCGCCCGAACAAGAAGAAGATCATCTCGCGCGAACGGGGCTATCATGGCTCGGGCATCGTCACGGGCAGCCTCACTGGCTTGCCGAGCTTTCATCAGCACTTCGACTTGCCGATCGATCGTGTGAGGCATACGGTTTGTCCGCATTGGTATCGAAAGGCACCGGCTGGTATGAGTGAAGCGCAGTTCACCGCATACTGCGTGGAAGAACTCGAGAAGCTGATCGCGAAGGAAGGCGCGGATACCATCGCTGCGTTCATCGCCGAACCGGTCATGGGCACGGGCGGCATCATCGCGCCGCCGGAAGGTTACTGGGATGCTATCCAGCAAGTGCTCAGGAAGCACGACATCCTCTTGATCTCCGATGAAGTCGTGTGCGGCTTCGGACGTCTCGGCTCGAAGATGGGCGCGCAGCATTACGGCATCAAGCCGGATCTCATCACCGTGGCTAAGGGCCTCACGAGCGCTTATGCGCCGCTGTCGGGCGTGATCGTGGGCGAACGTGTATGGGATGTGATCGACAAGGGCTCGCGAGAGCATGGTCCGATGGGACACGGCTGGACCTATTCGGGTCATCCCATTTGCGCGGCTGCTGCGCTGGCCAACCTCGACATTCTCGAACGTGAAAACCTCACGCAGAATGCGGCGGAAACGGGTGCTTATCTGCATGCGCAGCTTCACGCGGCATTCGATTCGCATCCGTTAGTGGGCGAAGTACGTGGCGCGGGTATGCTTGCCGCGCTCGAATTCATGGCCGATAAAGACGCGCGCAAACCTTTCGATGCGGCGCTCAAGGTCGGGCCGAAGGTATCGGCAGCGGCTCTGGAGCGCGGTGTGATTGCGCGAGCCATGCCGCACGGCGATATTCTCGGCTTTGCGCCACCGCTCGTCACGACGCGTGCCGAAGTGGATGAGATAGTCGGCATCGTCAAGCAGGCGGTCGACGCGGTGGCTAATGACGTGATCGGATCGACTGTCGCGAGCTGAGGTTCGAAGTGGAATGCGCGTTGCTCGTGTTGTTGGCACCGACAGCCTTTAACGGGAGCAAGCAATGACGATTAACGACAGCGAACAGAAGAGCACGGATAAGCCGCTTGGCGATGCTGGCAGCGGAGCAAGCGGTGGCGGTTCTATCGGCAATCTGCCGGGTCCCGGTTCAGCGACAGGAGGCGATCCAAAGCAAGGAGTGCGTCAGCCTAATGCGGGAGAGATCGAGCCTGAAAACAGGCGTCTTGACGAAGATCCGCATCAAACGGCGGAAGTGCCTTTGGGTTCAGGCAGCCGACCTGAACCGGCAGGAAAGGGTGGACTTGGCCCACAAAAAAGCGAAGGTGACGGTGCAACGTAGCACGAGCCGCTCAAGCCTTGAAAAGAAAGCGGCCGCTTTGTGCGGCCGTTTTCTGCTTGGCGATTAACGCGTGGCGATGTACATCGTAATTTCAAAGCCAAAGCGCATATCGGTAAAGCTAGGGGTTTCCCATTTCATAAAGCCTCCTTTTGCTAAAGCGGCCAAGCGGTTGCAAGACCGATGCGCGGTTCTAAGCTTGATTTAGCGCCGTGCGAATCCGCGCCCAAAATTCGACGCGCTTTAATCCTAACGCGTCTTAGGCGTCTGCATCATTGGAAATTGCCCGCAAGATCATTTAATTTATTTATAGCGGTCTTTGCCGGTTTCCTGAATTGTCAGGGGATGTACCTACTTTGTCAGGGTCCGTGGCGGGATTCTGTTCCAGCGCTTCGCCGGGACGAGGGATCACCCTGTCTGCTTCGGACGGCTCGATTTCGTTCAGACGATTGCCGCCGGGTGTACGCGGCTCTTCATGCAGGTCGTTATTTGCTCGCGCGGATGTCATTACGGTTTCCTTAAGTTGCCTTGTCATTCGATGAACCAGGCCGACGAACCAGCAACCGTTGTACCTAAGGTCAGCGTGCGCCAGGCGCACTTGATGCTAGCCGATTGATATGTCTATCCACTCGAAGGAGCGAGCATGTCAATCGAAGCGGACCGTATTTCCGATCTCGAAGTGAAAGTCGAAGACACGTTGTACATGTTCGACACGAAGGATCGCGCTGACGCGTTCCTGCAGTGCCTTGGCAACGACTCGTTGCAGACGTGCACCACTAATCATGCGCCTGTATCGATGCGCGCTGTGACGACCGACACCGGCGTGCCGGAAGGTGAACCGGGCAGCATCATCTCGCCCTCGCTTGGCGGCATGCCCTGATCCAATGCTCAAGAATCAAAGAATGGCGCTTGAAGTAGTGCGTGGCGCAAGCGCGCTGCGCGTCAGCGACTCTAGTGGCAAAGGCTTGTCGAAGAAGTAGCCTTGCGCCTGCGCTGCACCCATGTCGCGTAGTACTGCAAGCGTGGCCGCGTCCTCGACGCCTTCGGCCACAAGCGTGAGATCGAGCGACTCGGCCATTCGCACGATAGCTCGCACGATCGCGCGACTGCGAGGGCTTTCGGTCAGTTCGAGAATAAACGACTTGTCGATCTTGAGGCCGCTGAACTGATACTGATGCACATAGCTCAGGGACGAAAAGCCCGCGCCGAAGTCATCCAGTACGACGGACATGCCGTTATCCGCGAGTCTTTGCATGGTGCGGCGCGCAAGATCCGGCTCGGCTACGAGCGCGCCTTCCGTCAGTTCGAGACATACACGCGATGGCGACACGCGATAACGCCTGAGCAGCGCAAGGACATCGTCGGCGAACTCGGGGCGCGTCATGCTATAGCTCGAACAATTGACATGCACGGGCGGCCAGTGCGCAAAGCTGGCATTGGAAAGTATCGCGGCGACGCGTTCCAGCATGTATAAGTCGAGCCGACCGATGAGACGCAGCCCTTCCACTGCAGGCAGAAATTCGCCGGGTGCCACGATACGTCCATCGGGTTGGCGCCAGCGAATCAACGCTTCGAGCGCGACCACTTGGCCACTCCCTACATCGACGATAGGCTGAAAATACGGCAGCAACTCGTCGTCGCGCTTGATCGCGTTACGCAGTGCGCCCTCGCGTTCGACCTGATCGGAGACCTGTCGGCGAAGCTCCTGATTGAACACGACGAAGCTGTCGCGGCCCGCGTTCTTGACGCGATACATCGCGGTATCGGCATCGCGCAAAAGATCGGCGGGCTCGGTATGAAACTGCGTGTCCGCGCTCACGATGCCAATGCTGCACGAAGAAAACACCACATGTTCTTCGATATGAAACGGCAGATCGAAAGCCGCGAGGATGCGCTTGGCAATCGCCACCGCGTCGCGTACCGGCGCCTTGGGCGACAGCACTGCGAATTCGTCGCCGCCCAAGCGCGCGAGCAGATCGGTGGAGCGCAGACAATCGCGCAGACGCGCGGCGGCCTGCACCAGCAGCATGTCGCCGAAATGATGACCCAGGCTGTCGTTCACCACCTTGAAGCGATCGAGGTCGATGAACATCACCGAGAGCTCATCGCCGCGTGTCTGGTAGTCGTGCCATGCACCACGCAGCCGATGCATCAGATGACTGCGGTTGGGCAGGCCGGTCAATGCATCGTGCGAATTCTCGTACAGCAGACGCGCGTTGACATCGTCGAGTTCACGCGTACGGGCCTGCACACGGGCTTCGAGCTCGAGGTTGGCTGCATGCAATGCTTCGGCATCGCGACGGCGCGAGAGGGCGGTATCGATATGGCGCGATACGAAGGTCAGCAACTCCTGATCGCGCTGCGAATAGCGCACGAGCGGCGAGTAACTTTGCACCGCGAGCACGCCGCGCACGACATCGCCATCGAATAGCGGAATGCCGAGCCACGAGCGCAGGCGCACGTCGTCGTGATCGGTTTCGAACGCCCCCTCCGCGATGAGACGCAGCGCTTCCTGATGATCGATGAGACGCGCGCGGCGTTCGCGAATCACATACTCGGTGAGCCCACGCTGGCCGCGACGCGGCTCGGGCCGCTCCTGCACGATCTCATCGACGTAATAGGGAAACGAGACTTCGCATGTTTCGGTTTCGAAGAGCGCCACATAGAAATTGCGCGCATAGAGCAGCTCGCCGACGATGCCATGCAGACTGCGAAAGAACTCCATCATGTCGCCGGGCCGGCTCGACAATTCCGCGATTTGATAGAGCGCTGCTTGCAGATGTTCGGAACGCTCGCGCTCGGCAATGCCATGTCGCAAAGCAGCGTTGAGCTTCGACAACTCGGAGGTGCGGCGGGCGACCTGTTCTTCCAGATCCGCGCGATGCAGGATACGGTCGAGCGCCATCGCGACGTGACGCGCCACGACTAAAAACAGCGCGCGGTCCTCGGCGGTGTACATGCGCGAGACGTCATAGACCTGCATGGCCAGCATGCCGAAGACTTCGTCGGACGCATTCTTGAGCGGCGCGCCCATCCAGAACTCGGGGCGATCGCCGATGCAATAGAAACGCTCCGCGCGTTCGGCGGCGCAGATGTCGGCTGCGGTCACGAAGAGCGGCTGCTCGCTCGTGAGCACTTGCCCTGTCATCGAAAGACGCTTGGGATCGAGAATGTCGTAGTTCTCGGCGGCGACCACGTCCGTGTCGATCACATCGACGTAATACGGATAGGTGATCTTGCCGGTCTTGCGGTCGTAGAGCGCGAGGTAGAAGTTCTCGGCGTCGATGAGCGTGCCGAGACGCTCGTGCACGCAACGCAGAAAGTCCGCGCGCTCGGGCACCGAACTGGCGAGATACGCGATCTCATACAACACGCGTTGCGTGAGTTGCGCCCGCGCGAGGACATCGGCTTGCACGCGTTCACCAAGTGCGCGTGCGAATTCAGCGAGATGTGCATTGTCGCTGTATGCCACAGGCGCGAGCAGCCAGCCGAGCACGCTTTCGCCGCGGCCGGTCGGCCAGGCATGCCAGCCGTGCGCGGCGCAGGCTTTCGCGAGGCGGTCCTCAGCGATGTCGCTTGGCCACGCTGGTATGCAAAATTCATTGCCCTGGCGTTCAAGATGCAATTGCTCGCCCGCGCGATACCAAGCCCATGTGTTGGGGCAAGCGGACGCGGCAGTGTCCCGCAGCAAGGCGTCGATGGACGGTGCGATGTTCGCCGGCGCGGCATCGTCCGCGCCATCGTCGGTCACGTCTTCCTGTGCGGCCTGAGCCGCCTGCAGTGGCGCGTTATACGCGGAAAACACACTCATCGGCGCTCCAGGCCCTCAGGCCGCCTCGTCGGACGGTTGGTTAAGCAAAGCGGCTCGCGCACGGTTGCCCGAAGCGCCTCATGCAATCGCTCTTACTCTGGTATCGGCAGCGAGCATACAGCCTTGAGCATGGATGACAAAAAAAGCAGCAGGATTGGCTTTTGCATGCACTTTATGCCGATACCGCCGCGCGGGCGAAGCGTTCGCGGTAAGTCTGAGGCGCAACCCCGAGTGCGCGCACGAAGCCGCGTCGCATGGTTTCTTCCGAGCCGAAGCCGCAGCGTGCCGCAATGCGCTTGACCGGCAGGTCCGTGTCGCCCAGCATACGGCGCGCGGCTTCCAGCCGCATTTGCTCGATGGCGCGAGCAGGCGTTGCGCCGGTCTGCGCCCGGTAATGACGCACGAAGCTGCGCTCGCTCATGCCGACGCGCGCCGCCAGCGTTCCAATGGATAGATTGCATGCAAGATTCTCCGCGATCCATGCATGCAATTCGCCGAAGCGTTCGCCCGAGTCCTTCTGCAGCAAAAGCGCGGCGCTGAACTGCGCCTGCCCGCCGGGGCGCTTTAGAAACACGACGAGATGACGCGCGACATCGAGCGCGAGCGCGCGTCCGAGATCATCTTCGACGAGCGCAAGCGCCAGGTCGATTCCCGCTGTCACGCCTGCGGAGGTCCAGAGATCGCCGTCGCGGATGAAGATGGGATCGGACTCGACCCGCACCGCCGGAAAGCGGCTCGCCAGCTCGGCGCAGCGCGTCCAGTGCGTGACGGCGCGGCGTTCGTCCAGCAGGCCGGTCGCCGCAAGCAGAAAGGCGCCGGTACACACCGATGCCGTGCGGCGCGCATGAGCGGACCGCGCGCGCACCCAGTCGACCAGCGTGCGGTCGCGCAGCGCTTCATGCACGCCCCAGCCGCCCGCGATGACGAGCGTGTCGCACGGCTCGCGCGCATCGGGCAGCGCTTCGCCGATCAGCCCAAGTCCCGCCGAGGCTGTCACCGTGCCGCCCGGCGCGACGACTCTCGCGCGATAAGGGCGTGGCATGCCGGCCTCGCGCGCCAGTTCGTTCGCGGACGCGAACACCTGCAAGGGACCGGCGACATCGAGCAACTGAACGTCGGGAAAGGCGAGTATGTCGATGATGCATGGCTTCGGCGATGACATGATAGCTAGGGCGCTTGGCGTAAAAAGTGGGGCGATCGACCATCTCGCCATAGCGTAGCGGCGTAGGATGCATTCGTCCACCTTCATTCTTCAACCTGCCACGAGAGAGAAAGCGATGACCCTTCACATCGGCCTGCTGCTTTTCCCGCGCGTTCAACAACTCGACCTCACCGGTCCGTACGAAGTCTTTGCGCATCTGTCGGACGCTAAAGTGCATCTTGTATGCAAAACGCTTGCGCCTGTTCCTTCCAGTACAGGGATGCAACTCGCACCCGACACATCGTTCGCGGAATGCCCCACGCTCGACGTGCTCTGTGTTCCCGGAGGCGAAGGCGTCGGCGCTCTGATGGAAGACGAGGAAACGCTTGCGTTCATCCGCCAGCAGGCGAAGGGCGCTCGCTTCATCACTTCGGTATGCACCGGTTCACTCGTTCTCGGCGCGGCCGGTTTGCTGCGCGGCAAGCGTGCGACGACGCATTGGGCTTTTCACGAACTGCTGGGCGAATTCGATGCGACGCCCGTGCACGCCCGCGTGGTGCGCGACGGCGCCTTGTTCACGGGCGGTGGAATCACGGCGGGCATCGACTTCGCGCTGACGCTCGCGGCTGAACTCGTCGGCGAGCACGAGGCGCAGGCCATTCAACTGCAAATGGAGTACGCGCCCGCGCCGCCGTTCGATGCCGGGGATCCGAATCACGCGCCTGCCGCTGTAGTGGCGGACGTGCGGGAGCGCTCGGGGGCTTCGCTCGCAAAGCGCAGGGAAATCACGAAGCGCGCGGTGCATCGGCTCGGATTGAATGCTTGATGCAAAATGCCGGCATGCCGCATTTTGAATGCCAAATGCCTGTATTCAGAACCGCTTTTGCATGAAGTACCGCGCACGTCCTGCATGGAAATCCGCCAGTTCGCCGAAGACTTCGAAACCGTGGCGAACATAAAGATCGCGGGCTGCGGGATTGAGCGTATCGAGCCACGCGGCGCGGCAGCCGCGCTTGCGTGCCTCGACTTCGGCGGCGTCGAGCGCGCGAGCGCCAAGTCCGCGACCGCGCGCATCTTCGCGAACCCAGAGCCATTTGACGAAAAGCCATTCCCACGCGGTATAGCCCGCGAGGCCGCCTACAAAGTCGTCGCCTTGATAAAGCGAAACGGCCAAGTCGCGATGATCGCTTGGTCCGAGTTGACCGGTATTGAACGCGGCGAGACCGCCTGCGACATCGGCCTCGAACGATGCGTCGATCCAGTCGGTCACGGATACCGTCACTTGGATACGCTCGCCCTGCATCAAAGCTGCTCCGGCGGCGCAAGCGAGACGCCGGTGATGCCGTGTCGCGCGAACGCATCCCGAATAAAGCCCGACCGTTTGATGTCCTCGATGAAGTCGCGAAGATACTGCGTGGCCGCATCGCCGCGAGTCTTCGGCAAGCCCATTGCCTGCCTGATCACCATGAAGCGCCCGTCGATCAGCCGTACCCCGGGCGTGCGAGCGGCGTCGGCCTCGAGTTGCTGCTTCACGCCCGCGGCGACCTCGATCCCGTCGCGCAGAAAAGTGTCGACCACCGCCTCCGACAGTCCAGTGCGCACGAGTTGAGCGTGCTCCAACTCGCGCGTCAGGAAGAGGTCGTATGCGCTCCCTTTGCCCACCATGATGCGATTGCCCTCGCGATCCACATCCTCGATGCGAGAAAGCGGCGAGTCGTTGCGCACCAGATAGCACCCTTCGATCAACACATACGGTGCAGTGAACGCGATGCCCGCGCCACGCAGCGGATCGATCGCGAAGAAGCCGACATCGGCCTGTTCCGCCGTCACCGTCTCCACCGATTGCGCGGCGTTGGGAAAGGAATTGAATGCAATCTCGACGCCGAGCCGCGCGGCCAGTTCGCGGGCAATATCCACGGAGACGCCGCTGGGCTCGCTGCTCGCCGAATCGCGATGCACGAGCACGGGGTTTCCAAGGTTGAGCGCCGCGCGAAGCGTGCCGGTTGGAGCAAGAGCGTTTTTCGTGGTCGCGGTTAGCGTCATGGTCTTCCTTCGATGAGAGACGTTGGCATCTTGCGTTCTGCATGCAAACCGATCCGATGCAGAATACGCGATGCGCCAACCATCTGGCAAAGGAGAACGCATGCAGATACCCCGCATAGACAGTCGCGAGTTGATCGATCGCCTCAAGCTCGAACCGCATCCCGAGGGCGGCTACTTTCGTGAGACCTATCGCGCGAATTCAGGAGTCACGCGCAACGGCGAGGACGATCTCCGTTCGGCATCGACAGCCATCTATTTCCTCCTTTGCGATGGCGCTTACTCCGCCTGGCACCGTATTCGGTCGGATGAAGTCTGGCATTTCTATGCGGGTGATTCGATCGATGTCCATGTGCTCCATTCGAACGGAGAACTGGCGACGCATCGACTCGGCAATGCGCTTGAAGATCCGCAGGCGGCGTTTCAGGCGGTCGTCAACGCGGGTGACTGGTTTGCCGCCGAATGCCATGAACCAGGCGGTGCCGCGCTCGTCGGCTGCACGGTGGCGCCAGGGTTCGAGTTCAGCGAGTTCGAATTGGCCGCGCCCGGCGCGCTCGGGGCGCGTTATCCACGGCATCGCCAGTTGATCGAGCGGCTGGAGCCTAAGCGTCTGTGAGCCAAATGAAAGTCAGGCGCGCGGTTTGCTGTGAAACGGCTAAGAAATGAAAAGCAACTTAGCAAACGAGCAAACCGAAAGCGCCATGGACGATTCCCTTATCCGCCTGCGGGCGAAGATTGCAAGGCAAATCGCCGAGCGAGAAGCAACCCTACAACCGATGCGCGACTACGCAGTTCTTGGCGGCAACGCCACCCCCGAACGAACTTACTGCCCCGTTACCCTCGCGGCATTGGAGCAAGACCTTTGCGGCTGGAAGCGCATGGCCGCAAAATTGGAGACGACTGTTTTGTTCGAGCCGCGCGAACATCGCGCGTTACGCATGCCGCGTCTGCGTTAAGCAAGCGTCGGCCTTTGCGGTCAAAATGATTAGCGCAACGCTAACCACGGAGACCCGCAATGTCAGCATCGAAGCAAGACACGCCTGTCTGGTTCATCACCGGCTGTTCCACCGGCTTTGGCCGTGAACTCGCATCCGCTGTGCTTGCGCGCGGCTGGCGTGCTGTCGTCGCCGCTCGCGATCCCGCCCGCGTCGCCGACATCGTCGAGCCTGCAGGCGATAGAGCCATAGCGGTTCGGCTCGACGTCACGCGCCCGGACGACATCACCGCTTCGGTAAAAGCGGCGCACGATGCGTTCGGTCAGATCGACGTATTGGTCAATAATGCCGGCTTCGGCTATTTGGCCGCAGTCGAGGAAGGCGAGGACGACGAGGTGCGCGCGATGTTCGAAACTAATTTCTTCGGCGCGGCTGCGATGATTCGCGCGGTATTGCCAGGCATGCGCGAGCGTCGCGTGGGGCACGTGGTCAACATCACATCCGTGGGCGGCCTAGTTGGTAATCCGGGCAGCGGGTATTACGCTGCGACCAAGTTTGCGCTCGAAGGCCTCGGCGAAGCGCTCGCGCGCGAGACCGAGGGCCTTGGCATCAAGGTCACGGCCGTCGAACCGGGACCTTTCCGCACGGATTGGGCGGGCCGCTCGCTTAAGCAGACCCAGCGTTCGATCGACGATTACGATTCCGTTGCCGGTCGCCGTCGCGCGGGGATTGCCGAGCTTAGCGGCAGACAAGCGGGTGATCCGGTGCGCGCGGTGCAGGTCATCATCGAAGCCGTGGAAGCTAAAAATCCGCCCGCGCATCTCGTGCTTGGCAATATTGGGCTCCAAGCCGTGCGGGCCAAGCATGCAGCGCTTAACGCGGATATCGATACCTGGCAAGAACGCAGCGCCTGGAGCGACAACCCGCTCGATTAAAAGCATCAACCTCGAACCTCAGGCCCGCTTATTGCGCTATTTGTTATTGCGCTCGATCTTCGACGCTTGTGCTATTTACGCTTCGGGAAAAATCCATCATGCGCGTGCTTTTCGTTGAAGATGACGTTGGTCTTTGCGACGCTTTCAGCGCGCTTGCCCGCGCCTCCGGGCATATCGCAGATGTCGCATACGATGGACACCGGGCGCTTGAACTCGCGTCGGAAAATCGCTACGACACGATATTTATCGACATAGGTCTGCCGGATTTCGATGGTCGCGATCTTTGCAGACGGTTGCGTGCTGCCGGGCCGAGCCAGCTTGCTTGCGTCGTCGCGGTAACGGGTGACGACCGGCACCGTGACAGCGAGCAGGAACAATTCGACGGCTACTACCTCAAGCCCTTCACTGAAGAAGGCTTTATGGCGGTCTTAGCGGCTTGCTAAAGAAAGCAATTAAAGACGCAATAAAAACGTCCGCTTATTAGAACGGACGTTTTTTTGTGCTTAAGGGAAATACAGGAAAAAACGTAGCCACACAGAAAAGTCCGTTTGTACAATGCCCTAACGGCGATTCAAGGCCTGCCCAAAGAGGCGGTAGCAGGAGACAACCCAAAAACGACATGGTCCGCTTTGCTTACAAGCGAGCACCGGAACACGACACCGCCGAGTCCCCGGTCTATCCGGTGGTCGTGACCGGCGCGGGACCGGTCGGTCTTGCCACTGCAATCGATCTCGCGCAACACGGCGTTTATACCGTGCTCGTCGATAGCGACGACACCGTATCGGCCGGTTCGCGCGCCATCTGTTTTGCGAAGCGCACACTTGAAATCTTCGAACGTCTCGGCTGCGTCGACGAGATGATCGAAAAAGGTGTGCGCTGGAATGTCGGGAAGGTGTTCCTGCATGACGATCTGATTTATGCATTCGACTTGCTGCCCGAAGCAGGCCATGCGCATCCCGCGTTCATCAATCTCCAGCAATATTACGTCGAGCGCTATCTCGTCGAACGCGCGGCACAACTCGATAACTTGCATATGCGCTGGAAGAGCCGTGTAGTCGGTGTAACGCAGCATCGGGATCATGTCGAACTGCAAGTGGATACGCCCGATGGACGATACGCCTTACGTACACGCTATGTCGTAGCGGCCGACGGCTCACGCAGCTTCATTCGTCAGGCTCTCGATCTCGATAGTCACGGCCGGATATTCAAGGACCGCTTTCTCATTGCGGACGTCAAGATGAAAGCGCCGTTTCCGGCGGAACGCTGGTTCTGGTTCGATCCACCGTTTCATCGCAACCAGTCTGTGCTGCTGCATCGCCAGCCGGACAACGTATGGCGCATCGACTTTCAGCTCGGCTGGGAAGCTGACCCTGTCACGGAAAAAGCACCCGAACGTGTCATTCCGCGCGTCAAGGCATTGCTTGGCGAAGACGCGGAATTCGAACTCGAATGGGTGAGCATCTATACGTTTGCATGTCAGCGCATGGAGCATTTCAGGCACGGTCGAATTCTGTTCGCAGGCGATGCGGCGCACGGCGTCTCACCTTTCGGCGCGCGCGGCGCGAATAGCGGTGTGCAAGATGCAGACAATCTCGCATGGAAGCTCAGTCTCGTCGTTCATGGCGACGCTCCGCCTGCTTTACTCGACACGTATGCATCCGAACGGGAATACGCCGCGGATGAAAACATTCGTCATTCCACGCGATCGACCGATTTCATCACGCCGAAGAGTGCGGCCTCGCGTCTATTTCGGGACGCGGTGTTGGAGCTATCGAAGGACTGTGCTTTTGCGCGACGCCTCGTCAATAGCGGGCGACTCTCGGTGCCGACCGTGCTGCAAGACTCGCCGCTCAATACGCCCGATCAGCCCGATGACAGCTTCGCATGTTTGATGACGCCAGGGAGGGCATGCGTGGATGCGCCCATACGCGTAAATGGCCGCGCTGCATGGCTCTTGCAACAAACGCATGGCAAAGGCTTCATAGGAATCTACTTCAGCGGCAGCGATGACGGGGAGGAAGTGCGCAGGGCTCTTTTACAGAGGCTAACGTCGTTTCGTCTATTGCTGGTTGCGCCGAAGGGCATGGCCGCGTCGTTCGAAGATATCGAAGACGTCGATGGCATCGTGGCGCATCGATTCGATGCTCGCCCCGGCACGTTCTACTTGTTGCGCCCCGACCAGCACGTATGCGCGCGCTGGCGTGCGTTCAACGCCGATGCGATATTTAACGCCGTACAACGCGCTACTTGCAATGGATAAGCCAGCATGAAGCTCAAGCTCGAGGCCAATCTTGCCGATCCGGATGCGTTCTATGAACGGCTCATCGGCACACACGACGGACTAAGCGACGAAGAAAGCCGCATGCTCAACGCCAAGCTCGTGCTGCTTCTCGCGAATCATATTGGCGATGACGATGTAATCGGAGAAGCATTGGCCGTCGCACGCAACGGCGTCAAAGCAGATTAAACGGCAATGCGCAGTGTCTCGCAGATAAAGGCGCCAATGCGGTCGATATCGTCTAGCCGCAGCAGAGGCAGCGCGCTGTCGACTGCCGAGGCATCGTCGGTTGCAATGGCAAGAATTGCGACGTCGGTCTTATAAAGCGGCTCCCGGCCAACCGATGGCCGAACCACCTCCAGTCGCGGAATGGCTTCGCGTGCAAATCCTTCGACAATCGTGAGGTCCGCATGTGTCAGCCGCGCAGCGAGTTCCGTAAGCGAAGGCTCGTTCCCCTCGCGCAACTCGCGCACGATTGCATAGCGGTAAGGCGATGCAATCACCACTTCGCCCGCGCCTGCACGCCTGAAGCGCGCACTGTCTTTGCCCGGAGGTTCGAGTTCGATTGAATGATGACTGTGCTTGATGACATTGACTACAAGACCGCGCTCCCGAAACCAGGGCAACAACGCCTCGATCAGCGTGGTCTTGCCCTGACCCGAGCGGCCCGAGATACCGAAGAGCGGCGCATTCATGCGATAGATCGTCTCAAGGAAAAGTGCTGGATCGATCGAAGGAGTTTAACGGTTCATTAGCAGCCAGGGAGAATTCGCGCTATCGTCGTGCATTGCGTTTGGCGGCGCCCCACGGTTCGCGTCATGGCCCCGTCAAGCATTAGCGGACAAAGCATTCAACAGGATCAAACATGGCAGAAGACAATCCCAGCACAGGCGTCGCTCCGCAGCAATTTTCCATCGACGTAATGCTTGAAAAATATGCCAAGGGCGACGAGACGCGCGTCGAAGATATTTATCTGCGCGTGGCGCGTGGTGTCGCAATGGCCGAGCCCAAAGCGTTACGCGCGAAGATCGAAGCGGAGTTCGTCGATAACTTCCGGCGCGGTGCATTGGGCGCCGGGCGCATCATGAGCGCGGCGGGCGCGGGTATCGATGCCACGCTCATCAACTGCTTCGTTCAGCCCGTGGGCGATGCCATTCAAGGCGTCGACGATAACGGTTTGCCCGGCATTTACGTTGCGCTGCTGCAAGCGGCCGAGACGATGCGGCGCGGCGGAGGCGTGGGCTATAACTTTTCCGCCATTCGTCCTCGCGGTGCGCGCGTGCATTCCACGGGTTCAGCTGCATCCGGACCATGCAGTTATATGGATGTGTTCGATGCATCATGCCGCACGGTGGAGAGCGCAGGATCACGCCGTGGCGCACAGATGGGCATACTCGACTGCACGCACCCCGATTTGCTCGAATTCATCGCGGCTAAACACACGAAGGGACGCTGGAACAACTTCAACGTGTCCGTCGCGGTAACGGACGAATTCATGCAGGCCGTTGCCGACGACGCCGTCTGGCAACTCGTGCATAAGGCCGAGCCTTCGCCTGCACAGCGGGCATCGGCGGACATCCGGAAGCGTGACGACGGCTTGTGGGTGTATCGGGAAGTGCGTGCGCGTGACGTATGGAACACGATCATGCGATCGACCTACGATGTCGCCGAGCCAGGCGTCGTTTTCATGTCGCGCATGAATGACGATAACAATCTGCGCGCCGTCGAAACGATTCGCGCGACGAACCCTTGCGGTGAACAACCCTTGCCCGCATACGGTTGCTGCAACCTGGGCCCGCTCAATCTGACTCGCTTCGTGCGCGACCCTTTTGCGCAAGCGCGCGGCGGCGTCCCTGGTTTCGATTGGGACGGTCTCATGCGTACCACGCGCACGCAAGTGCGCTTTCTCGATGACGTTCTCGATGTCACGTTATGGCCGCTCGAAGAACAAGCACGTGAAGCGGCTGCCAAGCGACGTATCGGCGTCGGCTTTACGGGGTTAGGCGACACGCTCGTAATGCTTGGTCTTCGTTATAACTCGAACGAAGGGCGCGAATTTGCCATGCGCGTCGCACGCACCATGCGCGATGAAGCGTATCGCGCGTCGGTCGAACTTGCACGCGAACGCGGCGCATTTCCGCTCTTCGATGCAGCGCGTTATCTGGAAGAGGGCACTTTCGCATCGCGCTTGCCTGATGATCTCAAGAGCGAGATTCGCGCGCATGGCATCCGCAATAGCCATCTGCTTTCCATCGCGCCCACGGGCACCGTGAGTCTCGCGTTTGCGGACAATGCATCGAATGGTATCGAGCCCGCGTTCTCGTGGACCTATCAGCGCACCAAGCGCATGGCCGATGGCTCCAGCCAGACCTTCGCTGTCGAAGACCACGCGTACAGGCTTTATCGCGAGATGGGCGGAGACGTCAAGGCGCTACCCGATTACTTCGTGAGTGCGCTCGATATGTCCGCGCAAGATCATCTGGAAATGATGACGGCCGTGCAGCCTTTCGTCGATACATCGATTTCGAAGACCGTCAACGTACCCGCGGATTATCCGTTTGATGCATTCCAGGACCTTTACTTCGAAGCATGGCGACGCGGCTTGAAGGGACTCGCGACCTATCGGCCTAACGACACCTTGGGCGCGGTGTTGTCAGTCACGCCACAGGAAGAGAAGACACCGAGCGACTCGCCCGATCCCGAACTGGATCTCGATCCTTTGCGTATTGCGATCGATCACCGTCCACGTGGAGAGCTGCCCGCGATTATCGAGAAGGTCGAGTATCTGACGCAGGCTGGAAAGAAGTCGCTCTATCTTGCGGTGTCGTTCATCGAAGTGACAGGGCGTATTGCAGGCGATGACGTGACCATCGAGCGGCCCATCGAATTCTTTATCCCGACGGGGCAGAGCGACGAATCGCAGCAATGGATCACGGCGACCATGCGTTCATTGTCGCTTGCGGCGCGTGGAGGCTTTGCCGCGCGTACGCTGCAGGACATGCGCAAGGTATCGTGGGATCGCGGTCAGGTGCGTCTCGGCGATGTCGAGCGTTTAGATGGACACCGCAGTCCACGCTGGCATGACTCGGAAGTCGCCGCGCTTGCCTTTGCGATTCAGCAAATTCTTCATCGACGCGGTTTTCTCGATGCCGAAGGCAGTCAGGTGCCGTCACGCGTACTTGCCCGCAAGCATATCGACGTGACCCATACACGCGCTCTAGCGACTGAAGACGAGACCGTGGCACACGCGGACGTGACGGATTTTTCGTCCGACGATGCCTTGTCGAACGACCCGCATACACTCACGCAGATGCATGGGCGCAAATGCCCGACATGTGGCGCGAATGCGGTGATCCGGAAAGACGGTTGCGACTTCTGCACTGCTTGCGGTGAAATAGGCGCTTGCGGCTGAAGCTCAAA
This sequence comes from Caballeronia sp. GAFFF2, assembly GCF_023631485.1. NCBI lineage: Bacteria > Pseudomonadati > Pseudomonadota > Betaproteobacteria > Burkholderiales > Burkholderiaceae > Caballeronia > Caballeronia sp. GAFFF2. The sequence goes on along the minus strand of NZ_JALQDA010000027.1, from coordinate 614,147 downwards.
CGCGTGTGCCCGGCAGGCACACGCGTTTGATTGATTTGCTACTCGCCGTGCTCGCTCGTGTCCTGCTCGGTCTCTTGCGAGCGAGATTCGACAAACGGGCGCCACACCGGCGTCACAGAGGCTAGCTCTTCAAGAACCGAATATTGTTCAAGCGATGTATTTTCGAACATGATGACCTCTGCAATTCTTTAGCGCGTGACCGAACCGTTCGCATATTCCACGATACGGCGATTGCGCGCTTCCGCTTGAGCGGCATCGCGAGCATGCGCTTCGCTTTGAGCAGCGACCGCATCGCCCCACATGCTGCGATCAGGATACGTATTGCGATTCAACGCGGGCAACGAACCGTTCGAATAGGCAGCGGCAAGTTCAGCGCGCACTTGCGCACGCGTCTTGGGCGTTTCACTCGTAGTCGTTTGCGTCTGATACGTTCCCGCGCGACCAATGCCTTCACCGCCGTCGGCAAATGCCGTGCTCGAAACCACGGCTGAGATAGCCGCGAGCGAGAAACCCGTGATGAGATAGCTTTTCATGCGTGCAACTCCTTTCGATCCGTTTCCTGTGCTTCGGATGCGACGCGGATGCAATCGGCTAAGAAGAGGATTGCATGCGCTTCGCGACAGGTCGAAATGTAGTCGCCACGCTAGGGGCAGATAAATGCCGGATGCGCGAATAGATTTGTCGATTCCGGCGAATAATCGCTAAGAGCCTTAGCCACCGGACATTTGGCGACGCTTGCATGTGCTGGCATTTTTCCCTATCGCATCGATAGGGACGAAAAAAAGCGTGTCGCCTAAGACACGCCTTTGCTTTGCCAGCGAAATAGCTAGCCAATAGTTAGCTATACAACGACATCCTCAGTACCCGAAACTTCCGGTGTACCGTGACGCACGACCGTGGGCGCGGCAGTGCTGGTGGGCAGGCAACGCTCCTCCGCGTCCTTCTGACCTTGCAGCAACGGGCAACGCTCGAACAGCTCCGCGACCCAGTCCACGAACACGCGCACCTTTGGCGAAAGATGGCGATTGTGCGGATAGACGGCGGAAATAGGCATCGGCAAAGGGCTCCATTGCGGCAGCACTTCGACGAGCTCGCCTGAACGCAAGTACGGCAACGCCATGAAGCGCGGCGCTTGAATCAGACCCACGCCCTTGAGACCGCAACTGAGATAGGCCTCGGCGTCGTTCACCGCGATCATGCCGCGCATCTTCACTTCGATGGATTCGTCGTTGACGACGAAGTCCATATCCATCACACGCCCCGTGCGGCTCGAAAAATAATTCACGGCCACATGGTCCTGAAGGTCTTCAAGCGTTTGCGGCTTGCCATGACGTTCGAGATATTGGGGACTTGCGACCGTCACGCCCTGAAACACGCCAATGCGTCGCGCGACCAGACTCGAATCCTGCAGCGTTCCGACGCGAATCACGCAGTCGACGCCTTCCTGGATGAGGTCGACTGGCTTGTCGCCGAAGCCGAGCATGAGTTCGATTTCCGGATAGCGTGTATGAAAGTCGCAAAGCTGCGGCATCACGATGAGCCTGCCGATGGCCCCCGGCATGTCTACCCGCAATTTGCCGTGCGGACCCTTGCCGTTGTTCGAGAATGTGCCCTCGGCTTCCTCGATGTCGGCAAGGATGCGCACGCAGCGCTCGTAGTAGGCCGCGCCATCAGGCGTCAGATTGAGCCTGCGTGTCGTGCGCTGAAGCAGTCGCACGTTGAGAAACGCTTCCAGGTTTTGAATGATCGTCGTGACCGACGCGCGCGGCAAATTGAGCGTATCCGCTGCGCGCGAAAAACTGTTGGTGTCGACAACCCGTGTGAAGACCTGCATTGCTTGTAGCCGATCCATGTTTCCTCACCTTCGATGCTTAGGGCACCAGCATAGCGGCGCACGGAATTAAGCGCCTGGCTAAGAACAGTCATGTGCGTATTAACGATGATTGTTCGGTGCGTCCGAATTGTGTTGCCGGATTATAGGCATTTATTAAAAAAGGCGTGGCATCCAGAATTCGCAGCATCGCAACTTATGCGTGACGGCCTTATTTTTCAGGCCGCGCACGAAAAATAACCATGGCAACATTGTTGGATCTGGAGGCGCGTCCGAGATTGTGCATCGAAGATGTGCGTATCGCCGGACACGTACAGCCGATCACGCTGCGCAGTTACCGCCCCGCGTCGGATGGCAACGTGTTGCCTATCGTTCTTTATTTCCACGGCGGCGGTTTCGTGCGTGGAAATCTGGACGAAGCCGATGTGGCTGCAAGCGTCGTTGCACGAGATACGCCCGCTTGGGTCATCTCGGTCGGCTATTCGCTTGCGCCTGAATTTCCATTTCCCGCCGCGCCTGAAGACGGATATCGCGCGGCACAGTGGGCGGTTGCGCATGCTCGTGCGCAACGTGCAGACCCTTTGCGCATCGGCGTGGCGGGGCATGACGCAGGCGGCAACCTCGCGACGTGCGTTGCAGCCATAGCGCGCGATCGCGGCGATTTGCGCCTGTCCGCTCAAGTGCTGCTTGCGCCATTGCTCGATCCGAGCATGACGCGCCTCGCCGATGAACGCAAAGTGCTGTGCCCCGATCTGGAAATGAGCGATTGCGCGCGTTGCTATCGCGCGTATCTGCCCGTGCCTTCGCAACGTTTGCATCCTTATGCGGCGCCGCTCGAATCGCGGCGACTCAATGGCTTGCCGCCGGCGCTGATCGCGAGCGCGGAGCATGACCTCCTGCATATCGAGGCGGAAAAATACGCGGCGGAATTGATCAACGCAGGCGTGCCGACCGAAATGACGCGTCATTGCAAGGCCTCGCATCAAGCGCTGGCCGCGCATCCCGACGCGCTTGCCGATGTCGTCGCGTTCTTCAAGAAACGCCTCGCGCGCCCCAAATAAGCGCGCCACGCACCATAAAAAAACAATCTCAACGCAACCGGAGCTTCACCATGTTCTTCACTCGCAAACGTATTTACGCTGCGCTAGGCGCGGTGATCGTCATTGCTGGCGCGGGCGGCTATACCGCCTGGCGCGGTCACGGCGACGCCATCAACCAGGCGCAAGCCGCCGCGCATAGCCCGACCGCCACCGAAGTGGACGTGGCCGCGGTGGTCTCGAAGACCATCACGGACTGGCAGAGCTATTCGGGCCGTCTCGAAGCGGTGGACCATGTCGACATTCGCCCGCTCGTGCCCGGCACGATCGTCGCGGTGCACTTCAAGGACGGCGCGCTCGTGAAGAAGGGTGACGCGCTCTTTACCATCGACCCGCGTCCATATGAAGCGGAAGTCGCACGCGCCGCGGCGCAAGTTGCATCGGCGCAAGCGCGTAACGGCTATACGTCTACCGACGCTGCGCGTGCAGAGCGCTTGCTTACCGATAACGCCATCGCCAAGCGCGATTACGACGAGAAACAGAACGCCGCGCGCGAGGCCGTCGCCAACCTGAAGGCCGCGCAGGCTGCGCTCGAAACGGCGAAGATCAACCTCGCCTACACGCATATCGTGGCGCCCGTATCGGGGCGCGTATCGCGTGCAGAGCTCACGGTGGGCAACATCGTCTCGACGGGTGCGAATGCGCCGCTTCTGACCACGCTGGTCTCGGTCTCGCCGATCTATGCCTCGTTCGATGTCGACGAACAGACGTACTTGCGCTATCTCGGCCGCGATACGGGCAGCAGCGTGCCTGTTTCGCTGGGTCTTGCAAACGAAGACGGTTACTCGCGCGAAGGCGTGGTCGATTCCGTCGATAACCGCCTCGATACGACCTCGGGCACGATACGCGTGCGGGCTCGCTTCAACAATCCGGATGGCTCGCTCTTGCCGGGACTTTATGCACGCATCAAGGTCGGCGGTGGCACGCCGCATCCGGCCGTGCTCGTGGATGACGCGGCTGTCGGCACCGATCAGGACAAGAAGTACGTCATGGTGGTGGACAAGGACAACCGCGTGCAGTACCGCGAAGTCACGTTAGGCGCCACGCATGAAGGCCTGCGCGTGATTACGAAGGGATTGCAGCCGGGCGAACGCATCGTCGTCAATGGCTTGCAGCGCGTGCGTCCCAACGATGTGATCAAGGCCAATAACGTCGCAATGGACAGCAGCGCCAATGCGACGCCCGTGAAAACGGCATCGGCTTCGTAAGCATCTCGAACAGACAGAACTCGTCATGAACATATCCAAATTTTTCATCGACCGTCCGATCTTTGCGGGCGTGCTGTCGGTGATCGTGTTGCTGGCTGGCGTCATCGCCATGTTCAAGCTGCCGATCTCCGAGTACCCGGAAGTCGTACCGCCTTCGGTCGTGGTGCACGCGCAGTATCCGGGCGCGAATCCGAAGGTGATCGCGGAGACCGTGGCCTCGCCGATCGAAGAGCAGATCAACGGCGTCGAGGACATGCTCTACATGCAGTCGCAGGCGAATAGCGACGGCAACCTCACGACCACGGTCACGTTCAAGCTCGGCACCGATCCGGACAAGAACACGCAGCTCGTTCAGAACCGCGTGAATCAGGCTTTGCCGCGCTTGCCGCAAGACGTGCAGCGGCTTGGCGTGACCACCATCAAGTCCTCGCCGACGCTGACTATGGTGGTTCACCTGAACTCGCCGAACAACCGTTACGACATGACGTATCTGCGCAACTATGCGCTGATCAACGTGAAGGATCGGCTCGAACGCATCTCGGGTGTGGGTGAAGTGCAACTGTGGGGTTCGGGCGATTATTCGATGCGCGTATGGCTCGATCCGCAAAAGGTCGCGCAACGCGGCATGACGGCGACCGACGTGGTCAACGCCATTCGTGAACAGAACGTGCAGGTGGCGGCAGGCGTGATCGGTGGTTCGCCCACGCTGCCGAATACGCCCCTGCAATTGAACGTGAATGCACGCGGCCGCTTGCAGAACGAGTCCGAGTTCCGCGACATCGTGCTGAAGACATCGCCCGATGGTGCGGTCACGCATCTGAGCGATGTGGCGCGCGTCGAACTTGCGGCATCGGAGTATGGCTTGCGTTCCTTGCTCGACAACAAGTCGGCGGTTGCAATCGCAATCAATCAGCAGCCGGGTGCAAACTCGCTGCAAATCTCCGATGAAGTGCGCAAGACGATGAAGGAACTGCAGGCGGATATGCCTGCGGGTCTCGAGTATCAGATCGTCTATGATCCGACGCAGTTCGTGCGCTCCAGTATCGAAGCGGTAATTCATACGCTCGCTGAAGCCATCGCCTTGGTCGTGCTCGTGGTGATTGTGTTCCTGCAAACCTGGCGTGCTTCGATCATTCCGTTGCTGGCGGTGCCGGTGTCGATTGTCGGCACGTTCTCGCTGCTGCTTGCGTTCGGCTTCTCGATCAACGCGTTGTCATTGTTCGGGATGGTCCTCGCGATTGGCATCGTGGTGGACGATGCAATCGTCGTCGTGGAGAACGTCGAACGTAATATCGAAGCGGGGTTATCTGCCCGAGAGGCGACGTATCAGGCCATGCGCGAAGTGAGCGGGCCGATCATCGCAATTGCCTTGACGCTCGTGGCCGTGTTCGTGCCGCTCGCGTTCATGTCTGGCCTCACGGGTCAGTTCTACAAGCAGTTCGCGATGACCATCGCTATCTCAACGGTGATCTCCGCATTCAACTCGTTGACCTTGTCGCCTGCGCTGGCTGCGATGTTGCTCAAGGGTCACGATGAACCGAAGGACTGGCTCACGCGTGGCATGGACCGTGTGTTCGGCGGCTTCTTCCGTCAGTTCAACAAGGTCTTTCATCGCGGTTCGGATGCCTACGGCAAGGGCGTGAAGAGCGTCATCAACCGCAAGGCCGTGATGATGGTGCTGTATGCGGTGCTGCTTGCAGGTGCGGTTCTGATGGGCAAGATTGTGCCGGGCGGTTTCGTGCCCGCGCAGGACAAGGAATATCTGATCAGCTTCGCGCAATTGCCCAATGGCGCATCGCTCGACCGTACCGAAGGCGTGATTCGGCAGATGAGCGACATCGCGCTCAAGCAACCGGGCGTGGAAAGCGCGGTGGAGTTTCCGGGCTTGTCGGTGAACGGCTTTACGAACTCATCGAGCGCGGGGATCGTGTTCGTGACGTTGAAGCCCTTCAAGAACCGCGTGCATGACAAGGCACTTTCCGCCAATGCGATCGCGGGTGCGCTGAATCAGAAGTATGCGGGTATCAAGGGGTCGTTCATCGCCGTATTCCCGCCTCCGCCGGTTCTCGGGCTGGGTACGCTAGGTGGTTTCAAGATGCAACTCGAGGACCGTGGTGCGCTCGGTTATGCAGCGCTCGCGGATGCGACGCAGGCGTTCATCAAGCGTGCCTCGCAGACGCCTGAACTCGGACCGACGTTCTCGAGCTATCAGATCAACGTGCCGCAGCTGAACGTCGATCTGGATCGCGTCAAGGCCAAGCAGCTTGGCGTATCCGTGACAGATGTTTTCGACACGATGCAGGTGTATCTCGGCTCGCTCTACGTGAACGACTTCAACCGCTTCGGACGCGTGTATCAAGTGCGCGTGCAGGCCGATGCCCCGTTCCGCGCGAATCCTGAAGATATCGGCTTGCTGAAGACCCGCAACGCGAATGGCGACATGGTGCCGCTCTCGTCGCTCGTCAGGGTGACGCCGACTTATGGTCCGGAAATGGTGGTGCGCTACAACGGCTACACGGCAGCTGACATCAACGGCGGTCCGGCTCCTGGCTATTCATCGGGTCAGGCGCAGGCAGCGGCGGAGCGTATCGCCGCGGAAGTGTTGCCGCGCGGGATCAAGTTCGAATGGACCGATCTCACGTATCAGCAGATTCTCGCGGGCAATGCGGCTTTGTGGGTGTTCCCGATCAGCGTGCTGCTCGTGTTCCTCGTGCTTGCAGCGTTGTATGAAAGCCTGACCCTGCCGCTCGCGGTGATCCTGATCGTACCGATGAGCATTCTGTCGGCGCTGCTCGGTGTTTGGCTTACGGATGGCGACAACAACATCTTCACGCAGATTGGTTTGATGGTGCTGGTGGGCTTGTCGGCGAAGAACGCGATTCTCATCGTGGAGTTCGCCCGCGAACTGGAGATGCAGGGACGCTCGATCGTGCAGGCCGCGATCGAAGCAAGCCGCTTGCGCTTGCGCCCGATTCTCATGACATCCATCGCCTTCATCATGGGCGTGGTGCCGCTCGTACTGTCTTCGGGTGCGGGTTCGGAGATGCGTCATGCAATGGGCGTTGCGGTGTTCTTCGGCATGCTGGGTGTCACGCTCTTCGGTCTGATGCTGACGCCGGTCTTCTACGTGATCCTGCGCAAGCTCTCGCGCACGGAGCATGTGACGGACAAGCACGGCTCGCATCCGCAGATGCGGGGTATCGGCGGCTCTTACGAGGCGCAATGAGGTCAAACATGAACAAGTTGCATATGAAACGATGGCTGGGCCTTCCGGGTTTGATGGCGGCGCTGCTGGTAGTCGCGGGCTGCTCGCTCGCGCCCACTTACGAAAAGCCGGATGTGCATGCGCCTTCCGCTTACAAGGAAACGCCGCAACGAACCAGCGATACGAGCGCGCTTGCTCCTTCGGAAACGGGCAGCTGGAAAACGGCTCAACCTTCCGAAGAAATGATGCGCGGCGAGTGGTGGACCTTGTTCGATGATCCCGCGCTCAACGACCTCGAACGTCAGGCGCAGGAAGCGAACCAGAACCTCAAGGCAGCAGCGGCACGCGTGAAAGAAGCGCGCGCAATCAACCAGACTGCGCGTGCGGGTCTGTTCCCGACGCTCGATGCAGGCTTCGGTCCGACGCGTGAGAAGTTCTCGCCGGCATCGCAGTTCCTGCCGGCCGATGCCAATGTGCCTGCACAAACGTTGTGGCGTGCCCAGGCGAGCGCATCGTATGAAGTCGATCTGTTCGGCCGCGTTTCGGATTCCGTCAAAGCCGCAAACGCCGACACGCAACAAGGCGAAGCGCTTTTCCGCTCGGTGCAGTTGGCCTTGCAAGCGGACGTCGCGCAGAACTACTTCAATTTGCGCGAGCTCGATGCGGAGAACGATGTCTTCACGCGCACGGTTACGTTGCGCGAGCAAGCGTTGAAACTCGTGCAGCGCCGTTTCGATGAAGGCGACATCAGTGAGCTCGATGTGGCGCGCGCCAAGTCCGAGCTCGCGACCGCGCGCTCGGATGCGATGACCGTGCAACGTCTGCGCGCATCGTCCGAGCATAGTCTTGCGGTGCTGCTCGGCAAGACGCCGGCTGAATTTAGCGTGGCGGCGAATCCGCTCAAGCCAGTGACGGTTCGCGTGCCACCGGGCTTGCCTTCAACCTTGCTTGAGCGTCGTCCTGACATTGCTGCTGCTGAACGTTCGATGGCCGCAGCAAATGCACGCATAGGCGTAGCAAAGGCTGCATTCTTCCCTTCGCTCACGTTGACGGGCGCAGGCGGCTTCGAATCGGCAACGCTTGGCGATCTCTTCAAATGGTCGAGCAGAACATTCCTGCTGGGTCCTTTCGCGGGAACGGCGCTGAATATTCCAATCTTCGATGGCGGCCGTCGCAAGGGCAATCTCGCGAATGCACGTGCAATCTATGAAGAGGACGCCGCGAATTATCGGCAACAAGTGCTCGTTGCATTTCGTGAGGTAGAAGACAATTTGTCCGACTTGCGCATTCTCGAAGATCAGACGGCTACGCAATCGGATGCAGTCAAGGCTTCGGTGCGCGCGGCACAACTGTCGCGAACGCAGTACACGGAAGGTGCAGTTAATTATCTCGATGTGATCGATGCGGAGCGCACTGTGCTGCAATCGCAGCGTACTTCGGTGCAGCTTGCGGGAACGCAGGCGGTATCCACGGTTAACTTGATACGTGCATTAGGCGGCGGCTGGGGCGATGCGATGCCCGCGCCGGTGCCTGAGCCGAGTCTCGCGCAGAAGTAATGTGCCTTCAAGGCCCTGCAGCATGCAGGGCCTTATTGTTCGTATCGGGGAACATATGTCTTCATCCGCGGGCCATTTATCCCGGGCCTGCAAATCCCTAAAATTCTTATATGGAAATGGGAGCTAAAGATGAAAGCATTAATTGCCCGACAACTGTATCAACCAGCCGTGGTGCTGCCACTGCTGCTACTCATGCGCCTGATGGTCACCCTTGACTTCAACCTCGCGCAAGTCATGTTCGTGATGGTGTTCAAGGGTTCGCAGCAAGCGTATCAGTTTGCCATTCGCCGCACGCTGCACCGTCAGGAACACATCGGGTGCAGTCACTGCTGCTAAAGCGCTTTAGTAAATCTCCGGGACGTACATGGTCTCCGGCACGGGCTGCCGCAAATAATCCGGATTGAATACGCGCTCGGGCAGCGTGATCGCAGAGTGCTCGATCTCGTGATACGGCACCTGACTCAACAGATGATGCATGCAGTTCAGCCGCGCACGCTTCTTGTCGACGGCCTGAACCACCCACCACGGCGCTTCGGGAATGTGCGAACGCTGCAGCATGACTTCCTTAGCGGCTGTATAGGCTTCCCAGCGGCGTCGGCTTTCGAGGTCCATCGGACTCAGCTTCCACTGCTTTAGCGGATCTTCAATACGCGCCTCGAAGCGCACTTCCTGTTCGTCATCGGTAATAGAAAACCAGTACTTGATGATCTGAACGCCGCTACGCACGAGCATCTTTTCGAACTCGGGCACGGAACGGAAGAACTCTTCGTATTCGGCGTCAGTACAGAAGTTCATCACGCGTTCTACTCCCGCGCGGTTATACCAGCTTCGATCGAACAGAACGATTTCGCCGCCTGCCGGAAGATGCGATACGTAGCGCTGGAAATACCATTGCGTGCGTTCACGATTATTCGGCGCAGGCAGAGCAGCGACGCGGCACACGCGCGGGTTCAACCGCTGCGTGATGCGCTTGATCGCACCGCCTTTACCGGCCGCATCGCGGCCTTCAAAAATCACCACGAGTCTGTGGCCCGTATGCACGACCCAATCCTGCAACTTCACCAGTTCGCCCTGCAAGCGAAATAGCTCGCGGAAATAGGTCTTACGAAGCTGTCGTTCCTCGTCGGAGAACGCTGCCTCGCCATCCAGGAAGCGGTCGTCGATCTCCATTTCGAACTCTTCGTCGTAGCTGTCGATCAGGTCGGCATGGAAGCGGCGCTGCTTGTCCATCTCGTTCATTGTGGGCTCCGTGGGCGGCTTGCCGCTGCAATTTTTGCGGCGCAGATTGCTTGATTATGACTGTATTCGAAGGCAATCATATGACGGCGTACGCAACGCTTTGCGCGTTTTAGTGCACCGACGGCAAATGGTCGAGGTCGCTTGCGCCGTTAGAATGTTGCGATATTTCAGTGGCATTGCGATGGCAACTTTCCCTTCCGAGGCCAAAGACACGATGAATCAAACCTCAAGCGCGATTCCAATTTTCGACGCCGAACGCACCGCGCAGCTCGTTCCTTATGACCGCCTGGTCGACACGCTTGCCGCCACCATGCTCGATTACGCGGCGGGCCGTATCGTGAGTCCGGAGCGCATGGTGGTGCCGCTTGCACAAGGTGGGATCATGTTGTCGATGCCTGCAAGCGCGGCGGACTTGGCCATGCACAAGCTCGTCAACGTGTGCGCGGGTAACGGTGCGCTTGGTTTGCCCACGATTCACGGACAGGTCACCGCATTCGATGCCGTCACCGGCGTGCCGCAATTCATGCTCGACGGCCCAACTGTAACGGGGCGCAGAACGGCGGCGGTATCGATGCTCGCTATCCGCGCTCTAAGCGCGCAGCCGCCGAAACAAGTGCTGGTGATCGGTACGGGCAAGCAGGCGGCCTACCATGTGGAGGCGATCGCGAGCGTTTATCCCGATGCATCGATCATCGTCCAGGGGTCGCGAACCGAGCGTGCGAATGCCTTTTGCAAGGCCCACGCAGCGGCTTCGCCAAAGCTAGCGGCGCTTGAAAGCTCAAACATTCCTGAAGCTGTCGATGTCGTCATCACCGCGACCACCAGCAAGCAGCCTGTCTATACGCTGCCGGCGCGAGCAGATCGGTTGGTCATCGGTGTTGGCGCCTTTACGCCTGATGCGGCAGAAATAGCGCCGGGCACTATCGATTCAAGCGCTTTGTATGTCGATGACCCGGCGGGGGCGCGCCATGAAGCGGGGGATTTCATCCTTGCTGGTGTGAAATGGGAAAACGTTAATCCACTTGCACAAGCAATCACGGCGAGGGTGCAAAACGAACGCCCGATCGTATTTAAGTCCGTCGGATGCGCGGCATGGGATCTCGCTGCATGTCGAGTTGCTAGAGCTTTATTGTTAGACAAAAATAACAGCGCTAATTAAGGCGCGAGCTGGCTTGGAACGGTCCTTGCTGAATGTCTGTTCAATCGAAAGCTGGCGCAAGCGCCTTGGCACCCAAATGAACAGACCCATGAATAGCCGATACGACACCAGATGGACGCCCGGTTTTCCCGCGCGCAACGACGGGAATGATGGATCAGGCGGTGCGTCCGCACAGCCTAACGCGGCGCCGCCGGCTGCTTACTTTATCTCCGTGCTGGAGCTTGCGACTGGCGAGAAGCTGGGCAATTACGAACGCTTACGCGCCGTCGCCATGCTTGAATCGCAGTTTGGCGAGGGACGTCCACGTACGCTTAAGGAGGCCGTGCGCATTTGTGCCGGAGCCATCGATTCATCGACATTGCAGCGAATGGCGCGTGGCGCTAAGGCTTAGGAAGGCCTTAGCGAGCGACGCAATTCGTTCACGGTCTTGTAAGACAGGCGGCTCTTATTTAACCGTCTGAATCACTTCGAAGCCTTCGAATTCCGGGTGGCCTAAGTAAAGCTGCCTGGTTTCTCCGCCCGCATTGCGATGCGCGGCGCGAAATGCATCCGACTGAGTCCACTGTTCGAACGCAGCATGGTTTGTCCAGATCGTGTGACTCGAATAGAGGACGTGGTCATCCCGCGTCGGTCCCTTTAGCAGATGGAACTCCACGAAGCCCGGCACTTCCTTGAGGTGCGTGTCACGGCTTGTCCAGAGATGTTCGAAATCGGCTTCCGCGCCTGGAACGATCTTGAAGCGGTTCATGGCAATGTACATGTCGATATGGCTCCTTGGTTTTAGGCATTCGAAAAATAATCAGGCCTTTGACAGTTCGACCAGCGTCCTGAAGCCGCCGAAGAACATGCGTTTGGGATCGAACGGCGGTTCGCCGTTTTCCATCATGCTCTTAAGGCGCGAGTCTTCCATTACTTTGGCGTTGACGGCGTCACGTTGTTCGCGCGATTCATAGACGATCCACGAGAAGACCACCGTTTCGCCTTCCTTGAGCTGTACGCTTCGAGGGAACGAGGTGAGCTCGCCTGGCTTAACATCGTCGGCAATACATTCGACAAACTGCAGCGCGCCATATTCCAGCCATATTTTGCCCGCTGCATCGGCCATGCTGCGATACGCGTCGACCTTGTCGATCGGCACTGGTACGACGAAACCATCCACATAGTGCGCCATTGCTGTCTCCTTTGAGCGAACCAGTCGCTGCTTGCTTTGAGCACCGAGCGGCCATCTAAGTTCAGGAGGGCACGTTTGTCCATTTGCCTTCCGCGAACTTGAGCAAGACGGACGATAGCGGCGCGAGATCCATCTTGAGTATCGACGACAACGGTTCGTCGCGCACGATACAGAGCGCCGCCTTCATGACGATGGCGTGCGTTACGACTATGCAGCATTCGTGCTCCGTATTCGAAGCAAGCCCCTCGAGCGCTTTCTCAACGCGCTTTGACAGCATTGCCACGCTCTCGCCGCCATGCGGCCTTGCATGGGGATCGGAAAGCCATGCCGCAACGTCTTGAGGCTCGCGCTCACTAATCTCGCGAATGGAACGACCGCGCCATTCTCCATAGTCGATATCGTCGAATGCGACATCGATCGAAAAAGCTGTCGTGATCCAAGCCGCTGTTTCGCAAGCAGCGCGGGCCGGGCTGGATGTGACGCGGCTTGGCTCGCCCGGGACATCGAGCGTGCATTTAGCCTGTTCGACAGGCTCGTCGCCTTGCGGAAAACGCCCGCTTTTCATGGCATGCGTGGCGGCGTGGCACAGCAAAATCAATGTCGATTGCATAGGCTTTAGCTCATGGTCGTTTTACTTTGCCGGCAATCATCATAGAATGGCAAGCTTGCAGTGCGAGGAAGCCGGTGGAAGCCCGGCACGGTCGCGCCACTGTATGCGGTTCGCGCTAAGAGCGCGATGCCGCGAGTCAGACCCCGCTGCATGCTCTTCGTCTATCGGGACGCGCTTTTCCCTGGAGAAATTTCAATGAATATGTCCAACGCGCCGGCTTTTTCCGCTGGTATTGCAACGCCCGCTAACGATGCACCGGTCCCCATTCCGGTGCGTGAGGTCCTTCCTTGGACCGTTTTTATCGGCCTCGTTCTGCTGATCGCGATTTATTTCGTCGGCGCCGAGCAAGGTGCAACGTCCATTATCTCGGGCATGTACGTCCACGAATTCGTTCACGATGGCCGACACTTGCTCGGCTTTCCGTGCCATTGAGGACGGAGCATGATTCGCAACTTGCTTATACGCGGCATGGTCGCGGGACTCGTCGCGGGCCTGATCAGCTTTGGCTTTGCGCGCGGCTTCGGCGAACCTTCAGTTGCTCGGGCTATCGCGTTCGAAGAACAGCACGAGCATGCACAAGCGCCCGCACACGATCATCACGATGAAGCGGCGGCAGCGCAATCGCATAGTCATGGTGATGATGAAGAACTCGTTAGCCGGGACACGCAAGCGGGTTTGGGCTTACTAACGGGCGTGGTGGTGTTCGGCACGGCTTTAGGCGGTATTTTCTCGCTGATCTTTGCCTTGGCTTATGGGCGGCTCGGCTCGTTGCATGCGCGCGGAACGTCGGTTTTGCTTGCGCTCATTGGTTTCGTTAGCGTTGCGCTCGTGCCGTTCATTAAATATCCCCCAAACCCGCCCGCCGTGGGCAATGCCGAAACCATTGGTCCGCGTACGGCGCTTTTCTTCGGCATGGTGGCGATTTCAATCGTCGGCGCGGTGTTCGCGGTCTATGCGCAGCGACGCTTGCAGGCGCGTCGCGGCAACTGGAACGCGGCGCTTATTGCGGCGGCTGGTTATGTCGTCTTGATGGTTATCGCGCAAGTGGCGCTGCCTTCTGTCGACGAAGTACCCGCCGACTTTTCCGCGTCGTTGTTGTGGAATTTCAGGCTGACTGCCGTCGGTATTCAAGCATTGATCTGGGCAACGCTTGGACTGCTCTTCGGCGCGCTTGCGTCACGTGAACTCGAGCGTCCGGCAGCGCGTCGCATGGCCGCTGCCTGAATCGAATGCTCGATGGATGTCAAAAGGCCCGCGTCGCTTGAGCACGAGCGCGGGCCTTCGTTCATTGCGAGGCCGCGCGCCGCTCAAGCAACTGGTCGAACAACGCGAGCTTCGCGTGATCGTCCATCGTTCTAAACAATTTAATTTCCTCGCGGCTTCTAAAGCATCCCGCGCACAGGCCGCTCGATGCATCGAGCTTGCACACGCCGGTGCACGGCGAGCCGATTGGTTCCTGCGCGCTGGCGCGTCCGATCATCTCGGCGAGATCGCGTGGCCCGATTTCGGTCGGTGTCGTCATAGCGCTTCGCCGCGAAAGAGCGCAGCCATTGCCGCAGGATTCGAGGGCCAGTAAGCGTGCATGTAAGTGGCCGTTATCGCGCCATGACGATAAAGCGCTTCGCCCTGCGCACCGGTCGTTGCGTGCGTGGCTGTCGTGAAAGGCTGCATCGATGTCTTGAGCGTCGAATAGTGAAAGGTGTGGCCGGTGAGCGGACCGTGGGCGGTGTCGACTCGTTGCATCGCCAGCCGCGAAAGACGGCGTTGCATGGTGGCGTCGCCGGGAAGGGCGCTTAGCATTGAATGACGATTGCCTTCGACATCCGTCAGTGCGTCGAGCAGGTAGAGCATACCGCCGCATTCCGCGACTACCGCGCGATTGCGCGCGATATGTTCTCTTATCGAAGCGCGCGTGCACGCATTGGAAGCAAGCGTCGCGGCGTGAAGCTCGGGGTAGCCGCCGGGCAAGTAGAGCGCATCGACATGGGCGGGTACGGGCTCATCCGCTAGCGGGGAAAAATAGCTGACGCTTGCGCCCGATGCCTTTAGCAAATCGACATTCGCGGGATAAATAAATGAAAACGCGGCGTCCCGCGCGATCGCAATGTGCAATCCGTCGAGAAGACGCGGCGGTTCACTTAGCGTGATGTCGTCGTCGAAGCGAACGAGCGGCGGCAAATCGGCAAGCGTGGTCGCGGCAATGGCATCGGCGGCGCGGTCGAGACGCGCATCCAGGTCCGCCACTTCCCGCGCTTGAGTGAGGCCAAGGTGACGTTCGGGTAGCGCGATATCGTCCGCGTTCGAAAAATGACCGCAATAGCGCAGCCCTTCGGGGATGGCTTCGGCCAGCATCTGTGCATGGCGCGCAGACGCCACGCGATTTGCAAGCACGCCATGAAACGGCACATCGGGCCGATAACGCGCAAGTCCGAACGCAAGCGCGCCGAAGGTTTGCGCCATGCCATGCGCGCCGATTACCGCGAGCACGGGCACATTGAACGCAGCGGCGAGATCGGCGCTGCTCGGCGTGCCATCGAAGAGGCCCATTACGCCTTCGATCAAAATAAGGTCGGCTTCCTTGGCGGCCGCGGAAAGCATCGCGCGGCACGCTTCCAGTCCGACCATCCAAAGATGCAGCGAATAAACGGGCGACCCGCATGCCCGCTCGAGAATCATCGGATCGAGAAAATCCGGCCCGGTCTTGAAGATGCGCACGCGCCTGCCTTGCCGCGTGTGATGACGCGCAAGCGCGGCCGTCACCGTGGTCTTGCCTTGATGCGACGCGCTCGCGCCGATGAAGAGTGCGGGACAGTTTGCCATTGCGTCAGAACTCGACGCCGCGTTGCGCCTTGACGCCCTGCTCGCGATAAGGGTGCTTTACGAGGCGCATTTCGGTGACGAGATCGGCTATTTCAATGAGCTCATCGGCCGCGTGTCGTCCTGTCACGACGACATGCAGCATGGCCGGCCGTGCCTTTAGCACGCCGAGTACTTCCTCAAGCGGCAAATATTCGTACTTGAGCACGGCATTGAGCTCGTCGAGTACGACCATCTGATACTCGCCGCTTTGGATCATGCGTCGTGCTTCGTCCCATCCCTTGCGCGCCGTGGCGATGTCCGCCTCGCGATTTTGCGTGTTCCACGTATAGCCATCGCCCATCGTCACGAAATCGCAATGCGCGATTGCGCCAAGGAAATCGCGTTCCGACGTATGCAGCGCGCCTTTGATAAATTGCACCACGCCGAGTTTCATGCCGTGCCCGAGCACGCGCATGGCCATGCCGAATGCAGCGGTGGTCTTGCCTTTGCCGTTGCCGGTATTGACGATCAACAGGCCCTTTTCATGGTCGGCGGCGGCCTGCTTTTTCTCATGGCCTTCCTTGCGCCGCTGGGTCATGCGCAAATGCGATTCGGTATCGGTTTTCATGCTTGTTTCTTCGATGGTGTCTCTGCAATAGCGACCGTCACGCCGCCCGCGATAGTCTTATGCACGACGAGCCGGCCGCCGCTGGCAATGAGCGCGCAAGGCTCGCATACGCCGTCGACATTCAAATGCCGCCTGGCCTGCGATAAGAATTTCCCAGGCGCGCGCTCGATTTGATCGGCGCTAAAGAAATCCACGCGCAATTGATGACGCTCGCAAAATGCAAGCAATCCTGTTTCGTCTTTCTTAGCGTCGATGCTTGCCACGCTGGCGATATCGGCAAATGCGAGCGTGCCAAGCGCACCACGCACAGCGCGTTCTATTGCTTCGGCGCTTACGCCGCGGCGGCAGCCGATGCCGATGACGAGCGCGGCGCTCATGCTAAACGAAGCCAATTCATGGAGGTCGACTTGAAAAGCCTTAAGGCGGAGGAAAGATACCATACCGGACGCTTAGGCAGGCACCACGCTTTCTTGACGCCTAACCCCGCTAGCCCTAGACTTTCAATAGTTCAGGTGCTCGCGCGCCAAGTCTTTAGCGCGCAGTTGAACGGGAAACAGGAAGCGCGCGTTCAGGCGAACGCAAGCCAACCTGTGCTGCCCCCGCAACGGTAAGCGAAAGCCACGCATGACATGCGCGGCAAGCCGGTTTCAAAGCCACTGTGCTAGGCGTTCAAAGCGTCCGGCGCGGGAAGGCGAAGCGGCTATTTTCGTCAGCCCGGATACCGGCCAGAATTACCGAAGGGATTTCCTTAGCCGCGGGGTTGCGGCGTATCCCCAGATCCACCGAGTCGTGCGCTTTTCCATGTCCATGCCGCTGCAAAGGTCGAATAGACCGCATCGCGCACACCATCACGCATAGGGCGCACGCATCAATCAAGCACGGAGCAACGATGCAAACGCGCAAGATCCCCGTCACGGTCGTGACCGGCTTCCTCGGCAGCGGCAAAACCACGCTGATGCGGCACATTCTTTCGAACGCGCAGGGCAAGCGCATCGCGGTCATCGTCAACGAGTTCGGCGAGCTCGGTATCGATGGGGAAATTCTCAAGGGCTGCGGTATCGGTTGCGACGACGAAGCAGGCTCCGCCGAACGCAATCTCTATGAACTCGCGAACGGTTGCTTGTGTTGCACCGTGCAGGAAGAGTTTTATCCGGTGATGGAGCAACTGCTTGAACGGCGCGACAGTATCGATCACGTGTTGATCGAAACGTCCGGGCTTGCCTTGCCCAAGCCGCTCGTGCAGGCCTTCAACTGGCCGTCCATCAAGAACGCCTTCACCGTGGACGCGGTCGTTACCGTGGTCGACGGTCCGGCTGCGGCAAGCGGTCAGTTCGCGGCAAATCCCAGCGCCGTCGATGCGCAGCGCAAGGCCGATCCGAATCTCGATCACGAATCGCCGTTGCATGAATTGTTTGAAGACCAACTGTCGTCGGCGGATCTCGTCATCGTCAACAAGACCGATCTCATGGATGCCGCCGCGTTGAGCAAGGTCGATGCGCTCGTGCGTCCCGAGATTCCGCCCGAAGTGAAGATCGTTCCCGCGCAGATGGGCAAACTCGACGTGCATGCGCTGCTCGGCTTGCAATCCGCATCGGAAGAGACCATTCATCTGCGGCACGACCATCATGGCTCGCCCGACGAAGACGGTCATGCGGATCATCATCACGACGAGTTCGATTCCGTGGTGGTCGCAGCGGATGTCGAGTCGCGCGAACAGCTGCTTGCGGCACTGCACGTGCTGGTGGAAAAGCACACGATTTACCGTGTGAAGGGCTTCGCGGCGTTGCCGGGTGCCGCCATGCGGCTCGTCGTGCAAGGCGTGGGGCGACGCTTCGACAGTTACTTCGACAGGCGCTGGAACGAAGGCGAGGCATCGAGTCGCTTCGTGCTTATCGGCGAGGACCTCGACCGCGAAACGCTGCAACGTGCCTTCGTTTCCGCGTTGCAGAACTTACCCGTGCAGGCCTGAGCGATGCATCTGCTGCGCACGACTCCGGGAGGCTTCGTCGACGACGCAGCAGGCGTGATGCGGATCGAGCAGACGCGCGCACCCATCGTCGTGCTCAGTTCGGCCGATACCACGCTCGCGCTGCTCGCAAGCGTCTTTCCGCGTCTCGGCCCCGGCTTTCCGGAAGTGCGGCTCGCAAATCAATCGTTCCTGCGCCAGAACGCTTCGGTCGACTTTTATGTCGACGACATTCTGCGTCATGCAAAGGTCGTCATCGTCGATCATCTCGGCGGCGAATCGTATTGGCCCTACGGTATCGAGCGTCTCGTCGCTTTGGCAAAGCGCGAAAAGCAAATGCTCGCCATGTTTTCGGGCGATCTTGCGGAAGACCCGAATCTCATCGGCAAGAGTACGGCCGATGCCGCGTTCTGCCGCGACCTGTCGCGCTATTTACGTGAAGGCGGCGCGCGCAATGCCGAAGAATTTCTACGCGCCATCGCGCATCGCGCGTTCGGTTGGGGACGCGAAGCGCACGCGCCGAGCGCGTTGCCCGCGGTCGCGATCTATCACCCCGAGCGCGAAAGCGCTTCTAGCGACGATTGGCGCGAACGCTGGACCGAAGGCGCGCCGGTGGTTGCCATTCTTTTCTATCGCGCACACCTTCAATCAGGCAACACCGCTGTGTTCGATGCATTCATCGAAGCGCTCGAACGCGAGGGCATGAATCCGCTGCCCATTGCGATTGCATCGCTCAAGGAAAGTCTGAGCCGCGAAGTAGTCGAGCGTTTATGCGCGCAGCATGGTGCATCGCTCGTGCTCAATACCACGGCGTTCGCTGCGGGCGTGATCGGAGAAAGCGAAGCATTCGAAGTGGCCGGCGATGCGCCCGTGATGCAAGTGATCTTGAGCGGGGGCAATCGCGATGACTGGCAGAAGGACAATCAAGGCCTGAATTCGCGCGATGTCGCCATGCACGTGGCGCTCCCCGAGGTGGATGGCCGTATCATCACGCGAGCGGTGAGCTTCAAGGGGCTTGCTTATCGATGCCCGCATACGCAGGTCGACGTGGTGCGTTATCAGGCCGATACCGAGCGCATGCACTTCGTCGCCGAACTCAGCGCGCGCTGGTGCAAGCTCAGACATGCGCCAAACGAGCGCAAGCGCATCGCGCTCGTCTTGGCGAATTATCCGGCGAGCGAAGGGCGCATTGGCAACGGCGTGGGACTGGACACGCCGGCATCGGCCATTAACATCTTGCAGTTGCTCGAGCGTGAAGGCTATCGCTTAGACCAGATTCCCGAACATGGCGATGCGCTCATCGAAGCGCTTACGCGAGGCGTGACAAACGACCCTGTCGTGCGCGATCTTCGCCCGGCCCTGCAAAGTCTTGCGCTCGAAGATTATCTCGATGCCTATCGCGCGTTGCCGCTGGATGCACGGCAAGCACTGGAAAAAACATGGGGCGCGCCTGAAGACGATCCGACGATACGGCGCGGCCGCTTCATGATTGCAGGCTTGCGTTGCGGTGAAGTGTTCATCGGCATTCAGCCTTCGCGCTCGCGCGAGCGCAACGATTATGCGAGCTATCACGATGCCGAACTCGTGCCGCCGCATGCGTATCTCGCGTTTTATTTTTGGTTGCGCCTGCGCTTCCAGGCCGATGCGCTCGTGCATGTCGGCAAGCATGGCAACCTCGAATGGCTGCCCGGCAAGAGCGTTGCGTTGTCGGCATCGTGCTGGCCCGATCTCATTCTCGGTCCCATGCCGCATCTCTATCCGTTCATCGTGAACGATCCGGGCGAGGGCAGTCAGGCCAAGCGTCGCGCGCAGGCGGTCATCATCGACCATCTGATGCCGCCGCTCACGCGTGCCGAAAACTATGGGCCGCTGCAGGATCTCGAACGACAAGTGGACGAATACTACGAAGCGCTCATGGTCGATACGCGCCGCGCGAAGCTGCTGCGCAAGTCCATCCTCGCGAACATCGTCGAGAACAGATTGCATGAGGAACTCGGGCTCGACGCACCGGGCGACTTGCAGGGTGAAGACACACTGCTTACGCGTGCCGATGCCTATCTGTGCGAACTCAAGGAAGCGCAGATACGCGATGGCTTGCATGTGTTCGGCGTATCGCCCGAAGGCGTGCAAAGGCGCGATACGCTGCTCGCATTGGGCCGTTTTCCGACCGGCGACGGACGCGGCGCGAATGCAAGTCTCATCACGGCCATGGCGCGCGATCTCGCGCTCGGTGAAGCGTTCGATCCGCTCGATGCCGACTGGGCGGCGCCATGGAATGGACCTCGCCCCGACGCGCTTCAAAACGCGGTCGACGCGCCTTGGCGGCATCATGGCGATACACGCGAACGCCTCGAATCGTTAGCGTTGCAACTATTTCAAGGCGATGCCGAATCGCCGGGGCCGCAAACGACGCTGGTGCTCGAACGCTTGCAAGGCGATGTGCTCGCGCGTCTTGACGCGTGTGGTCCGCAAGAGCTCGAGCAACTGAAGCGCGGGCTCGAGGGCCGCTTCGTGCCGCCTGGTCCGAGCGGTTCTCCATCGCGCGGCAGACCGGACGTGTTGCCTACCGGACGCAATTTTTATTCGGTCGACACACGCGCGTTGCCGACGCAGGCCGCATGGTCCATCGGCCTCAAGTCGGCCAATCTGCTGGTGGAAAGACACGTGCAGGATCACGGCGATTTCCCGCGCGCCATCGGCCTTTCCGTGTGGGGCACGGCGACCATGCGCACTGGCGGCGACGATATGGCCCAGGCGTTCGCACTGATCGGCGTACGGCCGAAGTGGGCGGCGGGAAGCAATCGCGTGACGGACTTCGAGATACTGCCAATCTCCATCTTCAACCGGCCGCGTATCGACGTTACCTTGCGCGTATCGGGGTTCTTTCGCGACGCCTTCGCCAATCTCATGCATCTTTTCGATGCGGCGGTGCAAGCCGTCGCCGAACTCGAAGACGAGTCCGAGGATATCAATCCGATTCGCGCGCGCGTCATGCGTGAGCGCGATGAACTGATCGGTCGCGGTATGAATGCGAAAGAAGCGCGGCAACGTGCAGGCTGGCGCGTGTTCAGCACAAAGCCGGGCGCGTATGGCGCGGGCTTGCAGGAACTGATCGATGCGAAGCAATGGCAGAGCGACGCCGATCTCTCGGCCGCGTATCAAAGCACGGGAGGCTATGCGTATTCGCAGGCGCAAGACGGCGTGGATGCGCGAGCGAGCTTCGGCACGCGGCTTTCCGCGCTCGATGTCGTGCTTCAGAATCAAGATAACCGCGAGCACGATCTGCTGGACTCGAACGACTACCATCAGTTTCAGGGCGGCATGGTCGCGGCCGTGCGTTATCTTTCGGGCCTGCAACCGCAGGCGTATAACGCGGATCATAGCAATCCCGCCGCGCCGCGCGTGCGGACCTTGAACGAAGAGATTGCACGCGTGGTGCGCTCGCGCGTGGTCAATCCAAAATGGATCGACGGCGTCAAGCGTCACGGCTACAAAGGCGCATCCGAACTCGCTGCAACGGTGGATTATCTTTACGGATACGACGCCACGGCGCGCGTCGTATCGGATCATCAATACGCGCTCGTTACCGACGCTTACGTGAACGACGCAGACACGCGCGAGTTCATCACGCAGCACAATCCTCACGCGCTCCAATCGATATGCGAGCGTCTGCTCGAAGCCATGGAGCGCGGTTTATGGCAAGAGCCGGGCGGCTATCGCGCTGACGTGACGCGCCATTTGCTCGATGTCGAACAGCAACTCGAAGGCCGACAGACTTGAACCCGAACGACGCTGATTTTCCGGTGTTTCCCTTTACCGCGCTCGTCGGGCAGGAGGCCTTGCAGCAGGCGCTCGTGCTCGCGGCTATCGATCCGGCGCTTGGCGGCGTGCTCGTCAGCGGCCCACGCGGAACGGCGAAGTCCACTGCCGCACGCGCCCTTGCCGAGCTATTGCCCGAAGGCCGGCTCGTCACGCTGCCGCTCGGCGCAAGCGAAGAGCAGTTGATCGGTACGCTCGATATTCAAAGCGCCTTGCGCGACGGCGGCGTGACCTTTTCGCCGGGCTTGCTTGCAAAAGCGCATCTCGGCGTGCTCTATGTCGATGAAGTGAATCTGCTGCCCAACCCGCTCGTCGATCAGTTGCTGGATGTCGCGGCAAGCGGCGTGAACGTCATCGAGCGCGATGGTATTTCGCATCGGCATGAAGCGCGTTTCGTATTGATCGGCACGATGAATCCCGAAGAAGGCGAATTGCGTCCGCAATTGCTCGACCGCTTCGGGCTCGCGGTCGAATTGAACAATTGCTTCGATGCGAGCGTGCGGCAACGGATCGTCAGGGCGCGGCTCGCGTTCGATATGGATGCTGAAGCATTCTGCGCACGCCATGCCGACGCACAGTCCGCGCTAGCAGAACGCATTCATGCAGCACGTGCCGTGCTATTCGCGCTCGATCCGGACGACGCGGTGCATGCGCGCGTGAGCGCGCTTTGCATCGCCGCCCACGTGGATGGCTTGCGCGCCGATCTCGTGATGCTGCGTGCGGCGAGAGCGCTCGCGGCATTCGAAGGCGCGAGCAACGTGCAGACGCTTCATGTCGATCGCGTGGCCGACGCCGTGCTGAAGCATCGACGACGCGAGGCCGATGCATCGCAAGGCGAAGCGCCGCAGCAGCCCGCCCCGCGCGATAACGGCAGCACGAATGAAAGCGATTGGGGCTACATGCCGCCCGAGCCAGCAGGCACGGCGAAGGTCAAGCAAGTCAGACCGCTTGCCGCAAAAAAAGCCTGAGCCATCGGAGACACGAAGCGGATGCTCAAGAGCATCGTCTTCGATGGCGTGAAGCGCGGGCACGCGGTCGCATGACCGGTCGCGAAGGCGATGAAAGCACCACGCTCGACTGGATATCGACGCTACGCGCGAAACGTGCCGAGCGTCTCGATGCACGGCATCTTCGCTATCGACGTGTGCAGGGCGAAGCGGCGTCGTTGCATTGCTTTCTTCTCGATTGCTCGGGATCGATGCTCACGGGTGAACGGCTCGCGCGTGCCAAGGGCTTGTTGATTGCGTTGTTCGATCGGGCTTATCGTGAGCGTGCGGAAATTGCGCTCGTATGTTTCGGTGGCGGGCGTGCCGAAGTGCGTCGTCAGCCGGGCGCCGCGCATTGGTGGAACGAGCGCTGGGTGAGTCCTATCGGTGGCGGTGGTGGCACGCCGCTGGCGTTGGGTCTTTCGAGTGCGCAGACCGTGCTTGCACGAGCCGCGCGTCGAAGACCCGCGCAGCGTCGCTGGCTATGGGTGCTGACCGATGGCCGCACGAACGAGGCGCCCGCGCCGCCGCAGTGCGCGGACCGCGTCGTGCTGGTGGACTTCGATGAAGGGCAATTTGGAGTCGGGCAAGCGAGCACGTTGGCGCTACGCTGGGCGGCGGAGTACTTTCATGCGAGCGAACTGAGCGCGGACTTGCGGTAGCCTGCCCGTGTCATTCATACCATCGCGGCGTATAAACCCATGCGCCATCGCCGATCACGCGCGTGGTCGATGATCCGACGATCACCATCGTTCGCATGTCCACCATCGTGCTGTCCAACTCGCCAAGCGTCATGATGCGAAGCGTCTCGCCCGCGCGTCCCACATCGCGCCCGAGCACGACGGGCGTTTTGGCATCGCGATGCTGCTTCACGATTTCGATCGCGCGATCGAATTGCCAGGGCCGTGCCTTCGATAGCGGGTTGTAGAACGCCATGACGAAATCGGCCTGACCCGCATGCGTTATGCGTTTCTCGATGACGCCCCACGGCTTCAGATTATCCGATAGCGACAAAACGCAGAAGTCATGGCCGAGCGGTGCGCCCGCACGCGCCGCCGTGGCAAGCGACGCCGATACGCCCGGCACGATCTCGAGTTTCACGGCATGCCATGACGCGTTCGCTTCCTTGTCGAGTGCTTCGAGCACGGCTGCCGCCATGGCGAACACGCCCGGATCGCCCGACGATACGACCACTACCCTGCGTCCCTCGCTTGCCAGTTCGAACGCATGTCGCGCGCGCTGCAACTCTTCGCGATTGTCCGTCATATGCGCGCGTTGATCGGCGCGAAACGGGCCTGCCATGCGCACGTAGGTTTCGTAACCGAGCACGTCTTCTGCGGCACGGAGCGCGGCTTTCGCGGCGGGCGTCATCATTTCGGAGCTGCCGGGACCGAGACCGATCACGGTCAACGTGCCGCGTGCACGGCCTATCGCCTGCGCATCGACGGGCGCGTTGGCGACGTGCAATGCAACGTCGCCGTTGTGCGAAACATCGAAAGGCGGGGCGTCGCTGAAACGCAATGGCACGTCGAGCGCTTGCGCGGCATCGGCGAGACGTTGCGATGTCATTGCGTGCGTGGGCGCGACCAGCACAGCGAGTGCGAGCGGCGCGAGGCTTCGTGCTTGAAGTGCCTTGCGTACGCATTCCGCTACTTCGCCGTTCGTCGCGTCGTCTTCGATCCATGCAATCACACAACGTGGATGAATCACGAGACTGTGTTCATCGTGGGCGCTTTCGGGCGTGATGCGGATGGCGCGCAACGCATCGTCGGCGCGAGGAAGGGCTGCCTGATCGAGCCACGGTGCGTGGCCTTCCAAGCGCGTCGTTGCTCCGCCAAGCAAGTCGGACACGAAGCGCTTGCCGCGTTCGATATCCGCCAGTACGTAGCCTTCGGGCGGCGCGAGCAGACATTGACCGAAGCGTAATTCGCCGCTCGTCGTGATGGCCGGTACGATACCGAGCATCTGGCCGATATCACGCGCAAGCATGTTCACGCCGCTCATGCCGCCGAGCAGCGGCACGACCGCGCTGCCGTCCTGCGCGACAGCGAGCACCGGCGGCTCCGCGCCCTTATCCGCAAGCGACGCTGCCAGCGCGCGAATTACGATGCCTGCTGAACACAGTGCGACGATTGGCGAGCCTGCCGCGTAGAGTGCCCGCACGTGCGCGCCGAAGTCGTCGAAGGAGGCGTCCAGGTTCACGCGACTAGCGAGTCCATGAACGAGCGATCCCGGACGACACGCCTGAATCTTGCGCGCGATAGTCAGCGCACCGTTGCCGAGCACGACGATGGCAAGCGGCTTCGCTACGTCTATGCGCTCCATTTCGTCCCCGGCACGACCAACAGCGAGAAGTAGGGCGATGCCATTGGATCGACTTCGTTCAGCGGCACGATGCGTTGATTCGCCATCGTCGCGCGTTCCACATACAACGCGCGTTTGTCGAGCCCGAGTTCCGCCAGCACACGACGCACTTTGTCGAAGTTGCGGCCGAGCTTCATAATGACGGTGGCATCGCTCGTCGCCAGCTTTCGTTTTAGTTCGGCTTCCGAAAGAACGCCCGAAAGCACCGCAAGGCTCTGATTACGATAAACCAGTGGCACGCCAAGCACTGCGACGCCGCCCAGCATCGAACAGACGCCGGGCACGACTTCTGCCTCGAAGCGCGCGGCAAGGCGATCATGCAGATACATGTACGAGCCGTAGAAGAACGGATCGCCTTCGCAGATCACCGCCACGTCGCGGCCGGCTTCGAGATGATCCGCAATGGCGAGCGCGCATTCATCGTAGAACGCGCTGATGATCGTCTCGTAGCAAAGCGGCGGTTCGAGCGCTTCCGTCGTCACGGGATAGACGAGCGGCAAGCGCGTCTGCGTGTCTTCGAGATGAGATTCGATGATTCCGAACGCGTTGCCCTTCTTCCCCTTCGCGACGAAATACGCGACCACGGGCGCCGCCTTGAGCAGCTTCAACGCCTTCACCGTGATGAGATCGGGATCGCCCGGACCGACGCCCAGACCATGGAG
This sequence comes from Caballeronia sp. GAFFF2, assembly GCF_023631485.1. Taxonomy (NCBI): domain Bacteria; kingdom Pseudomonadati; phylum Pseudomonadota; class Betaproteobacteria; order Burkholderiales; family Burkholderiaceae; genus Caballeronia; species Caballeronia sp. GAFFF2. Next base: position 587,847 of record NZ_JALQDA010000027.1, on the reverse strand, counting down.
TCTTCCGCTCATCACTCGGCCTCCGATGCGAGCGCATTCACGGCGGCCGCCGCCATCGCGCTGCCGCCGCGTCGTCCGAGCAACGCGACGAAAGGAATGCCACGGCTGTCGGCGGCAAGCATGGCTTTCGATTCCGCCGCGCCGATAAAGCCCACTGGAAAGCCGAGGATGAGCGCGGGCTTCGGTGCGCCGTCGTCGATCATGTCGAGTAGATGAAAGAGCGCGGTGGGCGCATTGCCGATTGCGACGATCGCACCCGCAAGATCGGGCCGCCATAGTTCGAGTGCGGCAGCGGAGCGCGTGTTGTGCATCGCACGGGCGCGTTCCGGCACGGAGGCATCGCCGAGCGTGCAGATCACGCGATTATTCGCGGGAAGGCGCGCGCGCGTGATGCCTTCGGCGACCATGCGCGCATCGCAGAGAATGGGCGCGCCGCTCACGAGCGCTTCACGGCCCGCGATACCGGCATCGGACGAGAAGCGCAGGTCATCGACGATATCGATCATGCCGCACGCATGAATCAGCCGCACGGCGAGCTTTTCGAGGTTGGCGGGAATGGCGGCGAGGTCGGCTTCGGCGCGAATCGTCGCGAATGATTGCCGGTAAATCTCCGCACCGTCGCGGATATAGTCAGACATCGGCATGACTCCGGGCGAGCCATGCGGCCGCCTCTTCGATGAGGAGGTTATGGGCGATCACGTGTGTGCCTCGAAGCACGTCGTAGCGGCCGGGCGCAACGGCAACGAGCGTGTTTTCGACGGGATGCGCCGCCGCACAAGAGCGCTCGCAGCCGCTCAGATGCGCGTGCGCATGCTCGGGCAGCAAGGCGGCTAAACGATGCGCGTCCGCTTTCGTATCGGCACGGCTTTTCGCGCAGCCCGAAGAACCCGCGCATGCGATCAGACGCGCGAACGGATCGCGTGGATCGGTGGAGAGGCCAAGCGCGCGAAGGGCATCGACGACATGCGTCATGCGATTCGCGTGCACGTCCGGCAGCAACACGCTTTGCCAGGGCGTCATCACGACGCGTTCTTCGGCGAGATCGGCGATTGCGTGAAGTGTATTAGCATCGAGGCGGCCGAGCGGCGCTTGCGCGCCGACATAGTCCGCATGCGCGCCGAGTCGTAACGTTGCATCGGAAGGCGCGCGACGCCATGACTGAAGTGCGGCGTCGTGCTGTGTTTCGAAGTCGAGGGCATGGAGAAAGCCCGTAATTCCAACGCGTGCGAGCACATCGCGCATGCGGTGTTCTTCCACCGATGCCAGCGCCAGAAACGCCTGCAGCACGGCCAGGATGAAGCGCTTCGCGTCGTCACGCGCAATCGCGCCCGAGGCAGGCGCATGTTCCTCACGATGCGGCATCGATCCTGCAAAACCGAATGCGAAGCGCGCGCCATTGTCCAGCGCCGAAAGCCAAAGATCGTGCGGATGATCGAGCATCGCAAGCGTTTCGCCATCGTCGATCTGCAACGCGAACTTCGGCGACAACGCGTGCAACGCGGCATCGGCCTGCATGCGTTCGACGATATCCGCTGCAAGCGCACGCGTTCCCGTGCTCGCAAGCGGGCTCAGCATGACGTTTCGGATATCGTCGGCGCCGGCCGTGGTCGGACCGAGGCCCGCCGCGAGCACGATGTCGATGAGTTCCGCGTGGGCGTCGTCGCGAATGCCGCGCAGTTGCAGATTGGCGCGATTGGTCACTTCGATCGTGCCGGAACCGCAGCGCTCGGCGGCGTGCGCCACGGCATGCGCGGCTTCGCGACGCAACTCGCCACCGGCAAGACGCACGCGCGCAAGGGCGCCATCGCGTGCGGGCACGATACGCATGAGGCCGGGACAGGCCGAAGACCGAGGCGGCAAGAACGATTCCAAAAGCTCGACCGTATGCTCAAGCGCTTGAGTTGCGAACCGGTACACCCCGCCCGGCAGGCTTCGCGCAATTGCGTTGAATAGCGTTGAATAGCAGTGAATGCTTACGTCGGCAGGTCTCTTGGCTGGCAGGTCGACATTCGCGCTAGCCTTCCCGGTAAAAACCAGTGGCAGTGGAGCGCGGACTCGCTGCGTACAATTGCGGGGGCAGCCACAGTTTTGCTGTGTTCCCTGTTAGGCCATGAGGCTCGATACCGATCGAACCCTTCAGGCACCGACGAACGCGCTATTATGCCCGCTTTTATCGACCATCAGACCGCTTCCCGCCTTGCGCGGGTGCTTCAAACGCGGAATTCGCCCGTAGGAGGCCGCACATGTCGAACTGGCTGACCGTCGTGGGTATCGGCGAGGACGGCTGGCATGGGCTTGGCCGCGAGGCGCGGCGCGCGCTCTTCGAAGCACGGTCGATCCACGGCGGCGAACGTCACCTCGCGTTTCTGCCGGCGCGTATCGCGGCGCGCCGCGTGCCATGGCCAAGCCCGTTTTCCGTCGATGCCGTGCTCGCCGAGCGCGGCGTCCAAACATGCGTGCTTGCGAGCGGCGACCCCATGTTCTTCGGCGTCGGCGCCACGCTTGCGCGCGAATTATCCACGGAAGAAATGCGCGTCATGCCCGCGCCTTCGTCGCTGTCGCTGGCGGCGGCGCGCTTGGGCTGGCCGTTGCAGGACGCGCAATGCGTGTCGCTCGTCGGGCGGCCGGTGGCGTCCCTGCTCGCGCATGTGTTTCGCGGCGGACGTCTGCTCGTCCTGAGCGCCGATGGCGCGACGCCCGCCGCCGTCACGCAGCTTCTCACGCTGCATGGTTTCGGCGCGAGCCGCGTGACGGTGTTCGAGCATCTGGGCGGCACGAATGAACGCCGGTTCGACGAACGTGCGGACGACTGGCGCGAGCCGCGCGTGGCGGCGCTCAATCTCATGGCGATCGAATGCCGCACGCATGCGGGCCACGCGGGGCCATCGCTCACGCCGGGTCTTACCGACGACGCGTATCGGCACGACGGCCAGCTTACCAAGCGCGATGTACGCGCCGTGACGCTCGCACGTCTCGCGCCGCAACCGGGCGAATTGCTGTGGGATGTCGGCGCGGGTTGCGGGTCCATCGGTATCGAGTGGATGCGCGCGCATCCCGCTTGCCGCGCGATTGCCATCGAAGCGAACGAAGGGCGGCAGCGTCTCATCGAACATAACCGCGATGCGCTCGGCGTGCCTGCGCTGCAACTCGTCAAGGGCGAGGCGCCCGGCGCGCTCGACGGTTTGAGCGCGCCGGATGCCGTGTTCATCGGCGGCGGCGTGACCGTGCCGGGTCTCCTCGATGCGTGCTGGGCGCGCGTGCGGCAGGGCGGTCGGCTGATCGTCAACGCCGTGACCTTGCAGAGCGAAGCGGCGCTCTTTGCATGGCGCGCGGAGCATGGCGGCGAGCTGACGCGGATCGGCATCGCACGGGCCGAGCCGCTCGGCAGTTTCGATACGTGGCGGCAAGCGCTGCCGATCACGCTTCTGCACGCGAAGAAGCCATGAGCTCGCCGGCGGATGACCATCCCGATGCGTGACGAAACGCCCGAACAGTCCGCGCCGCTCAGAAGCGGCTACACGACGGGAAGCTGCGCGACCGTGACGAGTCTCGCGGCCGCGCGCCTTTTGTTGCTCGGCGAGCCGAGCGCGCGCGCGGAGATCGTGCTGCCGAAGGGCCAGTCCGTGACCATGCCGCTCGCGTTCTGCCGTCTTGCCGGCGATGCAGCGGAAGCGGGCGTCATCAAGGATGCCGGCGACGATCCCGATGTCACGCATGGCGCGCTCGTCATAGCTCGCGTGCGGCTTGCGGCGCGGCATGGCGTACGCTTTCATGCGGGGCCGGGCGTTGGCACCGTGACGCGCGCGGGCCTTGCGTTGCCGATCGGCGAGCCGGCCATCAACCCCGTTCCTCGCAAAATGATGAGCGAGCATCTCGACGCACTCGCCACGCAAGCGGGTTATGCGGGCGGTTTCGACGTGAGCATCGGCGTGGAGAATGGCGAGGCGCTTGCGCTCAAGACGATGAATCCGCGGCTCGGCATTATCGGCGGACTGTCGATACTCGGGACCACCGGCATCGTCCGGCCGTTTTCGTGTGCGGCTTATATCGCGTCGATCCATCAGGGGATCGATGTCGCGCGCGCCAACGGCGTAAAACATATCGCGGCGTGCACCGGCAATCAGAGCGAGGACGCCATGCGCGCGCGTTACGGCTTGCCGGATATGGCGCTCATCGAAATGGGCGATTTCGCGGGCGCGGTTTTGAAGCACTTGCGCCGCGCGCCGGTCGAAAAACTCAGTGTTTGCGGCGGCTTCGGCAAACTCAGCAAGCTTGCGGCGGGACATATGGATCTGCACAGCCGCACGTCGAGTATCGACTTGCCGCTTCTCGCCACTTGGGCCGCCGATGCTGGCGCGAGCATCGCGTTGCAGCACGCGATTCGCATGGCCAACACGAGTCAGGAAGCGCTTAAGCTGGCGCGCGGCGAAGGCATCGCGCTCGGCGATATCGTCTGCGCGCGAGCCCGCGAAGTGGCGCTCGACGTCGTGCCGCAAGGCATCGTCGTGGAGACTTTCGCCATCGACAGGCAAGGGCAGATCGTCGGGAGCGCGCAATGAAGCGCGTGCTATTGCTCGGCGGCACCGGCGACGCGCTCGTCGTCGCGCGCAGGCTCGGCACGTCGCATGTCTACAGTCTCGCGGGGCTCGCGCGTGTGCCGACGGATCTAGCATGTGAGGTTCGCGTCGGCGGTTTTGGCGGCGTGGCGGGTCTGGCAACGTATCTGCGTGAAGAAGACATCGCGCTCGTGCTCGATGCCACGCATCCCTACGCCGCGCAGATGAGCCGTCATGCACGCGAAGCATGTACGCTCGTTGGCGTGCGCTTGTGGGCCGTGCGTCGTCCGGCATGGCAGCCGCGAACGGGCGACGTCTGGCGCGAGGCGCGCGATTGGCCAGGCGTCGTCGATGCAATCGCGGCCTATGAAAAGCCGTTACTCACGCTCGGACGCGAGCCGCTTGCGCATCTTGACGAGATACCCGCGTCGCAATTCTGGACGATCCGTTGTCTCGACCCGCACGAAGGCAACGCGCGTGCGCGGATCGTCGATGCGCGCGGGCCGTTCAGTATCGAAGGCGAGCGCGCGTTGTTCGATGTGGCGCGTATCGATGTCGTCGTCAGCAAGAACAGCGGCGGCCGCGCGACCGAAGCGAAGCTCGCGGTGGCGCGCGAACGCGGCTTGCCCGTCGTGATGCTTGCGCGGCCCGCGCTTCCCGAAGCCGATCGCGCATTCGACGATCCGGCAAGCGCGCTCGATGCACTCACAACCGAACTTCCTCTTCCATGACCGTCTATTTCATCGGCGCCGGACCGGGCGACCCGGAACTCATCACCGTGAAGGGCCAGCGGCTCATCCGCTCGTGTCCGGTGATTCTGTATGCGGGCTCGCTCGTGCCCGACGAAGTGTTGAGCGGGCATCGGGCGACGCGTGTCGTGAACACGGCGGAACTCGATCTCGATGCGATCGTCGCGTTGCTCGAAAACGCGCACGCGCGGGGAGAAGACGTGGCGCGCGTGCATTCCGGCGACCCTTCGCTTTACGGCGCGACAGGCGAGCAGATGCGCCGTCTCGATACGCTCGCGATTCCTTATGAGATCGTGCCGGGCGTGACGGCGACGGCGGCATCGGCGGCGGCGCTCAAACGCGAACTCACCTTGCCGGGCATCTCGCAGACCGTGATTCTCACGCGCTATGCCGCGAAAACGTCGATGCCCGAAGGCGAATCGCTCGCGGATCTGGCGCGTCATCGTGCGACGCTCGCCATTCATCTTGGCGTGCGGCATATCGAGCGTATCGTCGACGATCTGCTGCCGCATTACGGCGCGGATTGTCCTGTCGCCGTGGTGTTTCGCGCGAGTTGGCCGGATGAAACGCGCGTGGAAGGCACGCTTGCGGATATCGCGGTGAAGGTGCGGGCAGTGCGTTTGCAACGCACGGCGCTGATTCTCGTGGGCCGTGTGCTCGACGCCCAGGGTTTCGCCGATTCCACGCTCTACGGCAAGGAATGAAGGTCGATGCGCGATCTCGACGCCGTCTTCGCCGCGCTCGCGAAATCCGCGTTTCGCAGGCGTTTCGCGTTGGGTGTGCGGGAAGGGCGCTATCTGCGCGAACGCGGCGTGGAAGCGGTCGTCGCGCAGGCGCATGAGCTGATTACGAAGCGCCTTGCGCCGCAAGCGCCGCTCAACGATGGCAAGCAGACGCCGTTTCGCGGGCATCCGGTGTTCATCGCGCAGCACGCGACGGCGACGTGCTGTCGCGGTTGTCTGGCGAAATGGCACGACATTGCGGCGGGCAAGGTACTCGATGAAACCGAACGTCGGCATGTCGTCGACGCGATCGATAGCTGGCTGCGCGCGCAGCCGTTGCCGGAGATCGCGGTTGTTGAAAAGCGGCAGGGCGAGTTGCCGTTTTGAGGTGCGGCTCATAACGCCCCCGCCGTGCAAGCGCGACGCCACCAGACCTGCTGAGCCTCAAGTCTCCATCGCCAATGCCGATAAGCACGGCATGGACAATTTCGACTTCGGCCCGGCGAAGGGGCCGCTCATCGCATCGATCGTGGCGCCCGCGAAAGCTTTGCTGAGCGCGCACAACGTCATCCGCAAGGCGCGCGGCGAACCGCCATTCACCGACGACGTGAAGGCATTCGCCGCATGGGTCGACCGAGGCGAACCCGAGGAGCCCGCGATGGCGCCGGTTCTATGCCGCCTGATCCGCGACGGCTACACGAGCTGATGCATCAGTTCTCGACGCGTCAATTCCGAGCCGGATCGGACTTCCGCTTCGCCCGCCGCGCCAGCATGTTGAGCGCTTCGACGAGCGCGGAGAACGCCATCGCCGCATAGATATAGCCTTTCGGCACGTGCGAGCCGAATCCTTCCGCGATCAGCGTCATCCCGATCACGAGCAAGAAGCCGAGCGCCAGCATCACGATAGTCGGATTGCGTTCGATGAACCGCGACAGCGGCCCCGCCGCGAACAGCATGACCGCGACCGCCGCGATCACGGCAACGAACATGATCGGAATGTGTTCCGTCATGCCGACCGCCGTCACGATACTGTCGATGGAAAACACCAGATCGAGCAGCAGAATCTGGCCGATCGCCGACAACGGTGTGAGGCGCGCGCCCGCATTCGCGCCAGCGTGATCGTCGGCGTCGTGCGTGACGTGATGGCGGATTTCCGTGGTCGCCTTCCACACGAGAAAGACGCCGCCCGCGATCAGGATCAGGTCGCGCCACGAGAAGCCGTGCCCGAACGCCTCGAAGATCGGCGCGGTGAGGCGCACGATCAACGCGACCGTGCCGAGCAAACCGAGCCGCATCACGAGCGCGAGCCCGATGCCGATGCGTTGCGTGCGCTCCCGATGCGCCTCGGGCAGCTTGTTGGTCAGGATCGAGATGAAGATCAGGTTGTCGATGCCAAGCACCACTTCCATGACGACGAGCGTCGCGAGAGCGGCCCAGGCGGCGGGATCGGTCAGCAGTGTGGCGAGGTAGTCCATGCGCGTCGGAAGCCTTTGAGTTGTGCGAAAGCCGCATCGAGTGGATTGAGCGCGTGATATTAACGCAGACTTGGATTAATGAAAGGAACTTGAAAACTTTTCGAGACACCAAGCGGAGGAGACACAGAGATGCGTTGCGAAGTGTCAGCGTTTGCGCTCAAAACACAACAAGCGCCGGATTTGAAACGGTTTTTTCCTTATGCGAAGATGCTCACCGCAGACGATTAAGGGTAAACTCTCGGTCTCGTTTGCCGCCGTTTGCGGCGCCTGCCAACCTCCTGCGCGCCGCAGGAAAACTCCTTGAGCAGCATGTCAGGAAAATCTCAACGCCTCGTCGAGCTGGACTTCTTTCGCGGACTCGTGCTGCTCGTCATCGTCGTCGATCACATCGGCGGCAGCATGTTGTCGCGCTTCACGCTGCACGCCTTTGCGCTCAACGACGCCGCCGAAGTCTTCGTGTTCCTCGGCGGCTTCGCCACGGCGACGGCCTATACCGCGATGGCCAGCCGGCGCTCGGAAAGCGCCGCACGCGTGCGTTTTCTCAAGCGCTCGGTCGAAATCTACCGCGCGTTTCTCGTCACTGCCGCGCTGATGCTCGTCGCGACCTTCCTGCTGCGGCCGTTTTTCGGCAGCGCGCCGAATCTGGCGCTGCATGACCTCGACAGTCTCACGGCCGCGCCGGTGTCGTCGCTGACGCAGATTCTCACCTTCGAGCGCCAGCCGTATCTTGCCGCCGTCCTGCCGATGTACGCGCTCTTCGCGCTGTCCGTGCCGCTTACGCTGCCGCTCGCGCGCAGCAAGCCGTGGTTGCTGCTCGGTCTGAGCCTCGGCCTGTGGGCGTTTGCGCCGCAAATCGGTGAATACTTGCCATCCGCCAACGACACGCTTTGGGACTTCAATCCCGCCGCCTGGCAACTGATGTTCGTGCTCGGCGTGCTGGCGCGCTGCACGCCGGTTTATCAGCGCGTGAGTTCGCATCGCATGGGATGGGTCGTCAGTCTGGGCGCGCTCGCGCTGATCATCGGCATGGCGTACTACAAGCTGCTCGTACTGCCGCCCGTCTTGGATAGCGCGTTCAAGCGTGACCTCGCCGGCGCGCGCGTCGTCAATTTTCTCGCCATTGCGTGGATCGCCACGAATTTTGCGCGCTACGGTCTGATCAAGGAAATCGCATCGCGCCTGCCGTGGGTCGGGGCAGTCGGGCGTGACGGCATGGTGTGCTTTGTCGTCGGCACGGTGATATCGCTCGTCGTCGATTCCATCCTCTTCACGCTGACCGATGGCCTCATCAACGTGCCCGCCGGTCTGGCCGCGGATGCGATTGCCGTAACCGCGCTGCTTGCCGTGCCTCAAGTGCATCAAGCGGTCTTGCGATGGCTGGGCGGGCGGCCAAGGACGATTCCGGCCGTGGCTCCTGCGGCCGAGAAGGGCGGGGCGCAGTAAGGAAGGGCGGCGAACAGGCCGCCTTTTTAACGCGCCCACGAGCAACTAACGGTCGAGTTCAGCGGCAGCTTAAAGGGGATTGGGCACAAGCTTTGCAGACAAGGCGAAACCTTAACGATAAACCATCGACGTCATGTTAAAACTTGCCATTCTTTTCGCGGTCATTTCGGTCATCGCCGGCTTCTTCGGTTTCGGACGCGTGTCGTCCGGTGCGGCCGGCATCGCGAAGATTTGCTTCTTCATCTTCCTGATTCTGTTCGTCATCTTCCTGATCGTCGCCATTTCGGCGGGCTCGCTCGTCTTGTGACGACTGCGCGCTTCCTCGCATCGACCCGGTCGCCGGGTCGGTGTTACTCTGCATCAAGAGACATTCACGCGACGGCATGGGCGCCCGACGACCCCGCCGCGCTGAATTCGAAAGGAGGAGGCGATGCAGCATGCCATCGGCGCGGCGCTTCGGCCCGCGCATCACGACGTAATTCATCAATCGCATGAGCGCTCGGCCACTTTTGGTCTTTCCGCGACCATGCGTCCCGAATACGAAGTCTTGTCCGGCGCGCAACTCGCCTTGAAGCGCGACGAGAGCCGCGCGCTCTTCGCTCACGCGTTGCCGGTGATGGAAACGCTCTACGCGCAGATCGCCAACACGCACAGCATGATCGCGCTCACGGATTCGAGCGGGCTGATTCTGCATTCCCTAGGCGACGACGACTTCCTCGCCCGCGCGCAAAAGGTCGCGCTGCAAGCGGGCGCGGTGTGGAGCGAGGCGCATCAGGGCACGAATGCCATCGGCACGACCATCGCCGAACGGCAGGCCGTCACCGTCCACGGCGATCAGCACTATCTGCGCGCCAACCATTTTCTGACGTGTTCGTCGGTGCCGATTCTCGATCCGCGCGGCGGCCTGAGCGGCGTACTCGATGTCACCGGCGACCGCCGCGGCTATCACCAGCACACGATGGCGCTCGTCAAAATGTCCGGCCAGATGATCGAGAACCGCCTGATCGCAAGCGCGTTCGGCGACGGTCTGCGAATTCATTTTCATAGCCGCCCGGAATTCATCGGCACGTTGATGGAAGGCATCGCCGTATTCGATCTCGATGGCCGGCTTCTGAGCGCCAATCGCAGCGCGCAGTTTCAACTCGGACTGGAGCTTGGGCATCTGCGCGTGCAGACGCTGGCATCGCTATTCGGTGCGACTCCCGACGAACTGATCGAGCGGGCCGGCAAGCCGCCGCGCCGCCTTCAGCTGCATAGCGGCGTCGGCGTGTTCGCGGGCGTCGAATATCGCGAGCGCACGGTCGCGCCGGTCGCGGTGCCAGTCAGAACGAATGCGCCCGTTGAAAGCAAGACGCCGTCGCGTCTCGCCGATCTCTGTACGGGCGATGCGCGCGTGTACGAACTCATCCAGCAAGTCAGGAAAGTGGTCGGCAAGGAGATTCCTATCCTGATCGGCGGCGAGACCGGCGCGGGCAAGGAGATGCTGGCGCGCGCCATTCATCGCGATTCGCCACGGCGCGATGGACCGTTCGTCGCGGTGAACTGTGCGTCGTTGCCGGAGACGCTGATCGAATCCGAGCTATTTGGCTATGCGCAGGGCGCGTTCACCGGCGCGGCCAAGCGCGGTGCGTCGGGCAAGATCGTGCAGGCGAACGGCGGCACGCTCTTTCTCGATGAAATCGGCGACATGCCGCTCGCGCTTCAAAGCCGGCTCTTGCGCGTGCTGCAAGAGCGCGTGGTCGAGCCGCTCGGCGCGGCGCGCGCCGTGCCGGTCGACTTCACGCTGGTCTGCGCGAGCAACCGCAAGTTGCGCGAGCAGGTTGCGAAGGGCGAGTTTCGCGAGGACCTGTTTTATCGCGTGAACGGCCTGGCTGTAACCTTGCCGCCGCTGCGCGAGCGCACCGATTTGCGAGCGGCCGTCGAGCGCATCTTGCGCCACGAGTGTCTTGCGGACCGCGTGTTGAGCGTCGACGAAGACGTGCTGGCGCTGTTTGCACGGCATCGCTGGCCGGGTAATTTCCGGCAGTTGAGCAATGTGCTGCGCACGGCATCGGCGATGCTCGATGATGACGAAACGCGCATCGGCGTGACGCATCTGCCGCGCGATTTCATCGATGATTTCGAGGCTCCCGTTCGCGACGAAACGAGCGCTGCTCCCGCTGGCGATGCGCGGCTCGCGGATATCGCCGCGAGCGTGGTTGCGGCGGCGCTGGAGTCGCATGGCGGCAACGTGTCGGCGACGGCGCGGGCGCTGGGTGTGTCGCGAACGACGGTTTATCGGAAGTTGCGGCGATAGCGCTTCTTTTCACTGATACGACATGGTGAAGAGTGCCTTGCCGCTGACTCGGCCCATCTGCAAAGTCGCCGATGTGCGCACGTACTGTGCGATCAGCGGAACGGTCATCGCGCCGCCGCTGGCTGTTCCCACGCTCCACTGGTTCGACGTTCCCGCGAGCGGCGATGCCGGTCCATAGGAGACCGGGCTGGAACCGAGCAGCACGCGAAGCCCTACACCTGACGCAGCCGAATCGCCACCGATCGTCAGAATATTCGATTGATTGGCAGGGTTGAGCGCGTCGGTGAGTGTCACGTTCACCTTGGCCCCCGCGGCACAATTCAGACCGAGGGAAAAAGCGGTGTTGCCCGCTGTCGCGCCGACGCTCGGCAAGTCCGACGGCGCGACTTTCTGCATCGTCACGGTGACCGCAGGCGTGGTAACGCTGCAGGCCTGACCGGTCACCATAGTGCCGGTGACGAGCGTCTCCGTGACGGTCAACGTATTAATGCAAGGGCCAGTGAAACTGATGGTCATGGAAGGCAGAATGGTGATCGTTCCGCCACTGATCGGTCCGGTCACGACCAAATCGGCGCGCACGTAGTGGGCCGTGCTGCCGCTCGTGACCGTAAAGGAACTGGTGGTCGGTGCCTGCTCCCAGCTCCCGTTCCAGCCGCTCGTGATATAGAACCGCACGCCTATGCCGTCGACGTTCGTCTGATAGGTTTTCGGATTGCCTGCGACCACGTTGCCGTTGACGGTGGTGATTTGCTGGATCGTGCACGTGACATTGGATGCCGACGCGCCGGGATTCTGCGACGTGCTGTTGAGTATCGTGCCCACAGCCGCGTCACGCCCGATCGAGAGCGAACCGGGAAATGACATCGGTGTCATGGAGCCATTTGGAAACGTGATTGTGTCGCCAAAAGCGCAAGTACCCGTGAGCAGCAGCCCAAGCGCGAGAAGTCGCGTGATCGCGGGGTATGGAGAACGGCCAAGCCGGTGCGCGGACGATATCCGCCGAGAACCGGTCCGAAGGTTTTTCATGCGAAGCATGACTTGAGCATAGTGGCCCGCCACGCGAATTGCGAACGCTCGCGAGGCAATGCAAGTGCGCGCGAAACGAAGGTGGCGATCGTGCCGTTACGCGTGATGATCCAGCGAACTTGCATCGCCCGCGGCAGACGGCAGCGCGCCGCTATGATCCTTGAGGCCCACGCCGGTCAGCTTCAGGCGGCGCGCTTCGTTCAGCAGCCAGTACAGCTTGAACGCGGCCGCATCGTAGTTCAATCCCTCGGGCCGCACGTTCGAGATGCAGTTGCGCTCGGCGTCGTGACGGCCTGGCCTCGGCGCAAAAGTCACATAGAGCCCGAGGCTGTCGGGCGAACTGAGGCCCGGCCGCTCGCCGATCATTACCACGACGATGCGCGCTCCCAGCAACTCGCCGATCGGGTCGCCGAGCGCGACACGCGCCTGTGTCGCGATGACGACCGGCGCGACTTTCCAGCCATCGAGCTTCGGACGCAGGCGGGCGAGAAACGCGGCGGCGTGTCGCTGCGCGGCGAAAGCCGAGAGGCCATCGGCGGCGACGAAAACAATGTCGGGCGCCGCTTCTGTTCGTGCGGCATGTTCGGCAAGGCGGGCGCGGCTGGCATCGTCGAGTGCGCGGCCCAGGTCGGGACGCCGCAAATAATGATCGCGATCCGGCGCGGCGCTCGCCGCTTCGAGCGTGTCGAAGCCGGCTGCATGTAGTTCCGCGGCGAGCGCGGCGGTGTCGAGCGGCTGATGCACGGCGTCGCGCGCCTGCGCATGCGCCAGGCCAAAGGCGAGCAGCGGCGCGGTTGGCAAACTGTCGCCGGTGCGTCCCAGAGCAATGCGCGCGTTGGTGAAGCGCTTGAGCGCATCCCAGGGATTGGTTTCGATGCCGTTGGTGGAGCTCGAACCACTGGCAGATGCACTCGCGCGAACGCTGTCGCCCTCGTGCTTCGGCGTGCCAGTGTGCAAGCCCGCCATGTCGCGTCTTTGCACCGACGCGTCCGCGCGCTCATCGACGCGGTCCTCGCGCGCCGATGCATCCACGCTCCGCTTATCGATCTCATCCATCACGCATCGATCCAGTCGAGCAACGGCTGTCCCTGCGCGCTGCCGGATGCCGACAGCAAGCCGCCACGTCCATCCGTCACGCGCATTTTTTGCAGCCACGCTTCGAATTCCGGCGCGCGCTTCAGGTTCAGCACGCGGCGAATATAAAGCGCGTCATGGAACGACGTGCTCTGATAGTTCAGCATGACATCGTCCGCGCCCGGCACGCCCATGATGAAGTTCACGTTGGCCACGCCCAGCAGCGTCAGAAGCGTGTCCATGTCGTCCTGATCGGCTTCGGCGTGGTTCGTGTAGCAGATGTCGCAACCCATCGGCACGCCGAGCAGCTTGCCGCAAAAGTGATCTTCGAGGCCGGCGCGGATGATCTGCCGGCCATCGTATAAATATTCCGGACCGATGAAACCGACCACCGTGTTCGTCAGAAGCGGCTTGAAACGGCGCGCGACCGCATAGGCGCGCGCCTCGCAGGTCTGCTGATCGACGCCATGATGCGCATTGGCCGACAACGCGCTGCCCTGGCCCGTCTCGAAGTACATCACGTTGTCGCCGACCGTACCGCGACCGAGCGACAGCGCGGCATCGTGCGCTTCCTCCAACAGCTTGAGCGATACACCGAAACTCGCGTTGGCGCGCTCGGTGCCCGCGACCGACTGGAACACGAGATCCACGGGCGCGCCTTGCTCGATTGCCGCGAGCGTGTTGGTGACGTGAGTCAGCACGCACGATTGCATCGGCACGTCGTAGCGCTGGCGGAAATCGTCCATCATCGTGAGCAGCGCCGTGATGGCGGCAGGCGAATCCGACGCCGGATTAATGCCGATCACCGCGTCGCCGCAGCCGTAGAAAAGGCCGTCGAGCATGGACGCGGCAATGCCTTTCGGATCGTCGGTCGGATGGTTCGGCTGCAGCCGCACCGAAAGATGCCCCGGCAAGCCGATGGTCGTGCGAAACCGCGTGATCACCGGACGCTTGCGCGCGGCGAGGATCAGGTCCTGATTGCGCATGAGCTTGGAAACGGCTGCGACCATTTCCGGCGTGAGGCCCGCGGTGACGCCTTCGAGCGCGGCGGTGTCCGTGGTGTCGGCGAGCAGCCATTCGCGGAACTCGCCGACGGTGAGATGCGCGATGGGCGCGAAGGCATGCGCGTCATGGGTATCGACGATCAGGCGCGTGACTTCATCGTGCTCGTAGGGAATGAGCGGTTCGTCGAGAAACGCGCGCAGCGGCACCTGTGCAAGCGCGAGTTTTGCGGCGATGCGCTCTTCTTCCGTCGCCGCCGCGAGGCCCGCGAGTTCGTCGCCCGAACGACGCGGACTCGCGCGCGCGAGCAGCGTTTTCAGATCGTCGAAACGGTAGCGCCGGGCGCCGATCGTCTCCTGATATGTCATCGCGTTTCCTTCGTTCAAGGGAAAGCCGCCACGTCGTCCGTACGTGCTGCCACTCACTTTAACCGCTTCGCGCAGCGCCCGCGCCTCGTCAAAAAAGCCCGCCGCGCCGAAATCCGCGCCCGTGCGATAATTTCGCGCTTGTCCCGCCTCTTGCGTTGCGCCCGTGCAGCGTCATCGCCCGTGAAAAATCTCCTCGTGAACCTCGACCGTATCGGCGCTTTCGACGAAATCGTCGATGTCCGCACGCCGCTCGAATACGCCGACGATCACATCCCCGGCGCCCTCAACGCGCCGGTGCTGACCAACGAGGAGCGCGTGATCGTCGGGACCATGTACAAGCAGGTCTCGCCTTTCGAAGCCACGCGCGTCGGCGCCGCCATGGTCGCGCGCAATATCGCGCGACATCTGGATACGCTCTTTTCCGACCGGCCGCGCAACTGGCGCCCGCTCATTTATTGCTGGCGCGGCGGCAAGCGCTCCGGCTCGATGACGACCTGGTTCAACATGATCGGCTGGCAGGCGCGTCAACTGGAAGGCGGCTACAAGACTTATCGGCGCGAAGTGCTCGATTCCCTCGTCACGCTGCCGTGCCGTTTTCGCTACGTCGCGCTGACGGGCCACACCGGCAGCGGCAAGACGCGTCTGTTGCACGCGCTCGATCAGGCCGGCGCGCAAACGCTGGATCTGGAAGGGCTCGCGGCACATCGCGGTTCGTTGCTCGGCGCGTTGCCGGGACAAACGCAGCCTTCGCAGAAGGCGTTCGAGTCGGCGCTCGTGAGTGCGTTGCGTGGTTTCGATGCGGCCAAGCCCGTGTATATCGAAGCGGAAGGGCGGCGCATCGGCGCGCTTTCGGTGCCGGATGCATTGCTGGACGGTCTGCATGGCGCGGCGTGCGTGGAAGTGGAGGCGCGCCGCGAAGATCGCATCGCGTTTCTGTTGCAGGACTACGCGCATCTTTTCGACAATCCCGCGTTCTTCAAGTCGCAACTGGCGCGACTCATCGGGCTGCATAGCCGCGAGCGCGTGGAGCGCTGGCATCGGCTGATCGATGAAAACGCGCGCGCCGAGCTGTTCGCGGAACTCATCGACCGTCATTACGATCCCGCGTATAGCCGCAGCAGCCGCGCGCTTTATACGCATCTGGCAAAGGCGTCCCACATGACCTTCCGGCCCAACGATGCCGACAGCGTCGCGCAGGCCGAGGCGCTTCTCGCGCAATTGGCGCAGACATCGCCCGCGGCGAACTGAGATTAATCTTCATCATTCGAGTCAAACATGAATACTCACGCGCCCCGACCCCCTCGCATCGCGCCCGGCTGGATCGTTTTTCTGCTGATCGCGGTCGTCGGTCTCTTCTATGTCAAATGGTTTCCGTACTACAACCGCGCGTTCGTGGCGGCGAGTCAGCATTCCATCGGCAAGTCCATTTTGATGGGCGCGTCCGCGAGTGCGCCGGCACCGTCGTGGCAAGCGGCGCTCGACTACGCCATGGCTTACGGCAAGGCCATCTGGCAGGCGATGGTGCTCGGCCTGTTGCTCGGTTCGGCGGTGCAGGCGTTGATTCCGCCGCGCTGGGTCGCGCGTGCGCTCGGCGAACGAAACTTCGGCAGCGTGTTGAATGGCGGCTTGATGTCCTTGCCCGGCATGATGTGCACGTGCTGCGCGGCGCCGGTCGTGGCGGGCTTGCGCGCGCGGGAAGCGGCGCCGGGCGCGGCGGTCGCGTTCTGGCTCGGCAACACGGTGCTCAATCCGGCGGCGCTGGTGTTCATGGGCTTCGTGCTCGGCTGGCAATGGACCGGGCTGCGCCTCGTGCTCGGTGTGCTGATGGTGTTCGGGTTGGGTTACGCGGTCAATCGCATGGTGACGCCCGCGCAGGCGGCGCAATCGCGCGAGGCGCTTGCAAACCTCGTCAAGGAAGATGAGCCGGGCACGGCGTTTTCGCGCTGGTTGCGCATTCTCGGGCGCATGACGTTGCGGCTCGTGCCGGAGTACATCGTGCTGGTGTTGTTGCTGGGCGCGGCGCGCGCGTGGCTGTTTCCGCATATCGGACCGAATATCGACGACAGCATGCTGTGGATCGTCGCATTCGCGATTGCGGGCACGTTGTTCGTCATTCCGACGGCAGGCGAAGTGCCGATCATTCAGGCGATGCTTTCACTCGGCATGGCTGCCGGCCCAGCAGGCGCGTTGCTGATGACCTTGCCGCCCGTCAGCGTGCCCTCGCTCGCCATGCTCGCGCGCTCATTTCCGCCGAAGGTGCTCGCGTTCGTCACGGCGGCGGTGGTCGTGTTCGGGGTAGTGAGTGGGGCGGTGGCGGCCTGGTGGTTTTGAGCAGACGGGCTCGGGCGCTCAACGACGATCGCCGTCGTGAGCGCCTTGCCCAGCGGCATCAATGCAACGCCGCTCCCGCCTTGATCAACAACTTGAACGGCAAAGCCAGCAGCATCGCGCCGCCCACACCTGTCACCCAAAGCGCGACGAACCAGAAGACCTTCTTCGCGCGCATCATCGCAATAGAGCCGCCGCGTTCAGTGATAGTGATGTTCGCCATGACGCACCTTTCCTCTGAATACCCAATAACTCAGCATGGTGTAACCCAGGATCACCGGCAAAATAACCGCCGCGCCGACAATCGTGAATAGCTGCGAGGAACGCGGCGAAGCGGCATCCCAAAGCGACACGCCCGGAAAAATCTCCTGCGGCGAAATGCTCGCAACCAATCCCGCGTAACCCAGCAACATGAAGCCGAGCGCCACCGCGAACGGCCGCGTTTCGTGCCGCGAACGGATCGAGCGATGCATCGCCCAAGCACAGGCCACGACTAGCGCCGGCACCGGCAGCATCCGATAAAACCACGGCGAGTCGAACCAGCGCGATGCAATGCCCGCGTCCTGCAGCGGCGTCCACACGCTCACCACGACAATCGTTGCAAGCTGCAGCAGCGTCAACGGCCATACGACGCGATACAGCCGTCGCTGCAAATCGCCTTCGGTCTTCGCGATCAGCCAGCATGCGCCGAGCAGGGCGTAAGTCACGACGAGCGCGCCGCCCGTGAACAGCGAAAACGGCGTGAACCAGCCGAAGGCGTCGCCGGCGAAGCGGCCTTCGGCGACAGGGATGCCATCGAGAAACGCGCCGAGCGCCACGCCTTGAAAGAACGTCGCGCCCGCCGATCCGCCGATGAACGCAAGATCCCACATGGACTTCGTGCGCGACGCCTTGGCGCGAATCTCGAACGACACGCCGCGAAAGATCAGGCACACGAGCATCAGCACGAGCGGCAGATAGAGCGCGGAAAGCACGGTCGAATAGACCATCGGGAACGCGGCAAAGAGACCCGCGCCGCCCAGCACGAGCCACGTTTCGTTGCCGTCCCACACGGGCGCGACGGTGTTCATCATCACGTCGCGGTCGTGCCGGTCGGGAAAGAAGGGAAACAGAATGCCGATGCCCAGATCGAAGCCATCGAGCACGACGTAGAGAAAGAGGCCCAGTGCGATGATCGCGGCCCACGCGACGGTGAGGTCCATATGTTCAAGCTCCTTCGATGGACTGATGCGGAAGACTCATCGGACGGCGCGCGGTGCCATCGGACGAATCGGGCGTATGAGACGGCGCGCCCGGCAACGCCGGCCCATGACGCAACAACTTCAGCAAGTAGTAGATGCCGGTGCCGAAGACGATCGTGTAGACGATCACGAACGCGAGCAGCGAGACGCCGACTTGCTGCGCGGTGACGGGCGAGACGGCGTCGGCCGTGCGCATCACGCCGTAGACCACCCACGGTTGACGGCCCGCTTCGGTCGTGACCCAGCCCGCGAGCAAGGTGATGAAACCGCTCGGACCCATGATCAGCACGAAGCGATGGAACCAGCGCGCATCGAATAACTTGCGCTTGCGATGCAGCAGCCAACCGGCGATGGACATGAGGATCATCAAGACGCCGAGTCCCGCCATCACGCGAAAACTCCAGAACACGATGGTCGAATTCGGCCGCTCGTCTTTCGGGAACGTCTTGAGGCCGCGAATCTCGCCGTTCCAGCTATGCGTGAGGATCACGCTGCCGAGATGCGGAATCTGCACGGCGTACTTCGTCGTTTCCGCTTCCATGTCCGGAATGCCGAAGAGATTGAGCGCGGTGCCGCCTTTCTCCGTTTCCCAGATACCTTCGATAGCCGCGATCTTCGCCGGCTGATACTTGCGCGTGTTGAGACCGTGCGCGTCGCCGACGAAAGCCTGGATCGGCGTCAGGACCAGCAGCAGCCAGAGCGCCATCGAAAAAGTCTTCCTGATGGCCGGATCGCGTCGGCCCTTCAGCAGATGCCACGCGCCCGTCGCGGCCACGACCAGCGCCGCGACGATGAACGCCGCAATCGCCATATGCGCGAGCCGGTACGGAAACGACGGGTTGAAGATGATCGCGAACCAGTCCACCGGCACGACGTGATCGCCTTCGATGCGAAACCCTTGCGGGGTCTGCATCCAGCTATTGGACGCGAGAATCCAGAAAGTCGAGATGAGCGTGCCGATGGCCACCATCAAGGTGGCGCCGAAGTGCGCTTTCGGGCCGACTTTGTTCCAGCCGAACAGCATGATGCCGAGGAAGCCCGCTTCGAGGAAGAACGCGGTCATCACCTCGTAGGTGAGCAAGGGACCCGTGATCGGACCGGCGAAGCTCGAAAAGCCGCCCCAGTTGGTGCCGAATTCGTAAGCCATCACGACGCCCGACACCACGCCCATACCGAACGCAACGGCAAATACCTTCGACCAGAAAAGGCACAGTTCTTTGTAGACGGTTTTGCCGGTCTTGAGCCACGCGCCTTCTAGCACGGCGATGAAGCTTGCAAGTCCGATGGAAAGTGCGGGAAAGATGATATGAAACGAGACAGTGAACGCGAACTGGATACGCGCCAGGTCGATTGCTTCGGGAGTCGCATGCATGATGACTTTTGCTTTGAAATTCACGCGTGCCGTATTGCAACGTGCGGCATGCACGGGTTGAAACGTCGGTAATGCTGGAGCGGACTGTAGCGCCATTTATGCGTCTCTGTTGCGCTGCGTCAGAAAACGCGCGTTGCGCGCAAATGCCGCGGTTTCAAGGGTTTAGCGAGGCTAATGGCTTGAATGCGCATTGTTTTTGGTATGGAGGATGACTCGTCGAGAGCAGGAATGCGGGCTGCTTTACGCGACAATCGACCGCACTGCATCAAGACTCGTCCGATTCACATTGACGCAGGCTTGTTCGACGAACTTTCACGTCCTCGCGAGACTTCATTTGCGAGACGCGCGAGTACCATAATGGCTTTTGAGCACGCGCCACGCGCGGCTATGCAAGGAGACCCAAATGCGCCTCGATGACGAAGCAGAAAGCAGCAATGTCGAAGACCGGCGAGGCAGCGGCGGAGGCGGCGGATTCAGAGTCGGCGGCGGATCCATCGGCATAGGGACGATCGTCGTCGCGCTCGCGGCATCGTACTTCTTCGGCATCAATCCGATGACCATCATCAACGGCGCGCAAATGCTTCATGGCAACGCGCCCGTGCAGCAGCAAGCCGCGCCGTCGAATACGGCGCCAGCGCAAGACGCCGGCGCCGTATTCGTGCGTCGCGTGCTCGGCAATACCGAGCGAACCTGGCAACACATCTTCAGGACGCAGTTCAATCAGGACTATCCGGCGCCCAAGCTCGTGCTGTTCTCGGGCGGCACGCAAACAGGCTGCGGCACGGGACAAGCGGCGATGGGGCCGTTCTATTGTCCAAACGACCGGCGCGTTTATATCGACTTGTCGTTCTATCGCGAGTTGAAGGATCGCTTCGGCGCGGGCGGCGACTTCGCACAGGCCTACGTGATCGCGCACGAAGTCGGGCATCACGTGCAAAACGTGCTCGGCATCATGGACAAGGTCGATAGCGCACGCGCGCGCATGTCGCCCGCGCAGGCGAATGCGCTTTCGGTGCGCGTCGAGTTGCAGGCGGATTGTTTTGCGGGCGTGTGGGCGGCGGTTGCGCAGCAGGACAATGCAAAGCTCATTCAACCGGGCGATTTCGAGCAGGGCTTGAATGCGGCGGGCGCAATTGGCGACGACCGGTTGCAGCAGCAATCGCAAGGACGCGTGGTGCCGGAAGCGTTCACGCACGGATCGAGCGAGCAACGGCAGCGATGGTTGCGCAAGGGCTTGTCGTCCGGCGATATCCGTCAATGCGATACGTTTTCGGCCAAGACCCTGTAACGCCGTCTAGGCGCCGAAGACGTGACGCGACGGCGGACTTACAAACGCTGACAGCCGTGGCGCGACAAATTCTTTAGAATCGCTGTTTTTCCGGCGCGGCATCGAGCCGCACACACCGGTGCATCCAGGTCTGTCGATGAAGCGAATTCTGATCGTCAAAGTCACGTCTCTCGGCGATATCGTCGAAACGCTGCCGGTTGTCTCCGACTTGCGGCGGGCGTTTCCATCCGCGAAGGTCGACTGGGCCGCCGACGCCGCGTTCGCTGACATCATCCGTTGGAGTCGGGGTGTCGACCGCGTGCTGAGCGCGCCTTTGCGCAAGTTCAAGAAGGCGCGCAACTGGAACGATCTCAAAGAAATCACGGGGTCCATCAGCGAGTTGCGCGCCGAGAAATACGACGTCATCGTCGATATTCATGGCGTGTACAAGAGCGCGATCATCGCGTTCATAGCGCGTGGGCGGCGGCGCTACGGCTATCTGAATCAGGACCTTGGCGAGCGTGGCGCGGCGTTCGCGTACAACGCGCGCTTCGGTCCGCGTCCGCACACCGACGCCTGGCGCGGCATGCGCGTGAGCGTCGCCGATGCGCTGGGCTACGAGATTCAGGAAACGCCCGACTACGATCTTCGACTCCCCGAGCCTACGCATGACCTCGGCATTCCACGCGGCGGCGCGCCCATCGCCATGTTGTTCCACGCGACCTCCGCCGATGTGAAGAAGTGGCCGAAGGATCACTGGGCCGAAGTCGGGCGCTGGCTCGTCGAGCGCGGCTATCAGATTGCGTTGCCGTGGGGCACGGAGCGCGAGCGCGGCGAAGCGCAGGCCATTGCCGCACTCGTGCCGCAGGCGCTCGTGCTGCCGAAGCTGAGCGTCGAGGAATGCGCGCACTGGATTCAGGCGTCGGAACTGGTCGTCGGAACCGATACCGGGCTCGTCCATCTCGCACATGCTTTGCAGCGGCGCACCGTTATGCTGTTCGCGGCGACATCGCGCGAGCATTTCGGTATCCACGAACCTGGCCGTTCGGTCTCTGTCGGTGATGGCGGAGCGCCGCCTGACGTGCCGCAAGTGCTCGGGGCAATACAAAGCGTTTTGGCTCCCGCTGAAGCGAATCGCCACGCGCATGCTGGCGTAATAACGCGTTAAAAAAATTTATGCGCATAAATTTTTTGCAGAATAATCGCGAAAGAGCGCGCACGGAAGTCATTTATTAGTGCGCGAACGTAAATTTTGCTTAATAGCACTTGACGGCGATTCCGCGACCGGAGACGATTGCGAAAACACTTAAGAATCGTCCGATAAATGATCGAAGACTCCGCCGTTGACGCACGACAGGCCTTCGTGCGTCTTCAACCTGCCGACATCGTGCCGGGCGCGCCGCTCGAATGGGCGATCGTGTCCGCCGATGGGACGCCGCTTTTCGCGGCAGGCACCCTCATTCTCGACGAAGCGACGCGCGATTTCATTTTCAAGCAGTTCGATCCGCACCGAACTGCCGGCGACGCGGCGCCTCGACGAAAACCGGAAGAGCCGAGCGAGGAAACGCTCGTCCTCGACGACTTGGGTTTGTCGATCGGCGGCCGGATTGGCGTGCGTGTCACAGGCGGTTCGGGTTCGGCGATGTATGCGAGTCGCGTAATCGGTTTTTCGAATGCACGTCGCAATGGCGAGCGTTCGCTTTTCGTCACTCAGCCGCTCATGACGGGCTTCGATCCGCTGGACCTCACGCGTGGCGAACTGGTCGATCTCGTCGCGCTGACGGGAAAGGGCGTCTTCCGCTTCGCGTGTACGGTGGATGCGCTTTGCCGCGAGCCGTTCAGTTATGTGGTGTTATCGGCGCCAGGTACGATCCGCCGCCTGCGCACGCGCAAGTTCGTCCGCATGCCGACGCGCATGGCGGCATGCTATGCCATCGAAGGCGACGAGGGCGCGCTCAAACAGCCGGGTCGCGTGAGCGATATCAGTCCCTACGGCATGTCTTTGACTGTCGCGACGCCGAACGCGCGCGTGGGCGATCGTCTCGCACTCTCGTTTCGATTCGCGACCGACGGCGTCGATGTTCAGGTCGATACCATCGCCATCGTGCGTCACGTCGGCGACTTCGATGCATCGACGCAAAGCGCCGCTTATGGGCTTGAATTCGAATCGCTCGAACCAGCGCAGCGTATTGCGCTGAAGTCGTTCATGGCGGAGCACGGTTAGACGGGGCGTCGGCCGGTGCGCTTTGCCGAGCTGACATTCGCGAGCCTGCGCGTCGCCGGCGTCGTGGCCGAGCGCATGCCAGCCCCGCATTGCCCGTTTATCTCGAAGATCAACTCGGAAAGCCATCCGGAAACAATCGCTCGACCGCATTCTCGAAGTGCTGAATCGGCGCGGCGCCACGCAACGCGATGGGCGGCGGCGGTTCCTTGCCCGGCGCGGCTTCGCGCGACAGCACGGCAAACGGCACGCCGCTCACGCCCAGTTGCTTGGCAAACTCTTCGTCTTCGATCACGAGGTCCGTGTAGGTGCCTTCGTCGAGCGCTTCTTCGAGCAACTCGGGATCGATGCCGCATGTCGCGGCAATATCGATGAGCGCGTCCGGATCGCCGATATCGATACCTTCCTCGAAGTAAGCCTTGAAGATCGCGCGATGCACGATATCGAAGCGCCCCGATTCCTGCGCAAAAAGCGCGGTCTCGAACGCCTTGCGGCTGCGTGGCGCGACGGGCGGCGGACGCATCAACACGTTGCGCTCCTCGGCAAGCGGAACCACCGAGTTTTCCCAGGCGTCCTGGGCTTGTTCGCTATTCGGATCAGGCAGCGGCGTGGGTTCGGGACGCAGTTCGAACGCGTGCCAGCGAAGCTCGACTGCGTTGCCATACGCCTTGGCGAACTGATCGAGCACCGGTGTTTCCAGGTAGCAGAAAGGACATGTGAAGTCCGACCAGACATCGACATACAAAACAGGCGTGGTTGCCATGAAAAAACCTCGAATGCAGGGCGATGCATGCGCGCGCCCGGAAAGGACAAAACCGCAAAACCGGTATGTTAGCGCGTGCTGCGAGTCGATGTAGGCATGGCGCGGCGCGTTCAAGATTCGCCGGCTCAGAACCCGCCGTCGAGCCCGATCTTGCTGCCGTCGAAGAAGCGCGACAGACGGAAGGCGCGCGGGTCGACGAGCGGGGTGTCGTTCGCGACGATATCCGCCATCAACCGACCCGCACCGGGACCGATGCCGAAACCATGCCCCGAAAATCCCGTGGCGATGAACACCCCGGGCGTTCCGTCGATGCCCGAGATGACCGGCACCGCATCGGGCGTTACATCGATATAGCCGGCCCACGACTGCTCGACTTTCACCGCGCCCAGCGCCGGAAAAACCGCGCGAAATTCGTCGAGCGCGCGCTGGTTGAAGGCCTCGACAGGCGCGGGGTCGAGCGTGCGCACGGACTCGAATACCGTCGGCCGATTCAGTGGCCAGTGGCGCGGACGGCGTAGTTCCTCGAAGAAGCGCGCGTTGAAGCCGAGCTTGAGCGCGCCGAGCTGGCTTTTGAGCGCGGGCAAAAACTTGAAGAACAGCCGGAAACTGTCGGGCGTGATGTCGCTGTAGTTGCGGAATGCGTTGGCGATGGTATAGCCGCCGTCGAGCCGCTTGCGATAACCCATCGCGTGATTGCACGCGCTCACGTCGGGACCGCCTTCGAGCGGCGCTGTGCGCATGACCGACGAACGCACCATGAGCTGTGGCACATCGACATCGAGATTGCCCGCGAAGAGCCGCGTCCACGCGCCGCCCGCGACCACCACGCTCGTGCACGCGATCCGTCCGTATTCCGTCACCACGCCGCTGACCTTGCCGCCGCTCGTTTCCACGCCGCGCACGGCGCAGGGCGTGAGGATCTTGACGCCTCGCTTGCGCAGCGCGGCGGCCATCGCCGGGACGGCGCGTTGCGGTTCGGCGCGGCCGTCGCCGGGCGTGTAGATGCCGCCCGCGAAGCGGCGTGACGCGCCGGTCATCAGCGCGGCGGTTTCATCGGCGGAGATGATGCGCGAGTCGAGCGCGTCGCGGCCGACTTTTGCGACCGCGCGCGCGAGCCACGCTTCGTGATCGGCGAGCGCTTTGGCGTCGTCGGCGGCATAGAGGATGCCGCACTCGCGAAAGCCGGTGTCGATGCCGAGTTCTTCATCGATGCGACGCCACAGCTTCAGACTCTCGAGACTGAGTTCGAGCTCGCGCAGGTCGCGATGTGTCGCGCGGCACCAGCCCCAGTTGCGGCTCGACTGCTCGCCCGCGATGTGCCCTTTCTCGCACACCGCCACCGACAAGCCCTTGGCCGCCAGCGAGCGCGCGGTGCTGATGCCGATCACGCCGCCGCCCACGACGACCACGTCGACCCGTTCGGGCAGCGTTCTGTCTTCGTCGATACGTTCTGTCAGCGGTCCCATGTCAGGACGCGCGCTCGTCAAGTCGTGCCGTTACGTTCATGTGTCGGTCAGGTTGAGCCGGGAGGCAGTCATGCTAAGGGATGCGCCTCTTTTTGACCATATGAATGAAATTGCCGCGATGTTGCATTAGGGCATGCAGCGCATGTTGCACGCTGTCTGCGCATGCGCCGGCGATCCGCTACGATAGGGCAGGCGCGGCGTCCAGGAGCAAACACAAGCGGATGCGCCGCGTCCGACAGCACCCGTCATCGAGCGTCAGGCACGGCGCGTGCGAACTCAGGGCCGCATGCGTCACGCGCCATTGGCGCCAGTCAACGCAATTTCACCCCATCTCTGGAGAACTTTCATGCAAAAGACAGCATCGGCGAAGTGGAGCGGCGGCATCAAGGACGGCAAGGGTTTCATCTCGACGCAAACCGGCGTGCTCAACGAAGCGCCGTATGGCTTCAAGTCGCGTTTCGAGGAAGGTCCGGGCACGAACCCGGAAGAGTTGATCGGCGCGGCGCACGCTGGCTGCTTCACGATGGCGCTTTCGCTGCAACTCGAACTCGCGGGTCTGAAGGCCGAAAGCCTGGAAACGAAATCGACCGTCACGCTCGACAAAGACGGCGAAGGCTTCACCATCACCGCGTGTCAACTCGATCTGAAGGCGAAGATTCCCGGCGCCGACAAGGCTGCATTCGACAAGGCCGCGCAGGCCGCGAAGGAAGGCTGCCCGGTGTCGAAGCTATTTGCGGGCAACGCGAAGATTACGCTGAACGCCGAACTGGTTTCCTGAGCGTTCGAGGCGTGGTTCGAGTGAAAAGACGCGGACCGGTCATCTCGACCGTCCGCGTTTTTTAATGCCGCGCCGCGTTCTTCCTCTCGGCCTTATGCGCGTACATTTTGCTGTCGCTTTCGATCAGAAGGTCGAAGAAACTCGCATGCTGCGCGGGATCGAACTGCGTCTGTCCAACGCTAAAGCGAATCTCGTAACCGCGTGTGGCCGAAGCATTGTGCGCAGCCAGCATTGCGCGCAGACGTTCGAGCGCGTGGGCGGCTTCCTCATCGCTCGCGTCGGTCAGGAGCGCGACGAATTCGTCGCCGCCAAGCCTGCCGAGGACATCGCTTGCACGCAGCGAAGCGCGCAAGGCATCGGCGAAAGTGACGAGCGCGCGGTCGCCTTCCGCGTGACCGAAGGTGTCGTTGATACGCTTGAAATCGTCGAGATCGAAAAACAGCAGCGACGCGCGCCGATCGAGCCGTTTGCAGATATTGAGCGCATGCCGCGCTAGCGCTTCGAAACCGCGACGGTTGGCAATGAGCGTCAGGTCATCGACGGTTGCAAGTTCGATCGCCGCGATCTCCTGTTCCGCGATATGCGCGAGATCGCGCAAGAGGCTGCGCTCTTCGCCGTCGAATTCGCGGGGACGGGTATCGATGAGACAAAGCGTGCCCAACTTGCTGCCATTGGGCACCGTCAGCGGATGCCCCGCGTAGAACCGAATGCCGGGCGCGCCAGTCACGAGCGGATTGTCGTGGAAGCGCGTATCGATGCGCGCATCGGGAATCATCAACACGTCGTCATGCAGAATGGCGTGCGCGCAGAACGACACATCGCGCGAAGTCTCCGGCACATCGAGACCGATGCACGACTTGAACCACTGCCGGTTCTCATCGATCAGGCTCACGAGCGCGATCGGCACGCCGAACAGACGCCGCGCCAGGCGCGTGAGACGGTCGAAGCGCTCTTCCGGCGGGGTATCGAGGATATTCAGCGAGCGCAGCGTGGCGAGCCGGGCGGCTTCGGTCGGGGGTTTGGGCGCGACGAGCATGGATCTCCGTTTCCTGAGACGGTTTGGCGGCAGGGCCGCTGACGACGGGACAATCGGCAACAGTGCTTATTCTCCGACAAATACGCCAATTCTTCAGCACGAAGCCGAGCGCAGCGCTCGCTTCGACAGTCTCGCGCCGCGCGGCGTTTTCGCTATCATGCCGATGGACCGCGGCCCTTTGTCACGGCGCTTTCATCGCCCTTGCAGCGCACCTTCGTCGCGCAGGCGGGTCGGACATGGTGGCACTTCGCCATGAACCGACGACCCCTTTACCTGATTCGCATGGAGCGCCCATTGAAATTCAAGTTCGACTGGACCGTCATCACCCCGATTCTCGCGCTCGTCGTGCTCGTGGCCACCGCGCTCATTCACAACACCGCGCTCATGGCGCTGGCTGCCATCGCGCTGGCGTTCGCGGTGTTCGCGGCCGTGCATCATGCCGAAGTAGTCGCGCATCGCGTCGGCGAGCCGTTCGGCACGCTGGTGCTGGCCATTGCGGTGACGGTGATCGAAGTCGCGCTGATCGTCTCAGTCATGCTGTCCGGCGGCCCCGAAAAAGCCGGCTTGCCGCGCGACACCGTGTTCGCCGCGATCA
The DNA here is from genome assembly GCF_023631485.1 of Caballeronia sp. GAFFF2. NCBI lineage: Bacteria > Pseudomonadati > Pseudomonadota > Betaproteobacteria > Burkholderiales > Burkholderiaceae > Caballeronia > Caballeronia sp. GAFFF2. Next base: position 560,069 of record NZ_JALQDA010000027.1, on the reverse strand, counting down.
TGATTTGCAGCAACGCGATCATGGGGCTGTGTCTGCTGATCGGCGGCATGCGGCATCACGTGCAGGATTTTCAGTTGCAGGGCGCAAGCGCCGCGCTCGCCATTCTCTGCGCCATGTCCGTGCTCACGCTCGTCCTGCCGAACTTCACGAGCACCGTGCCGGGACCGGGCTTGTCCACTTCGCAACTCGTGTTCGTCGGGGTGATCTCGCTCGTGCTGTATGTGGTGTTCGTGTTCGTGCAGACCATCCGGCATCGCGACTACTTTTTGCAAGCCGTGCCGGATGTCGTCAAGCTAACCGCCACGGAAGACGACGTGCCCCACGCGCCGCCGCCGACCAACGCCGCCGCATGGACCGCGCTCGGCTTGCTCGTGCTGTCGCTTTTGTCCGTGGTCGGGCTGGCGAAGCTCTTGTCGCCTGCGGTCGAGGCGGGCGTCGCGGCAGCCGGTGCACCCGAGGCGGTCGTCGGCGTGGTGATCGCCGCGCTCGTTTTGTTGCCCGAAGGTCTCGCGGCATTGCGCGCGGCGCGTCTGAACCGGCTGCAAACGAGTTTGAACCTTGCGCTAGGCTCGGCGCTCGCGAGCATCGGTTTGACCATTCCCACGGTTGCGATCGTGTCGATCCTCATCGGCCAGCCTATCTCCCTCGGGCTCGCGCCGAAGGAGATCACCATGCTCGCGGTGACGCTGCTCGTCTCCGTGATCACGCTCGGCACCGGGCGGTCGACCGTGCTGCAAGGCGTCGTGCATCTGGTGATCTTCGCGGCGTTCCTGTTCCTGACCGTCGTGCCATGAGCATCGACGCATGCGGTTTTGTTACCATTCACGATTTTCCGGCGCGCGCCGCGGGTTTCGTCGACCCGTCACGCGCTTGGCAGTAATCGCTCCGGCGTCAATTTTCACCGCAAGTCTCGAAGGATTGGAATGTCGTTCAAGAAGTCAGTCAGCAAGTCCGCATCGTTCGCTTTCTCCGCGATGCTCGCAGCACTCGCCGTCACCTCGGTTTCCGTTCACGCCAAGGAACTCACGCAGATCCGCTTCGCCGTCGATCCCAGCTACCCGCCGTTCGAATCCAAGCAGGCGGATGGCAAGCTGGCCGGTTTCGACATCGACCTCGGCAATGCGCTTTGCGCGCAGATGAAGGTCAAATGCGTGTGGGTCGAAAACAGTTTCGACGGCATGATTCCCGGCCTCAAGGCGCGCAAGTTCGACGCCGTGTTGTCCGACATGGGCATTACCGAAGAACGCCTGAAGCAGATCGATTTCACCCAGCCGCTCTACGATACCCACGCGCAACTCGTCGCGCGCGCGGGCTCGGGCATTTTGCCGACGCCGCAGGCGCTCAAGGGCAAACGCGTCGGCGTCGAACAGGGCACGGTGCAGGAACACTACGCGCGCGTGAAGTGGGAACCGCAGGGTGTGACCGTCGTGCCTTACGGCGATGAGGATCAGGTCGAGAACGATCTGGTCGCGGGCCGTATCGACGCCATGTTCACCGATGCCGCGCAAGCCGCCATCGGCTTTCTGAAGAAGCCGCAAGGCAAGGCGTTCGCGCTCGTTGGGCCGATTGTCGAAGACCGGGCGATCATCGGTCCGGGCACGGCAATCGGCTTGCGCAAGGGCGACGCCGATCTGAAGAACGGCCTGGACCAGGCGTTCGACGCGATCAAGAAGGACGGCACGTTCAAGCGCATCATGGCGAAGTATTTCGCCACCGATATCTCGATTCAGTAAGCGCTGGCGTTTAGCGTTCCGAGTATCGACCGAAAAGGCATCGCTTGCGGTGCCTTTCTCTTTTTACGAGGCAATTTATTCGATGCAGATCACGCACCATCCGCTCGTCGCCGCTTCGCCTGGAACGGGGCGCGCGATCACGAGCTACGCCTTCGGCGCGGAACATGGGCCGAAGGTCTATATCCAGGCATCGCTGCACGCCGACGAACTGCCGGGCATGGTGGTCGCGTGGTATCTCAAGCGGCATTTCGCGGAGTTGGAAGCGGCGGGGCGCCTGAACGCGCGGATCGTGCTCGTGCCCGTGGCGAATCCGGCCGGGCTCAATCAGCACTGGTTCGGCACGCAAATGGGCCGCTTCGACATGCAGTCCGGACAGGATTTCAACCGGCGCTTTCCCGCGCTTGGGCCGAGGCTCGTCGATGGACTCAAGCAACACCTGACTGGCGATGAAGCGCACAACGCCCGCGCCATCCGCGCCGCCTTGCGCGATGCGTTCGCGGCGCTCGAGCCCGCGACCGAACTCGAATCCCAGCGCATCGCGCTGATGACGCTGGCTTGCGATGCCGATCTCATCATCGACATGCATTGCGACTGGGAAGCCGTCGCGCATCTCTACACGACGCCCGAGGCCTGGGTTCGGATCGAACCGCTTGCGCGCTATCTCGGCAGCGAGGCGCAATTGCTCGCGGACGTTTCGGGCGGCGAGCCGTTCGACGAAGCGTGCGTATCGGCGTGGCGTTATCTGCGTGACGCGTTCGCCGGACGCTTCCCCATTCCTCGGGGCGCGGCAACCGTCACTCTCGAACTGCGCGGCGTGCGCGACGTATCGCGCGAAACCGCTGCGCGCGATGCACAGGCAATCGTCGATTATCTGACGCACGCGGGTTTTATTTCGGGCGATGCCCCCGCGCTGCCCGCGCTCACCAATCCGCCGACGCCGCTTGCCGGATGCGAATACCTTCACGCGCCGATCTCCGGCGTGATTCTGCATGCGCGCGAAGTTGGAGAGAAAGTGCGCGCGGGCGATGTCGTCGCTGAAGTGCTCGATCCGCTCCATGACGAACTCGTGCCGCTCATCGCGCAGAGTGACGGCGTGCTGTACGCGCGGCACTGGACGCGGTTCGCGACGGCGGGAATGCTGGTGGCGCGCATCGCGGGCGCGGAAGTCCGGCGCGAAGGCGACCTGCTCGTGCCTTGAAGTTGCCGACGAGTCGTCCCACGCGGTTACCATACGTCGGCAAACTCGGTTTCAATGTCCACGGAGAACGACAGGAACATGCTGAAGAATCTCGATCCCTTGCTCAACGCCGACATCCTTCACGCACTCTGCGCGATGGGCCACGGCGATGAAGTCGTCATCTGCGACGCCAACTTTCCCGGCGATTCCGTCGCGCGTCAGACCGTGCGCGGACAATTGCTGCGTCTCGACGGCATCAACGCGCCGCGTGCGGTGCGGGCCGTGTTGTCTGTGCTGCCGCTGGATACGTTCGTCGATCATCCCGCCGAGCGCATGGAAGTGGTCGGCGACCCGGATGCGCTGCCTGCCGTACAGCGTGAAGTACAACGCGAAGTCGACGACGCCGAAGGCCGCGCCGTTCCGCTCGCGCCCGTTGAGCGCTTCGCTTTTTACGAGCGCGCCAAACAGGCTTATTGCGTGATTCAGACGAGCGAAGCGCGCGGCTACGGCTGCTTCATCTTCAAGAAGGGCGTGCAACTCGCGCCGGACACGCCGGCGCAATGACGCGCTGATTTCTTGACACTAGTTTGCGGCGCCTGACCGCGATCATGAAAACAGAATAGCCGGCCGGGCAACCCAGCGCGGCTTTCTGTCGGGCGCCTGCGCAAGCAGGGTCGGCCCGGCGGGAAGCGAGACATCCACGAGCGTATTACGGCGCGAGCATACCTTGCAGATAAAATAGCAGCCGAAGCTGTCGACGCTAGCTTCGGCCTTGGCGCGCGAGATCCTGCCGTTGCATCGTATGCAGGTCCACATAGATTCACCTTCGTTGTCGGAAAACTGGCTTTGGCTGGTTTCGCGCCGCCAGCGAAGTTCTTCCGATACCGGCTCTTTCGAGACCGGCAACTCGTCGAAGGTTTGCTCGCCATGAAACGCGAACACGTTGTCAAATGCACGCGGCTTGGTGCGACGTGTCTCGTGAAATGACAGTCAGAAAACTTGCTCGATAAGCGATGCCGCCAGTACTGGACAAATGCGGATCAGGGCAGTTTCAACGTGTAGTGATGCTGCCTCACCATGCGCTCAAAGCGAGCGAAAAGCAAACGGTATCGGGGAGGCACAAGCAGAATGAGGCTGTTTCGGCTTGATATTAAGGCATGCTATAAAAGCTTCGAAAAGGCTTCGAGCCGTGCTTTCATTCCCTCAAAACTGCCGGTAAAAAATAAATCGCGACAGTTCCTCCGAAAGCGCCCACACTATGTGGCGCAGCAGTCGCCTTCGCGTCTGTGCAAGTCGGGGAGCAGGATCATGGCAAAAGGTCAGGTACGCGGAAATAAAGAGGCTAAAAAGCCCAAACAGCCGAAGAAAGTAGAGTCGCCGGCAGCGGCTGTATCGTGGGCCACGCCCAAGAAAAGCGCGGAAGCCAGCGCATCCGTGAAGAAGAAATAGCCTTAGCGCGACATTCGTTCAAGCTGTCCTCGGTGCATGGCGTGACGACGCTCTATTCTGACTTCGCCATCGAAGTGGAAGTCAGACGCCCACCACCGAGTCCCGATGTTTTCTCTTTCCGGACTGGAACCAGCATGACAACGAGACCCAAAGTCAATCCCGCCGTGGCCGTCAAACAAAGCGAATATACGATCGCGCAGAAGTCGCGTGCATCGGCGCTGAGCAACGCGGACAGCGAGCGCGCTCAAAAGCGCCGCGACAATGACGCGCTTATCGACGTCAACGCGAGCAAGTGGCGTTACGTGGGCCCGGGTGTCTAGATGGGAAAGCCCGCGGAAGTCCTCAACTTCCCGAACCCCAGCCGCAGCTACGACGCCGCAAGACACGGCGTGTGCTTCTGGGGTTACGACAGCAAGCGCGAGATCAGCTTTCTGGTCGAGGACAAGACGCTTGCCGCGCTGAATCCCGGCATGGGCACGGGTGAGATGGCGCTGCTCGCCACGTTCGACCGCAATCGCGAACGCATTCTCGAACTGGCGAAGGGTCTCTACACGGGCGGCCCGCAGAATCGTTATACGATCCACGAGTAGGGTTCAACGCCGTTCAATCGTCACGTTGTCGCGGCGGCTTCAGTTGTCCAGCGCAATACGCACCGTGCGCGCGAGTTCATCGAGCTGAAACGGCTTGCGCAGCGCGGCAAAGCGCTTTTCCTTGATCTTCGATACATCGACGTCCGCATAGCCCGTTGCCAGGATCACCGGCAGATCGGCACGCAGTTCACGCGCTTTCGCGATCACCTCCATGCCGTTCATGCCGGGCATCGCGAAGTCGACCATCATCAGATCGGGATGGTCCAGTGGCAGGCGCTTGAGGCCGTTGGGGCCGTCGCAGGCGTGCGTCACCGAATAGCCGAGCGTCTGCAGACATTCGACGAGCATCTCGCGCACGTCTTCGTCGTCTTCGACCACGAGGATGCGCTTCGCGCCCGATGCGCTGTCCTCGGGTTTGAGCGCAACGTCGGCTTCCTGCAAATCCTTCGCGCCCAGCGGCAACCAGATTTCGACGCTCGTCCCTTTGCCCGGTTCGCTTTCGATACGCGCCACGCCGCCCGCCTGCCGCGCGATGCCGTAGACCTGGCTCAAGCCGAGCCCCGTCCCTTTGCCGACTGGTTTGGTCGTGAAGAACGGGTCGAACACGCGCGACAGCACGCCTGGCTCGATGCCCGAGCCCGAATCGCTCACACGGATGACCACGTAGCGTCCAGCCGTGAAGGTTTCGTCGGGCGCGGGGCGCTCGCCCGCGTGGATCGTTAGGCGCCCGCCGCCGGGCATGGCGTCGCGCGCATTGATCGTGAGATTGAGGACGGCCAGTTCCAGCTGATTGGCATCCGCCTGGGTCCAGAGATCTTCGGAATCGGAGGTCGTGGTGAACGCGATCGACGAGCCGAGCGAGATCGAGATGATGTCGCGCATGCCTTGCAAAAGCGACGCGACGTTGACCGCTTTCAGATCGAGATTGCTGGTGCGCGAAAACGTCAGCAACTGCGCGGTGAGCTTGGCGCCGCGTTCGGTGGCGCGCTTGGTCGTCGCGGCCATTTTGCGCACGCGCTCGTCGCTGCTGATTCGCGCGATCAATTCCGCGTTCGCCATGATGACATTCAGCAGATTGTTGAAGTCATGCGCGATGCCGCCTGTCAATTGCCCGAGCGCCTCCATCTTTTGCGACTGCACGAGCACGGCCTGCACCTTGGCGCGCTCGTGTATTTCGCGCATCAGGCGATTATTTGCCGATGCCAGTTCCTGGGTGCGCTCGGCGATACGGCTTTCCAGCGAGTCGTTGAGCCGTTCGAGCGCTTCCTGCGCCTTCGAGCGCGCGATCAGATGCTGCTCCGACTCCGCGAGATGCCGGCGCGCATCGTACTGGCGCGCACGCGCCCGCAGCGACGACATCACCGCGCGGCGCAAGGTCTCCGAGTTCAGCGGACGTTCGAGGACGAGCACGTTGCCAAGACGCTCCAGCATGTCGATACTCGCGGCCGAGCGCCGTTCGGTTGCGCGTCCTGAAAGCAGAATGATGGGAAAGTCGGACCACGCCGGTTGCCGGTCGATCCAGGCGGCGAGCACTTCGCCGTTGTCGCTCTTGAGCGATTCCTCGGTGACGATGGCAGTGCCCGCGCCGCGGTCGAGTTCGGCGGTGAGGCAAACCGAATCGGCGCACGCGAAGCAATCGCGGTCATCGAATGCGAGGACATCGGCGATTACGTCGGCATCGCGGCCGAATGGCGCCACTATCAGAACGCGAAACTCCATGGCGCTAGTTCCCCGAGGAGCCCGCGTGACTGGTGTCGGGAACCAGCATGGCCGTGCCGCCCTTGTACGAAGGCAGGCCGCTCAGAATGCCTTCGAAGTCGCGCAATGCCTCGCCGACGTTCAGCCCGCCCGCGCCCAGCTGAAATTGACGAATCGAGCGCTCATGGCCGCTCGCGCGGCTTTTCACGGCGGTCAGCGCCGTCAGCACTTCGCCTTGTCGCTCGAAGTAGCGAAACAGCAGGACCACGTCACTGAGATAACTGATATCCACGTCGCTCTGTATTTCGCCGATGATTCCATGCTGCCCCAGCACCAGCATCGTGATGACGCCGCGCTGGTTCAGATAGGTGAGCAGTTCGTGCATTTGCAGGAGCAGGTAGCGCTCGCCGGGCATCGCTTGCAGATACGCGTTCAGGCTGTCGATGGCAACGTAGCGCGCGTTGCCCTGTTCGACGCTCTGTCGCACGCTGCTCGTAAACTCTCCGGGCGATATTTCGGCGGGATCGACCTGGCGCAAGTTCAGCAAGCCGCTGTCGAGATGCGGCCGCAGATCGATGCCGAGGCTCGTCGAGCGCCGCAAAAGCGTAGTGCGCGTTTCATCGAAGAGATAGTAGACACACGGCTCGCCGCGTTCGAGCGCGGCGAGCAGACACGAGGTCACGGTGGTCGTCTTGCCCACGCCCGACGGCCCGACGATGAGCGTATTGGTGCCTGGCACGAGGCCGCCGCCGAGAAGCGCATCCAGCCCGGCCGTGCCGGTGCTGAGCGGCTTTGCCGAGAAATCGGCGTGATGTTCAGACGCGATCAGACGCGGATAGACTTCAATGCCGCCGGTGTTCAGCGTCATGTCGTGAAAACCTTCGCGAAACTTGATGCCGCGCATCTTCGCAATCCGCAGGCGCCGGCGCTCGCCGCCGTAGTCGTGCACGAGATTGTCGAGGCACAGCACGCCGTGCGCGATGCTGTGCAACTGCAGATCGCCCGGCTCGGACGTGTTGTCGTCGAGCAGCATGACGGTGCAGGCGCGCGTCGCGAAGTAACGCTTCAACGCGAGAATCTGTCTGCGATAACGCAGCGGGTTTTGCGAGAGCATGCGCAACTCGGACAAGCTGTCGAAGACGAGTCGCGCGGGCTTCACTTCATCCACTTGCGCGATGACATCGCGCACGGTTTCGCCCAGTTCCACTTCAGCGGGATGCAGAACGGTCTGCTCGTAACGCGGGTCGAGCCCTTCGTCCGACAGAAGCTCGATGATGGTGAAGCGGTTCGTGTCCCAGCCATGGCTTTCGGCCACGGCGACGAGTTCTTCCTTCGTCTCCGAAAGCGTCACATAAAGACCTGGCTCGCCGACTTCCGCGCCCTTGAGTAAGAACTGCAAGGCGAGAGTCGTTTTGCCCGCACCCGGCGCACCTTCGATCAGATACATGCGATGCGGCGTCAATCCGCCGCCGAGAATGTCGTCGACTCCCTCGATGCCCGTTGGAATGCGGGCGGGCAGGGCTTGCGTGGTTTTTTCTGGCATGTGCTCGCGCTTTCTGTTGTCTGGCCTTTTATCTGGCCTTTCGCGCGAGCAATCGGAAAACATTGGAGAACGCCCGCGCCTCGCGTGGCGGTTGCAAGAAGCGAGCCAGTACACGCCGGCGCTGCGACGTTCGTTAAATTTACCTACTATCCAGCAAATTCCTGTTGCAAAAATCCAAACCAGAGCGACGCTTTTTAAGATTTGGTTGCAATGCAGCATGAAAAGGGTATAGTTAGGGTTATCCCCTAGCTAATTACCCTGATTCTTTACCGGAGAGACGCCATGAAAACCACCGCTCAACAATCTTTGTTCGTTTCGTTCGGTTCGTTCCTGCGCTCGGCGAAGGCAACGGTGCGCCGTGAGTGGAATCGCGCGCTGCAATTGCATCTGCAAAACTGCGAGATGCTCGTCGAATCGTATCGCCGCACCAAGTAAGTCGGACAGTACCCGGTCAGAGTTTCAAAGCAACGCCCCGGAAGCGAATGGCTCCCGGGGCGTTTGTCTTTTGCAAGCGCGTACCGCAGCTCGCCAGAGCGACAACGGCGCGCCTCCGCACGGAGAGCGCGCCGTTGTCGCATCGGATGGCGACGTCTAGATCGCCCAGCCGCCGAGATAGAACACCGCGAGCACGATCGCGATCGCGACCGTCCCCACGTTCAGCTTGCGATACTCGCCCGCCACGATCCGCCCGATCACCAGCGTGCAGAAGCCAAGCATGATGCCGGTGACGATATTCGCCGACAGCACGATGAACACGGCGCATACGAGCCCGGACATGGAGTCGACGGTATCGTCCATGTGCAGCTTGCTCACGTTGCCGAGCATGAGCAGGCCGACGTACATCAAGGCGGGCGCCGTCGCGTAGGAGGGCACGAGACCGGCGAGCGGCGAAAGGAACATCACCGCGAGAAAGAGCAGGCCGACGACCGTTGCCGCAAGCCCCGTCTTTGCGCCCGCCGCCACGCCCACCGACGATTCGATATACGCCGCCGCCGGTGCACCACCGAAGCATGCGGAGAAGATCGAGCTGAGCGAATCGGCCGTCAGCGCGCGTCCGCCGTTGACGATGCGCCCGTTGGCGTCGATCTGACCCGCCTGGCCCGCGACGGCGCGGATCGTTCCGGTGGCATCGAACACGGCGGTCATCACGAGTGCGAGCACGCTCGGCAGCACGGCCATCGAGAGCGCGCCCTTGATGTCCATCGCGCCGATGAGCGACGCGTGTCCCGGCGTCGCGAGCGAAGGCAGCGCGAACACGCCGTGAAAGCGCACGGACGGATCGAAGATCAGGCCGATAGCCGACAGGCCGACCACCACGAGCAGAATGCCGCCCGGCACGCGCCGGCGTTCAAGCCCGAAAATCGCCGCCAGGCCGAGCACCGACATCAGCACGGGAAATGCGCGGATTGCGCCCAGCGAAACCGGCATACCCGGCGCGGGATTTTTAACGATCAGGCCGACGTCGTTGGACGCGATCAGCAGCAGAAACAAGCCGATGCCGATGCCCGTGCCATGCGCGACGCCCGTCGGCAGATTGCGCAAGATCCACGAGCGCACGCCAGTCACGGAGATCGCGGTGAAAACGACGCCCATCAGGAACACGGCGCCCAGTGCGATGGCAGGCGAGAGGCCTTTGCCGAGCACGAGACCGAACGCGGTGAATGCGGTCAGCGAGATGGCGCAACCAATCGCGATAGGCAGACGCGCCCATACGCCCATCAGCAGCGAGCCGAACGCGGTCGTGAGGCACACGGCGACGAACACCGCGCTGGTATCGAAACCGGCCTTGCCGAGCATGCCCGGCACGACGAACACGGAGTAGACCATGGCGAGAAAGGTCGTGATGCCCGCGACCACTTCGGTCTTTTCCGTGCTGCCAGCGAGCGATATGCCGAAGTAGCGGTCAAGAAAGCCGCCGCTCGCGGTCGGTGCCGTGTCCTCTCGTTCGATAGGGGAAATGTCGATGTCGCCAAGCTGCTGGGCGGGGGATTCCAACATGAGCTGCTCCTTTATCAGCACGCTGAAACGGTCGACCGTGCGCGCAATCAAGCGCACTGCGGTCCGTCGTCAGGGTCGTCTCGTATTTAGTTCTGGATGTAGCCTCGTGCTCGCCGCTGATGGCTGCACTCGGTCAGGACAAAGACTATGGGAACGCAACGCGAGGTCCAATCCCGTGGAAAACATGCCGCTCATGCCAACATTCTTATATTTCTGAGAGTCCTAAGCTGGCTGGGGCTTCCCGCCAGAACGATAAACGCCGGACTAGGGCAAATGCCTAGGCCGGCGTTGGGGGTGAATGCTTCGTCACGTACGCCCTGACAAACCCATTACTGCATGATTCGCGATACACCGCGTCCGCGCGGGTCGGACATGGGCTCGGGCGTGTCGCCGTTGATGCGGATAGCCTGAATGTCGCCATTGAAGCCTTGCATCGTGAACTTGTAGCCCTTGTCTTCGAGCTGCTTCACGACTTCCGGATCGAGCTGATGGAACGGCTCCTGGTAGATCGTGTCCGGCGGCAGCAACTGATGATGAAAACGCGTCGCGCCCACGGCTTCAGGTAGCGGCAAGTTGAAGTCGTAGACGTTCGAGAGCACCTGGAAGATCGACGTGAAAATGCGCGAGCCGCCCGGCGTGCCGATCACCATCGCGACCTTGTCGTCACGCGTGAGGATGGTCGGCGTCATGGAAGACAGCGGCCGCTTCTTCGGCTCGATGGCGTTGGCGTCGCTGCCGACCACGCCGAACATGTTCGGCACGCCCGGCTTGGAAGCGAAGTCGTCCATCTCGTCGTTGAGCACGACGCCCGTGCCTTCGGCGATCACGCCCGAGCCGAAGTAGCCGTTGATGGTGTACGTGTTCGACACCGCGTTGCCCCATTTGTCGACGACAGAAAAGTGCGTCGTCTCCGCTTTCTCGGGCATCGATGTACCGAGGCCCGGCAGCACGCTCTTCGTCTCCGAGGGCTTGTCGGGATTCACTTCCTGTGCGCGTTTCAGGATGTAGTCGTCGTCGGTGAGTTGTGCAACCGGCACCTTGTAGAAGTCGGGATCGCCGAGATATTGCGCACGATCGGCGAAGACGCGTTTCTCGATTTCCGCGACGAGGTGAATGTACTGCGCCGAATCCAGCGGCACGCCTTCGAACTTGTCCTTCAGGTCCGCCTTCATCTTGAGTAACTGCACGAGGCCGACACCGCCCGAACTCGGCGGCGGCGCGGTGATCACGCGATAGCCGTTCCAGCTCGCGACGATCGGTTGCCGCCAGACCGCCTTGTAGTCTTTCAGATCGCGCGACGTGATGAGGCCGTGGCCCGCCATGGAAGTGGCGATCAGCTCGGCCGTTCTGCCTTCGTAGAAGCCCTTGGCGCCCTTGTCGGAGATGCGCTGCAAGGTATCCGCGAGATCGGGCTGCTTAAATACCTGACCCGCCTTCATGCCGCCGAAGTAGAGATCGAAATTCGTCTTGCCGGCGAAATCCTTCGATGCGGCGTCACGCCGGGAAATCAGTTGATCGTCGACGAGAAAGCCGTTTTCCGCATACTTGATGGCGGGCGCGAGCACCTGCTTCCACTTCAGCTTGCCGAAGCGCTTTTGCGCCTGCCACATGCCTTCCACCGTGCCAGGCACGCCGACCGCGCGATGTCCGTAAAGGCTCATGCCCTTGATGACCTCGCCCTTGTCGTCGAGATACATGTTGCGTGTGGCGGTGAGCGGCGCGCGTTCGCGATAGTCGAGGAAGTACGGACGATGATCCACGTACAGCGTCATGAATCCGCCGCCGCCGATATTGCCCGCTTCCGGATAAGTCACCGCGAGCGTGAAGGCGATGGCGACGGCTGCATCGACCGCGTTACCGCCTTGCTTCAGGATCTGCTCGGCGGTGTCGGCGGCGAACTTGTCGGCAACCGCCACGGCCGAGGCGGTGAGGACTTGCGGCTGAGTGTCCGCGGTCTTGGCAACGGCGGGCGTGGTTTCGACGAAACCGGCCGCCAGAAGCGCCGAGGCAACGATGGCGCTCAATGCGAGCGTGCGAAAGCGCGGTTCTCTTTTCGACTGCATCTCCTGCGTTCTCCTTAGGCTTTTCGGGGTTGTAAGCGCTTATACCATGTTCGCGGCGCGCCAAGAAATGGCACGCGCCGCATCATGCGCTCAAGGCATCAACTGACCGCCGTTCACGTCGATGATCTGGCCAGTCACATAGCGCGACATAGCCTCGGAGGCGAGATAGAGGAACGCGCCGCTGCAGTCGTCCGGCTCGCCTATGAAGCCCATCGGAATCGACTTGCGGAAGGATTCGAGCTGTTCCGGCGAGGTGAAGCGCTCCTGAAACGGCGTCTGGATCACGCCGGGCGCGACGGCGTTCACGCGGATGCGATCGCCCATCAGTTCCTTGGCCATGCCCTTGGTGATCGTGCTGACAAAGCCTTTCGACGCCGCATAAAGCAGCGCGCCCGGACCGCCGCCGTTGCGCGCCGCGACTGACGTCACGTTGATGATCGAACCGCCGCCGCCCGAACGCAGCGAGGGCAGCGCCGCGCGCGTGAATGCAACCACCGAGCGCGCATTGATATGCATGACTTCGTCGAAGAGTTCGTCGGTAACGTCGCCGATCGGCTCGCGCTTGACGAGGCTTCCCGCGTTGTTGATGAGCACGTCGATCTTGCCGAACGCTTCGACTGTCGCGGCGACGGCGGCATCGATGGCCTTCGAATCGCGCACGTCCGCACCCACGGTAACGGCCGAGACCCCCAGCGCGCGCACGTCGCTCGCGACTTGCTCGGCTTGGTCCTTCGAGCTGTTGTAGTGCACCGCGACATTCGCGCCGTATTGGCCGAACGCACGCGCCGCCGCCGCGCTGATACCCGTGCTCGCGCCGGTGATGAGGATCGATTTGCCTTTCAGATCGTGCATGAGTGCTCCAGTGTGGTTGTTTTATGAACGGGACAGGTTGCGCCAGCCAAGAGTATACGGAGCATTCGCGGGCGGCGTCGGGCGGCGCGCAAGCCGCGCCCAAACCGGCCGCAAACAGTGGCAACATGTTCATCTGCTCACGTCGAAGTGAAACCAGGAGACGCACATGAACGCACAAGTCGATCCCATCCCCGCCGACCGTCAGGGCGTGATCCCGTACATCGCGGTGGCGGGCGGCGTGACGGCCATCGAGTTCTATACGAAGGTGTTCGGCGCTACCGAGATCTACCGGCTCGAACAGCCGGGCGGGCGCATCGGGCATGCGGAGTTGTCTATCGGCGGCAAGGTCGTCTATCTGTGCGACGAATTTCCGGAGATGGATGTGAAAGGCCCGCTCTCCATAGGGGGCAGCCCGGTGATGCTGCATCTCTATGTCGATGACGTCGATGCCGTTGCCCAGCGCGCGGTGGACCAGGGCGCGACCATTCTGCGCGCGGTCGAAGACCAGTTCTATGGCGATCGCGGCGGCAAGATCCGCGATCCGTACGGGCATGTGTGGTGGGTGGCAACGCACCGCGAAGATGTGTCGCCGGAGGAGATGCAGCGGAGGGCGGAGGCGTTGTTTGGCGGGGCGTGATTCTTCAACGCCCATCTGACGCGCTTACGATACGCGCGACGAGTCGGCTCGCGTGGAGCACGCGTCCGTCGGAACGACGCGCCGCGATTAATTCGCCAGCTACGAAGCGCGCTTGTCGGCGCGAGCGCGGCGCAGAATTCACTACGCATCGAAACGCGGGTGAACCGCGCGCCACGCTCGAACGAAGCCGCTACGCATCGAACGAATACGTCTCGACCACGCGCCGCACCGATTCCCTGAACGACGCGACGAGATCCGAACGAATGCCGCTGCCCGGATACGACAGCGCGTATTCATATTCGATATCGGTTTCGAACGGCCGCACGACCACGCCGTGCGAGCGCCAGACCTTGGCCGCAAACGGCTCGACGATCGACACGCCCAGACCGCCCGCGACCATCGCATAGCGCGTGTGGGCAGTGTCGGTGAGCACGGTGTAGCGCGGCCTTTCTTCGGTCGCCGAAATGAGCGATTGCTCCGCCTCGTAAGGCTGCCGCGCATTGGGCAGCCAGCCGATCAGCTTCTCGCCGCGCAAGTCGTCCGGACGGATGATCTTCTTCGCAGCGAGCTTGTGCGACGCGGGCATGGCGCAAAGCGCACGCGCTTTCAGCAAGGTCTCGACTTCAATGCCTGCCACCGCGGGAAATGCCTGACTCAAGGCAACATCGGCGGTGTGATTTTGCAGGCTGACGAGCACCTCGGGCACCTTCACCGAATCCACCTTGATCGGCACGCCCGGATGACGCTCCGTGAAGTCGGCAAGCACGGGCGGCAACAACGTGGTGGCCAACACCGGCATGCAGGCGACGGTCAGGCCGTCCGAGGCTTCGTCGCGGATCATCTGCGCGACCTGTTTCAGGCGCTCCAGTCCCAGGAAGTTTTCCTCGACGGACTTATAGAAGCGCAGGCCCGCGTTGGTCGGATTCAGACGGCCGCCGATACGGCTGAAGAGGCTGAAGCCGAGATCGGCTTCGAGATCGGCAATCAGGCGGCTGATGGCCGGTTGCGTCACATGGAGTTTGCGGGCGGCGCCGACGCTGGTGCCCGTCATGATGAGGCTACGGAATGCCTCGATCTGGCGAAAACGAATCATTTTGGGGACGGCTTTGTCAAGCGGCTCTGGTAGTGCAGTTTCGGTACTGCGAGGACGCAGATCTTATAGGAAACAATGCTTTACTGCCTTTTCGCTGCGCTTTGACGCATGCCGGCCGTGTGTGTTTGCCAACAATTCGCACGAGTATTCGAAAAATTTAGTCACTATAACCACATGTGAGTGGCATCCGTCTTATTGATACGAAATACTCGCCGCCAACCTAGAAGCGCGATGAAAGGCCCGGCGTAAGCCAAAGGCTGGCCGCGGCGCGCGGGGGCATTGCTTCGGGCTCTACGAATCTAGCCCTGATGATTCGTTGAGCCAATTGTTTAGTGCAGCCGAACTAAACGACCGGCGCAACAGCAACGATAACCAAGACAACGAGACAAGAAGGAAAACGCAATGCGCACGACCTCACTTACGCCCAAATACGCTCTCGCGATGCTCGCGGCGCTGGCCTTCACGATGTCGGCGCACGCTGCCATCGTGCCGTCGGGCGTTACGCTTGCCGCCAAGCAGGAACTGGTGCGCAATAACGGCTCCGAAGTCGAAACGCTCGACCCCGCGCTGGTCGAAACGGTCGTGGCGGCGAACGTCACGCGCGACCTGTTCGAGAGCCTCACCGCCGCCAACGCGGACGGCACCGTGGTGCCGGGCGTGGCCGAAAAGTGGGAGCAGAAGGACGCAACAACCTGGCTCTTCCATCTGCGCAAGAACGCCCGTTGGTCCAATGGCGAGGCTGTCAGCGCAAACGATTTCGTGTACGGCTGGCAGCGTTTCATCGACCCGAAGACGGCATCTTCTTATGCGAGCGTGTTCGGGCCGTTTCTCCTGAATGGCGCCGAGATCGTCGCGGGCAAGAAGCCGGCTAGCGCGCTCGGCGTGCGCGCCATCGACGCCTATACGATCGAAGTCAAGACCGCCGGCCTCGTGCCGTTCCTCCCGGAACTGATGTCGAATCAGAACTTTGCGCCGGTGTATCGCGCGGGCGTCGAGAAATATGGGAAAGACTGGACCAAGCCGGGCAAGCTCGTGAGCAACGGCGCGTTTCAGTTGAAGGACTGGCAGGTCAACAGCAAGCTCGTGCTGACGAAGAACGCGAGTTACTGGGACAAGGAACATGTGCAGCTGACGCAAGTGACCTATCTGCCCGTCGAGGACGAAAACACGGACGTGAAGGTCTTCCAGTCGGGCGATAACGACATGACTTATCAGATTCCGACTGGCACGTTTGCCAAGTATCGCCAGCAGTTTCCGAACGACATTCGCAATTCGCTGATCCTCGGCACGCGCTATTACAGCTTCAACAATCGCGATCCGCTCCTGAAGGACGTGCGCGTGCGCAAGGCCTTGTCGATGGTGATCGACCGCGATCTGCTCGCGCAGCGCGTGACCGCCGACGGCCAGACGCCCATGTACGGGCTGATGCCCAAGGGCGTGCAGGGCGCGGATGTATCGGCATATGACTGGTCTGCCTGGCCGATGTCCAAGCGCGTCGAGGAAGCGAAGAAACTGCTCGAACAAGCCGGCGTGAAACCCGGCACGAAGCTGCGTTTCGCCATGAACACGAGCGACTACAACAAGAAAATGGCGATTTTCGCGGCGTCGGAATGGAAGACCAAGCTCGGCCTCGACACGCAGATCGAATCGATGGAATTCAAGGTTCTGGTCAAGAAGCGTCACGAGGGCGACTATCAGATCGCGCGCAATGGCTGGGTCGCCGACTACAACGACGCCACCACGTTCCTCACGCTCGTGCAGTGCAAGTCCGAGCAGAACGACAACTTCAATTGCAATCCGAAGGCCGACGCGCTCGCGCAGCAAGCCAGCGAGACGACCGATCAGGCGAAGCGCACACAGTTGCAGACGCAGGCGGCGAAACTCGTGATGGAGGATTATCCGTTCCTGCCGCTCCTGCAATACGGCCTGCCGCGACTGGTGAAGAGCTACGTAGGCGGCTATTCGCTCAAGAATCCGATGGATCACTACGGCAGCAAGGACCTCTACATCGTCAAGCACTGAGATACCTATGTGGTCTTATACATTGCGGCGCGTGCTGCTCACGCTGCCTACGCTTCTCATCGTGATCACGGTGTGCTATTTGCTGCTGCACGCCACGCCCGGTGGTCCGTTCGACGGCGAGCGCAAGGTTTCCGCCGAAGTGCTCGCGAATCTGCAGGCGAAGTATCACCTCGGCGAGCCGTTGTGGAAGCAGTACCTGCTGTATCTCGACAGCTTGTTGCACGGCGACCTGGGCGCCTCGTTCCGCTATGCCGACTGGAGCGTGAACGAACTCGTGCTGCGCGCCTTGCCGGTGTCGCTCTCCATCGGCGGCGTGTCGATGCTGCTCGCCATCATTATCGGCGTCGCCTTCGGCGTGGCGGCGGCGCTTCGGCGCAACAGCATGATCGATTACGCGCTCATGTTCGTGAGCAACGCGGGCAACGCGTTTCCCTCGTTCGTGATCGGGCCGGTACTGATCCTCGTGTTCGCCATTGCGCTGAAATGGCTTCCCGCGGGCGGCTGGAACGACTTTCAGATGCGCTACATGGTGCTGCCCATCGCGCTGCTCGTGATGATCAACGTCGCCACCGTGGGCCGTGTGACGCGTGCGAGTCTCATCGAAGTGATGAACACGCAGTACATCCGCACCGCGCGCGCGAAGGGCTTGCCCATGCGCACCATCGTGCTTCGCCATGCGATGAAGCCCACGCTCATTCCAGTCGTCTCGGTGCTCGGTCCGCTCGCGATTTCATCGATCACGGCGGCGGTCGTGACGGAGTCCGTGTTCTCGTTGCCGGGCATCGGCAAGCTGATCGTGAACGGCGCGGCCAACCGCGATTACACACTGGTGCTGGGACTCGTCGTGCTCGTCACGGTGGTGGCCGTGCTGCTCAACCTTTTGGTCGACCTCGCCTATGCGTGGCTCGATCCGAAGATCCGTTACTAAAGGGCGCCCAATGAAATCCGTATCTTTAGCGCCGCTCTTGGAACAGGCCGTCGCGGGCCGAAGCCCCTGGCAGGACGCCCGCGCGCGCTTCGTGCGCAACAAGGCGGCGGTGGTCAGTCTCGCGTTGCTCGCGGTCATCACGCTTATCTGCGTAGTCGGACCGTGGCTCTTGCCGAATCAGTTCGATTCCGCCGACTGGAACGCCATGAGCGCCGCGCCCACGTTCGAAAACTGGCACCTCTTCGGCACCGACGAAACCGGGCGCGATCTGCTCGTTCGCTGTCTCATCGGCGGACGCGTGTCGCTCGTGATCGGCGCGCTCGCCACGTTGACATCGGTCACGCTCGGCATCGTGTGGGGCGCGCTGGCGGGGTTCATCGGCGGGAAGATCGATAACGCGATGATGCGTTTCGTCGACATGATGTACGCCATTCCGTACCTGCTGATCGCCATTCTCATGGTCACGCTGCTCGGCCGCGAGTTCTATCTCGTCGTGCTCACCATCACCGTGTTCTCGTGGATGGACATGGCGCGCGTGGTACGCGGCCAGACGCTCGCCATCCGCTCGAAGGAATACGTGGAAGCGGCGCGCGCCATCGGCGTGCCGACCTCGCGCATCATCGTGCGGCATGTGGTGCCGAATCTGCTCGGCATCGTCGCGATCTATACCACCGTCACGGTGCCCGGCGTCATTCTTACCGAATCCGTGCTGTCGTTTCTCGGGCTCGGCGTGCAGGAACCGATGACGAGCTGGGGCGTGCTGATTCAGGACGGCGTAGGCGTGATGGAAACCTCGCCGTGGATTTTGCTGTGTCCGGCGGCGCTGCTTTCGATCACGCTCTATTGCATCAACTTCGTCGGCGACGGTTTGCGCGACGCACTCGATCCGAAGGACAGGTGAGTCATGCCGCTACTTCAAGTCAGCGATCTACAGGTCGAGTTCAAGACCAACGACGCCACCGTGCGCGCGGTCAACGGCGTGAACTTCACGCTGGAAGCGGGGGAAACGCTCGGTATCGTCGGCGAATCGGGTTCGGGCAAGAGCCAGAGCGTGCTCGCCATGCTTGGGCTGCTTGCATCGAACGGACGCGCGAGCGGGCAGGCGCTGTATCGCGGGGAAAATTTGCTCGGGCTGTCGGGCAAGGCGCTGAACCGCATTCGCGGCAACCGTCTCTCGATGATCTTTCAGGACCCGATGAGTTCGCTCAATCCGTACCTGAGCATCGAACGGCAGATGACCGAAGTGCTCGAACTGCACAAGAACATGACGCGCCGCGCGGCGAAAAAGCGCGCCATCGGCATGCTCGAAGCGGTACGCATCCCGGAAGCGGCACATCGTATCGGACAATATCCGCATGAGTTGTCGGGCGGCATGCGTCAGCGCGTGATGATCGCCATGGCGCTGCTCTGCGAGCCCGAAGTGCTTTTCGCCGATGAACCGACCACCGCGCTCGACGTCACCGTGCAGGCGCAAGTGCTGCAATTGCTGCGCGATCTGCAGCGCGACTTCGGCACGTCGATCGTGTTGATCACGCACGACCTCGGCGTGGTGGCCGGTCTCTGCGAAAAGGTCATGGTGATGTACGGCGGCCGCGTGATGGAGCAGTGCGATGCAAGCAGCCTGTTTGCAAAGCCGTCGCATCCGTACACCATCGGGCTCTTGCGCGCGCTGCCGCGTCTAGACAAGAGCGGCGGCGAACTGACCGGCATTCCGGGCAATCCGCCGAACATGGCGCATCCGCCCGCGGGCTGCCCGTTTCACGAACGTTGCGCGCATGCCGCCGAAGACTGCGTGCAGCACGTGCCCGCGTTGCGGCCGGTCGATGGCGTGCACTGGCTGCGCGCCTGCCATCGTCCCGCCGAAGACATGATCACCCGCTATCAGGAGGCGAGCCATGTCTGATGCATCGGCCCCGACGATACTTTCCGTGCGCGATGTCCGCGTGCATTTTCAGGTGAAGTCGAAGAAGCGCTTGCCGTGGGCGCCGTCGCGCACGCTCAAGGCCGTCGACGGCGTGAGCTTCGATCTGAAGGCGGGCGAAACGCTCGGCGTGGTCGGCGAATCGGGCTGCGGCAAGTCCACGCTCTCGCGCGCCATTCTCAACCTCATCCCAGCGACCGCCGGCGATATCGTGTGGATGGGCGCGCCGTTGCGCGAAGCATCGACGCGCGAATGGCATCGCGTACGCGGCGACGTGCAGATGATCTTTCAGGACCCGCTGGCATCGCTCGATCCGCGTATGACGGTCGGGCAGATCATCGCGGAGCCTTTGCTCGAACATCGGCCGGGCATGAACCGGCACGAGATCGACGTTAAGGTGCGCGCGTTGATGGCGAAGGTGGGTCTGCGCGAGCAGATGATCAACCGCTATCCGCACGAGTTTTCGGGCGGGCAGTGTCAGCGCATCGGCATTGCGCGCGCGCTGATCGTCGAGCCGAAACTCGTGATCTGCGACGAGCCGGTGTCCGCGCTCGATGTCTCCATCCAGGCGCAAATCGTCAATTTGCTGAAGTCGCTTCAGAAGGAGATGAAGCTCTCGCTGATCTTCATCGCGCACGATCTCGCCGTGGTGCGCCATATCTCCGACCGCGTGATGGTGATGTACCTCGGCCGCGTGATGGAGCTTGCCGACAAACACGCGCTCTATGAAACGCCGCGCCATCCGTACACGCGCGCGCTGCTTTCGGCCGTGCCGGTGCCGGACCCGTCGGTCGAGCGCGCCAAGGTCGTGCAGATTCTTTCCGGCGATATTCCGAGCCCGATCGACCCGCCATCGGGCTGCGTGTTTCATACACGCTGTCCCATGGCCGAGTCGCGTTGTTCGCTCGAGACGCCCACGTTGCGCGCGTTGGCGGAGAAATCCTCCGCCGCCTGCTTCTTTGCTTGATTACATCTAAACACGTCGAATAGAGGAACCCGGAAACTCGTCATAAAGCACTATCAATTTCGCTCGCGCGCAGCATGGCGCGTCTTCTGTTCGCCCTAGCCGTTTGCCACGTTCGTCCCGACCGTTTGTATCGCCGGACGTGGCTTTTCGCATCCGTTCGTTTCGGAATCCTTCATGGATTTCGATGGAGCAATCAACAGGTTGAGTCAGTAGTTGGAGATACTTTTCATGAAAAAACAAAAACGTTCCCTCGCGCTTTCTATTTTGCTTTTCAGCGGCTTCATGGCCGCTTCGGTCGCGTCCTACGGGCAACAAGCCCCGGCACCGACCGACGATACCGACCCGCCGTCGCGGCACACCGAGGCGCCGCCTTCATCGCCGCCCAATACCGAGGCAGATGCGCCCGTGAGCAATCAGGCGAAATCGAAAGGGCTGATCGAAGACTCGCATCTGAACTTGCTCACGCGCTCTTACACCGAGCATTTCGAAGCGAAGGGCGCGGAGAAGAAGGACGCGTGGGTGCTCGGCGAGCAAGCGGTATTCGAATCGGGTTACACGCGCGGTCTCGTCGGTCTCGGTTTCGATCTGACGATGTTCGGCGCGCTCAAGCTCAACGGCGGCAGCGGCGCGGGCAACCGCGTACGGATCGGCGCGCCGGGCGAAGCGGGGCGCACGCAACTTGCGTGGGCGTATCCCGGCGTGTGGGACGTGAAGGCGCGTGTTTCGAACACCGTGTTCAAGTACGGCCAGCAACTCTTCGATAACCCGTTCCTCGTGCCGCACGACAATCGCGCGCTGCCGCCGACATATCGCGGCTTCTCGCTTGCCAGCGACGAGATCAAGAACCTGACCTTGAAGGCCGGTACCGTGGATGGCGTGATCGCGCGCGGCATGGCGAGCGTTACGAGCCTGACCACCGAGTACGGCGGCACGCACATGTCGCAGTTCACGTATTTCGGCGGCGACTGGACCCATGGCGACGATACCGCCGTCACGCTCTACGGCAGCGTCGCGAACAACGTGTGGCAGCAGTACTACCTCTCGGCGACGCAAAGTATCGGCGACCCGAAAACCGTGCGCTGGACCGGCGCGCTGAACTACTACTACACGGGCGCGATCGGCGACAAGCGCCAAGGCTCGATCAACAACAACGCGTACAGCCTGGCGCTTGCCGGCACGCACGGCGCGCATACGCTTCAATTCGCGTTTCAGCAGATTGCAAGCGATCAGTTCTTCGACTACGTGGGCCAATCCGCGGGCGACTATCTCTCGAATTCGCTGGATGTCGACTACAACGCGCCGCACGAAAAGTCCGTGAGTCTGTCGTATTCGCTCAACATGAAGGAGTACGGCGTGCCCGGCCTGAAGTTCACGCTGTGGGGCGCGTATGGCTGGGACGCGGATGCGACCGCCATGGCCAACCAATATGCCAACCCGGATAGCAGCCAGCACGGGCTCTACTGGAAGGACGGGCAGCCGGTGCATGGCACGCACTATGAAATTGGCGTGATCCCGAGCTATACGGTGCCGGACGGCAAGTTCAAGAACACGTCGGTCAAGTTCTACTACATGCACCATCACGGCAGCCAATACTATTCGGACGGAACGAGCGACGTGTATCGACTCATGGTCAACGTCCCAGTGAACGTGTTCTGACGCGAAGCGAGAATCCTACAAAATCTCCTCTTTACATTACGTATAGCTTTCATATATAAAGAGAGTGCGTGTTGCGGATTGCCATGTCTCGCCCACGCCCATCGCCCGGCAGCCTCGTGACTGCCGGGCTTTTTTTCGTCCGTTCAACGCGCGGCGGTTAGCTTTCATGCGCTTACGGTATGCATCGTTCTAAGTGAAAACCCCGCCGTTTCTTTCGCTTGACTTACTTGATATATCAAATACTGTGTATATGCGATGGCGGTCGAAGCGTCATCGCAGGAGGCGCCGCTCGGCGTCCGATTACACAAGGCAAGGAGACATGCATGGGAACCGACCGGATGGATCGCGAGACGGAGACGTCGCGCCTGGCGTCGCCGTGGGTGCAGTTGGTGTTCGGCGTGATTTGCATGGCGATGATCGCCAACATGCAGTACGGGTGGACGCTCTTCGTCAATCCGATCGACGAGAAGTATCACTGGGGCCGTGCATCGATTCAGGTCGCGTTCACTATCTTCGTGGTTACCGAGACGTGGCTCGTGCCCGTGGAGGGGTATCTCGTCGACAAATACGGTCCGCGTCCTGTCGTCGTGTGCGGCGGCTTGCTGTGCGCGATTGCCTGGGTTATCAACTCGGTGGCGTCGTCACTGCCGCTCTTGTACTTCGCGGCGGCGGTGGGCGGCATCGGCGCGGGCGCGGTGTATGGGACGTGCGTCGGTAACGCGCTCAAGTGGTTCCCCGAGCGACGCGGCCTCGCGGCGGGCATCACGGCGGCGGGCTTCGGCATGGGATCGGCCGCGACTGTCGTGCCGATTGCGCACATGATCAAGTCGAGCGGATACGAAGCCACGTTCCTATGGTTCGGACTCGGTCAGGGACTCGTGGTGTTCCTGCTCGGCATGGCGCTTTACGCGCCGCCCGCGCAGATGCTCGCCGCGGTCAAGAGCAAGTTGAAGCGCGCCGTCTACAACGCGAGCCCGAAGCAGGTGTTGAGTTCGCCGATCTTCTGGGTGATGTACATCATGTTCGTGATGATGGCCGCCGGCGGATTGATGGCAACCGCGCAACTCGGGCCAATCGCGAAGGACTTCGGGTTGCACGATTCGCCCGTGTCGCTGCTTGGCCTGACGTTGCCGGCGCTGACTTTTGCGCTGACCATCGACCGCGTGCTCAATGGCTTGACTCGACCGTTCTTCGGTTGGGTATCGGACCGTATCGGACGCGAGAACACCATGTTCATCGCCTTTGCGATCGAAGCGGTGGGCATCGTCGCGTTATCGCGATACGGGCAGAGTCCGGTGGCGTTCGTGGTGCTGACGGGTATCGTGTTCTTCGCGTGGGGGGAAATCTACAGGCTCTTTCCCGCGACGTGCGGCGATACCTTCGGCCCGAAGTTCGCGGCCACCAATGCCGGGTTGCTGTACACGGCGAAGGGAACGGCTGCGTTGCTGGTGCCGTTCTCGAGCGTGATCACATCGATGACGGGAAGCTGGCACGCGGTCTTCATGCTGGCGGCGGGCATGGCGGCAATATCCGCGCTGCTCGCGCTCTTCGTACTCAAGCCGATGCGCAATGCCCATTCGCAGAAGCATGCGCGCGCGGCGGGGTTGGAGATGGGGTATTCGCCGGTGAAGGAGTAGAGCGCAAGGCGCGGGCGGGTGGCGTTAGGCGTCGCCCGTCTCGTCTCGTTGGTGCTTTATCGCATGGTGCATCAGCATGGCGGCGACGGCTTCGGGCGCCTCTCAAAGAAGCGAATGAAGCGCCAAGTCGGCGCACCCGCGCCGACGCTAGAACCGCATGCCCATGTTGCACATGCCGAAGCCAATGCCATTGGTGGCGAAGCCGGCGCATCCCAGAATGCCGCATCCGCCAAGCGCGGATAAGACTGCGAAAACCGCGGCGGCGGCAAGAAAAGTACGAACCTGCTTCATGATGTCGAAACGGAAGAAACGTGGCGCCGCGATTGTCGCTCAATGGCTAGGCACGTTTGTCACAAAGCGTGAATGCCGAATGAATCACGCTTAACCGCCAGGGCATCGCTCAATGCGGAATCGGCAGCTTGACCGGATCGCCGTCGCCTGCCACCGCAAAGACCAGCAGCTTCGCCGGCTTGGTCGCGCTCGCATTCTTCGATACGAGGTGATGCGCGCCGGGCGGCTCGTACCACGATTCGCCCGGCCCGTAGGTCTTCGCGGAGGACCCTTCGAGTTGTGACGTGACATGACCTTCCAGCACATACGCGAAGATCGAGCCGGGGTGCATATGCGCCTCGGATGCCTGCCCCGGCTTATACGAGACAGTCGCCATCAGCACGTTCTTGCCCGCGATCTCGGGAATCGCCTGCTTCATCACGGGCGTGACGACTTCCGCGGCTGCATCGTGCGCGAACACCCTGGACGCGCTCAACGCCAGCGCCGCCGTCAACATCATGATCTTGCGAAGGTTCATGGTTTTTACCTCACGCGGGAATCTTGCGGAACGCGATCGAAAAGCGGTTCCAGCTATTGATCGCGGCGATGAGCAGCGTCAAGTCGACGATTTCCTCGTTGCTGAAATGCGGCTTCACGGCGGTCCAGACGGCATCGGGTACGTGCTCCTCGGACACGAGCGTGAGCGCCTCGGTCCATTCCAGCGCGGCACGTTCGCGGTCGGTGAAGAACGGCGTTTCGCGCCAGACGACGACCGTCGCCAGCCGGCGATCCGTTTCGCCGCCCTTGCGCGCGTCGGTGGTGTGCATATCGACGCAAAACGCGCAGCCGTTGATCTGCGATGCGCGCAGGCGGACCAGCTCGGTCAGCGATTTCTCGAGTCCGCATTTGGCGATGCGCTCTTCGACACCAACGAGCGCCTTGATCGCGGCGGGGCTGGCTTTGTAGAAGTCGAGACGTGATTCCATGATGATTTCCTCTTCGCTTGGGGTTTGAAAGAGCGTCCTGAGTGACGCGACAGATGTAGATTAGTCGCCGGATTGGTTTTATGAAATGGCCGATTTTTGGTAATTTCAGGTGACCAATAACCGGTGAAAAAAAGCCCGAGACGATCAGTCGCGGGCTCGCTGACAGCGCTCATTCCAGCGCGGAAGCCGGTCCGAAAAACTCGTAGCGGCTCTGCGCATCCGGCACGCCGAGCGTCTTCAGATGCTTTTTCACCGCCTTCATGAAGGGCTTCGGCCCGAGAAAATAGGCATCGACGTCGCGAGTCACGGGCAGCCATCGCGCGAGCAGGGTTTCATCGACGAAACCAGTGCCGTGCGCTTCCTGGTCGCCATCGCGCTGCTGTTCATAGCAATAGAAACGCTTCAGTTGCGGATGCTGTGCCGCCAGTTGATCCACCACCTCGCGAAACGCGTGCACGCCGCCGTGGCGCGCCGAATGAATGAAGTGCACCGGTCGATTCGGATTGGCGACGAGCGCGGCATGCAGCATGGCAAGCGTCGGCGTGATCCCGACGCCACCGCTGATCAGCACGAGCGGCTTCTCGTTATGTTCGAGCCTGAAGTCGCCAGCGGGCGGATAAAGCTCGATGACATCGTTTTCACGTACGTTCGCATGCAGAAAACCGGACACGCGGCCGTTCGCTTCGCGCTTTACGCTGATGCGGTACTCGCGACCATTCGGCGCGGCGGACAGCGAGTAGTTGCGGCGCATTTCTTCGCCATCGATATAAACGCGCAGCCCGATGTATTGGCCCGGATGAAAGTCGAGCAGGGCGCCGCTATCTTCGGGCACGAGATAGAACGACACGATCTCCTCGCTCTCCGCGACCTTGCGCGTGACCACGAATCGCCGCGTGCCGCGCCAGCCGCCCGGCGCCTTCTCGCGTTCGCTGTACATGCCTTCTTCCAAGCCGATCAACAGATCCGCGAGTTGCCGATACGCGGCGGACCATGCCTCGATCACGGCATCGGTGGCGATTTCCTCGCCGAGCACTTCACGGATCGACCTGAGCAGGCAGCGTCCCACGATCGGATAATGTTCCGGGCGGATATCGAGCGCGACGTGCTTATTGATGATCTGCCCGACGAGTCGGCCGAGCTGTTCCAGTTGGTCGATGTGCCGCGCGTACATCAAGACGCCGTTGGCAAGGGCACGCTGCTGCGCGCCGCTCGCCTGATGCGCCTGGTTGAACATCGGACGCACTTCGGGATTCTCGTCGATGAGCATTTTGTAGAAGTGCGTGGTGAGCGCCTCGCCGCCGCTTTCCAGAAGCGGCACGGTGGCTTTGACGATGGCGCGGTGTTCGGGTGACAGCATGGTCGGAGTCCTCGTTCCAGGGCGAAGCAGGGAGCGCTTCGTCTCGCAATTTGCAATACAGGTTCCGTGCCAGAGTAGAATTATCATTAAATCAATTGCTTACCTTCGCACATGGTCGATTCGACTCTAGTCAGAAAGACTGCTGAAGTAGTCGCAATGACTTCGCGTGTATTGCTCGACGCGCTCGTTCCACTGATCGAAGACCTCTCGCACGAGATGCCGGACACCGAGCGATATCGTCGCCTTTTGCGTACGCTGCGCGCGCTTTTTCCGGGCGACGCCGCCGCGCTCCTGCGACTCGATGGCGACATGCTCGTGCCGCTCGCGATCGACGGGTTATCTGGCGATACGCTCGGCAGGCGCTTCCGCGTCGGCGATCATCCGCGTTTTGCCCGCATCCTCGCGCGCAGCGAACCGACGCGCTTCGCCGCCAACTCCGATCTGCCCGATCCTTACGACGGCCTCGTCAAGGGCGTGGACGGTCATCTCGAAGTACACGATTGCCTCGGCTGCACGCTTTTCATCGACGAACGACCTTGGGGTTTGCTCACACTCGACGCACTCGATCCCGCGCGCTTCGACGACATCGACATGGCTTCGCTTCAGGCGTTTCTCAGTCTCGCGGCGGCGACCGTGAGTGTGGCCGAACGCATCGATACGCTCGCGCGCACGGGCGAAGCCGAACGGCAGCGCGCGGAGTCGTATCGGCAGGCGAACGGGACGCGTCGCCGCGAGATGATCGGCAATAGCGAGCCGCACAAGCGCTTGCTGGAAGACATCGCGATCGTCGCTACGAGCGAGCTGACCGTGCTCATTACCGGTGAAACGGGCGTCGGCAAGGAACTCGTCGCGAGCGAGATTCATGCGCTCTCGTCGCGGGCCGACAAGCCGCTCGTGAGCCTCAATTGCGCGGCGCTGCCGGATACGCTCGTCGAAAGCGAACTCTTCGGGCACGTGCGCGGTGCGTTCTCGGGCGCGTCGTCGGACCGGCGCGGCAAATTCGAACTGGCCGACGGCGGCACGCTTTTTCTCGATGAAGTCGGCGAACTGCCGCTCGTCGTGCAGGCCAAGCTCTTGCGCGTGCTGCAGAACGGGCAGTTGCAGCGCATTGGGTCGGACAGCGAGCATAAGGTCGATGTGCGGCTCATCGCCGCGACCAATCGCGATCTCGTCGAGGAAGTCCGGGCGGGACGGTTTCGCGCGGATTTTTATCATCGGTTGTCGGTTTATCCGCTCGTCGTGCCGCCGTTGCGTGAGCGCGGACGCGACGTCCTGTTGCTCGCGGGCTTCTTTCTGGAGGAGAACCGCGCGCGCCTCGGCCTTCTGAGCCTGCGCCTTTCCGCCGATGCGCAAGCCGCGCTGCTTGCTTACGACTGGCCGGGAAATGTCCGCGAACTTGAGCATCTGATCGCGCGCAGCGCATTGAAGGCGCTCGCGGGCGTGCGCGAACGTCCGCGCATCCTGACGCTTACCGCCGCCGACTTCGGTCTCGCCGACACCACGCGCACCGCGTCACCGGGCGCGCCGCCGACACCTGCCGCCGGCGTCGATTTCCGCGAAGCCGTCACCGCCTACGAACGCACGATCGTCCTCGATGCGCTCGCGCGTAACGGGCAGAACTGGGCATCGACGGCGCGTGAGCTTGGCGTCGAC
Source organism: Caballeronia sp. GAFFF2 (assembly GCF_023631485.1). NCBI lineage: Bacteria > Pseudomonadati > Pseudomonadota > Betaproteobacteria > Burkholderiales > Burkholderiaceae > Caballeronia > Caballeronia sp. GAFFF2. The sequence continues at coordinate 531,839 of NZ_JALQDA010000027.1, read as the reverse complement.
CGGGCAAATCTCAATCGTCTCGCGCGCCGCCTCGGGCTCAAGTAAGCGCGCAAATATTTTTCTCGAAAATCTTCACGCGGACGCGCAAAGCGTTTATTGGTGAGGCTAGGCAAGACGGCATGGCGTGGTTACGCATCTCAAAATAATGCGGTTCATTGATCTGGCGCAAACAACGATCACTCGATCCGCACGCAGCAAACGCGCGGATTGAGACAATCTGCAGGCTGGGAAAAACGGTTGGGCTCTTCTAAGATCAGAAGTGCAAAAACGACGATCCGCCGATCCAACCACCCGACAATCATCAGCAGTACGAGCATTGCATTGCACTGAACAACAAGCGCCGGCGACCGCATTGACGTGCACGTCCGGCTGATCGAACACGGCAACTCGAAACGGGGGATACGTGGGAAACGTGGGATACGTGACTAAGCGCACCGCACTCCTGTTGTCCACGCTATTGGCATTCGCGAGCATGGGCGCATTCGCGGCGGAGCCGGCGCTCGAGCGCGCCCCGGACACCATGCAGGCCCGCGTCATGGGCTGCGCCGCCTGTCACGGCGCGCAGGGCGAAGGCACCGGCAACGACTACTTCCCGCGTCTTTCGGGCAAGCCCGCAGGCTATCTGTACAACCAGTTACTCGCGTTTCGGGACGGGCGCCGCAAGTATCCGCCGATGAACTATCTGCTCGCGTATCTACCGGATGCGTATCTCAGGCAGATCGCCGATTACTTCGCGGGCGAGCGTCCGCCATTCCCGCCGCCGAGCGCCGTCACGGCCGATACGAAGACGCTCGATTACGGCAAGGCGCTCGTCACGAAGGGCGATTCCGCGCGCAACGTGCCCGCATGCGTGAGTTGCCACGGCGGCGCGATGACCGGCATGGAGCCCGCCATTCCCGGCTTGCTCGGCTTGCACGCCGACTACATCAGCGCGCAACTCGGGGCATGGCGCTACGGCACGCGCACGACCATCGCGCCCGACTGCATGCGCCACGTCGCGCAGCAGTTGAGCGAGCGCGATATCACCGCCATCGCCGCCTTCCTCGCGTCGTTGCCCGCGCCGCCCGATGTGTCGCCGGTCGCGGCCGGAAGCCTCAAGATGCCGCTCGCTTGCGGCAGCGTCCATAACTAACCGAGGAACCGACGTGCTTCGATTCCGACAACTTGGGACGCTTGCCTTGGCGGTGTTCTTTGCGGCCTGCGCCGTATCGGCGGGCAACGCGTCTGCACAGACGAAGAGTGCCGATGCCGCCACGGTCCAGCGCGGCGAATACCTCGCGCGCGCGGGCGATTGCATCGCGTGCCATACGTTGCCCGCTGGCAAGACCTTCGGCGGCGGCCGTCCCATGGATACGCCGTTCGGCACGCTCTTCACGCCGAACATTTCGTCGGACAAGGAGACCGGACTCGGCAACTGGACCGCCGACGAGTTCTACCGAATGATGCACACCGGCCGCTCGAAGGACGGCTCGCTGCTCTATCCGGCCATGCCGTTCACGTCCTACACCAAGGTCACGCGAGCCGACTCCGACGCCATTTATGCGTTTCTCATGTCCACGCCGCCCGTGCATCAGCCGAACCGGCCGCATGAACTGCGCTTTCCGTTCAACCGGCGCGAACTGCTGATCGGCTGGCGCTCGCTCTTTTTCAGGGAGGCCGAATATCGACCGGACCCGAAGCAATCGGTGGAATGGAATCGCGGCGCGTATCTCGTCGAAGGACTCGGGCATTGCTCGATGTGCCATACCGCGATCAACGCGCTCGGCGGCAATGTCGCGTCGAAGGCATTCGAAGGCGGCCTGATCCCGATTCAGAACTGGTACGCGCCCTCGCTTACGTCGAACAAGGAAGCGGGATTGGGCGACTGGAGTATCGACGAAATCGTGGGCTTGCTGCACGCGGGCGTCTCGCATCGCGGCGCGGTGTATGGACCGATGGCCGAAGTGGTCTACGACAGCCTGCAATATCTCTCCGAAGACGACGTGCGCGCGATGGCCGTCTATCTGAAGGCGTTGCCCGCGCGCTCCGGCGACAAGTCCGAGCCGCCGACCCAGGCCGTGGTCGAACAGCGTACGAATCTCTCGCCGCTCGGCAAGAAGATTTATGACGCCCAATGCGCCGAATGTCACGCGGCCCAGGGCCAGGGCAAGCCGCCCGATTTTCCGCCACTCGCGAACAATCAGTCCATCGTCATGAACTCGGCCGTGAACCCTATCCGCATGGTGCTGAACGGCGGCTATCCACCCGGCACGTTCAAGAATCCGCGTCCATACGGCATGCCGCCGTTCGCGCAGTCGCTGTCCGACGTGGAGGTCGCGGCGGTCGTCACGTATATCCGCACCGCGTGGGGCAATCGCGGCGCGCCGGTGACGGTGAAGGAAGTCAACGAGCTGCGCTCCGCGCCGCTTTATTGAGGATCGACGACACATGAACGAAGACCCGAACGAAGACGCGCGGCTCGATGAAATAGTCAAGAGCGGCCCCGGCGGCGCGCTCGCGCTCGCGGGTATTTCCACCGCGATCGTCATCGGACTGTGGTTCGTCTTTTACTTCGCCGTGTTCTTGCCGCGCGGGGTGATTCAGTGATCGTGATTCGTCGAGGCGGCAGATAAATGGCCATTTCCCCCGGTTCGCATGAAGTCGCCGAGCGCGTCGAAAAACGCTGGGCAATGCTTGTCATGGCGATCGTCGTCGTGCTCGTCGCGATGGTGGTCTACACCGGCATCCACTGGGCAATGATGCCGCCTTCGCGCGTCGAGACCGTGCGCCCTGAATCGCTGCATGTATCGGGCGAATTCATCGAAAGCAATCTCGGCAGCGCGCCCGAGGCGGATGGCTCGGTGACGGTGCGGATCGTCGCGCAGCAGTATTCGTTCACGCCGCAATGTCTCGTGGTGCCCGCAGGCGTGCCGGTTACGTTCCGCGCGACGAGTTCGGACGTGGTGCACGGCTTTCTGATCGAGAACACCAACATCAATTCGATGCTCGAACCGGGTTACGTCTCGACCTTCAAGACGACATTCAACCAACCCGGCGAGCACCTGATGCCATGCCACGAATACTGCGGCACCGGGCATCAGAACATGTGGGCGCATGTGAAAGTGGTGGATCGCGCCGAGTTCATGCAGATGGCCGCGCAATTGCCGGCCAATTCGCGGAGAGTGTCCTGTGTTAAATAGCAAGCGCCTCGTCCTCGCGCATTTCTGGCTGGCGTTCATCGCCTTCGGTGTCGCGCTTTTGCTCGGCGCGTGGCAGATGCTGGTGCGCAGTCCGCTGCATCCGTGGCTGCAGAATCCGGAGCTGTACTACCGCTCGGTGACGGCGCACGGCTCGGCCATGGGCTACGTGTTTCCGACCCTGATCGCCATGGGCTTCGGCTATGCGGTAAGCGAACTGGCGCTGAAGCGCCCGCTCGTCGGAAAGCGTTGGGCGTGGCTCGGCTTCTGGCTCGTCGCGATAGGCTCCGTCACCGCGATGGCGCCTGTCGCCATGGGTCTTGCGTCGGTGCTCTACACCTTCTATCCGCCGATGATCGGCAACGCGTTCTATTACATCGGCGTGGTGCTGGTGGTCGTCGGCTCGTGGATCTGGGTCGCGCTGATGTCGGTGAACCTCGCGGCGTGGAAGCGCGACAATCGCGGCAAGCCGGTGCCGCTCGCCATGTTCGCGACAGTCGCGGGCGCTTATTTGTGGGGCTGGACGGCGGTGGGCGCGGCCATCGAAGTGCTGTTCATGATTCTGCCGGTGGCGCTCGGCCTCAAGCACACCATCGACGCGGGACTTGCGCGCGTGTTCTTCTCGTGGACGCTGCACGCTATCGTTTATTTCTGGCTGATGCCCGCGTATATCGCGTATTACACGATCATTCCGCGCGCCATTGGTGGGCGTCTTTACAGCGATGCGATGGCGCGCATCTCCTTCATTCTGTTTCTCGTGGTGTCGATGCCCATCGGCATTCACCATCTGTTCGCCGATCCGCAAGTCGGCTCGGGCTTCAAGTTCATGCATTCGGTGTTCACGGCGCTGGTCGCGGTGCCGACGCTCTTGACCGTGTTCACCATCTGCGCGTCGGTGGAGATCGCGGCGCGGTTGCGCGGCGGCAAGGGCGCGCTCGGGTGGATCAAGGCGCTGCCCTGGTCCAATCCCATGATGCTCGCCGTCGCCTTCTCCTTCGTGATGCTCGGCTTCGGCGGCGCGGGCGGGCTCATCAACATGAGTTATCAGCTCGACTCGACCGTGCACAACACGCAATGGGTGACGGGGCATTTTCATCTGATCTTCGCGGGCGCCATCGTCATCATGTACTTCGCGATCGCCTACGATCTGTGGCCGCATCTCACCGGCCGCGCGCTGCAAAACCTGAAGCTGATGCGCTGGCAGTTGTGGCTGTGGTTCGTCGGCATGATCGTGCTGACGTTCCCGTGGCATTACGTCGGCGTGCTCGGCATGCCGCGACGCATGGCCTTCTACGACTATACGGACCCTGCTATCGCGGCGCAGGCCGTGTCCGTGATCGTCTCGGTGATCGGCGGGTTCATTCTCGTGGTCTCGGCGGTGCTGTTCTTCATCGTGCTCATACAGGCGCATCGCGCGCCGCGCGTGACGGTCGAGGAATTCCGCTTCAGCCGCGCGTTGCATGAGCCGCGCAGCATACCGGTGGCGTTGAACAGCTTCGCGCTGTGGCTCGTGCTGATGATCGGCCTCACGCTCGTCAACTACGGTTATCCCATCGCGCAGCTTCTCTCGCGGCCGGATACCGCCGTGCCCGCGGTTCCCATCGGAGCGCAGCGATGAGCGACGAACGCCTCTTCACCTTCAGGAACCGCTGGTTCGCGACGAGCGTGCTGGGGATGATCGGCATCGCGGTGGTGTCGGCGCTGATCGGCTTCGTGTGGCTGCCTTCGGTGCATCGCGACGAGCCGTTCACGGGCGTCTGGAACGCCATCTGCAGCGCGGCGGGTGTGCCGCGCAGCTGGTACGCGGGCGAGGGCGGAAAGACCGTCGAGCCGACCGTCACGCTCACGGGTGTCGAAGTCACGCCGCAGTTGCTCGTGAACGTCAACGCGAGCGCGGTTGGACGCGGCGCGACGCTGGCTCTGCGCTGCACGATGTGTCACGGCGAGCGCGGCATGAGCGAGGCCAATTCGCCGAATCTCGCGGGCCAGTATGCGTCGGTGATCTACAAACAGTTGATCGATTTTCAGAAGGGCGCGCGCAATAACGCGGTGATGTCGCCGATGGCCGTGAATCTCTCCGATCAAGACATGCGCGATCTTGCCGCTTACTACGCGAGCTTGCCGAGGCCGCCCGCGCAGCGCAAGGTGAGCGCGTCGCTCGCGCCTTCGATCGTTTCCCACGGTGCGCCGATGCGCAACATCGCGCCCTGCGCGACGTGTCACGGCGGTATCGACAGCAAGGCGGGCAGCCCGTGGCTCGACGGCTTGCCGGCCGCTTATACGAAGGCGCAGTTGACCGCTTTTGCCAATGGCACGCGCACCAACGATATCAACGAAGTCATGCGCAACGTGGCGCGCAACATGACGCCGGACGAGATCGAAGCCGCGGCGGCTTACTATGCGCGGGAGCTGGACGGGCATTGAGCGGCTGCAACTGCACGCTATCGCCGTTCGGGAAGCAGGGGTTTCGTTGCCGCGCTGGTTCGGTTTCTGTATCGTGGTCCGTTCAATGCTGCGTTTTGCGCAGCAGGCACCGGACCCCGCAATGAACGATCACGCCATCCACACCACCGACGTCCTCATCGTCGGCGCAGGCCCCGTCGGGCTTTTCGCCGCCTTCGAAGCCGGCGTGCTCGGCCTTTCGTGCCGGATTGTCGACACGCTCGGGCGCATCGGCGGGCAATGCATCGAACTTTATCCCGACAAGCCGATCTACGACATTCCCGCCGTTCCCTCGTGCACCGCGCGCGAACTCGTGGATCGTCTGCTCGAACAGATTCGTCCGTTCGACGTGCCGATCCACCTCGATCAGCGCGTGATGTCGGTGGCGCAACGCGAGGATCATCGCTGGACTGTCGAGACCGAGCAGGGCATGCGTTTCGATGCCGCCGCCATTCTGATCGCCGCGGGCAATGGCGCGTTCGTGCCGCAGCGCCTGCAAGTGTCGCAAGCTGAAGCGCTCGAAGACAAAGGCGTGCACTACAGCGTCGCGCGTCTGGCAGATTTCGCGGACCGCGAGGTCATCGTCGCGGGCGGCGGCGATTCCGCGCTCGACTGGGCGCTGGCTTTGCGCGGCGTCGCGAAGAAGCTCACGCTGGTGCATCGGCGTAACGGATTTTCGGCGGCGGCGGCATCCGTGGCGGCAATGAAGCGCGCCGTGGAGGCGGGCGAGATGGCGTTCGTCGTCGGCATGATCGATTCGCTCGACGCGCCCGGCAACACCTTGCGCGGCGTGCGTATCAAGCACGTTGACGGCACCACCGATCTCGCCGCCGACAAGCTCGTCGCGCTGTATGGCCTCGTGGCGGATCTCGGGCCTATCGCCCAATGGAACCTGGATGTGCGCGGCGGACGCATCGAAGTCGATACCTCGTATTACGAGTCGTCGCGGCCGGGCATTTTCGCGGTCGGAGATATCGCCAACTATCCGAACAAGCAGAAGCTCATCTTGTCGGGCTTTCACGAGGCATCGCTCGCATTGCGCAAGGCTTACTCGTACGCTTACCCCGACAAGAAGCGCGTGCACGTTCATTCGAGTTACGACGCGAAGCTCGCACAGCGCGTGCAGTCAGGCGGCACGCACGCGGCGGAAGGGAGCTGACAGTTGCGCGTCGATCCGCTTCGACCAGGGCGCGCGTCTTGATCGGTCGATTCGTCGCGTGGCTGCTGCTGGTGGCGTGCGTCGCGGCGCTCGGCCTGGGCTATGCGGTCTATGCGCGCCGCATTAGCGTACCCGCGCAATACGATCCTTTCACGCCGCTCGATGTTCGCGCGCCACCCGACTTCTTCACCACGTTCCGACGTTGGCGCACGCTGCACGACGCCGACATGTGCCGGGCCGCGCTCGAACAATCTGGGCTCGACTATCGGCCGATGGCGGATTCATCGGCCCCCGGCGGCTGCGGACTCAAGGACGTGGTGCGCGTGACGCAATCCGCCGAAGTTCGCTACAGCTCGCCGTATCTCGCCACGTGTCCGCTCGCGCTCTCGATGGCGTTCTTCGAGCATCGATACCTGCAGAGCGCCGCCGTCGAACTCTTCGGCGAACGCGTGACGCGCATCGAGCATGTTGGCAGCTACGCGTGCCGCAACGTGAATCATCGGCAAGACGGCGCGCTGAGTCAGCATGCAAGCGCCAATGCCATCGACCTCACGGGTTACGTGCTCGCCGACGGCAAGCGCATCACGCTCGCGCGCTGGGACGATTCTGCATCGCCCGAAGCGAGCTTCCTGCGACGCGTCCACGAAGGCGCATGCCAGTCGTTCGACACGACCCTCGGCCCCGATTACAACGCGCTCCACAAGACACACTTTCACGTCGACATGGGCCCGTATCGCATCTGCCGCTGATGCGTTCACGTCACGCGTGCTGATGCGCCGGATTACGGCAGGTCGAATGATCGTGAGGACCATCGCTCCATGCCGAGCCGAGGATGATGCTGCAGAAGTTCAGCCGCTTGTAGTTCGGGTCCTTCAGCGCGAGCACGTCTGCTTTCACGTTGCCAAACGTCGTTTCGGGCTTTTTGATGGTGCCTTGCGCGAACGCATCGATGATGCCTTCCTTGAAATTCGCTTCCCGCGGATGTGCCGCCACCACGAGCCGGCGCTGATCCGCCGTGAATTCGTCGTAAGCAAGCCCGAGCACGTCCATCTCGACGCCTGCCGTCACGAGCGCGACGACCGGCTTCTTGTACTGCGGAATGCCCGGCGTCGTGTGCAGCGCGATGGCATCCCATACTTGTTCGATCTCGCCTTCGCCGATGCCGTAGCCGAGCAGGAAGTCGCGCGCCGCATTCGCGCCATCCACTTCGAAGCGGTCGTGCGCGCTGCTGTAGGCATCGACGAGTCCCATGTCATGGAACATCGCGCCGATATACAAGAGTTCCGCGTCATACTTCAGCTGCTTGCGTTCGCCCGCGAGCGCACCGAACAGGAACACGCGGCGCGAGTGGTGATAGAGCAAGTCGGGTTCCGTATCGCGCACGAGTTGCGTGGCTTCGCGCGCCATCTTGCTGTCGGGAATACGGATGCCAGCGATGATTTCGTTCATTTCAATTACTCCTTGAAGGTTGTTCAGCTGATGTGGCTCGGCGAGATGGGATCGCTTGCCGGAAAAGTTTCGGCCAGCGCTTCATCGAGCAGATACTCCTGCAAGTCGGCATGCGCGCTGCGTTCGATATCGACGCGGGTGTTTGCTGATGTGTCCATTGCACTCGCCTCCGTGGCGTGAGACATTGCGTTGCATTGCGTTTCGATGAGTATCAGTGTCGGCAAAACGCGCGGTCGCGACAATGAAAACGACGCGTCGAACTCTGCCAGTCGCACGCTGTCTTCTGCCATGTGTTTTCCACGAGCTAAAAACCGCCTTCGCCGATGCCCACCGTTGCCCTCGCGATCTTTCCCGGCGTGCAGGCGCTGGACGTAGCCGGCCCCGTCGATGTCTTCGCGGAAGCCAATATGTTCGTACCCGCCGCCGATGCCTACGCAATCACGCTCGTCGGCCCCGAAGCGCTTGCGGTGCGCGCATCGAACGGCACGCGGCTGTTGGCGGACGTCTCATGGCATGAAGCGCGCGGGCGCTACGACACGGCGCTCGTCGCGGGCGGTCCGGGTCTGCCTTTCGATGAACCCGATCCCGATCTCACCGCCTGGCTCGCCGATGTCGCCGCAAAATGCGAGCGTTACGGCTCGATCTGCACGGGCGCGTTTGCGCTGGGTCATGCCGGTCTGCTCGACGGGCGCGGAGTGACCACGCACTGGCAGAATGCGCCGCGTCTGGCCGAGCGCTTTCCACAGGCGCGCGTGGAGCTGGATCGCATCTATATGCGCGATGGGCGGCTCGTGACGTCGGCCGGAGTGACGGCGGGTATCGATGTGGCGCTCGCGCTCGTCGCGGAAGATCACGGGCCGCGCGTGGCGCTCGCAGTGGCGAAGCGCCTCGTCGTGTTCGCGCAGCGGCGCGGCGGACAGTCGCAGTTCAGCCCTTATCTGAGCGCGCCTGCCGACGAGACATCGCCGGTGGCGAAAGTGCAGGGTTACGTGATGGAGCACATCGGCGAAAGGCTCGCAGTGTCGCAACTCGCGAAGGTCGCGGGCATGAGCGAGCGCAATTTCGCGCGGGCCTTCGTGCAGCTCGCGCAGATGACGCCGCACGAGTTCGTCGAGCGCGCGCGGGTCGATGCTGCGCGCAACGCGCTCGAAAGCACGGATACGCCGCTCAAGACCGTGGCCTACGAATGCGGCTTCGGCACCGCGGACCGCATGCGCCTCGTGTTCATGCGGCGGCTCGGGGTATCGCCGAACGACTATCGGCTGAGCTTTAGGACACGCTTTTCAAAGTGATGGAACAGGCGTCGCCGTGCGTTCGTTAAAATTGGGATAACGAGGCGTGCCGCTGTTGCGGCTTTTCTTGCTGCGGGCACGCTGCATCGCAAACTAAATCGACAGACGGAAGATCGAATGACGACACAAGCGTCCCCCGTGCAGGACCCCTTCGAGCGGCGCGCATTGCTGCTGCATCTCGGCGATGTGCTGGAAACCGTGTTCTGCCTGAGTCAATGCGCCGATGACTATCCGAGCATCGCCGACGCGGTGCGTGGCAACGATGCGCTCGCGGACTTTACGCTGCTTGGCTTCGTCGCGGGCGACATGACGCCGCGCGAGTTTATCCGGCGCGCGTCGGGCGCGTTTTTCGTGTGGCCGAAGGCGCTGCTCGACGAGACGCTCAATCGGCCGATGCTCGCGAATACTGTGCGTCACGATCTATTCGAAGACAACGCGAAAGGCTGGGATGCGTACGTCCAGGAACGACGCCGCGAGGTGGCTTGGTTTGGCGAGGACTTGCCGGAGGCCGAGCAGAGCACAGCGTCATTGGACGCAGCCGAGTCCGGCGATTCAGCGAAGACGTCGCGGTATGCGACTTGGCCGTGGCCGGATAAGGCGAAGGATGCGTCATAGCGTGCCAAGCAATGGTCGATGGGGCGAGGACATTCGCAGCCTGTTCGTAACGCATCGAGGCGCGCGGGCCTATGGACACGTCCGCGTTCTGCGATCCTCCCAACCCCGCACGAAGCTCAGGGCTTCTTGCTCATACTGCCCGCGCCCGCATCCATTCCCAGGCCATTCGGCCGATCCGGCGCCGGTCCCTTTCCCGCCGAGGTCTTGCCCGGCGTCGTCTTGAGCGCATCGTTCGCCGATGCCGCCGCCGCGGCAGGTGGCGTCGAGCTGTGTTCCTGATAAGCCGGAGTACTGTCGTAGTGCAGCTTGTTTGGTTGCTGGGCGCTTGCCACGACTGCGATCGTGCCGCCGAGCAGTATCCCCGCCGTGCGGCTGAGTGCGCCGATTATCGGTTTCATGTATCGCCTCCCGTTGTTGTGCGCCTGATTGTAGCCAGCAAACAACGGACCCGCGAACATAGCTTGTTCTCGCGCAAAGTCCCCCGCAGGAGAGCAGACGACGGCGTCTTGCCTTGACGCGCATCAACGCCGGGCGGTGCTGCGCTCGGGACAATTCCTGTGCAGGACATCGATCCAGAACAGGGAAAACCAGCAATGAAAACAGTGAAAGCAGGCATTAGCGCCATCGTCATGGCATGCGCGGCATTGTGCGCGGGCATGGCACACGCGGCGGAAGATTCGTCGTCGAACGTTTCGATGAGCGGCATACATGCAGGCGATGTGCTCGTGCGGTTGCGCGCCATCAGCATCGAGCCGCAAGTAAGCGCAGGCGGCGCGCTCGGCACGCTCGACACCGACGTGAATAACTCCATCGTTCCCGAACTCGACTTCACCTACATGATTCGCGACGACATCGGCGTCGAGCTGATTCTCGCGACCTCGCGGCATCAGGTTACATCGAGCATAGGCGGGCTCGGCGGCGTGGGTGTTTTGCCGCCGACCTTGCTGTTGCAATACCACTTCAATCATGCGGGACGCGTGCGGCCCTATGTCGGCGCGGGTATCAACTACACGCTCTTCTACAACGACAAACTGAAAGCGGGCGACGCCGATGTCTCCATCAAGCACAGCAGCTTCGGCCCCGCGCTTCAGGCGGGCGTCGATGTGCAGGTCGCGAAGAATCTGTTCGTCAACGCGGACGTCAAGAAGATCTGGATGCGCACGAGCGCGTCGGCGGGCGGCGTCGATCTCGGCTCGCTCAAGATCGACCCGTGGGTGTTCGGCGTTGGCGTGGGCATGAAGTTCTGAGGGAGAAACAGGCGGCGACCGACCCGTTTTATCGAAAATTGGCGGATGAAGCCGGTGCTTCTGGCGTGGAACACTTTGCCGGCACGGTATTCTTGCAGCAGGCCCGGCGCAGACGCGCGCGGTCACCTGCCGCCTGAGGCCGGCGTGACCCCGTGCGCGCTGCAACGACTAATAACACCGCATCGGGGAAACGCAAGCCAATGAGACCTTCCACTTACGCGGGATTCGCTTTGCTCGTCAGTTGTGGCGCGGCCTTCGCGCAACAACCGCTCGCCTTGCCCGGCCGCAGTCAGAGCACGGGGCAGCAGAGCGTCGACAACGCGGCCTGCTACGCCTATGCCAATCAGACGACCAAGGTCGTGATGGCGCGCGAGCCGCAGACCGCACCCAAGAACAACGCCATCGAGACGCGCACGCTCGGGGCTCCGCGCCCGGTCGAGCCGCCGTTGCCGCCGGTTGCATCGGGCGCGCTGGCCGCGTCGGCGGCGCCGGCATCGGGCGCATCCGCGACGATGGCGGGCCGGCCCGCAGGCGCTTCGGCGACGGTTGCCGCGGGCGCATCGGCGCCGATGAGTGCATCCGGAGCCGCGGTCGCTGCAGGTGCTTCGGGCGCATCGGGCGCCGTGGCGGCTTCGGGCGCATCGGATGCAAATTACGCCGAGATGAAAATGCCGCCGATGCCGCCGCCCGAGCCGCCAATGGTGCGCTACTGGCGCGCGTACGGCGAGTGCATGCAAAATCGCGGTTACTACGTTCGCTGAAGCCAAGGGCCGCCGATGAGCGCATTCGATCGAGTGCGCTCGTTGCATCGGCTAATGCAGGGCGCTTGTCGCGCTCGTGGCTATACGGCTGAAGCAGACGGTGAAAGAGTATTCAACTCTTGCGGACGCGGCCAGACAACACGGCCCAGGCAGTCTGCATCGTGCGACCTACGCTCATAACGAACGCGCCCGAGGGCCAAGCGATTAGAAGCTCCTTGCAGCGCGAAACGGAGACTTCAGATGAACGCCATGACGTCCCTTCACGAAGGCCAATGCGCGTGCGGCGCGGTGCGCCTTGCGGTCTTCGCGCGGCCGCTGCAAGTCAATCTCTGCCACTGCATGACATGCCGCCGCATTCACGGTGCGCCGTTCGGCGTCTATGCCATCTTCGAGCGCGACGCCGTGCAGATCACGGGCGATACCGTCGCGTGGCAAAGCTCGGAGACCGGGCATCGGCATCATTGCCTGACATGCGGCTCGCCTATCTATCTCGCCTTCGACGGCGTGCCGGAAATCGAAGTGCCAACCGGCATCTTCGACGAAACCGGCCTCTTTCCGCCCACTTACGAAATCTGGTGCAAAAACGCCGAGCCGTGGCACGACGCGCAGGGCAGGCCGCGCTTCGCACGCGGCCGGCAGAACTAGTTCATCAGCACTCGACGATTGCCTTCACCACGCCCGCCTTCGGGTCGAGTAGCGACGAGAAGCGCTCGGGCACGTCGGCGAGCGTGAGCCGGTGGGTGTTGAGCGCATCGGTCGGCACTTCGCCGCGACGCATGGCATCGAGCACGGTCTCGAAGTCCTCGGGCGTTGCGTTGCGGCTCGCGAGCAAGGTTGCTTCGCGCTTGTGAAACTCGGGATCGGCGAACGAGATGCGGTCCGGCACGATGGACACCAGCACGTACTTGCCGCCATGCGCGATGAATTCGAAGCCGCGTTCCATTGCGCGCGAGTTGCCCGTGGCATCGAAGACGACATCGAAGAATTCGCCGTTGGTGAGGCTCGACAACTCTTCCTTGTCGCGCTCGCCGATTTGCACGGTCGCGTCCGCCTTCAACTCGCGGCGGCAGAAGTTCAGGCGATCTTCACGCGTGTCGAGCGCGGTCACGTTTGCGCCGCGCAGACGCGCAAAGGTGATCGCCGCCATGCCGATCGGCCCCGTGCCGACGACCAGCACGCGTTGTCCCGGTTGCACATCCGCGCGGCGCACCGCATGCGCGCCGATCGCGAGGAATTCCACCATCGCGGCCTGATCGAGCGTGACGCCTTCGGCCTTGTGGACGAATTGCGCGGGGAGGTTCAGATACTCCGTGAACGCGCCGTCGCGATGCACGCCGAGCACCTGAATGTTCACGCAGCAATTGGTTTTGCCCTGGCGGCATGCAATGCACTTGCCGCACGACAGATAGGGCATGACGTAGACGGTGTCGCCCGCCTTGAGTCCGCTCGATGCATCCGCCTCTTCGATCACGCCGGAGAGTTCATGCCCCATCACGCGCGGATACGACAAGAACGGCTGATTGCCGGTGAAGATATGCAAGTCGGTCCCGCACACGCCGACGCGCTTCACGCGCAGCAGCACTTCGTTGTCGCCGCGCGCGGGCTTCTCGCGCTGTTCGGCCTTGAGAGTTCCGGGGGTTTCGCAGATGACGGTCAGCATGGCGTGTCTCTTTATGTGGTTTGTGTGGGGGCGACAGCGCATTAATTTAGCGATACGCGGCGATCTGGTCAAGCCAATTTGATATTCGATAAAGTGGTAAGGCCGGATTGTGCGTCAGCGCGGCGGCGCGTTTCGCCTTATATTCTGAGCATCTCAATAAGGTTTCAGGACGGCACGTGCTTGCACTTCAGGATTTTGTCGAGCGGCATCCGCGGCTATTCGTGCTGTCGGGCGCGGGTATCAGCACCGAGTCGGGTATTCCCTGTTATCGCGATCGCGAGGGCCAGCGCACGGGCCGTCAGCCGATTCTGCTGAAAGAGTTTCTAGGCAACGACTACGCGCGCCGCCGTTACTGGGCGCGGAGCCTGATTGGCTGGCCGGTGGTGGCGGATGCGCAACCGAACGCGGCGCATCACGCCGTGCGGGCGCTGGCGGCGCGTTCGCGGGTGCATCGGCTGGTGACGCAGAATGTCGATGGCTTGCATACGCGTGCTGGAAATCCCGATGTCATCGAGCTGCACGGCAATCTCGGCCGCGTGCGCTGCATGGCTTGCGGCGCGGCGCTTACGCGCGTGGCGGTGCAGCGGATGCTGGAAGAAGCGAACCCGGATTTTACGAATTACACGGCGCCGTCGGTGCCGGATGGCGATGCGCAAATCGAGAATATCGACTTCGCTTCGTTCAATGTGCCGGGCTGCACGCGTTGTGGTGGCGTGCTCAAGCCGGACGTGGTGTTTTTCGGCGAGAGCGTGCCGCGCGCGCTGGTGCAGGACGCGGCAAGCTCGCTCGAAGCCGCCGACGCGATGCTCGTGCTCGGGTCATCGTTGATGGTGTATTCGGGCTATCGATTCTGCGAATGGGCGGCGAAGAGCGGCAAGCCGATTGCGGCGATCAATATCGGCAAGACGCGCGCGGATGCATTGCTTGCGTTGAAGGTCGAGGCGCCTTGTTCGGAGACGCTCGAGGCGTTGATCGAGGGGTTGGATGGGGGGTGAGTGGAGACGCTCGATGCGTTGAACGAGCGTCCCCACGTATCCACTCAGCCCGCTTCACCCGCCATCGAATCAATCCCCTCCAGCAACCTCTCCGCTTGCTCCATCCGCGTAAAAATCCCCGGCGTCACACGCACGACATCGCTTGCATCTAGAATCGGCCGCGCGACCGTGAACACGCCAAACCTGTCCTTCAACGTCTTCACGATGACATCGCTCGCCAGTCCTTCTATGCGAAACGCAGTGATACCCGCCGTCATCGATGCATCCGCTGGCGTCATGATCCGCACGCCCGGCAGCGCGCGCGCCGGTTCGGCCCAGGCGTCGCGCAAGGCCCGCAGACGCGCTTCCTTCGAGCGCGCGCCAATGCGCTGATGCAACTCCAGCGCCGCCGGCAACGTGAGCCAAGCCGCGAAGTTCGGCGAACCCGTGTGCACGCGCGAACGGATATCGTCGGCGGGCCAGGTCGTATCGCCGAGATAGGGACTAATTGAATCGAGACGCTCTTTCTTGATGTAGATCGCCCCGCAACCGAGCGGCGCCCCGATCCACTTGTGCAGATTCAACGCGACAAACGGCGCGTCGAGCGTCGGCACGTCGAAGTCGAGCATGCCCCAGGAATGCGCGGCATCGACGATCACGTCTGCGCCCGCGGCTTTCGCGAGCGCCGCGATCTCGCGAACCGGCGGCACCAGCCCCGTCGCAAAACAGACATGCGACAGCAGCACGAGCTTCGTGCGCGGATGCGCTTTCAACGCCGACGTGTAAGCGTCGAGTACGGCCTCGCGCGTGGCAGGCTCGGGCATCGTCATGCGCACTGGCTGGACGCCGCGCCGTTCGCGCAGCCATTCCATCGCATCGCGTCCGCACGGGTAGTCGAGGTTGCTGTAGAGCACGGTATCGCCCGGTTCGAGGCCGTTATAGCCGCTGATGAGCGCAAGCAGCGCCTCCGTCGCGTTGCGCGTGAGCTCGATTTCATCGGCGGAACAGCCCATGGCGCCAGCAAGACGCTGACGCAGGCCGTCGTGGATCGTCATCCAGTGCGGACGCACGAGCAGCGTGGTTTCGTGGTTCAGGCGATCGATCCAGTAATGGAACATCGACTTCACCGGCTCGGCCATGGCGCCCCAGTAGCCGTTTTCCAGATTGATCAGGTCGTCGGACTGTCTATACAGCCCGCGCACTGCGTTCCACCAGTCTTCGGCATGAGCGATGTTCGTGGCAGGCGCGACGGGTAACGCGGCCAGGGCGGCGTTGAATTCAGGCGTGCGGAAGTCGAGATGTTCGGTCATCGGTCTTTTGATCGCGTGAGGAGCATCAAGTATCGCCGATGAAGTATCGATTGGACAAAGTTACCGCCGTTGCGACGAAGGTATGGACAAAATGCCGACTAATCGTATTTCCGCCCCTTCAGACTTCGCAACCGCCCGCCGTAATAGTTCCTAGAGCGCCAAGCCCCGGATGAGGGCAAACGTTCGCTTGTACGCCGCGTAAGGCGCACGAGTCGAACATACGACGCCGAAACAGTTCCACGAACTGACTGAGAGAACCTTCTAATGAACCTTAGAAACATCACGATCAAGAACAAACTGGTCGCCGGCTTCGGCATTCTTGCCGTCCTCGTGGTGCTCGTCGCAGGCATGTCGCTGCGCTCGCTTTCCCAGGCGACCGACGGCTTCGCGAACTACGTCAACGGCATCAACGCGCGCGCCGATGTGGCCAGTCAGTTGCGCACCGCGGTCGATCGCCGCGCCATTGCCGCACGCAATCTCGTGCTCGTCAGCAAGCCCGCCGATCTCGAACTGGAAAAAGCCCAGGTCACGCGCGCTCACGAAGACGTGCAGGCGCGCCTGAAACAACTCAAGGACATGATCGCCTCGGCGAGCGACACGAGCGAGAAGGCCCGTGGCCTCGTCGCCGAAATGGCGCGCGTGGAAGGCTTGTACGGCCCGGTGGCGACGGATATCGTCGGCCTCGCGCTCGCCGGCAAGCACGACCAGGCGATCTCCAAGATGGACGACGAATGCCGTCCGCTGCTCGCCCAACTGGTCAAGGCCACCGACGACTACGCGAGCTACACGGCCACGCGTCGCGAAGAGATCGTGCGTGATTTCGAAGCTCAGTACGAATTGCAGCGCAACGTGCTGATCGCGCTGTGCTCGTTCGCCACGCTGTTCGCGGTGGCCGCGGGCTTTGCGATCACGCGTTCGATCACCCGGCCTATCGAGGACGCAGTCGAGATCGCGCAAACCGTGGCGCGTGGCGACTTGCGCAGCACGATCATCGCCGATTCGAAAGACGAGACTGGCGACTTGCTGCGTGCGCTTGCCGAGATGAACGAACGCCTGACCGAAACCGTGAGCCGTGTGCGCGACAGCAGCGGCGCGGTGGGCGGCGCCGCCAAGGAGCTGGCCACAGGCAACACGGACCTGAGCCAGCGCACCGAAGAGCAGGCGGCGTCGTTGCAGGAAACGGCGGCGAGCATGGAGCAATTGACGTCCACGGTGCGCCAGAATGCCGACAACGCGCATCAGGCGAGTTCGCTCGCGTCGAATGCCTCGAATGTCGCGCGAAAGGGCAGCGATGTGGTCGGTCGCGTGGTCGACACCATGCACGGCATCAGCAACAGCTCGTCGAAGATCGCGGAGATCACGGGCATCATCGAAGGCATCGCTTTCCAGACCAACATTCTGGCGCTCAACGCGGCCGTTGAAGCGGCGCGCGCGGGTGAACAGGGACGCGGCTTTGCGGTCGTGGCAAGCGAAGTGCGCAGCCTCGCGCAGCGCTCGTCGTCGGCGGCGAAGGAGATCAAGGAACTGATCGCCGATTCCGTCGAAAAGGTGAAGGACGGTTCGGCACTCGCGAGCGAAGCCGGTACGACCATGACCGAAGTAACGCAGGCCGTGGCTCAGGTGACCGACATCATGTCGGAGATCGCGGCGGCATCGGCGGAGCAGGGACGCGGCATCGAGCAGGTGAATCAGGCGATCACGCAGATGGACGAGGTCACGCAACAGAACGCGGCGCTCGTCGAGGAAGCCGCGGCCGCATCGCAGGCGCTGGAAGAGCAGGGCCGTCGCCTGAACGAAGTCATGGCGTTCTTCGTGGTCGAAGGCGGTGGTGTTGCGCCCCGGTCGTACGCGCCTGCCGTGCCCGTGGCGCGTACTGCCGCGCGCGTTGCCGCACCCGCGCGTACGCGGCGTGCCGCGCCCGTGGCGACCGCTGCGGCGACGCATGGCGATGAGTGGAGTTCGTTCTGACCGATCGCGCGCATTAGCGCGGTGAAGCTGCGTCGGACCGATGCCGTGCGTAGCGGCGTCGAACGAACGCCGCCACGGCTTTGAAGCGTGCTTACTTCGATACGACGAACTCGCAAGCGACCTGCAGCGGCGCAAACCTCACGCCGCTGCCTGCCAAGCATCAATGATGTTCGAACTCCGCACGCGGCTTCGGCGTTGCCTTGACCTTGGTGTACTGGAATTCGGGCAGGGCCTTGATCGCGTCCTTCGTCGCGCCGGGCAGCACGAGCTTGCCGCCCTGGAAATCGAGTTGTTCGACCGGAATGGCGACGTCGTGATGCGAGACGCCGAGGAATTGGTTTGCCGCGATGATCGCGAACGAAACCGAACGGTCTGGCGCCACGATGATGTCGTGGATCACGCCGACCTTCGCGCCCTGTTCATTGAAGACGGGCTTGTTGAGAATCGACTTCCTGACGCTCCAGCCGTCGATGATGGCGGTCGATACCTCGACCGATACGCCGAGCGTCTGTGCGCCCGCAACTTGCGCGTAGGACGCGGTGGAAGTCAGGCCAATGGCCGATGCGGCGAAGAGCAGTGCCACGAGTTTCGAGTTCATCTTCCAATCCTCAAAAGATTTGGCAAATCAGTTCTTGGGAATTGCGCGAATCTAGCGCGGTAGAAGTGTGAACGTTTATTGCGAATTTTGCAGGGAACGTGCTCATACGCACGGCGTGCACCCGCTTGGGGCGCACGCCGTGACGCGGAAATCGAAGAAAATTCAGTGTGAAATGCGTTTCAGCGCTTCCGCTTTGTGCACGGCATGCTTGCCGCTCTTGTCGCTTTCCACCTCGTAGTGCGGATCGGACTTCGATGCATTGACCGTATGGCCATCGACTGTCGTGCGTTCGTGGATCACTTTCACGACATGGCCCGTGGTCTCGCCCTGCGGCGTATTCCAGCTAACGTGATCGTGCAGCTTGAGGGATTGAGTCATCGCGTCTCTCCATCGTTAAAGTGCCAACGAAAGCGCAACGGCCATGCCCACGCACGGCTACTTCAAGCGGGCGAGCGTCCCTTCATCCTCGTGGCCATCGAAAAAGCGTTGCAGCGCGTCGTTAAAGATCGCGGGATCGGGCGCGGTGCGCGCGAAGAGCGTCATCGACGAATGAAACTTCATGTCGTCCGGATACCCAAAAATTTGCTCGACGCTCGAATTCTTCACGCCATTGACGATGCCAGTCAATTCGACGAGCCGCGCGCCGAGCACAGGATGCGCGATATACGCTTCGGCTTCCGCGCGGGACTGGATAGCGTAATGCCGCGCCATGTGGCTATGGCCGAGACCTGCGATTTGCGGGAACACGAACCACATCCAGTGCGTGCGCTTGCGGCCGGCGGACAACTCGGCGCGCACGTCGTCGATGACGGCTTCTTGTGCATCGACGAAGCGTTGAAGATCGAAGGTATCGCTCATGGCATGTCCTGGCTCTCTAGTCACGCGACGGCATCCGCGATGCGCTTTCGCAGCGCCGCATCCGGATAATCGCCAATGCCCGCGCGCACGTTGTCGATCATGTACTCGCGCCGTCCGGTGCCCGGAATCACGCAAGTGACGGCAGGGTTTCCCAACACGAATTTGAGCAGAAGCTGTGCCCAACTCGTGCAGCCCAAATCGGCCGCGAACGCGGGCAGCGGTTTTGCGCGAAGCGAGGCGAGCAGCGAGCCACCGCCGAACGGCTGATTGACGAGCACAGCGACGCCGCGCTCGGCGGCAAGCGGCAGCAGCCGTTCCTCGGCGTCGCGGTCGTTGGCCGCGTAGTTAATTTGCACGAAGTCCACACGCTCGGATCGCAGCACCGCTTCGACCTGCCCGAACGCGCTCGACGTGTAATGCGTAACGCCGATATAGCGCACGCGGCCGGCCGCTTTCCAGTCGCGCAGCGTGGCGAGTTGCGTGCGCCAGTCGAGCAGATTGTGGATCTGCATGAGGTCGATGCGCGGCGTTTTGAAAAGGCGCATCGACTGTTCCATTTGCGCGATGCCCGCCTCGCGTCCATCGGTCCACACCTTGGTGGCGATGAACGCCTTGTCGCGTGCGTGCAATTCGGCGAGCAGGTCGCCCGCGACGGCTTCGGACGAGCCATACATGGGCGATGAATCGATCACCGAGCCGCCCGCCGCGAACAGCACGCGCAGCACTTCGGCGAGTTCGCGACGGCGGGCGGCGTCGTCGCCGACGTCGAATGTGCGCCACGTGCCGCAGCCGATTACAGGCAGCGCTTCGTTGCTCGATGGAATCGGGCGCTTGTGCATGGGCGTCGACTGCGAGGGCGCGATCTGCGCGATGAGCGGGTTTGTCGCTCCGGCGAGCGCCGCCGTGGCCGCGACACGCAGGAACCGTCGGCGATCCGGTGAACGGCCGTTCATGGCAGAGAAGAACCATGACGCCGTGCATGGTTCGAGTTAGGCAAAGGCATCATCGATCAGGCTCCTGGCGAAGACATGCAAGAACAGATGCAATGTCTGGTGCAACCCGCGTCTCGCAGCAGGATAACCCGATACCGAAACGAACGATGCCGGCGCTACTTCTTCCTGGGCTCGTCGAGACAGACTCGGAAACGGTTACCATAACCGGCGCGTTTGTTTCACGTACGTGCTCGCCTGATCGATACGCTTGCGTCTATGCTCGGAAGTCGTACCCGACAACGAAAGCTCGATCTGACATTTTTTTGCAGCTAAGGCGAACCGTGCAATTAGCATGTGCGCCCGAGCGCCGGCATTCGCGGCTTCGCTCTTCGCACCTTGCAAAACAAAAATGATTCTCCCAGACGCCCAGAACTTACGGCTCAACATAGACAGCGTGCGCGCCTTGCGCGTGGCCGGGCGCGCCGCCGAAGCGCAGGCCATGATCACTCGACTCGCCGCCTTGCCCGATCCGGGCATATGGATCGGACAACTCGGCATCGACTTGAACTATCTCGGCATGCGCGAGCTTGCGGAACGTTGTCTCAGGATAGCGCTTACGCACGACATGTCTCCCTTAGTGCGCTACCAGCTCACCGAAGAACTCGCGATGGTGCTTTACTCGAGCGGCAAGTATCACGAAGCGCATGCACTGCATCGCATCAACCGCGATGTCGGACGCGGCGAGTCGCTTCTCCACGTGCTCTTTAGCAGTGACATGCCGTGGATCGACTTGGCGCGTCCCAAGCTGCTCGGCATAGACGAACCCGTTGCCGGCAAGTCGATCTTGATCTCCATCGAAGGCGGCTTCGGCGATTTCGTGCTCTATTCGCGCTACGTCGATGCCTTGCTGCGGGAAGGCGCACGCGAGTTGGTCATCGAAGTCTTCGACGAGTGGCGCGATGTCGTCCGCCCGCGCGAAGGCGTGCGTCTTGTCATCCCGACGGCCGAGCAACGTGCGCACGAGATGCAGCATTGCGACCGCATTACGTACGTGTTCAATCTCTTCGCGCGCTATCAGCATTCGCCATATTTTCCGATGGAGAATCCCGGCGGCATGATC
Organism: Caballeronia sp. GAFFF2; assembly: GCF_023631485.1. Taxonomy (NCBI): domain Bacteria; kingdom Pseudomonadati; phylum Pseudomonadota; class Betaproteobacteria; order Burkholderiales; family Burkholderiaceae; genus Caballeronia; species Caballeronia sp. GAFFF2. The sequence continues at coordinate 510,278 of NZ_JALQDA010000027.1, read as the reverse complement.
GCATGCAATCCCAATCGCGGCTTGCCACACGAAGCGCTTGCATCGATGCAACGCGAACCGAAGCGGATGAAGGTCGGTATCGGCTGGCGCAGCGCCAGCAACGTGCGCCATGAGCCGTACCGGTCGATGCAACTCCAACAACTGGCCGCGTTGTTCGCCAATCCCGATTGCCGCTTCTACTCGCTTCAGGTCGGCGCGCTGACCGATGACGAACGTGCGTTGATGCAGGCACACGATGTCATCGACATGGCGCCGTATCTCGCGGCTTTCGGCGATACGGCATACGTGCTCGACGAACTCGATTTGTTCATCACCATCGACTCGGGGCCCGCGCATCTTGCAGGCGCGTTGAATCGTCCCGTATGGGTGCTGCTTGCAAACGCGTGCGATTGCCGCTGGTATGACTGTCAGCGCTTCACGCCCTGGTATCCGTCTATGCGGCTTTATCGTCAGACGCAACTCGGCGACTGGTCGCATCCGCTCGACGAATTGCAGGCCGATCTGGCGCAACTCGCTGCACGCTGACGCCGCTCGACCCCGGCGCGCTTCATGTACGATTGACGCAGCTCCCACATGCGCCCGCGACATGACTCGTCTATCGATCCGTTTGGTTCTCGTCCTGGCTCTCGTCTTGGCGCTCGCGCTGACTGGCATTGCTCATGCAGCATCCGGCGACGACGATCCATCGACCGTTATCAGCGACAGCCACGAGTTCGTCGTGGCGGAAGACGGCTCGGTGACGGAGGACGATACCACCGTGTTGCGCGCGAACACGTCGGCCGGCATCGACGAAATTGCGCAGCGTTACGTCTGGTACGACCGCAGCGTGTCGAACGTGGAAATCGTCGAAGCCTATTCCGTCGATGTCAACGGCGCGCGTCACGATGTTTCGCCGGAGCAGATCCGTGACATCCAGGAGCCGCGTTCGGCAGGCGCGCCCACGTTTCAGGACGCCAAGCTGCGCGCGGTGATTTTTCCGGCGGTGGGCATCGGCTCGACGGTGCATCTGCGGTTTCGCAAGAGCCAGGCGAGTCCTGTCATCGCGGGGCAGTTCAACTATTACGTCGATCCGGGTTCGCGGCCGGTGCTTGCACAGCGGCTCATCTTCGATCTGCCCGCGACCAAGCCGCTCTTCGCCGATGCGCGCGGCTATGAAGCCGAGCCGCCCGTCACCGCGAATGGCCGCACGCGCTATGCGTTCGATTACCGTCGCGAACACATTGCGCGCATCGAAACCGGCTCGGTCGCTTACGCGCAATACGGCGACCGTCTGATGGTGTCGACGTTTCCCGATTACGCGAGCTTCGCCGCGAGCTATCGCGAACCTTCCGTGGACCCGAGCACGAAAGATCCCGCCGTGATCGCGTTCGCGCAATCGCTCACACGCAACGACGCCGACGCGCGCGCCAAAGCAAAGACGCTCTACGACTGGGTACGTCGCAATATCCGCTATGTCGCGATGTTCATCGGTCAAAGTCCCGCCGTGCCGCATCGCGTGACGGAGGTACTTGCGAATCGTTATGGCGATTGCAAGGACCACGTCGCGCTGTTCGGCGCGTTGCTCGATGCCGTGGGCATTCGCAACGAGCCCGCGCTGATCGGCCTGGGCGCGGTGTATTCGCTGCCTTCGGTGCCAGGCTACGGCGCGGGCGCGATCAATCACGTCATCACATGGATGCCCGATCTGAATCTATATGCGGATAGCACGGCGGCGAGCGTCGAGTTCGGCTATCTGCCACTCGCGGACATGGATCGCCCGACCGTGCTCGTGAATGCCGGCAAGCTTTCGCAGACGCCATCCACGCAGCCCTTGTCGCGCGCCGCGCGATTGCAGATCGACGTGGCGCCCGGAGGCGTCGCCAACTTTGCGTATTGGGTCGAGGATGCAGGATGGAGTGCCGAGATCGAGCGTATGAATCTGCGTTCGGCGAATGCGGAGCGGCGCGAGCAGATCGCAACGGATCGTCTGCGTTATACGAATCTGCGTGGCGCGGGCGCGCTCACGACCAGCGATGTCGATGCCACGAGCGGCCCCTTCGCCACGACCGTGAACGGCACGCTCGACGACGTGGTCTGGCCCACTGGCACGACCGCGTTGCCCGCGTTGACGAGTCTCTCGGGCGGCATCGCGACGCAGGCGCGCAACTGGCTTGCGGAGCGCGTGCGTACGCAACCTTATCTGTGCATAGGCGGCGTGTTCGACGAGGTAGCGCAGATCGTGCTTGCTCGTACGATGCACGTGGTCGAAGTGCCCGACAACCTCGACCTCGATAGCGGCTTCTTCCGCTTTTCATCGCGCTATCTGTTCGATGCCGCGACCAACACGATTCAAATCTCGCGCACTTTCACCGCGAATTTCGGCAAGCAGGTCTGCACGCCCGAGGACTTTCAGGCGGCGCAGCCGGTGCTTAAGAAGATCGAGCGCGATACGCAAGGGCCGATCATCGTGAAGGCGGCGTTGCGATAGTGTGCCTTCACTGCGCGTCACGCGCCACACGAAAACCGTTCTGCGATTGCCTCACGCTCGAGCTGTATTTGAATCGCGTGGCCGATTGCATATAGCTCGCGCCTTCGCGCCACGAGCCGCCGCGAATCACGCGCACTGAACATGATGGATCGTCCCACGCGTGGCCATCGGCCGGTGCGCCTTTGTAGTTGCCGTGCCAGCAGTCGGCGACCCATTCCCAGACGCTGCCGTTCATGTCGTGGAGACCATACGGATTCGCGGCAAATGAGCCTACGGGCGTCGGCGCTTCGGGACGATAAGGCTCGCCGCAATCCTTGCAGTCGGCGTTGCCTTTCTTCATTTGATCGCCCCACCAGTAAGTGCTCTGCGTGCCGCCGCGCGCCGCATATTCCCATTCGGCCTCGGTCGGCAGGCGATATGCCTTGCCGCCCACCTTGCTCAACCATTTGACGTAGACCTGCGCGTCGTCCCAACTGACGTTGCGCATCGGCGCATTGGCGGGCGGCGCGTTGCCGGCGTCGCCATCGGGTGAGATACGTGTGCAGGCGCCGGCATCGACGCATGCATTCCATTGTTCGATCGTCACTTCGTATTTGCCGATGAGATACGGCTGCGCAATGGCCACGCGATGCGGCGGCTTTTCTGCGGGATCGTCGTTGTTGCTGCCCATGGTGAAGCTGCCAGCCGAGAGCGGGACCAGCGCGGGACAAGACGGGCAGTCTTTTACTTCGGCCCCAGCGGAAGTCTTCGCTGCGGGTTTGGATGCAACTGCGACAGTGGCGGTCGTGGTTGCCGGCGCAGGCGTGGGCGGGGGCGCGGTTTGACGCGGCTTTTCAACGACGACAGGCGGCGCGGGCTTGGGCGTCGGCGCCGGAGTAGGCGAAGCTGGCAACTGCGGCGATGCCGCAGGCTTCGCACTTGCGGCGGCCGCACGCAAGCGATCGATACGCGCCTTGGCAAGCGTGGCGAATCGTCCGTTCGGATACGCCTTCAAATAGGCTTCGTAATCGCTTGGGTACGTGCTGTCCTTGATCGATTCCCAGAAGGTCAGTTCGTATTGCTCGCTGCTGTCCTTGGGAAGAATGCCGCGCGTACGGGTACCCGTGGCGGATTGCGTCGCATCGATGGCGTCCGTGGAAGCTAACGACATCGGTGCGAGTGTGAATGCGGCATCGAGTGTCGATGCGATCCCCGGCCGTTGGCTATCGTGCGTCAACTGCGCGACATTTGCGGCGGCTATTTCGAATACCCGGGATGTGGTGCGTGCTTCGCCGGACATCGCTCGTAACAGCGCGGCGGTGTAAAGGCCGTTGCGTTCCGTCTCGGCGGCTTCGGTCGCAAAAGTAGTTGCGTACGCAACCAGTGTGTTCGCGGGCAACGACATGCTCTCGGTGGGCGCGGCACCGAAGGGATCGTTCAGACACATGTCGAGCACGACGATGTTCGCGGCGTCCGGACGGCGCTGCACCATGCGCGCCACGACATCCTTCACCGGAATACCTTTCTCGACCAGCGTGACGGGCGCATCGGCGCGGGCATCGAGCGGGGCGAGCAGGGCATCGCCGCCTGCCTGCAGACCGTGGCCCGCAAAGTAGACGAGCGCGGTATCGTGTGGACCGAGTTGCGTGACGAACGTGTCGAGCGCGTCGCGCATGGCGGTTTCGTTGAGATCGATACGGCGCGTCACGTTGAATCCGAGCGACGTGAGCGCAACGCTCATATCGTATGCGTCGTGCTCCGCGGCCGGCAGCGGGGCGTCGCCGTAGTGCGTATTGCCGATAACGAGCGCCATGCGATTCGCATGAGTGTCGGCGGCCGCGACCGAAGGTCTCTCAAGCGGTGGATCGGAAGGCGCTGCGAACGCGCCGCCCATTGTCACGAACATGCCTGCGATGAAGAGAGTCCGCCACATATTCACACCCTTTCGGTCCGGCTTGATTAGGGGCGCGCCGTTCGCGCGTCTGTCGTTGTCGCCTGGATGCTCATGCAAAGTCGGCGCATGCGAGGACCATGCATTTGCCGTCGCGCTCGTGCATCTGCAGCACAAACAAGATAGCACGCGGTCAGTCGGCACTTAAATCCCCATTAAGCAGGTATGCGTGATGAGGAGTGCGCTTCCGGTCTCTCGTAAGTATCTTTTTTAAACGTTACGTTCTAATCTAAAAACCTGACGACGGCTTGATCGCTCCACGCACGAGCGTACGACAGTATCTTCAGCGCTCGCACATTCGTCAGTCCTTCATGTGACTGTTCATCGAGAGGCATGCACAACATGTTGAGAAGAACCGTGCTTGGCGCACTGGCTTCACTCGCCGCCGTCGCCGCCGATACGTCTTTTTCCGCCGCGCGTCAGCGCACTCCCGCTCCGCCGAACGCCGAGGCATACATCATCTGGCCGCCCGACGGCGCCGTGATCTCGGGCGGCAAACTCTGGGTACGCATGGGACTGCGCAACATGGGCGTCTGTCCGAAGGGCGTGGACATGCCCAACGTTGGACATCACCACTTGCTAATCGATACTGACCTGCCGCCGCTCGATCAGGAGATTCCCTCCGACCGCAATCACTTTCACTATGGCGCGGGCGAGACCGATGCGCGCCTGGAGCTTCCGCCGGGCAAGCACACGCTACAGCTGCTGATGGGCGACTACAACCACGTACCGCACGATCCTCCTGTTTATTCCAAGAAGATCACCATCACGATGAAATGAAGCATGCACGGCAACCGCGCAGCCCAGGGGAGTGACATGAAGAACCGAACCGTCAGCGCAATCGCGCGATCACGTTTTGCATTGCTTGCCGCTGTGTTTGCGGTGCAATTCGCCATAGCGGGGCCGACGCCGGCGCCCGCCAACGCTTACGCCTATATCGGCTATCCAAACGATGGCCAGACCTTCGCGGCGGGCAAGCCTATCAAGGTGTGGTTCGGTCTACGGTACATGGGCGTGGCGCCGCGCGGCGTCAAATTCCCTAACACGGGGCATCATCACCTGTTGATCGATACGGACTTGCCGCCGATGGATCAGGAGATTCCGTCAGACCGCAATCACTTGCACTACGGCGCGGGCGAAACGGAAACGACTATCGAACTTCCGCCGGGCAAGCACACACTTCAGCTCTTGATGGGCGATGACCGGCACATCCCGACCGACCCGCCTGTGTACTCGAAGAAGATCACGATCTACGTCAAGTAAGCGGCGCGCGCATGCCTTAAGCGCCGCCTTTCCCGGTTGATACGCCATATCCGCAGACGTTTCGCGGATGAGAGCGTTCGTGTCGGGCCCGAGAAAAGCGATGTCGTTCGATAACGGACAGTTGGAGTCCGAAGTGTTGGTAGAAGACCATCATCAGTGGGTCGAGTTTGAGAGCGCGTTGAGTCGACCGTGCTTATGTGCGACAAAGCTTTGCTAGATATTTTTCCGCATCGAACGACGACTGGCACACCCTATGCGTTTAACAGCTCACGCAAACAAGTTGTCGCCAACCACCACCCGATGCGCAAAGCGCGAAGTCCCAAGGAGAACCGCCATGACCACGCTGACCATTCAAGACCTGCCCGTTACCGAAGAGCTCGATCGCCAGACGATGTCGGCCGTGCGCGGCGGCATGTCGTTCCTGTTTCCCGGCATCGACATCACGAAGTTCGAATCTTCGTTCAGCACGCAGCAACTGATCGGCCAGACGCAGAACACGGTGAATCAAAACGGCGTGGGCGTGGCCTTCGGCGGCAACATGATGTCGAACGTCATGCCGAAGCAGGAAGCGCAGAACATCAGCACCGTCAATCTTGGCGCCCGTCCCGTACTGAGCTAAATCAACCTTATCCAGGAGCCTTCGATCATGTCCACTCTGACCATCCGCGATCTTTCCCATCAAGCCGAAATGGACCGTGACGAAATGTCGGCCGTGCGCGGCGGCATGAATTTCCTCATGCCGTTCTATAGCAGCAGCGCGTTCGATCTGAGCGGTACGACGGAACAACTCGCAAACCAGACGCAAAACACGTTCAACCAGAACGGCCTCAACGCTGCGTTCGCAAGCGACATGACCTCGAACGTCAAGCCGAAGCAGGACGCACACAACGTCAGCAACATCAACATGTTCACGCCGTTTGTTTCGTGAAGCCGGGAATAAAAGCGGCAGTGACGCGGTAGAGCATCAATGTGGTTACGCGGTAAAGGCGAGGCACGGGGAGTCTCGCTTGCAATACCCGCCCGCCGTTCGCAAGACGGCGGGCGGCCTCCGATTCGATCCGTATGGCATCCCGTTCCGCCTTGTGATTTACTCGATGAATCGACGAGCCGGGCCGCGACGCCTCCACACTCAACCTGACCGTCGGTGCGCGTTCACCGGGAGCGAGATCGTGCAAGCCTTGTTGCCATCGTTGCGCTTTGGCTCTTTGCGCTTAGGCTCTTTGCGCTTTGGGCTGCTACGCGTCGGCCTTGCAAGCGGGCTTGCTCTGCTCGCCGGTTGCATCGACGTGAAGGTGCCGACTTATCAACGCCCGGACACGCCTGAGAAGACCGCCTTCACCAAGATCGACGCGCCCAAGGTCGCAGCGGCTGCCACCATTCAGCCCGACTGGTGGAAGCAGTTCCACGATCCCGCGCTGGATACGCTCGTCGGCCAGGCTATCGACAACAACTTCGATATCAAGGTGCTGGCCGCGCGCATCAACGTAGCGGGCGCGCAGATCGGCGAGGCCCGTGCGGGCGCGTTGCCGTCCATGGATGCGGGTGCGGGCGCGAGCTTCGAAAAGACCACCGGCCAGATGTTTTCGAAGCAATACAACCTGGGCACGCAAGTGAACTGGGACATCGACATCTGGGGCGCGGTGGAAAAAAGCGTGCAAGCCCAGAAGGCCGAATTTCGCGCGACCGAGGCCGACTGGCGCGCGGGTTATCTCGAACTCGTCGCCAACGTTTCGACCACTTACTTCCAGATTCTTCAGTTCGACGATCAGATCGAGCAGCAGAAGAAGACCATCGCGACCAACCGGCAAATCCTGACGATCTTCGAGGGCATGGAAAAGAACGGCCTCGTGCCCCATACGCAGGTTTTGACGCAGCGCGCGGAATTGAACCGCCTCACGCGCGATCTGCTGGAATTGCGCCGTTCGCGCGATCTTGCCAATAACGCGCTCGCTACATTGACAGGCGTTCCCGCAGGCGAATTCAAGCTGCCGGAAGGGCATTTGCAGACGCGTGTGCAGGCGCCGCCGGTGCCGTCGGGGCTGCCATCGCAGTTGCTCGCACGGCGTCCCGATCTCGTCGCGGCGGAATATCGCGTGCTCGAATCGTATGACCTCGTCGGTCAGGCGAAGCTCGCGCAATTGCCAACCATCAGTCTCACCGGGCGCGGCGGCAGCGCCAGTTTCGCGCTGACGGACCTGCTCAAAACTTTCACCTTCAGCTTTCTGCCAAGCATCAATATCCCGATTCTCGATCCGAGCGTTCGTGCTCACGTGAAGACCACCGAAGCGCAAACCACGGTCGCGGAACAGCAATATCGCAGCACCGTCATGAGCGCGTTTGAGGAAGTAGAGAATGCGCTCGTGAATCTCGATTCGCATACGAAGCAGCGCGTCGAGTTGCAACAGGAAGTAGAGCATCTGACCATCGTCGCGGCGCAGATCGACGCGCAGCTCAAGGAAGGCGTGATTTCTCAGCTGGAAGTGTTTGAAACCGAGCGCACCTTGCTTGCCGCACAGCTCGCGCTGCTCGCCAATCATCAGCAGATCCTGTCGGATACGGTGACGCTCTATAAGGCGCTCGGCGGCGGATGGCCAACGGTGAATGTTCAGAACGCATCCACGGATACGCCTCAGTGAGCAATCCTCAAGCTTTGCTAACGCTCGTTCCATATCGCCTCAAGCGGCTCGCGTATGGCGTTTTAAGCCAGTGCTGCATGATTGACTACGATAATGCGTGACTTAAACTTTCAACACCCGCCGTCGCATAGCTCGGCTGGCGGGACGACCCATCCGCTCCATGCGCCGCTCAAGGCTCGTGGACTCACTTCGTGACATGGACATGGCTCCAGGCGATTCGATAGCGGAACAGCAGCCGAACGTGGGCGAAGCGTTCGATGTCGTCCTGAAGCCGCTCGCTCGTAACGGAATCGGCGAGAATCTGGCGGAGATTCGTATCGACGAAAATCTTTTCGCCATTGGCCGCGCGGAAGCACCGTTCGATACCAGCCCGCCCGAAGCCGTCGCCCAACTCTCGCGTCGTCATGCGCGCATCTTCATCGAGCATGGCCTCGTCTATATCGCCGATCTCGGCAGCAAGAACGGCACCGCCGTGAATGGCACACCCGTGCGCGAAATGCCCGTGCGCGTTCGTGCGGGCGATGAGATCGGGTTCGGCAACCGTCTCGCATACCGGGTGCAATTTGCACCGCGCAAGCGCCGCAACGTGGCCGTCAAGCCCTTGAGCATCACGCTCGTTCCGCAGCGCAACGACCTGAACTTGCAGCCCGTCGAACTGCTGCAATTCCCGTTTCTCGTGAGCAAGAGCGACGCTACGTTTGCGCGTCATCGAGAGCAGTATCCACATCAGGTGAATTACGTATCGCGGCGGCATGCGCACGTGTTCGTCAAGGGCGCGGCGCCGTTCGTCGAAGACCTTGGCAGCACCAACGGCACCTTCGTGAATGGCGCGCGCCTGGGCGAGTCAGCGGTCGAACTGAAGAACGGCGACATGCTTGCCTTCGGAGGCACGCATTTCGTCTATGTCGTGCATCTGCATGGCGAAGAGAGCGAATCGACGCTCACGGAAATGGCTGCCTCGCATGCCGACAATAACTTCGACAGCGACAAGACGACCTTCGTCGGATCGGCGCACTCGTTCCTCGATATCTTTTGCGTCGATCAAGCTGCGGCGATCGAAGACGAAATCAATCTGGATTCGCAGCCTGTCCCCGCAAAAGAAGCCGCCCCTGAAAAGAAGCGGCGTGGCAAGACGGCGCTTTTCGTTTCCGAATTGCATACGGCCTTCGCAGGCGATGACCGTCGTACAACGCGCCGCATGCGCATGATTGCAGCGAGTGTGCTGATCGCGATGCTCGCCTGTGGTGCGGCGCTCTTTTACAGCGGATCGAACGAACGTCAGGCGAAATCGCTGCTGGCGCAGGGCGACTATGCACAAGCTGCGAGTGTCACTAGCGACTATCTGCTGACGCATCCGCAAGACACGCAATTCGCCGCGATGAACACGGAAGCCGTGCTCAAGGGAAATGTTCCGCGCTGGCTGGCCGCGTTGCAACATGGCGACTTCGCGAACGCCGACGCCATCATCGCGCAGATGAAAGCCCTCGGTCAAAACAATCCCGATGTGCGCTCCATGATCGACGAGCTCGACTGGATAGGCAAACTGGAGAGCTTCGTGATGAGCCGCGGAGGTCCTGATGCGCCCATTCGGATGTATGACGATGAAGGACGGATCGGCGCAATTCTGAAGCACTGGGAAGCGGATGCGTCGGGGCACCAACGCGATCTCGACCGGCTTGCGGGCTATGTGCCCGAGTTTCGCGAGCCGTATGCGCTTGCACTTAGTCATCTGCGCAAGCTGCAGAGCGACGACTCTGTCTACCTCGCGGCTATCGAGCGATTGAATGCGACCCTCGTTAAGGGTCTTGCGCACGACGATCTCGATTCCATCGACGGCGCGCTCAAGGATTATGCGGACAAATATCCGCGACTGGGCGGCCTCGATCGCGTGCGCGCCGATCTCAAGCGCTATGCGGATCTGCGCAGCGCGGCGAGCGGCACGAGTCTCGCACCGCTTGCCGCATCCATAAATACGGCGAATTTTTCGACGCCGCCTTTTCAGGAGCGGTATCAACTGATCAGTGCGGATCAACTGCCGCCGCCTGAGGTGCTTAGACAATACGCTGCAATCGCCGATGCCTGGCGCGACGGCAAGACGCCAGATGCGCTGGACGGGTTGCAGAAATTGCCGCAAGGCTCATGGTCCGCGACTGCGCAAAAGGAACTCGCGCACAAGAAAGCCGTGGCCGCGCAATACGCCGATCTGCAAAAGGCGCGCGGCACGAAAGCTTATGACGAAGCGCTGCTGTCCTTCTACGAAACGCTCGATCTCGATAGCGACACGTGGTTCGCAAACAAGGTCGCGCCCGATGTCGCTTCGCTCCAGGACAAGGCTGCTGCGCGCGCGCAAAGCCTCATGTCGCAAGCGCAGACGTTATGGAATCAGTATCGGACGAACGGTGGCATTGGCGGATCGCAACGGCTCGAATCGGGTGTGTCGGACACGTTCCGCAGTCAGGCGCGACTTCTCACCGATGCCGAGGATGCGGCCACACGCGGCATGCGCATCTTCCGGCAAGTGAAGGCCGACAACGGTAAGTGGGCGGCGCTTGCAAGCGAGATAGACAACGAGGCGATCCTGCAGCGCCGCTCGCTGCAGGATCTGCGCATGGTGCTCGAACCGCAGTTGCTCAAGACCAAGCTCGGCTTGATCGGTGCCAACACCATCACGACGGCGACCACGGGAGGCACGAGCGGTGAAGAAAGACGCGCACCTTAAACCTTTATCGGAAGCGCTGATCGATCATGGCGCGGAAGGTATCGCCATACTCACGGCCGAGCCGCTGCGCCTGACGCAAGCCCTCATCTACACGATGGTCGCGCTGGTCGCGTCCGCGCTCGTCTGGTCGTTCGTGGGACATGCGGATGTCACCGTGGCCGCGCAAGGCACGCTCGCGCCGGAGTCCGAAGTGCGGCGCTTCTACGCGCCGATCGACGGCGAGCTTGCCGAGCTTTTCATCGCGGAAGGCCAGCCCGTACGCAAAGATGACGTCGTCGCGCGCCTCAATGCACGTGGTGCAATCGAAGCGGCGACCAATGCGCTCGAAGCGCAACTCAAGCTCGACGATGCGGAACGCGAATGGAAGCAGTTCCCCGAGAAGAAGCTGCTCATGCAGCGCAAGATCGTCGCGCTGAAGAATCAGATGGAAGTGGAAGAGCATCAGCATCAACAGCGCGTGAACGAAGGCACGAGCAAGCTCGCGGAAGGACAGAAGGCGCAATTGCAGGAACAACGCAGCGTGCTCGAAAACGCCCGACGCGCACGCGATGCCGCGAAGACCGAACTCGACCGCTTCATGCGGCTCTTTGCCTTGCCGGGCGGCGGCGGGGTGTCGGAATCGCAAGTGGAAGTCAAACGCAACGCGTATCTCGAAGCCGATGGCGGATATCGCGTGGAACAGTCGAAACTCGCAGAACTGGATTTTCGTCTGAGCCATGAATTCACGCAGGCGAAGGCGCAACTCGAAACGAGCGGACAGGAATCGACCAATCTGCGCTTGCAATATGAATCCGCCATGCGCGAAGTGGCGAGCACGGAAGACAAGTTGCGTCTGCAACTACAGACCGCGCGGCTCGTGGCGGATGCTGCCGCGCGCATCAAGTTCGAAAATATCGACAAGGATAATTTTCTGCTGATACTCGCGCCGGTATCGGGCGTCGTCACCGATGTCACATCCACGCAGACCGGTGACAAGATTCAGGCAAACACGCCGCTGGGCGGCATTGCCCCCGCCAACGCCAGGCCCGTATTGAAGATCGAAATTGCGGAACACGATCGTGCTTTTCTTCGCGAGGGACAGCACGTCAAGCTCAAGTTCAACGCGTTTCCTTACCAACGCTATGGCGTGATCGACGGCACGCTCGCGTTCATCTCGCCCGCGACCAAGCCGAGCCCTGGCACGAAGCAGCCTGTCTACGAAGGACGCGTGACACTCGATCGCGACTTCTATCAGGTGGCCGACACGAAATATCCGCTGCGTTACGGCATGACCGCCACTGCCGAGATCGTCGTGCGCGAGCGCCGGCTCATCGACCTCGGGCTCGACCCCTTCCGCAATGTGGCGGGATAGGGAAGGAGGGTTACGCACGCGGAACCGGTCGGACATGCTGCGAGATGCATCCTCAAATCAACGGAGAACGACATGACGGCGATAGTGCGAATCGACGACGAAGTGGTCGATGTCGGCGAACTGATCAGGCTGTTGAAGCTCAACGGCCAGTTCGACGGCCTGCTGGAGCAACTGGTGCGCGACAAGCTGACCGTGCGCGCGGCGAAGAAGGCGGGCGTCAAACTAAGCGACGATGAGATCCAGACGCGCGCCGACCAGTTCCGTCGCATTCGCGGGCTGCATCGCGCGGCCGACATGAACAACTATCTCGATGCGCTTTCGGTGAGTCTCGACGAGTTCGAAGTGTTCATCACCGACACGCTGTATCAGGAAAAAATGCTTGAAAACATCGGTACGGAGCGCGAGGTCGAAGAATATTTTCAGCTCAATTCGCCGAAGTTCGACAGTATCGAAGTGAGCCACATTCTGCTCGATACCGAAGGCAGCGCGCGCGAGATGATCTCGTATCTCAACGACGACCCAGACAGCTTTGCGGACATGGCCCGCGAACATTCGCTCGCCGATACGCGCGAAGAAGGCGGCGTGATAGGCCGCGTGATGCGCGGGCAACTCAAGCCGGAGATCGAAGCGAAGGTCTTCAATGCAGAAGCCGGTGATCTGCTCGGCCCGTTCATCTCCGCCGATGGCTCTTCCTATGAGATTTTCTCGGTTACGTCGAAGTATCCCGCGAAGCTCGATCAGGACGTTGCAGCCGAGATTCGCCGGCTATTGCGCGAGGAATGGCTGGTGGCGCGCGCGCAGGAACATGTGATCGAAGCACGTTAAGCCAGAACCAAGCCGAAACTACGACAGAGCGAACGATATGGACGCCCCTTCGAGCCTGGATGCGCCCGCCGACTTTCTCGCGACCGTGGAGATTCTTTCGCCCTTCACGCGCGAGGAGATCGCGCAACTCGCGGAACATGCTCAGTCGCGCCGCTTTGGCTTCGGTGAAACCGTGTGCAATGCGGGGGATTCCGCCGACGGGCTCTATGTCGTGAAGGCCGGCTCTGTGCGCATCTTTACCGAGGAGCACGGCAAGGAAATCAGCATGGGAGTGAAGAAGGCGAGCGAGACGTTCGCGGATATCGCCATGCTGCGCGAGTATCGCCATGAATCGTCGGTGCGTTCTTCAGGCAAGACAGAACTGCTGTTCATCCCGCGCAATGCGATCGAGCCGATTATCGCAAGAAACCCGGCGGCGCTCGCGTTCGTCACGAGCTTCGTCGCGATCAGTTCGGCGGGCGGCTTCGTCGCGAAACTGTTCGATCTGCGCGGCAAATTGAACAAGGCCGAACTCGAGGAATGCGTGCGCAGCGTGGGCGTCAAGCGCGTCGGCGAAGGCAAGGAGATCTTCAGGCAAGACTCGCGCGACGACCGGCGCCTCTATGTCGTGCGGCAGGGCGAAGTGCGGATCGTGCGCGAAGACGGCAACGAAAAGCATGTGCTCGCCACGCTCGGGCCTGGTGAAATCTTCGGCGAGAAGGCGTGCGTGATGCGTCAGGAGCAGATGGCGTCGGCCATTGCGCTCACGGACACGCGCCTGCTCGTAATCCCTGAAAAGACGGTGCATTTCATCATCGAGCGCAATGTGAAGCTGCGCGAAGTGCTGGAAGAACGCATTCGTTTCAGCGAGCGCGAACTGCAGCGTCAGAAGAAACTCGCCGAGCGTCGCAGACTGCCGTCGATGCTCGATCTCCACACCAAGCCCGAGATGGGCGAGCGCGTCATCAAGCGCTTTGCGTGGGTCGAGCAGGCCGAGGAAATGGATTGCGGCGCCGCGTGTCTTGCGATGATCTGCAAGCACTACGGCATCAACATGACGCTCGGCAAACTGCGCGAACTGGCGAACGTCACGACGCAAGGCGCAACGCTCGATAGTCTTGCGCGCGCCGGCGATGCGCTCGGCTTCACCACGCGCGGCGTGCAGTGCACGTTCGAGTCGCTACGCGGCTTCGAAATGCCGTTCATCGCGCATTGGGAGGGATATCACTACATCATCGTCTACGGTATTTCGAAAGACAACGTGTGGGTCGCGGACCCGGCCATCGGCTTCAAGAAGATGACCGTGGGCGAGTTCGAGCGCGGCTGGAGCGGCACATGCCTGCTCTTTTCTCCGGTGCAGGACATGGCGCAGCAAGCGGTCTCGCGTTCGCCGTGGATTCGCTTCGTGGGGTATCTGAAGCCGTACAAGAAGGTCCTGCTGCACCTGTTTCTAGCGACCTTCGTGATTCAAGTGCTGGGCGTGATTCCGCCGCTCATCATCCAGAACATTCTCGATGGCGTGATCGTGCATCAGAACGTCAGCTTGCTGCATGTGCTGATAGGCGGGTTGATCATCTCGAACCTGTTCACTCAGCTCATGTCGACCATTCGCGCCTATCTTGCGAACTTCATGGTGCGCAACATGGACTTCGCGATGATGTCGCAGTTCTTCAGGCACACGTTCTCGCTGCCCTTCAGCTTTTTCGCCAAGCGCAAGACCGGCGACGTTTTCGCGCGCTTCCAGGAAAACCACACCATTCGCGCTTTTCTCACCGAATCCACGGTGACGACGGTACTCAATCTGCTGATGATCTTCATCTACTTCACGATCATGTTTCTCTACAACGTGAAGCTGACCTTGTTGCTGATTGCCTTCGTCATTCCGATGATGGCGCTTACCATACTCGCCACGCCGCGCATCAAGCAGAATGCGCGCGAAGCGTTTTCTTCGGCTACAGACGCACGTTCGTTTCTCATGGAAGCCTTGGGCGGCGTCGAAACGGTGAAGGGGATGGGCATCGAGCGTGCGGTGCGGCTCAAGTGGGAAAAGAAGTACGCAAAGTCGCTCGAAGTGCAATACAAGTCGCAACGCTTCAATATCGGCGTAGGCTTGTGCAGCCAGTTGCTGAATACAGGTACGACTATCGCCGTATTGTGGGTCGGAGCAAACCTCGTACTTTCGCGCGAACTGAGCATTGGCCAGTTGATTGCGTTCAATGCTTTCATGGGTAGCGTGCTGTCGCCGCTCATGGGCCTCATCAACTTATGGAGTCTCGTGAACGATGCCGGCGTGGCAATGGAGCGTCTCGGCGATGTGCTCGACATAGACCCGGAGCAGAAACCTTCAGAGATGGAGCAGCGCGTGATGTTGCCCGACTTGCAGGGCGAAATCCGCTTTAACGGCGTGTATTTTCGCTATGGCGAAGGCGACACGCCTTACGTGCTGGAAAACATCAGCTTCGATATCAAGCCCGGCGAACTCATCGCGGTAGTCGGAAGAAGCGGTTCAGGCAAGACGACGCTTGCCAAGCTGCTCGTTGGTTTCTATGCGCCGAGTGAAGGCAAGATGACAGTGGACGGCTACGACCTCAGCGTCATCGACAAGGGCTTTTATCGCGCGCAGATTGGTTATGTCATGCAGAGCAACTTGCTGTTCTCGGGCACGATAGCGGAGAACATCGCGAGCGGCGAGGAGTCGCCGGATAGAAGGCGTATCGAGGAAGTGGCCAAGATGGCGGATGCGCATGCGTTCATCGTCAAGCTGCCGCTAGGGTATGAGCAGGTGGTGGGCGAACGTGGCGTGGGTTTGTCGGGTGGACAGATTCAGCGGCTCTGTATCGCGCGCGCGCTGTATCACGACCCACGTCTGCTGGTTTTCGACGAAGCCACGTCCGCGCTCGATACGCAATCCGAGAGCAATATCCTCGGCAACATGCAGGAGATTCTCAAGGGACGCACCGCGGTCATCATCGCGCACAGGCTTTCCACCATCATGCGTGCCGACAAGATTCTGGTGCTGTATGAAGGCGGTATCGTGGAGCAGGGCAGGCATGATGAGCTGGTCGCAAGAAAGGGCATGTATTACCAACTCGTGCAGAAGCAACTGAGCGCAGCATGAAAATACTAGACCAACCGGAAAGCGACAGCGGCGTGCCCGCATCGGCCATATCGTATGCGGGCATCATCGAGAAGATCGAGATTTTGCGTTCCACCTTGCGATGGACATCGCGGCTGGAGCGGCCCGAGATCGAAAAGCTTCTGCGTCAGGCGAGTTCCTTGCGCGATGAGGTCATGCAGCTTTCGCACAAGGAGCGCTTCATTCAGGCCGCTGCTGTCGAACCTCGACGCGATATGTCACCGGGCTCGCGGCGTCAGGCCTTGATCGAACGCAGCTTCGTATTCGAAGGCACGTTCGGCGATAACCCGAAGCTGCTCGAAGCCCTGGAAATAGCGGAAAAAGCCGCGCCTACGGATCTTCCCGTGCTGATCGACGGCGAGAGCGGCACGGGCAAGGAACTGATGGCCAAGGTCATTCATGCGAATGGCTCGCGCGCTGACAAGCCTTATATCTCCGTGAATTGCGGGGCCATTCCAGATAATCTGCTGGAATCCGAACTATTCGGGCATCGCAAGGGCGCGTTCACGGGCGCGACCAACGACCGCAAGGGCAAGTTCGAGAGCGCGCATACGGGCACCATATTTCTCGATGAAATTGGCGAGCTGCCGTTGGTTGGGCAGGTGAAGCTGTTGCGCGTGCTCGAAGCGCACGAGATTCAGCGCGTGGGTTCGGATGAAGCCATTTCGGTGGATGCGCGCATCGTGGCGGCGACGAATCGCAATCTGCGGCGCTTCTGCGATGAAGGTCGCTTTCGCGAAGACCTGTTTTATCGCTTGAGCGTGATTCATCTGACCTTGCCCGCGCTGCGTGAACGCCGCGACGAGATACCGCTCTTGCTGTCTTACTTCGGCGATGAAGCGGCGGCCACGCTCAAGCGCCGGCCCATCAAGATGTCCCCACGTTTAAGGGACTTTATGCGCAATTACGATTATCCCGGCAACATCCGCGAGTTGCGCAACATCATCTATCGCATCGCTTGTCTTGCAGGCGAGATGGCGGATATCGAGCATCTTCCGCTGGACATCCGGCCGAAGACATCGCTCTCATCGGCGATGGGCGGTCCTGCCGCGAATGGCAACGGCATTGCGACGGCGAGTTCGCTGAGCGAAGCCAAGCGCGTTGCGAGTGACGAAGCGGAGCGCGCATTTCTCGAACGTGGGTTGCATGAAGTGGGCGGCACGGTGGCCGAACTTGCGCGGCGGTATGAGATGAACCGGTCGCATCTGCAGATGCTTTTAAAGAAACACGGGCTGCATTCGAAGGACTTCAGGCTTGCGGCGCAAAAGAGCAGGGAAGGACAGTAGCTTCAATGTAGCGATCGTCCGTGTTAGACTGTACATACAATTGTCAATACGGGTGATGCGTGCATTTCGAGTGGGACGAAGCCAAGAACCAGACCAACATTCGGAAGCACGGCATTGATTTTCGAGACGCAGTAGACGTATTCAACCATCCGGTTCTGACCTGGTTGGATTCGCGGGAGGACTACGGCGAGGAGCGCTGGATTGCGCTGGGCTGGATGAGCGCCACGGTGGGCGTCGTAGTGTATGTCGAGCGGTGCGCAGACGCGGTGCGAATCATCTCGGCGCGCAAGGCAACCAGACATGAGGCAAAGCGCTATGAGCAAAAAATCGGCAACTGACTGGAAGCGGCTCGAGCAGGCACGAGACGCTGATATCGACCTGACTGAAATCCCGGAGCTTGACGACACCTTCTTCGAACAGGCTCAACTGCATGTGCCGCCGAAGCAGGCCGTCACCATGCGGCTGGATGCAGACGTGCTCGAATGGTTTCGTGAGCAAGGGAAGGGGTATCAAACGCGCATCAATCGGCTTCTGCGCGCGTATATGCAGATGCATCAGCAGCGCCATTCGTAAGCGCTTACAGGCCAGGATTAACCTGCGTCCTATCCAAAGCCATCAAATCCTCCGCACGCGCGACGACAACCGAAATGTTGTCGCGCCCGCCGCGTTCCAGCGCAATCTCCAGCAGCCTCTGCGCCGCGAGCTCGCAACTGCTCAACGCAAGCTGCGCCACCATCTCGTCCTCGCTCACTTCGTTCGAAAGACCATCGCTGCAAAGCAGGAACGTATCGCCATCGTGCAGCGTGATGGAATCTTCGTCGAGATCGAGGAAGTCGAGCGCGCCAACCGCACGCGTGATGAGATGCTGCGCCGGATGATGCAGCGCCTCTTCCGCCGTCAATTGTCCGCGCGCCTTCAGTTCTTCCACGTGACTGTGATCGCGCGTGAGTTGCCGCAGCCGCCCGCGCCGCAGTAGATAGATACGGCTGTCGCCCGCCCACAGATAACCGCATACGCCGTCTCGCGCAGCCAGCAACACCACCGTGCTGCCGATTCGCGATACCTGCCGTCGCGCCGCTTCCGCACGCAAGCGCGCGTTGATATCGAGCAAATGCGCCCGTGCATCCGCCAGTGCGCTTTGTGCCGTCATGCTCGCCAAGCTCTCGATCACCATGCGGCTCGCCAGATCGCCGACCGCGTGACCGCCCATGCCGTCTGCGACGGCCCACAGGCCACGTTCGGGCGCATCGAGCAGCGCGTCTTCGTTGATCTGACGCACGAGGCCCGCGTCGGTGCGCGCAGCGGATGTCCATCGAAACTCGTTGCTGAAGGTCACGGCAACCTCCCAAGGTCCTGACTGGCGCGTCATGCGGTCGGCCGAGGCGCGCGGCCCCGGTCATTGTGCACCCAACCGCGGAGCTTATCCCGCGCGATTGCTGGACAGCGCGTTGGGACTGACGGTGAGCGTCGCGCCCGCGCCGGTGTTGTTCACATCGACGCTCTGATACTGGTTGACCATCTGACCGACGCTGATGTTGTTCGTGATGTCGTAGATGTTCACCACGCTGCTGCCGCCACCGCCTTGCTGACGGTCCGCGACATACGGCGTGATCCAGCCGAAGAGCCAAGGCGCGCCACCGCCGCCACTGATGGCCAACATCGCCGCGCGATCGAGTTCGCGGTCGTGATCCAGATCGGTGATGGTGATTGCGCTCATTACGGCTCTCCTTGTTTGCTCGAATTCGATGCGGGCACTTATGCAAGGGCTATGCCGATATGCATGCGCCTCCGCCATCGGCTTATTCGATGCGGCCTTCGCCCTATGTCGATGCCCGCGCCTTGCGCCATCAGTTGGACCGTCGCCAACAACCGCTGTTGGCAGACAACCGAACGACCAACACTACGAACCGAACGCGCACGGGCGCTCTATTGATGCTCTGGAGCCAACACATCGCCCTCCTAGACTGTTGGTTAATAATCACCAACCGCTATCAAGAATCTAACTAAAAACGGTGATTTCCTCTATAAATCAAACATTTAAGAAGACTGGCAAGAAACCTGCAAAAGACTCCGCAACAAGCCGCCGAACAGACACTTCGGCGCGACGAGACCAAAAATCGGAGCGAGCCATGTCGAACACCCAACCGTCCGGACCGAACGATACCCAAGCTGCCGCGTGCAGCCTGTCGTTCGATGACGAACCGGCCATAGGCGCCGAACTCGTCACGCGCCGCTCGGGTTACGAACATCACGGACTCTATGCGGGCAACGGCCGGGTTATCCATTACGCGGGATTCGCCAAGTCGCTGCATCGCGGTCCGGTGGAAGAAGTCAGTCTCGCGCAATTCGCGGGCGGCCATGACGTGACCATCCGCCAAAACCCGACCGCGTGCTTCGTCGGCCTGGAAGCAGTGCGCCGCGCCCGCAGCCGGCTCGGTGAAGACCGTTATCGCTTGTTGACCAACAACTGCGAGCACTTCGTGACGTGGTGCCTGTTCGGCCAAAGCCAAAGCCGCCAGGTTCGCGCCTGCTTCGCCCATCCGCGCGTGGCGTGGCGCGCGATGACGGGATTGTTTCGCGCCTATGTCGCTGCCGATCGGCAACGCCGCCTGAACGCCGCTCTCGTCGCCTGAACGGCATGACCAGAAAGGAGACCATCATGCACACCATTCAAAACTCGCTGCACTGGGCCGTCGACAAATGGCTCGCCCCGAGCGCGGCGCATCCGGCACGCGTCGTGCGGCTGTGTCGCTCGCAGGTCACGGGCTCGCGCTACGTCTGCATCGAGGCGTGGCACGCGAACGGACCGCTTGCGATCATCTTCTTCCGGCACGACGACGGCACCTGGAACGTGTTTCCCCCGCAAGCAAGACGCCCGTCGATGAGCCCGCAACGGCTTGCCGCCTGATACAGCGAAAGCGCCCGAGCCGCGCGAAGTCCCGGCTTTGACACGATGATCGCGCTGCCGCTACTCTAGCGGCAGGTTTATCGGCCGTGAGCACAGGCAGCCATCGCTGTGGTAGTTTCACGTCCGAGAACCCGCCCGACCATTGAGGACTTTGCCGATGACCCAGCCCGACTCCACTTCCCCCGCCCGCGCGACGCCCGATTGCGAAGTCGGCGACAATCCGCTCGGCATCGCGGGGCTGGAGTTCGTCGAGTTTTCCAGCCCGGACCCGCAGGGCCTCGCCGCTTTATTCGAGCGGCTGGGCTTCGTGCCGGTCGCGCAGCATGTCAGCAAGGCGGTCACGCTGTTTCGTCAGGGCAGCATGAATTTCCTCCTGAACGCAGAGCCGGATTCCTTCGCGTCGCGCTTCGCCGAATCGCATGGTGTGGGCATTGCCGCCATCGGCATTCGCGTGGTGGACGCGGCGCTCGCTCACGAGCGCGCGGTCGAATTCGGCGCCTGGGATTTCGAAGGCGAGAAGATCGGCCCGAACGAGCTGGCCATTCCGGCCATTCAGGGTATTGGCGACTCGCACATTTATTTCGTCGATCACTGGCCAGGCAAGGATAGCGGCGTGTCCACGATCTACGACATCGATTTCCGGCCCATTGCCGGCGCGAAGGCCGAGCCAGGCGGCACCGGTCTCTTCGAAGTGGATCACTTCACGCAGACGGTTGGCGCGGGCCGCATCCGCGAATGGCTCGATTTCTACCGCGAAGTGCTGCACTTCTCGGAGATTCATCAGGTGCATCCGGACTGGCATGTGTCGCAGGACTCCGCGGTCACGGTTTCGCCGTGCGGCAACATCCGCATTCCGGTGTACGAGGAAGGCACGTATCGCACGGATCTTATGCAGCAGTATCTGCCCGATCACGAAGGTGAAGGCGTGCAGCATATCGCGCTGGCATCGCAAGACATCTTCGCTTCCGTCGATGCCCTCATGGCGCGCGGCATGCGCTTTCTGAATCCGCCGCCGCGTTACTACGATCAAATCGACGAACGCCTGCCCGGACACGGACTCGATATCGACAAGCTGCGTGCGCGCGGCATTCTCGTGGACGGCGAGATTCTGCCGGACGGCACGCCGCAACTCTTCCTGCAAACCTTCGCCGAGCGCGAGCCGGGCGACATGTTCTTCGAGATCGTCGAGCGTCGCGGGCATCACGGCTTCGGCGAAGGCAATCTGAGCGCCATCGCGAAGGCACGCGGTTGAGCGTCAGGCGAACGTGCCCGCGCGCTCATTGCACGACGATTGTCCCCGTCATATGCGGATGCAGCGAGCAGAAGTACTTGTAAGTGCCGGGCTTGTCGAACACATGCGAGTAGCTTTGGCCGCTGTCGAGCGGGTCTGACTTGAATGACTTCGCTTCGTCCGCGACCGTATGCAGCATGTCGTCATGATTCACCCACGTCACCTTGGTGCCGACCGGCACGGTGACGCTCGGCTGGCTGAAAGCGAAATTGTCGATGCTGATGGTCGGCGTATTCATCGCCACCATCTGCTGCGCGGGTTGCTCCGCGCACGCCGAGGGAATGATGCCGACGAGTCCCTTGACGACGAGCGCAAACGCGGCCTGACGCGCGACGCGTCCGGCAAGAGGACGCAATCTGGAGGGCGAGACATAGCTCGCGAGCGTGGCGACGTTCATGCCTTATCTCCTGCAAGCGGGGTATCGACGACGGCGAGATATTCGCGGCCCTGCACATGCGTGACTTCGCGCAGACCGAGCATGGAGCGCAGCTTGTCCGCGCCGACTTTCATCGGTCCGGGCCCCGATGCGGCGCCGGGCGCAGGCTGCGGAAACGCGGTGGACATGGCCGAATAGAAGCGCATGTCGCCTTCCACTTTTTGCGCTACCTGATGCACATGGCCGTTGAGCACCGTGACGGACCCGAAGCGTTTGAAGAGCGCGAGCGCTTGTGCGCTGTCGTCGGTGCCCCAGCCCCATTGCGGATAAAGCGCCCACAGCGGGATATGCGCGAACACGACGATCGGCGTGCTGCTCGATCGTCCTTGCAGATCGGCCTTGAGCCAGGCGAGTTGCGCATCGCCGAGAAAGCCGAGACCGCCGCCCTTGAGGTCGATGACATTGGTCAGGCCGATGAAATGCACGCCGCTTTCGTCGAAGCTGTACCAGTGCCGGTCGCCGCTCCTGCCGTATTGCGCTGGAAGACGCGAGAAGAACGGGTTGCCGTCCTCGACCAGCACGTCATGCTCGCCCGGCACGTAGTGCACCTGCATGCCCGCCTTGCGGATGATCTGGTCGGCGGTATCGAATTCGGCGGGCTTCGACAGATGCGTGACGTCGCCGGTATGAATCATGAACGCGGGCTGCTTCGGCATGGCGCTTACGCGATTGATCGCTTCCTCCAGCGTGCTCGTCGGTTCCGTGTTCGGGTCCTTGCTGAAGCCAATGTGACTGTCGCTGATCTGCACGAAGCTGAACGAACTCGTCTTCTTCTCGGCCGCCTGCGCCGATGAAATGATGCTCGACACCGGCACGCCGCCGCTCACCGTCCACAGCACGCCCGCGCCGGCCCAGGCCATGCAGGACAATGCAGTGCGCCGGCGCTTGCCGTGGTCGTCGAGTTCCTGCGCGTCGGGCAGGTCTTTCGGGTCGTGTGTCATGCGCACTCCTTGAATACGAACAATGCGGCCGCGTTTCATGGTTTCCTGAAGCTCACGCGCATGGCGGCACGATGCATGGGCGTGAAGCCGGCGCGTTCATGTTCGAGTGCTGAAGCTGCGCGGCATCCGTCCATCGAACCGGCGAGAGCGCGGCGATATTCCCGATTCATCTCGTCGATTTTATTTTTTCGATTACGCCGCTTCGGCGGGAATAAACCGCGCCCAGGGCGAGTACATGTGACGAGGGCGTTGCAAGGTAACGAAAACGTCGAACCCTGTTCCCAAGGAGACCCGCGCGATGTGGCCCAGGTCGAAAGCAGATAAGTCCGCGGAAAGCCGAACACAGGCGGCGGGCGTGGACGCGCGTTTCGAGGCGACATTCATGCCGCATCTCGATGCCGCGTACAACCTCGCGCGCTGGCTGTCCGGCAGTCCGAGCGACGCCGACGATGTCGTGCAGGAAGCCTATCTGCGCGCCTTTCGTTTCTTCAGCGGCTTCGAGGAGGGCGAGGAAGCGAACGCGCGGGCATGGCTCTTTGCCATCGTGCGAAATACGTGGTTCACGGAATGGCGCCGCCGCGTGCAGCTCGCCGACGCGACGCCCTACGACGAAGAAATCGCCGGGGAGCAAGCGCTGCCCGGCTGGTCCGAGGAAGCGGGCATAGACCCGGAAACGCTTGCGGTACGCAAGGACGAGGTGCATATCGTGCATCGCGCACTCGAAACCTTGCCCATTCCGTTTCGTGAAGTGCTGGTCCTGAGAGAGCTGGAAGACATGAGTTACAAGGAAGTGGCCGCCGTGACGGGCGTGCCGATAGGAACGGTGATGTCACGGCTCGCGCGCGGCCGCAAGTTGCTGGCGCTCGCCGTGCACGCCGCGCAGGACAAACCGGGCATGCGGCTCGTGCGTCGCACGGGGCCGGGTCTTGAGGAGTCGGGCAATGGACAATAACGACACCGCCTCGCTCGCAACGAGGCTCATCGACGGCTCGCTGACTCATCGCGCGCCCGCGCATTTGCGTGCTCAGGTGCTCTCGCGCATCCGGGCCGAAGCGGAAGACGTCAAGGTGCGGGAACGCGCGCGCGAACGAAACCAGCAGGACGAGCAGGGCGAACGCTCGGCCCGTTCATGGCGATGGTTCGCCACGCCCGTGCCGTTCTTCGGCGGCGCGTTCGCGGGCGGCACGTTGGCCGCGCTCGTGCTCGGCGCGATGCTGTGGTTTCAGGCCGTGCCGCATGGCGTGAGTGGTGCGGGCGATCCGCTCGCACAGGAGATCGTCGCGAGTCACGTGCGTTCACTGATGTCGGACCGGCCTATCGACGTGCTGTCGAGCGACAAGCATACGGTGAAGCCGTGGTTCAACGGACGTATCGACTATGCGCCGCCCGTCATCGATCCGGCCGGGCCGGGGTTCGCGCTGGTCGGCGGCAGGCTCGATTACGTCAATCATCGGCCGGTGGCGGTGGTGGTGTATCGCTATCTGAAGCATCCGATCGACGTGTACGTGTTTCCCTCGAACAAGGGCGGCGCTTCGCTCGATACGAAGGAAGGGGCGGCGGCCGTCACGCAATCCGACGACGGTTATGCGCTCGCACGCTGGAATCGCGACGGCATGACCTTCTGGGCCGTCACCGATGCCTCCGGCTCGGTCATGCGTCAGTTCGTGCAGGCTATCGAGGCAGGCTCGCCACGTTAAGCCGGGCCGCGATCAAACGAGCAATCGTGCGCAAGTTGCGCGCGGCGTTCCTTAGGGAAGCCGCGCGTTTTTTTTGCGGCACGCGCTGATGCGCTTACGCATCTGCAATCTACCTGACTAAGGGTTTATTCCATCCCGTCGCACATTACGTCGCGTCGGGAGTGCGCTAACGCTCGTGCTGTTCGGGTATGTCCGAATATGGTCTGATCCTTACAATTTTCTAATATCGATCACCGCATTCGTAAATTGCCGTTCGAGCGATGCACCGAAACGAACGAGCGGCGAGGGCATGCGCAAAGCCGACCTCATCACATAACGATTCAAGCGACGGAGACAGATATGGGCATGCAGATGAAGCGCATCGCAGGTGCGCTCGCGTTCGGCGTCTTTGCATTGAGCGCGAGCCTCGCGCAGGCCGCGGATCCGATCAAGATCGGCGTCGACGGTCCCTTTACCGGCGGTTCGTCCTCGATGGGCGTCTCCATGCGCGACGGCGTGCGTCTCGCCACTGCCGAGATCAACAAGTCGGGCGGCGTGCTGGGACGGCAGATCGTGCTCGTGGAACGCGACGACGAAGCGAAGAACGAACGCGGTGTGCAGATCGCGCAGGAACTCATCAACAAGGAGAAAGTGGTCGCGGTCGTGGGCTATATCAACACGGGCGTGGCGCTCGCCTCGCAACGCTTCTTCCAGGAAGCGAAGATTCCGGTCTTCAACAACGTGGCGACGGGCACGGTCGTGACGAAGCAATTCGACGATCAGCCCGACAACTACGTATTCCGCAACGCCGCCGCCGACCGCATCCAGGCGCCGATGATCGTCGAGGAAGCCATCACCAAGCGCGGCTTCAAGAAGGTCGCCATTCTCGCGGATTCGACCAACTACGGTCAGCTCGGCCGCGAGGATCTGGAAAAGGCGCTGTCGGCCAAGGGCGTGAAGCCCGTCGCGGTCGAGAAGTTCAACATCAAGGACGTCGATATGACGGCCCAGTTGCTCAAGGCGAAGGAAGCGGGCGCGGAAGCGGTGCTGACTTACGGTATCGGGCCGGAACTCGCGCAGATCGCGAACGGCATGGCCAAGCTCGGCTGGAAGGTGCCGCTCATCGGCAGCTGGACGCTTTCGATGGCCAATTACATCGACAACGCGGGTAACAACGGCGAAGGCGCGCGCATGCCGCAGACCTTCATCCAGGAAGCCAACACGCCCAAGCGCAAAGTCTTCATCGACGCTTACGTGAAGGAGTTCAAGCCGAAGAGCGATCGTATCGATTCGCCGGTGTCGGCGGCGCAAGGCTACGACTCGATCTATCTGCTCGCGGCGGCCATCAAGCAAGCCGGCACGACCGATGGTCCGAAGGTGAAAGAAGCGCTGGAAAACCTCACGACGAAGGTCGAAGGCGTGGTCATGGTCTACGACAAGCCCTTCACCAAGACCGATCACGAAGCGATCAGTTCGAACGTTCCGGTGATCGGCGAAGTGAAGGCCGGCCGCGTGATCTACGCCTACGACGCGGACAAGAAGGGCGGCAGCACGCTTCGCACCAAGCAGACGACGGCGTCGAACTAACGCCGTGCCGCCGCTGTTGTCTCTCCAGGGCCCGGTCGCAGATCGGGCTCTTTTTCAATCGAGCATCCCCCGCCGCCCTGACGCCCGACGATGATCCTTCTCCAGCTCATATATAGCGGCATCGCGCTCGGCATGATCTACGCCGTCATCGCCTTCGGCTATCAACTGACGTTCGCCACTTCCGGCACGCTGAACTTCGGCCAGGGCGATGCTCTCATGCTCGGCGCGCTCGTCGGCCTCACGCTCGTTTCGGCGGGCGTGAACTACTGGCTCATGATCCCGCTCGTGTGTCTTTTCGGGCTCGTGCAGGGCGCGTTCGTGGAGCGCATCGGCGTGCGGCCCGCCATCAAGATCAAGTCGGAGTTCGGCTGGATCATGTCGACCATCGCGCTCGGCATCATCTTCAAGAACGTCGCGGAAAACGTCTGGGGCCGCGACGATCTGCGTTTTCCGTCGCCCTTGCCCGAAGCGCCGCTCAAGGTGTTTGGCGCAAACGTGTTGCCGATGGAACTGCTCGTGGTCGGCGGCGCGCTCGTGATGATGCTCGCGGTGGAGTTCTTCAACCGCAAGACGATCTTCGGCAAGGCCGTGGTCGCCACCGCGAACGATCGCGATGCGGCCGCGCTGATGGGCATCAACACGGGGCTCGTCATCACGTTCTCGTATGCGTTGTCGTCGCTGACGGCGGCGTTCGCGGGCGTGCTGATCGCGCCGCTCACACTTACCGGCGCGACCATGGGCGCGGTGCTCGGCCTCAAGGCGTTCGCTGTCGCGATCATCGGCGGCTTGTCGAGCGGCATGGGCATCATCGTCGGCGGAATGATCCTGGGTATAGCGGAGACGACGACGGGCTTCTATATCTCGACCGGCTACAAGGACGTGCCGGGACTCGTGCTGTTGCTGATCGTGCTTGCGGTGAAGCCTGCGGGCCTCTTCGGCAAGACCGCGATCAAGAAAGTCTGAGGCCGCCTACATGAAAGCAAAGAACATAGTCGCGGCGCTCGCAGGACTCGCCGCAGTCGCGATCTTTCCGGTGGTATCGGGCAATCCGTATTACATCCACCTCGTCGAAACCATCATGATCTACGCGATCCTTCTGTTCGGGCTCGATATCGTGGTGGGTTACACGGGGCAAGTGTCGCTTGGCCATGCGGGGCTCTTCGGCGTGGGCGCTTATACGGCAGGCGTGCTTTTCATCAAGCTCGGCTTGCCGTTCTATCTGACCGCGCCGCTTGCCATCGTGGTGACGGCGGCTTTCGGCGCAATATTGGCGTTGCCCGCGTTGCGCGTGTCGGGTCCGTACCTCGCCATGGTGACGCTCGCGTTCGGCACCATCATCCAAATTCTTATCAACGAGATGGACTTCCTCACCAATGGTCCGATGGGTCTCAAGATTCCCAAGCCGACCATTGCCGGTCACAAGCTCGACGAAATCCAGTACTACTGGCTCGTGGCGGCACTGTTGGTGGTGTCGCTGATCGTGGTGCATCGCGTGCTCAAGTCGCATCTCGGGCGCGCATTCGAAGCTTTGCGCGACAGCCCCATTGCGTCGGATTGCATGGGCGTGTCGGTGTATCGGCACAAGGTCTATGCGTTCGTCATCAGCGCGGGATTCGCGGGGCTCGCGGGCTGTCTCTACTCGTACTCCGAGCAGTACATTTCGCCGAACACGTATAACTTCGAGCTGACCATTCTGTTCCTGCTCGCCATCATCATGGGCGGGCGCAAGACACGCACGGGCGCGATCATCGGTTCGACGGTGATCGTGCTGTTGCCGAAGCTGCTCGACGACATCTCCAACTTCCGCGTCGTGGCAACCGCGCTTGCGGTGCTCGTCGTTGCGGGCGCGGCGCTCGCCCTGGCTCGCAAAACCACGACGCTGCAACGCGTGGCGATTCCCGTCATCGGTACAGCCGGTCTTGCGGCGTTTTCCTTCTGGATAGAAGCGCTCACCGACTGGCGTCTCACCATCTTCGGCCTGATGATTCTGCTCGTCGTGTATTACCTGCAAGATGGCATTGTCGGCTTCGTGCGCAAGACGCTCAATCTGGGCCGCGTGCGCGTGACGAAGGTCGACACGCAGGAACTGGCGATGCAGACCCAGCAGGACGACGCCGTCGCCGCCGTCACGACCGAAGGAGCAAGCACCATTCTCGACGTGCGCGGCGTGCTCATGCAGTTCAGCGGTCTCAAGGCGCTCAACGATGTGAACATGACGGTCAGGCGCGGCACCATCCATGGCCTGATCGGTCCGAACGGTTCGGGCAAGAGCACGATGATGAACGTGCTCACGGGCATCTACGTGCCGACCGCGGGTGCAATCGAGTATCGAGGCGAGTCGCTCGCGGGACGCACGTCGTCGAAGATCGCGCTGTCGGGCATCGCGCGGACCTTTCAGAACGTGCAGCTCTTCGGCGAGATGACGGCGCTGGAGAATGTGCTCGTCGGCCTGCATCACACCTTCCGTTCGAACTTCGCGGATGTGGGTTTGATGAGTGCGCGCTACAAGCGTGAAGAACGCGCGGCGCGCGAACGGGCGTTCAATATGCTGCGCTTCGTCGGACTCGAACATGCAGCGGCCGAGGAAGCGCGCAATCTTCCATACGGCAAGCAGCGTCTGCTTGAAATAGCCCGCGCGCTCGCGCTCGATCCACAACTGCTGCTGCTCGACGAACCCGCTGCGGGCCTGACCGCGCCGGATATCCGCGAACTGGTCGCGATCATTCGCAAGGTGCGGCATCACGGCATTACCGTGGTGCTCATCGAGCATCATATGGATGTGGTCATGAGTGTTTGCGACACGGTTTCGGTGCTGGATTTCGGGCAGAAGATCGCGGAGGGCAAGCCCGCCGAAATACAGGCCAACGAGAAGGTGATCGAGGCTTACCTCGGCGGACAAGCGGCGGAAGCCGTCTGAACGCAACGCGCCAATCACGCCAACCCGATCATCCGACGAAGCGACACGCGATGCTGACAATCAAGAATCTCCACGCAGGCTACGGCAAGGTCAAGGTGCTGCACGGCATCAGCCTGGATGTCCCGAAGGCGAAAGTCGTCACGCTGATAGGCTCGAACGGCGCGGGCAAGACGACGACCATGCGCGCCATCTCCGGCATGATCCGGCCGACGGAAGGCGAGATCACCATGGGCATCGGCAGCGACGCGAAGCGCATCGACGCCATGGATTCACACAAGATCGCGCGCCTCGGCCTTGCTCATTCGCCGGAGGGAAGACGCGTTTTCGCGACCATGTCGGTCACGGACAATCTGCTGCTCGGCGCGTTTCCGCGCTTGACTTGGGCGCGTCCGAAAGGCGACGTGGCCGCCGATCTCGAACGCGCCATCGAACTGTTTCCGCGCCTGAAGGAGCGCCGCAATCAGCTGGCGGGCACGCTTTCGGGCGGGGAACAGCAAATGCTCGCGATGGCCCGCGCCATCATGCTGAACCCCGACCTCGTGTTGCTCGATGAACCTTCGATGGGCCTTGCGCCCATTCTCGTCGATGAAGTCTTCCGCATCATCGCGCGCCTGAAAGACGAGGGCGTGACCATGCTGCTCGTCGAACAGTTCGCCGCCGCCGCGCTCAACGTGGCGGACTACGGCTACGTGCTCGAGAACGGCCGCGTCGCCACGCACGGCCCCGCCGAGCAATTGAAGAACGATCCTTCGGTCAAGGCGGCCTATCTCGGCGCGAGCCATTAAAGAACCGCGGGCAGGCAAGTCGCACTATCATGGAGGCGTCGCGCGCACCGTTGCGCGCTCATCTTCGAAGGAGCGTCGCCATGATCAGCGGCAAGACCACCGTAATTGCCCATCTCGGCTTTCCGACCGAAGCGTTCAAGGCGCCGATGATCTACAACCCCTGGTTCGACAAACAGGGCATCGATGCCGTGGTCGTCCCCATGGGCGTGAAACCGGAAGATTACGTCGCTTTCGTGCCGCAGTTGTTCAAGCTGACCAACCTGCGCGGCGCGCTCGTCACCATGCCGCACAAGATCACGACCGTCGGCTTGATGGACGAAGTGAGCCCCACCGCGCGCATTGCGGGCGCATGCAACGCCATTCTCAAACGCGAAGACGGCACGCTGCTCGGCGACCAGTTCGATGGCGCCGGCTTCGTGCGCGGCGTCGAACGCAAGGGCCGCGCGTTGAAGGGCGCGCGCGTTCTGGTGCTGGGCAGCGGCGGCGTGGGCTCGCCGATTGCGGCTTCTCTCGCGGCGGCGGGCGTGGCGGAACTCGCCATCTTCGACACCAACACCGCTTCGGTCGAAGGGCTCGCCGGGCGTTTGCGCGATCACTATCCGGAACTCATCGTGCGTACGGACACGAGAGATCCCGCAGGCTTCGATGTCATCGTCAACGCAACGCCGCTCGGCATGAAAGAGAGCGATCCGTTGCCGTTCGATATCGATCGCATCGCGCCCACGACCTTTGTCGGCGAAGTGGTGATGAAGTCGGAGTACACGCCGCTCTTGCGCGCGGCCAAGGACAAAGGCTGTTCGGTGCAGGTCGGCACCGACATGCTGTTCGAGATGATCCCGGCGTACCTGGAATTCTTCGGCTATGGCACGGCGACCGCCGACGAATTGCGTACCGTCGCCCAGATCAAGTACGCTTAGACGCAGAAGACGAGCGCGCGCGCGCGAACACTGACGCGCGCCGGGAAAGACTCAAGCGAGGAGACGCCATGACCGCCAGCAGCGCACCGACACGCCATCCGTTTCCCTCGTCCACGCGGCTCGTCGAGCGCGGCAAGATCGTCACCGCGCGCGAGGCCGTGCGCCTGATCCATGCGGGCGACACTATCGCGACGAGCGGCTTTGTCGGTATAGGCTTCGCGGAGGAAGTGGCGATTGCGCTCGAAGCGCGCTTTCTCGAAGACCACACCGAAGGCAGCGAACCGGTTGCCGATCTCACGCTCGTGTATGCGGCAGGTCAGGGCGATGGCCGTGGCAAGGGCCTCAATCATCTCGCGCACGAAGGGCTCGTCAAGCGCGTGATCGGCGGTCACTGGGGACTCGTGCCGGGGTTGCAGA
This sequence comes from Caballeronia sp. GAFFF2, assembly GCF_023631485.1. NCBI lineage: Bacteria > Pseudomonadati > Pseudomonadota > Betaproteobacteria > Burkholderiales > Burkholderiaceae > Caballeronia > Caballeronia sp. GAFFF2. The sequence goes on along the minus strand of NZ_JALQDA010000027.1, from coordinate 478,811 downwards.
AGCTCGCCATCGATAACCGCATCGAAGCTTACAATCTGCCGCAGGGCGTGATTTCACAGCTCTTTCGCGACATTGCCGCGCATCGGCCGGGGCAACTCTCCACGGTCGGCCTCGGCACTTTCGTCGATCCGCGCAATGGCGGCGGCAAGCTCAACGCGCGCACCACAGAAGATATCGTGCGCGTCATGTCGATCGACGGCGCGGAGTATCTGTATTACAAGACCTTCCCGATCGATGTCGCCATCGTGCGCGGCACCACCGCCGATCTCAACGGCAACGTCACGATGGAAAAGGAAGCGCTCACGCTCGAAGCGCTCAGCATTGCGATGGCCGCGCGCAACTCTGGCGGTATCGTGATCGCACAGGTCGAGCGGCTCGCGGAGTCCAATACCCTCAACTCGCGGCAGGTGAAGATTCCCGGCGTCATGGTCGATTGCGTGGTGGTGGCGAGTTCCGACAATCACTGGCAGACCTTCGGCGAGCCCTATAGCGCGGCTTATTCGAGCGAACTGCGGGTTGCGGCAAGTTCGGTTGCACCCATGACGCTGACCGAGCGCAAGATCATCGCGCGGCGCGCCGCGTTCGAATTGATGGCCAATAGCGTGGTGAATCTCGGCATCGGCATGCCGGAGGGCATTGCAAGCGTGGCGAACGAAGAGCAGGTCATCGACCTCTTCACGATGACGACCGAACCCGGCGTCATCGGCGGCATTCCCGCGGGCGGACTCAATTTCGGCGCGGCGACCAATACGCAGGCAATCATCGATCAGCCGTATCAATTCGACTTCTACGATGGCGGCGGACTCGATATCGCCTTCCTCGGCCTTGCGCAGGCGGACCGCGACGGCAATCTGAACGTGAGCAAGTTCGGGCCGAAACTCGCGGGCGCGGGCGGCTTCATCAATATCAGCCAGGCGGCGAAGAAGGTCGTGTTCGTTGGCACGTTCAACGCAGGCAAGCTCGATGTCGGCTTGGAAGACGGCAAGCTCGTGATTCGCCGCGAAGGCGATTGCCGCAAGTTCGTCGATGCCGTGGAGCATCGCACGTTCAGCGGCCGGTATGCGTTCGAGCGCGGGCAGACGGTGCTGTATATCACCGAGCGCTGCGTGTTCGAATTGACGCAAGACGGGCTCGCGCTGATCGAAGTGGCGCCCGGTGTAGATATCGAGCGGGACATCGTCGCGCAGATGGGTTTTACGCCGGTGATCGACGCGCCGCCGCGCCTCATGGACGAACGCATTTTTCGCGATACGCCCATGGGATTGCGCGACACGCTGCTCGGTTTGAACCTCGCGGAGCGCTTCAGCTACGACGCGCGCAAGAACCTGTTCTTCATCAATTTCGAAGGGCACGAAGTGAAGAATCTTGGCGATGTCGAAGCTATTCGCCGCGAAGTTGCCAAGCAACTGGCGAACGCAAAGGTGCGCCCACATGCGATCGTCAACTACGACAATTTCTCGATTCGCCCCGATATGCTCGATGCCTATTCGGAGATGGTGACGAAACTCGTGGGCGACCACTACGACGGCGTCACGCGCTATACCACGAGCAGTTTCCTGCGCATGAAACTCGGCGATGCGCTCAAGCGTCGCGGCGTCGCGCCTTATATCTACGAAAGCGCCGAGGAGGCGCGCGATCACGAAAGCCGCCAGGCTTGAAGCGGTTATTAGCTTATATCGTCTCGCGATAAACACTTAAGGAACGCACGTTCGCCGTTCGATTGGAACGCCTTTGCTCGCGCACAGATAACCAAAGCTTGAAAACGTCGATGAGCGACCATCGGCCGCCGCGCGAGGAGAATCGCAAGCACACTATAATCATCGAGTGAATTGCGTATTCGTATCGAAAGCCGTTTCGTCACGGTCATCACGACGAGCGAGGCGCGCTTCGAATTACTTCAACACGGAGATCAAACATGTCCATCCGCATTGGCGACGAAGCCCCCGATTTCACCGCGGAAACCACCCAAGGCACGATTCATTTCCATGAATGGATTGGTGACAAGTGGGCCATTCTGTTCTCGCATCCGAAGGACTTCACGCCTGTCTGCACTACCGAGCTGGGCTACATGGCAAAGCTCAAGCCCGAGTTCGACAAGCGCAACACCAAGGTCATCGGCCTTTCCATCGACCCGGTAACGAACCATTCGCAATGGGCGAAGGACATCGAGGAAACGCAGGGCACGGCCGTCAACTATCCGATGATCGGCGACGCGGACCTGAATGTCGCGAAGCTTTACGACATGATTCATCCGAACGCGAGCGGCGGTGGCCCGCGCACCGCGGTCGATAACGCGACCATTCGCGCGGTGTTTCTAATCGGTCCGGACAAGAAGATCAAGGCAACCTTTACGTACCCGATGAGCGCGGGACGCAACTTCGACGAAGTGCTGCGCCTGCTCGACGCACTGCAACTCAACGCCAAGCACACGGTCGCCACGCCGGTGAACTGGAAACCGGGCGAAGACGTGATCATCCCGACTTCCGTGTCGGACGATGACGCCAAGAAAAAGTATCCGGAAGGCTTCAAGACGCTCAAGCCGTATCTGCGCACGGTCGCGCAGCCGAAATAAGCACACGAGCCGACACCGCGCTGGCCGCATGCATGTGGATGCGGCCGGCGCGTTTTCTTTTATGCGTGTCCCGTTCTCCGTTCGGGCGCGGTATCCACTTCACCGGGACGGCGCAACATCTTGTCCACTTCCCCGGCATGCAGTTCCTCGGTTTGAATCATCTGTCGCGCATATTCTTCGAGCGCGACCGACCGACCTTCCACGATCTTCAGCAGATCGCGATACAGATCCAGCGCGAGTTTTTCCGATTGCAGCGATTCGCGCAAAATGGTCGCGATATCGAACGTATGGTTGTCGAGCAACGGACCGATTTCAAGCGACGGATAGGCCCCGAGCGTGGTGATCCATTCGCCCGCCTGATGCGCATGCAGTAACGATTCGTCCGCCTGTTCGCGCAGCCACGAGACAATCGGTATCCGGCCGAAGCCGAAGACCAGGAAGGAGTAGTGGGTGTATCGCACGACGCCCGCCAGTTCGGATTCGAGAATCCGGTTGAGCACGCCGACGACTGCTTCCTTATCGAGTTCCGCCATGTTTGCCTCCGTGTTTCCAGTATGGAACGCTCAGCGTGAAAAGGGCATTCACCCATTGTAGTCACGCCGACGCCGTATGTAAGCCGCACGAATCGCGCGCAAGATACGGTCCACGGGAAGGCAACGGCTTTCGAACTTCCTCCAGTGCCTCAGACGGTCTCTTCCAGCCAGACCGACGCCGCACGCGAAAGCACCTGCGACATGGCGGAGCGCGCGCCTTCGCCATCGACGGTCTCGATGGCACGCACGACCTTGCCATAATCGCCGAGTTGCGCATCGGTGGAGACAGTCTGCGTGCGAACGGTTGTCTTCATCGCACGGATGCCGACGCGCACCACGCAACCCATCTGCTGCAGCAGTTCGTCGCCACTCGCTTCGATGATGGCGGCTTGCAACGCTTCTTCAGCGGAAGATTGGAGGCTTTCCGAAGGGCCTGCATGGACGAGCCGCTGAAAGGCCGCGTTGATGCCAATACGCTGATGCCGGTTCGCGCGTATGGCGGCGAGCGCGGCAGCGGGCGGATCGACGAGTGCGCGAAACTCGATCAGACGGCGCATGCATTCCTGATCGGGCATGGCGCGCAAACGCCAGTCGGCGACTTCTTCATCGAACACGAGCCATTCTTTCGCGGGCTTGATACGCGTGCCGGTCTTGGGCCGCACATCGAGCATGCGTCGCGAGATCAGAATGCTGAGCGCCTCGCGCATGATGGTCCGGCTTACCCCGTGCTTCTTCGAAAGAATCACTTGCGGAGGCAATACGTTGTCCTTGTATTCCCCGCTGACGATGCTCGCGACAAGCTGATTCACCACGCGCTTGACGAGCGATGTTTCATATCCATGATTCATGTTTTTGTTCTCGTGAAAACGCCCAAGCCTCTGCCGCGCCTCGCCCGTCGCCGAGCGGCTTGCCGCTTTGCTTTTTGTTTCTGCTCTCGGTACCACTCTTCGTTGGGTGATCACGGCTTCTTCGCCGCAACCTGGTCTCCCCGTTATCAGCCATCCCGTAGCGGTCGTCCTTTTATGAACAGCATCGTCGATCCGCTTGACGGAGCGTATCTCCCGCACATACGTTTTAACAATATGGTTCATCACGAAAACGACTGACTATAGTGCGTCCGCACACAGTGTTTTTCGCGCAAGCGTTTGCGAGGAACAGCGTGTCGGCAAGCTCGATGCGGTCTGCGAAGCATTCGAGTGGCTTGCCGCCATGTATCGACATGGAACGCCAACGCTTGCCGATGTGTTATTTTCCGAACCGATAGACGCTGCATTTGCTCGGCGTCACCGGTCAACGACAACGCAACAGAGCGAGGAAAGGACATGAAAGTAGCCGTCATGGGCGCAGGCGCGGTGGGCTGCTATTACGGCGGCATGCTCGCGCGCGCGGGTCATGAGGTCGTGCTGATCGCGCGGCCGCAGCACGTCGAGGCTATTACGCGCGATGGTCTGCGTCTCGAAACACAAACCTTCGATGAACGTGTGCAGCTTGCGGCAAGCACCGAAGCGAGCGCAGTGCGAGGAGCGAAGCTCGTGCTGTTCTGCGTGAAGTCCACCGATACCGAAAGCGCCGCCGCGTTACTCAAACCGCATCTCGAACGCGATGCGCTGGTTTTGTCGCTGCAAAACGGCGTCGAGAACGCCGAGCGCTTGCGTGAGTATGTGCCGCAAGAAGTGGCGGCGGCCGTGGTCTATGTCGCGTCCGAAATGGCAGGGCCGGGACATATGAAGCACCACGGGCGTGGTGAACTGGTGATCGAGCCATCGAGTACGAGCGAAGAAGTCGCGCACGCCTTCGTGGCCGCCGGCGTGCCCACCGACATCTCCGATAACGTGCGCGGCGCGCTGTGGGTCAAACTCGTCTTAAACTGCACCTACAATGCGCTTTCAGCGCTTTCGCAATTGCCTTATGGACGCATTGTGAAGGGCGAGGGCGTGACGCGCGTCATGCGCGATATCGTCGATGAATGCACGGCCGTCGCTCGTGCCGAAGGCGTGACTTTATCTGGCGATGTGGATGCGGCCGTGCGCCGTATCGCGGAGACCATGCCGAACCAGTTTTCGTCGACGGCTCAGGACGTGATGCGCGGCAAGCGCAGCGAAATCGACCATCTGAACGGGTTGATCGTGCGACGTGGCGATGCGCTCGGTGTAGCGACGCCAGCTAATCGCATGCTGCATGTTTTGGTGAAGCTCGTGGAGAGCAAGGCAGATTGAATGCCGAAGGGAGCCAGGCACGCCTGATGCTCAAATGTAGCAGGCGCAGAACTGTCAGCGCTACAAATCCCGGAGGTTCACCATGAAGTCGATCATCAAAGTCGTGGCCGTTGCTGCCGTTGTGGTGGCGCCGGTTCTTTCTTTCGCTCAGTCAGACACCAATTCGGCCGTGACGCGCTCGCAAGTCAAGCAAGACCTGCAACAGGTCGAAGCGGCGGGCTATAACCCCGCGGCAGGCGACCGCACGACGTATCCGGCCGATGTACAGGCCGCCGAAGGCCGCGCCGCGCGCCAGAATGGTGCAGCGTCGGCCAACGATAGCGCTTATGGCGGCTCGGATTACTACCGTGCATCCACCGGCTCGCGCGCCATGCCGCCCGTAAATAACGACGGCTCCAAGCCGACCTATTTCGGCCACTAAGCGATGCATGCGGTAGCGCTCTAACGGCGCTACCGCCGTCCGTTTCTGCGCGGTTCATACAACCGCGCTACCATGGCTTTCCCCTCGAAAACGGCAGGAAGAAGCCATGGAACGCACCGTCAAGATTCCCGGTCCCGATCATCCGATTACTGTCCAGCCCAGTCCTGCGCATGTCGTTGTGAAGGCGGGCGGCCGCGTAATCGCCGATACCAGCAAAGCGCTATCCTTGCGCGAAGCCTCGTATGGTGAAGTGCTTTATCTGCCACGCGATGACGCCGACATGTCGCAACTCACGCGCACTTCACACGAGACGTACTGTCCTTACAAAGGCGTTTGCAGCTACTACAGCATCACGAGCCTGGGCGAAAAAGGCGTCAACGCCGTTTGGACCTACGAGCAACCCTACGATGCCGTCGCCGGTATCAAGGACCATCTGGCGTTCTATCCCGACCGTGTCGATTCCATCGAAAAGCAGGGCGCTTAAGACTCAACTCAGCGACGACTTCGCCCGGGCGCGTAGCTCGGCGGTGAAGTCGTCGAGCCAGCCTAAGGCCAAGCGCCAGCTTTGCCAGTAAAGATCGATATCGAGTCGCGTCCCCGGCACTAGCTCGACCAGTTCGCCACTTTCGAGCCGCGACTCGACCAGCCGCTGCGGACACATGCCCCATGCAAGTCCGGACGTGCACGCGCGCAGGAAACCTTCGCCGTGCGGAACGAAATGCGCGGGCGGTGCAATATCGGCACGAGCAACGCGGCGAACAAAGCGCTTTTGCAATTCGTCCTTCTCGTTGAAATTCACACACGGCGCGCGACGCAATGCCTCGCGTGTCAGTCCTTCCGCGAAATAGCGCTCGAAATAACCGGGCGAACACACAGCCCGATAACGCATGCGACCAAGCTTGACCGACCGCCAGCCCGGTGCGGCATCGGCTTGCGTGGTGACGGCGCCTTGTACATCGCCCGCACGTATACGCTCTGCGGTGTGATCCTGATCGTCCACGACCACATCGAGCAACAGCGCACGTTCGATGCAGAAGTCAGCGGTGGCGTCGATGAACCATGTGCTCATGCTGTCGTCGTTCACCGCGATGCGCAGCCTGGCGCGGCTCCCGCTCGTCGTGCCGGGTAGTGTGGGCATGCGACCGCCCAGTTCGGCTTCGAGCAATTGCACGCGTTCGGTATGGCGGCACAATAGAGCGCCTGAGGAGGTTGCCTCGCACGGCTGTCCGCGTCGCACGAGCAGGCTGCCCACGCGTTCTTCCAGCAACTTCACGCGCTGCGAGACGGCCGAAGGCGTGACGCTCAATAACGCTGCCGCGCGCTCGAACGAACCGGTGCGAACGACCGCGAGCAAGGCATCGAGCGAGGCGTAGTCGAGCATTAGCGTTCCTTAATCGAACTTAGAAAGATTAGCTGGCTTCATGGGCTTTTACTGCGAGAGACTACGGCTTTCGTCGACCATGATCAAGCCCACGCCATGAATCCCACACCTTTCAAGCTGGAACGTTACTTCGCACAGCACGAATTCACCGCACGGCATTTGCTGTGCAGTTCCGATCCCGAATCGATGTCGGTGCGTGACCTGCTCGCGCTCGAACCGCAAGCAAGCGACGGCTTGTTCGATACCTGGCTCGGCTACACGGAATATCCGGGCGCACCGGACTTGCGAACCGAGCTGGCGGCCATGTATGAGTGCATGGATGCAAGCGGGATCATCGTGCATACGGGCGCTCAGGAAGCGATCTTTTCGTTCATGAACACGATGCTTGAGGCGGGCGATCATGTCATCGTGCACATGCCCGGCTATCAATCGCATTACTCGGTGGTTGAAGCGCTGGGCGTAAGCGTATCGCCGTGGCGAGCAAACGAAGCGGGCGGCTGGGCGCTCGATCCGGCCGATCTCGAAGCGCTGCTGAAGCCGCAAACGCGCGCCATCGTCCTTTGCTCGCCGAACAATCCGACCGGGTATCTGCCATCGCGCGAGGTGTTCGACGCTACCGTTTCGTTTGCGCGCAAGCACGGACTGTGGCTCTTCAGCGATGAGGTCTATCGCGGCCTCGAACATGACTGTGCCGACCGCCTTCCCGCCGCATGCGATGTCTACGAGCGTGCAATCACGCTCGGTGCGTTATCGAAGACGCATGGACTGGCGGGCTTGCGCATCGGCTGGATTGCAACGCAAAGCGCCCAAGTGCTGCAACGCATGAGCGCCTTCAAGGACTATCTGACGATTAGTAACAGCGCGCCGAGCGAGTATCTTGCAACCATCGCCGCGCGTCATTCGGACACGCTCATCGAGCGGAATATCTCTATCGTCCGTGAAAATCTACGGGTGCTTGATAAATTCATGGCACGCCACGCCATGAATTTCGAATGGCATCGGCCGCGTGCGGGCACGATCGGCTTCGTGCGGCTCAGTCAGGAGCGCGCCAGTAGTTTTTGCGCCGAGTTGCTGCAGGACACGGGCGTGCTGCTGCTTCCTTCGACCTTGCTCGATTACGGCGACGCACATTTTCGCATTGGCTTCGGCAGGCGGAATATGCCTGCCGTTCTCGATTACGTCGACGCCTGGCTCGAAACGCGCGCACCGTGCTAAGACGTTTATTTCGATGCGACCGCCACGAGCACCGCGTCGTTTCTATAAGCCTGCGGGAATAATTGCTTGAGATTTCCCACCTTAGGCAGATCGTTAATCGCTATATACGTGCTTTCCGGATGTTCGGTCAAGTAATTCTGGTGGTAAGCCTCGGCCGGATAAAAGCCTTTGTAATTCTCGACATGAGTCACGATCTTGCCGGAATAAACATGCGCCGCATCGAGTTGCGCGATATATGCGGTAGCGACATCGCGCTGAGTCGTATTTTGCGGAAAGACTGCCGAGCGATATTGCGTGCCGTGATCCGGTCCCTGATAATTCAACTCGGTCGGGTTATGCGCGACCGAAAAGAAAATCTGCAAGAGCCGGCCATAAGTCACTTCGGCAGGATCGTAGGTTATGCGCACCGACTCCGCATGGCCCGTATCGCCTTCGCTTACGCGCTCGTATTGAGCGGTATCGGCATTGCCGCCCGTATAGCCCGAGACGACTTCCTTAACGCCACGCACGTGCTGAAACACGCCTTGCACGCCCCAAAAGCAACCGCCGGCAAATACCGCCGTCTCCGTGTGGGTGGCGCCTACGCTCTCGTCATGCGCGGGTGCAGGAATGACCTTGGCGTCTTCACTCGAATGCGCGGTTTGCTGCAACGCGAAAGCACCTGCAGCCAGCGCAGCCACGCTAAGGGCCTTGCCTGTCTTGCTGAATTTATTCGCCATGATGGCTCCTCGATGAATCAACCGAAGGTGAAGGCATAAGCCTCGACACCCGAATCCAGAAATTCGATGCTAAAGGTGCGGTCCTTGACAGGGCCCGCTTGCCGCACGAGTTGATAAAGGCGCTCTTGCGTCACGGTACCACTTCCATCGGCTGCGACATCGCTACCATGCGAAGCACCGGGAGGCGCGCCGTCGATACTGACGCGAAAGCGTACGGGCTTGCCATCCGGCGAAGGCCCGAGCACGAGATGCAGATCGCGTGCATGGAAGCGATAAACGATTCGTCCCGACTTGCCCGCGAGCGTCGCGTGCTCGGAGCCGATCTTCCACGGGCCGGCAACACCCCAGTCGTTCACATCGAGCGCCTTGGGCGGGGCATAGTCATGCACACGATCCTGCGTCTGGCCGCCAGGCGACATGAACTGCTCGGCGCGCGCATAGCCAATATAAGTTTCGGGTGAGCGCACGTCCGCGTTATCGGCTTGCATCATCGCGCCTTGTGCCGCGATATCTTCGTTGGTGTCAAGCTGCTTCGCCACGGGCGCATTACCGTGACCCGCTTCCGCCAGCAACTGGCGGATCACCTCTTCCGAATGTGCATAGTCGCCCTCGCCGAAGTGGTGATAGCGGATCTTGCCCTCGGTATCCACGAAATAATGCGCCGGCCAATATTCATTGTTGAGCGCGCGCCAGATCGCAAAGTTATTGTCAATGGCTACCGGATAGTCCACACCCAGGTCATGCACGGCTTTCTTCACGTTGTCGACGTTTCGTTCGAATGCGAACTCAGGCGCATGCACACCGATCACCACGAGCCCTTGGTCACGATACTTTTTTGCCCACTCCTTCACATAAGGCAAGGTACGCAGGCAATTGATGCATGAATACGTCCACACGTCGACGAGCACGACCTTGCCGCGCAGCGCGTCCTTCGTGAGCGGCGGCGTGTTGAGCCATTGCACCGCGCCATCGAGCGAGGGCAGCGTGCCTTCCACGGGCAACGAAGCCGTCGGCGCAGTCGAAGGTGCCGCGCTCGCGCGCATCATGCGCGGTGCATCGGCGTCGGCATTGGTATTAGCGGCTTTCATGGCGTTATTGCGAGGCGAAAACCGGTCGACGAGCTTTTGTTCGATGCCCGCCGTCGCTACTGTCGATACCCTTGCAAGCACGCCCGTATCGAGGCCCAATGCGATAGCGGCGACGCCTGCAAGCATCGCGACGCCGATGCCGCGCCGTATCCATTCGCCCGCGCCGAGCGAGCGCTTCATCGCGGCGAATACGCGGCCACCGATGAGCAGCGCCACGGCAAGCGAAGTCGCGGCGCCCGCGGCATAAGCGAGCAGGAGCAGCGTGGTGCCTACGCTTGCGCCGTTCAATGCGGCACCCGTCAACACGAGTCCGAGAATGGGACCTGCGCACGGTGCCCACAGAAGACCCGTTGCGATGCCAAGCAGGAACGAGCCGCCGAAGCTCGCCTTGCCATCGCCGCGCTGGGCGAAAGCCGTCAGTCGGTTACCGGCGCTGACGAGCGGATGCATGATGCGATCGGCCAGGCGCGGCAACAGTAAAGCAAGTCCGAACACGGCGAGAAGTGCGATGGCGGCCCAGCGTCCATATTGATTTGCTTGCGTGGCCCAGCCGCCGCCAAGCGCGGCGAGCGTCGCCACCAACGCGAACGTGATGCCCATGCCGAGCAGCAACGGCAAGCCGCTTTTAGCAAACGGCTGATCCGCGCGAGAAAACACGAAGGGAAGGACAGGCAGGATGCACGGACTGAGTATCGTCAGCGCGCCGCCGAGATAGGCAAGAACGATGAGCAGCATGGTCGTGTCTTTTTAGAAAGTTAATAAGCGTTGAGGTGGCCAATCAAGCAGCGCCAGCGGTGAACTTCATCGCGACGCCGTTCATGCAATAGCGCAGACCGGTCGGCTTAGGTCCATCGTCGAACACGTGGCCCAGATGTCCACCGCAGCGGCGGCAATGCACTTCGGTGCGCAAGACGCCGAACGAGCCGTCCTGGCGCGTGGCAATAGCGTGATCGAGCGGCGCCCAGAAGCTCGGCCATCCGGTGTGACTTTCGAATTTGGTGCTTGAAGAGAACACCGCAAGGGCACAACCCGCGCACGAGAAAGTGCCGGCCCGATGCTCGCCATTCAACGGACTCGTGTAGGGCCGCTCGGTGCCTTCGCGACGCAGGACGTCGTATTGCATGGAATCGAGCATGCGACGCCATTCGTCGTCGCTATGCGAGATTTCGAACTTTTCTTGCGGCGAAGGCGCGGCCAGCGCACGCAGACGGCCCGTCAACGCAAACGCGGCTGCGGCAGCGGTGCCTGTCAGCAGAAAGCGGCGGCGGTTTAGCATGATGTCTTTTCCTTCGCTCGATCAGATGAGCCCCATCTTAGGCGTGCGCGGCTTACCGAGTCCTCACCGAAAGTTAAATTAAATGTGATACTTGGCCGCGCCGCTTTTCTGCACAATATCCGGGCTAGCGCTTTAATTCTTTTGCATTTCCTCATGGACCAGCCTAAACGCATTTTGATCGTGGAAGACGACATGCATATCGCCGATGTGCTGAGCCTGCATCTGCGCGACGAGCGCTATGAGGTCGTGCATTCCGCGGATGGCGCCGAGGGCTTGCGCTTGCTCGAACAAGGCGGGTGGGATGCGTTGATTCTCGATCTGATGCTGCCCGGCGTGGATGGCCTCGAAATTTGCCGGCGTGCGCGCGCCATGACGCGCTATACCCCGATCATCATTACTAGCGCGCGTTCCAGCGAGGTGCATCGCATTCTCGGTCTCGAACTCGGTGCGGACGATTATCTTGCCAAGCCTTTTTCGGTGCTTGAACTGGTGGCGCGAGTGAAGGCGCTTTTGCGTCGCGTGGATGCAGTCGCCAAGGATTCGCGCTTGGATACAGGCCGTCTCGAAGTCGCGGGTATCGCTATCGATCCGCTTGCGCGCGAAGCGTGGGTAGATGAGCTGCGCATAGAACTGACACCACGCGAATTCGATTTGCTTTATTACTTCGCCCAGCATCCCGGTAAAGTATTTTCCCGCATGGATCTGCTCAATGCGGTTTGGGGTTATGCGCATGAAGGCTATGAGCACACGGTCAATACGCATATCAACCGCTTGCGCGCCAAGGTCGAAAAAGATGCCACCGAGCCTGCCCGCATCGTGACCGTCTGGGGACGCGGATACAAACTCGCGACGGACAGCGCATCGTGAAGTTCATGAAGCTCACCCTGTCGCAACGGCTTTTCGCTGTGTTCTGCGTGCTGCTGCTTGCATGCTGCGGCGCATCGGCATGGTTGCAGATTCGCGCAAGCGATTTGCGCGAGAAGGAAGTCATTCAGAGCTTGTCGCGCGGGCTCGCAGCGCATATTGCCCACGATGGCGCGCTGATGGACGCAGGCGATATCGACGCGCCCGCCGTGCGCCGTCTCTTCAGCCAGTTGATGGTGGTGAACCCGAGCGTCGAAGTCTACCTGCTCGACAATGAAGGCCGCGTTCGTGCCGACGATGCGCCTCCCGGTCATCTGAAGCGCGATCGTGTCGATCTTGCGCCTGTGCATCGTCTGATCAATGGCGCGCCGCTCCCTGTTCTGGGCGACGATCCACGCAGCATCGACAAGCGCAAAGTCTTTAGCGCCGCGCCGCTTGCCACGCCCGGCAAGCCGCCTTTCGGTTATGTCTATGTGGTTTTGCTTGGCGAAGAGCACGACGAGCTTGCGGCGAAAGCCTCGGCGAGCGCGGTCTTGCGCACCACGCTTCTGTCCATGGGACTCGTGACCTTGCTCGGACTCGTTGCGGGCGTGATCGCTTTCGGGCTCATTACGCGTCCGTTGCGCCGCTTAACCGATGCCATGCGCAGGTTCGACGCAAGCGGGGCATCGGCCGAGCCATCGCCTGTACTGTCGCACGTGGCGGCACGCGAGAACGAGCGGGACGAAATCGTGGTGCTCGAAAGCGCCTTTGCCCAAATGGCCGCGCGCATTGGCGAGCAATGGCGCGAATTGCAGCGGCAGGATCGTGAAAGACGCGAACTCGTCGTCAATATTTCACATGACTTGCGCACGCCGCTTTCTTCCTTGCATGGCTACTTGGAAACGCTTTCGCTCAAGGCCGATGTACTTGCCGACACAGACCGCCGCCGTTATCTATCGATCGCACTTGCGCAGAGCGCGAAGGTCGGGCATCTCGCGCAATCGCTTTTTGAACTAGCGCGGCTTGAACACGGCATGGTGCATCCCGAAGCGGAGTCGTTCTCGCTCGCCGATCTGCTGCAAGATGTGTTCGAGAAATTCGAACTGCCCGCCGATGCGCGCAAAGTGCGACTTGATGCGCATATCGAGCCGCGCCTGCCTAATGTATCGGCTGATCTTGGCATGATCGAGCGAATCCTCACGAATTTGCTCGACAACGCGATTTATCACACGCCGGAAGGCGGTACGGTCACGGTTAGGCTTGCACATTCAAACGGCCACGTGGAAGTCACGGTAAGCGATACAGGTCCCGGCATTCCAGCCGACGTGCGCGGCGTGCTCTTTCAGCGCGCTTTCGCTTCGGGAGGCAGGCATCGCGGCGGATTTGGCTTGCTGATCGTGCAGCGCATGCTTCAGTTGCATGGCAGCCAGATTCGACTCATCGATTTGGATCAAGCGGGCGCGGCGTTTAGCTTCGAGCTTCCCGCAAGCAGTGCCAGGAGCGACGAGCATGCTCCCCAGTTGCCCGACCCATCGAATAAAAACGCTTAAAAAAGAGCCCGGCATCGCTGCCGGGCCAACTGGGACGGTCATCACCTACGCTCTTAAGCCTGAAGCAAAGCGCTTTGAGCGTTGCCCGGTTTGACCATCCGCGTGGACCTTGCTTGACTGAACGTGTTTCGTGATGGTTTTAGCCCGGAACCCTTAAACCATCCTTAAGATCGCCTGCGGCGGTTGACATTGGTGACGTTTTTAGTCAGGTGATTTTCTAAAGCAGACCCCCGGCCTTCGTCTTATTCCCCGCATAATCATGAACGTTGGCGCACGCGTCTAAGATGCAGCAAGCAAAACATTCCGGATGACATTTTCGTGTAAGCCATTGGTACTTTCCTCGGCAAAAGTTTTCTTGGTATTCGACAATATGTTTGCTAGCATGTACTGCATCTGCATGTTTAAACTAGCGCTCCGAGTCTCAAAGCGGTCACCCGTTACCTTATTAAGTCTTTTTTGCGCCTGATTTTATTTAGGCGCATTGGCAATCGACAACGTTGTGCTTTCCATCTAGATCTTTGGCAACGGGCACGCACACTATGGGATATTGCGTGTCAAGCTTATTTCCGTAAGCCAGTGCAAATGCCTGCATGGTATTTTTTCGCCGTTCTAATCGCGAAAAAATGCGGCCCGAAGTGAATGCCGCGCGTTTTCTTGGCTTAAAGAATGATTTTCAGGCAAAGGTTCGCCATTCTCGATAGCTCGAATAATGGCGGCGAAATCTTGCGCTTGCGATCCGCGCAACAGACAGGGAGGGCATGTGGAAACCGAACTGAGTCTACGGCTTGCGAGAGCTTTGCGGCGCTGCGCGTCGCATGGCTGTGTATTTCCCTATCAACGCTTTCACGCGTTATGCGGTAAAGGCTTACCGCTTGCAGAACGCTACGCCGCGCTTGAAACGGCCATAAGCGCCCTGGCCGATCTAAGGGATATGGACTACGGCGTGCTTATGGCGCTTGATTGCGGCCTGCCCGGCGCTGAGTTTTTCCAGCGTTATCTCAGGCATCGATACAACGAGTACGTCACCTTGATGGGCGACCCGAAGTATCAGCGACAAACTCTCGCGCGCAAACGGGCGCTGGTTGCGCGTGAGCGCGAGCGCGTTTTCGAACATGCGCGAGCAATCGAGGAAAAAGGCGAGAAGCAGGCTATCGCAGCCTGAAACAAGCGGCTCGATTCACTCAGGCTTCGACGGTTTCGTCGAGGCCTGCTTTCATCAGCACCCAGTCGCGAAAGCATTTCACCTTTTCGACATTGCGCTCCGTTACGCGATAGGAAAGGAAGTGCGTTTCTCTCGCAAGCGGCGCGAAGATGCCTGCCCCGAGTTCAATCAAATCGCCACGCGCAAGCTCGCGTTCGGCGAGCCGTGTCGTTTCCAGCGCGACACCCATGCCATCCGCCGCCGCCGATATTGCGAGTGCGGCACGGTCGAACGATGGTCTTGGCCCGCGCGGCATTTCCAGTTCGTTCAATGCAAACCATCCCGGCCAGGTCACGCGGCTGAGTTGCGAGTCGATGAGCGTCAGCTTGCGGATCTGCTCGGCAACGGGCACGTCGTCGCGCACGAGCGCAGGCGAACAAAGCGGCACGATGCGCTCCGCTCCGAGCGCGCGCGTGATCACACCGGGACGCTCATGCGCGAAGCCATAAGAGATCGCGACATCGACTTCACGCACGCGCGCGAGATCGGCCGGCTCCGCATCCGATGACAGGCGAATGGTCACCATCGGATGCTCGCTCATGAACTCGGGCAGACGGGGCGCGAGCCACTTCGCCGCGAAGCTCGGTGCGCAGTGCACGGCTAGCACTTGCGCCTGGGGTTCGAGCGCGACCTCACCACACGCGGCTTCGATCACATCGAACACGCGTCCAAGGCTCTCATGAAGCCGGCGTCCTTCGGAGGTCGTCTCGACCCGCCGGTTGCGTCGATGAAAAAGCGGCCTGCCGAAGTACTGCTCCAGCTCCTTCACCTGATGGCTGATGGCCGATTGCGTGAGGTGCAGTTCGCTTGCGGCAAGCGTGAAGCTCTCCAGCCGCGCGGCCGCCTCGAATGCGCGCAAGAGAACGAAGTTGGGGATGCGCCTCATGGCAATTCCTTATGCATGAATGCGTGTCATGGTTCTATGAACAGGCATCGTTTGTCTTTCGTTGTGCGCGCCACGAACATGGAAGCCGTCGAGACATATCCATAACGGTCGTCCAAGGCCACGACACCGGCAAGAGGCACGCGATGCATGCGACGCCGCACCTGCCCCACAACGGAGACACAACAATGAGTTCCCATAGTCCGGTTGCGTACCTGGCGGGCGACGAATCGTCCACCTATGCAAAGGTGACATGGCGCCTGCTGCCATTTCTTTTCGTGTGTTATCTCTGCGCTTATCTCGATCGCATCAACGTGAGCTTTGCCAAGCTGCAGATGCTCAATGATCTGCATTTCAGCGAAGCGGTCTATGGAGCCGGGGCGGGCGTATTCTTTATCGGCTATCTTCTGTTCGAAGTACCAAGTAATCTGATCCTCTTGCGCGTAGGCGCTCGACGCTGGATTGCGCGGATCATGGTGACGTGGGGTGTCATCTCCGCCGGCATGATGTTCGTGACCAGCCCGACGAGCTTCTACATCATGCGCTTTTTGCTCGGTGTGGCCGAAGCTGGCTTCATTCCAGCCATCCTGCTCTACCTCACGTACTGGTTTCCGGCCTCGCGGCGCAGCAAGGTGACCGCGCTCTTCATGACTGGCATTCCGATGTCGGGCGTCGTTGGCGGACCGCTGTCGGGCTGGATCATGAGTCATATGGGCGGCATGCACGGCATTGCGGGATGGCAATGGCTCTTTCTGCTCGAAGGCATTCCGACCGCGCTCTTCGGTATCGTCGCGTTCTTTTATCTCGACGATAAAGTCGCCGATGCAAAGTGGCTCAGTGACTCGCAAAAGGCCATGCTCGAAGCGAATCTTCGCGATGAGAAGCCCGCACATGCACTGCATTCCGTGAAGGATGGCCTCTTGCATCCCAAGGTGCTGCTGCTGAGCGTGACTTACTTTTTCTTCACGATGGGCCTCTACGGCGTGAGCTTCTGGCTGCCGACGCTCGTCAAGGCAAGCGGCGTTTCCGATCCGCTCAACATCGGTCTCCTGACGGCAATTCCATATGCGGCCGGCGCCATCGCCATGCTGGCAGTCGGTCATAGCTCGGACAAGCTCGGCGAGCGTCGCTGGCATCTGGCGGGCGCGGGCATTGTCGGCGCAATCGGTCTGTATTTCAGCGTGGTGTATGCGCACTCGACCTTCTTCGGCATGATCGCGCTCACGATTGCGACCATGGGCGTGGTCACGACCATCTCGCAGTTCTGGGTCTTGCCGCCCGCGATTCTCAGCGGCGGTGCGGCAGCCGCAGGGCTCGCGCTTGCCAATTCGGTGGGCAGCATCTCGGGTGTCGTGAGCCCGTGGCTGATTGGCATCATCCAAACGCATTCGGGTTCGACCGGTAATGGTGTGCTTGGTCTTGCGGTAAGTTGCGTGATAGGCGCCCTCATGGTCTTTACGATACCGGCTGCGTTGGTGAATAGCCGCCGTCGCACGGACCGATGAAAGCAGTTCAACACGAAAAGCCCTGCAAATGCAGGGCTTTCTCGCGCGATGCCGATTCATGTTCACGTTGCTTCCGCCTGCCTCTGTTCATTCAGTACAAGACCCAGACGCTCGACCAGATTCTTGCGCGCGTTCGCGGTATGGAGATCCGTGAGTTCGGATGCGCGTTGCGCGTCGCCTTCCGCGATTGCCGCTGCAATGGCGGCGTGCTCATCCCAGATCGACTTGCGCTGTCCCGATGCCTGCAAGACCGCGCCCATCACGCGACGCAGATGTACCCAATGCATCTGCGCGGTATCGGCGATCAGCGGATTGCCCGAGGCTTCGTAGATGGCGCCATGAAACGCCATGTCCGCATCGATCATCGCCTTGACATCGTCGCTTTTCGACGCGCGCCGGCCGTTCGCGATCAGCGACTTGTCGAGCTTCGCTCCACGTTCCGCCGCGAGGCGTGCGGCAAGCGAATCCAGTGCACCGCGAATCTCGTAGAGATGGCTGATCCACGCGGGATCGAGCGGGGTGACGAGCAGACCGCGACCGGGCGCGTCCTGCACGAGCCCATCTTTTTTTAGGAGCCGCAGCGCCTGCAGCACGGGTGAACGCGATACGGCGAGTTGCTCGGCGATCTCTTCCTGCGTGATGCGCGTACCAGGCGCGAGCGAGCCGGAACTGATGGCATCGAGCAAGACCTTGTAGACCTCGTCCACGTAGTCCGTGCGGGCCTGAAGCTTGAGAAGTTTGGCGGGCATGATGTCGAGCTCAATCTCTGGATACAGAATACGACAAGGTTACAGCCCGCCAGTGCGGCGGTCAACGAACGAAGCCACGCATGCTAGTCCACATTCGCGTTTACCCATAGAGACAACGCAGCGGTCCGTCGCTAATCTTTGTATACAGAGTACGGAGTTCGGTAATCGGAGTTCGGACTTCAACCATCAAAAGCAGCGGACCATATCCATCCCCACATCAGGACGAGACTCTCCATGACGATCAAATCAGACAAGCTGGAAGGGCAGAAGAGCAGTGGCGGCGCCACGCCCGCCGTCAAGAAGCTGATTCCCTTCGGCGGGTACTACACGAGCAAGGTGCCGGGCCACGATCCGGAGTTGACCGAGACCGGTCCCGGCACGCCGATGGGCGAGTACATGCGCGCGTTTTGGCATCCCATCTGCATGTCGATCGAACTGACCGATACTCCGCGTTACCTGAAAATACTCAACGAAGAACTCGTGGCGTTCCGTGACGGCAGCGGAAGGATTGGTGTGCTGCACGCGCATTGCGTGCATCGCGGCGCATCGCTCGAGTACGGTGCCATTCAAGAACACGGCATCATGTGCTGCTATCACGGCATGGTGTTCGATGTGGATGGCGCGTGTCTTCACGTACCGTTCCCTAAGGGCGAAGAAAAAGAGGCCGAGAAGTATGCCTGTTCGATTCGTCAAGGCGCTTATAAAGCCGTCGAACGTAACGGCCTGGTGTTCGCTTATATGGGGCCGCCCGAGAACGAGCCGCCGTTCCCTGAATGGGAAGGCGACTACACCGTGCTGCCCGGCGATGAACTCGTCCCCTACAGCAACTTCCAGCATTGCAACTGGCTGCAAGTACAGGACAACGCCGCCGACAACTATCACCCGACCGCGCTGCATGCGGCCAAGAACGTCGTCAATGGCAACTTCCAGGGCACGACGTTCGATGAAGTCGGCGCGGCCTCGATGGAAGTCGCTCCCGATATGCATTTTCAACCGGTGCAGCAAGGCCGAAGCCTCGCTTGTGCGGGCGCGCGCCGCGTGAACAAGGATCGTCTCTTCGTGCGGGTGCAGCATCAGGTGCTGCCAAACTTGAGTCTGCATGCATATACGTCGGAGGACGGTTCGAAGAAGAAGCTCTTTAGCCGCTTTCATATCGTGCGCTGGACCGTGCCTGTCGACGATCAAAACAGCAAGATGATCGGCTGGCGCGTGATGGGTCCGGGCATCGACACACGCGGTGTGGGCAAGAAGGAAATGGTCGGCTACGAGTCGATCGACTTTCTCGAAGGGCAAGTCGCCATGCGTCGTCCAGAGCGCTTTGGCAAGTACAAGATCGAAGATATCGTACCGATTCCGCCGAACCATCGCGAGCGCGAGACTTATAAGGAAGCGCAATACGCACCGGGCGATTACGAAGCGATCATTTCGCAGCGGCCCATTGCCGTGCACGCGCTCGAGAATCCGACGAAGTTCGATGCGGGCCTCTTCCTCTTCCGCAAGATGTTGCGCGATGCGGTGCGCGGTTCGAACCCGGCGGCATCCGCGCAGAATTTCGCCGATTGGTTTCGCGAGAACGCCGGCTCGCCCAACAGCTTCTGCTCGGGCAACGTGTTCGAAATTCCCGAGGGCAAGACCGTTGAAGAAGAAGTCACGCGTCGTCGCGCCGTCACCAAGAAGATCGTCGCCATTCTCGCGCAGAGCGAGACGATGAAGGGTGATGAGCGCGTCAACTTCGTGCGGCAAAGCTTCGAGGAACTCGAACAATCGATGAAGCAATAGCGGCATATGGCGAAGGCGCTTTGACCAATGCCGAGCGCTTTCGCAAGCCCGCCGCTCATCGATCGAGGAGACGCAACCATGTCGACACAACCCATATCAACCGACCGCCAGGCACAGACGCTGCAATTGATGGTGCGACAAGTCCGCTTCGAAGGACGCGGCATCAACTCCTATGAGTTCGTCGATCCTGAGGGACATGCATTGCCGCCGTTCACGGCTGGCGCGCATCTGGACATCCATCTTGCAGGCGGCGTGATCCGTCAGTATTCCATCTGCAATGCGCCGCGCGAACGGCATCGCTATGTGATTGCCGTTCTGCGCGATGAGCGCGGACGCGGTGGCTCGAAAGCACTGCACGAGCAACTGCGCGTACAGGACATCGTAAAGGTGAGTCTTCCGCGCAATAACTTTAGTCTCGTCGATGGCGCGCGTCGCGTGTTACTGATCGCAGGCGGTATCGGCGTCACACCGCTCAAGGCGATGGCGCATGAACTGGACGACGCCGGCATCGACTACGAGATGCATTACTGCACCAGGGACGCGAGCTGCGCCGCGTTTGCCGACGAGTTCGAATCGATGCGCGCAAGCGGAAAGCTGCACCTGCATTTCGATGGCGGCGACCCGGCCACGGGCCTCGATCTGCGCCGGTTGCTCGACGCGCCGCGCGAAGGCGAGCATGTGTATTACTGCGGCCCAGGCGGCTTCATGAAGGCATGCGCCGATGCCGCCGGACACTGGCCCACCGGCACGGTGCACTTCGAGCATTTCAAGGCGCCGGAGCGCAATCTCGACGATGAAGCCGCCAACGATGCACTTGACAGTTTCACCGTGCGCATTGCGAGTACGGGACAAGAGATCGAGGTATCTAAGGAAGAAAGCATTGCAGACGCGTTGGCACTGGCAGGCGTACCGATTGAAACCTCTTGTTGCGCAGGTCTATGCGGCACCTGCAAAGTGCGCTATCTCGAAGGCGAAGTCGAACACAACGACTGCATTCTCGGCGACGACGAAAAGACCGAATTTCTCACGGCGTGTGTATCGCGTGCGACGAGCAGGGTGCTGGTGCTGGATCTTTAGCAAGCGCTTGAACCACCATGAAGGGCAGACAAAGAAATTTGTCTGCCCTTTTTCTTTGCGAGCGTCTAATCCATCCGCGCGTAAACCCGCTTGCCTCAAGTTTTTTTTAGTGGAAGACTTGCCTCCCATCTGCCGTGTCGGATACGTGTCCGATATATCGGACACGCCTCAAACGGATTTTCCTCTTGCGAGATGCACACATGAAACTTGTTAGAGAAAGCGCGCGCTTTGCTCGTTGGGTTGCAATTGCCGGCCTTGTCGCGTTGGCAGCCTGTTCGAAAGTCGAAGCACCAGCGCAGGATGGGGCGGCAAGCTCAATGCTTAAGACCGTTTTGCAACGCGGCACCTTGCGCGTAGGCGATTGCTTGAGCTTTGCGCCCTTCGGTTTCTATAACAAGGACGGCCAGCCGGACGGCTACGACGTCGATCTCGCTAAGGAACTCGCTAAGCAAATGGGCGTAAAGCTCGAAGTGGTCAACGCCACCAGCGCCAACCGCATTCCAAATCTGCAGACGAGTAAGGTGGATGTCGTGTTCTGCAATTTCACTCGCAATCTCGAACGGGCCAAGGAAATTGCCTTTACCAATCCGTACGTGGTGGCGAGTGAAGCGCTGCTGGTCAAGAAATCGAGCGGGATCAAATCCATCAAGGACATGAGCAACCGCACGATTGCCACCGTCAAAGGCTCGACCAACGGCGACGAAGTGCGCTCACTCAACATGCAGGTGAAGATTCAGGAATTCGACAGCTCGCAAGCCGCCATTCTCGCCGTCAAGCAAGGCCAGGCTGACGCGATGATCGAAGACAACAACTTTCTCGCATACCAGGCATCGCTCGATCAGGAACTTACCGTCACTGACGAAGCCCTCGTGCCGCTTGAATACAACGCGTTCGGCGTCAAGGCCGGCGATCAGGTCTGGCTCAACTATCTGAACCTGTTCCTGTTCCAGATCAACGCGTCCAAGCAGAACGCGCAGCTCTATAAAAAATGGTTTGGGCAAGAGCCGCGTTTCCCGCTCAACCCGCAATATTAATTTAACCGTGACGCCGGTTGCGTGACGTCCAACGTGAGGAAAAATTATGGGCTATGAATGGTTGACGCTTGCTGGCTATTTCAGCGACTTCCTGCATGCCGCATGGCTCACGCTGCAAATCACGCTGCTGGCGTTCATTCTGGCAATGGCGCTCGGTCTTTTGACGGCGCTTGCAAGCGGGTCCAAGAGCCGCGTGCTGCGCGGAATCGCAAGCGTTTATATCGAAGTCATCCGCAACACGCCGGTCCTGCTGCAGATATTCATCGTGTTCTTCGGCTTGCCGTCCCTTGGCATTACGCTCGATGCTTATACAGCAGGCGTGATCGCACTAGGGGTGAACGTAGGCGCTTATCTGGCGGAAGTGTTTCGGGCGGGCATCCAGTCGGTGCCCAAGGGTCAGCTCGAAGCGGCATCGATTCTCGGACTAGAGCGCTCGCAGATCTTCACGCAAGTGGTCTTGCCGCAAGCGGCACGCGCTGTTTATCCGGCTATCGTCAACAACCTGATCCAGCTTTTGCTCGGCACGTCGCTGCTTTCCGCGATTGCACTGCCCGAGTTGAGCGGTACGGCGACCGTCATCAATTCGCGTACGCTGCTTTACGTACAGACTTTCACGGTCACGCTTCTTGCCTATCTCGTGCTCAGCAACCTGCTTTCCTGGGCTGCAGGGCAGATTGGCTTGAGGCTCTTTCACCCGCCGCTCGTCATCAGGAAGCCTTCGCGCCGATCGTTCATGCTGCGCCGTCCTGCCGCGCGCACTTAATCGGAGAGCGAGACATGTCGAGCGATTTATTGACGACGAGCCTGTCGATCCTTTTGCAAGGGCTCTTGATGACGCTGGCCTTGTCGGCCGCGTCGATCGTGGGCGGTACGGTGATCGGTCTTCTGGCCGCCGTGCTTCGTTCTTTCGGGCCTTGGGGCACCGACAAGATTGCAAGGCTCTACACCGAACTCTTCCGCGGCACGCCAGTGCTCATCACACTGATGTTCATCTATTTCGGCGTGTCCTACTTCGGCTATGCCATCGATGTCTTTGCCGCCGGAGTCGTCGGCTTGAGCGTTTATCAAGGCGCGTATATCGCCGAAGTATTTCGCTCAGGCATCGAGGCGGTCCCTAAAGGACAGTGGGAAGTCTCGCAGATTCTCGGTCTCTCCAAAGCGCAAGCGTTCTTCTCCGTAGTCTTGCCGCAGACCGGCCGGATCGTTTTGCCACCGCTGGTCGGGCAATATCTCTCGCTTATCAAGGACACGTCGATCGTTAGCATGATCGGCATGTCGGAGTTGATGCACGGCGGCCAGGCGATCGTCGATCGCGTGGGCAAGCCAGTCGAGATTTATGGCCTCGTCGCCATACTGTATTTCATAGTGTGCTTTCCGCTGTCGCAGTGGGTGCGCCGTCACGACCGTAAAAGGAGCGTGCTGTCATGAGTGAAGCGTCGATCATCAACCTCGCGGGCGTGAGCAAGTCGTTCGGTGCCACGCAAGTGCTGCGGGAAATCAATCTCGATGTGAGGCTTGGCGAAGTGCTTGTCTTGATCGGCGCATCGGGCTCGGGCAAGAGCACCGTGTTGCGTATCATGAGCGGCCTTGAAACCGCGGATGCGGGCGAAGTGTGGGTCAACCAGGTGCCGCTGCACGATGCACGTCGCGCTAAAGAAATTCGTGGACATGTGGGCATGGTATTTCAGCAGTTCAATCTGTTCCCGCACAAGACCACGCTCGGCAATGTCACGCTTGCACTCATCAAGGCGCGCAAAATGAGTCCCGCCGATGCCAAGAAGCGCGCCATGGATGCGCTCGACCGTGTTGGCCTCGCCGATCGTGCGACGCATTATCCGAGTCAATTGTCGGGCGGCCAGCAACAACGCGTTGCCATTGCACGCGCACTCGCCGTTGAGCCAGGCATCATGTTCTTCGACGAGGCGACTTCCGCGCTCGATCCGGAACTCGTCGGCGAAGTGACCGAAGTCATGCGCGGACTGGCGCGCGATGGCATGACGATGGTCGTGGTCACGCACGAAATGGGTTTTGCGCGCAAGACGGCGGATCGCGTGGTGTTCATGGACAAGGGCGTGATTACAGAGCAGGGCGCACCCGAGCAAATCTTCGTGAATCCGCAGAACGAACGCACGCGGCAGTTTCTGCATCGCGTGCTGGATCATTGAGCGGAGCCCGGCCGATGTCGACAGTGGAAACGTCGCGTGCGCGCGGGGTGGATCGGGTCGTGGCGATCATGAAGCAATTGCATCTAGCTCGCAGGCCGCTTGCGATGCGCGAATTGATCGAAGCGACTGGCGCGCCGCGTTCAAGCATCTACGAACTGGTTGCAATTTTAAGCGAGGCGGGTCTACTGGAAGCGGGCCCCGACGGCAGCATCTTCTTTGGCCGCGAGATGCATTACTACGGCTCCGATTACGCGGTGCACAACGATTTGATCAGCCGCGCGCATCAGTCCATTCTCGCGCTCGTGCGCAGCCACGACGAGACCGCGCAACTGTGCATGCTTGAAGGCGACAAATACACGGTCGTGCTTTCAGAAAACAGCTCTCGACCTTTCAATATCAGTTCGGATATTGGCGTCAAGGTCCCCATTCCCTGGACGGCATCGGGCAGGCTGCTGCTAGGTCATTTGAGCGGCGACGCAATTCGCGCGCTCATTCCTGATGAAGACTTCGTTCTGGACAACGGCAAGCGAGTAGATTTCACAGACTTCCTCGCCGATGTGGAACGTGCAAGGGAGCAGGGCTTCTGCTGCACGACAGGCTTGTCGCATACGTTTCGCTATTGCATGGCCGCGCCCGTTCGCGATCGTTCTGGTTTGGCCGTCGCGGCGCTCTGCTTCATGACAAGTCGCGACACCGTTCCAGAGAAACGCGATCTCATGCTTGACGACCTCATTCGCTCGGCACGCGCCTTATCGCAACCTCATAGGCGGGGATGACTCGCCGCTTTGCGAAAAGCCAAAAGAATATAAGCAAACCCTAAAAAGCTCTGTGCGATGCCGCGCGGATTGTTTGCAGTTAAGCGCATTTGCCAGACAAGACATCATGCACCCCATGCAATGATCGCCAATAGATAGTCCGTTTGAACAAAATTCGCGCCGGCACATCGCAAGTGCTAAGCGGGCTCAATATAATTGGTGACAAGTAACCCTCGCTGCATGGCGGCGCAAAGCCCGGAGAGAAGCTTTGCGCAACGCCCGACTAGGACTAGCTGGAGTCCCGTGTCGATGGGAATAGCACTTGCTGCCCGTTCCCTTTGTGCCTGCAGTTGTCCAAGCATAATAATGACGCATGCAGGCTGGCGGTTTCGAAGGCACTCCTTGCTTACGTCTGAACACCGCCAAAGACGAGGAAAATACAAATGAGACCGGTGGTTTTCGGCAAAAGATTCGGATGGCTGCACGCAGGCGCCGGCACGCGCGGCGTCGTTCTCTGCAACACCTATGGCCACGAATATGTGTGGACTTATAGCGGCGTGCGTCACCTGGCAGACGCTCTTGCGGCCCGCGGCTTGTGGGTCTTGCGCTTCGACTATCTCGGCACGGGGGATTCAGCCGATCTAGAAGCAGGACAAGATCTGTTCGATTCGGCGGTGGATGACATCGGTTCAGCCGTCGATTTCCTCAAGGAACAGACGGGTATCGAACACGTCACGCTAGCGGGCTTTCGGGTCGGTGCCGCGTTCGCTTTGGCTGCGGCGCTCAAGTGTCCCGTCGACGATCTCGCCTTGCTTGCGCCAGTCGTGAGCGGACGCACCTATATCCGCGAACTCGGCGCGGTGCGCAAGACCTGGCTCGACCAGCTCGCACCGCCCCTTCGCGAAGCGCAACCCAAGACTGGTCCGTTCAACGTGCTGGGTCAGGTTTATGACGATGCCTTTAGAGCCCGACTGGAAAAGATCGATCTCGCGTCGCAAGTGAAAAGTGCGGCTGATGCGCCCGCCAATCGCGTATTGCTGATGCACGCACGAACGAGCTCGAAAGACCCGCTGCTGGATGCGCTCAGTGGGCTTGGCGTCGATACGCAGACACAACCCTTTGAAGATTTGCTTGGCTTCATTCAAGAGTCGGCATTCACGGTATTGCCCAAGGCTGCTTTGGCAACGGCCACTGAGTGGATTGCAAACGGCGCGCTCGAAGCAGGCCCCGTTAATACATCGGCTGCGGCACATGACGTGTGGCCAGATCTCGTCATCGAAACGCCGGAGGCTGTCGAGCGTCCCGTGCGAATGGACGAACAAGGACTCGTAGGCGTGCTGTGCGAGCCGCGTCATGGTGCAGCGCGTGGCCCTGTGTTTGTCATGACGAATACGGCGGCGAGTTCACGCGTAGGCGATAGCCGGCTTTCCGTGCGGATTGCACGCGAGCTAGCATCACGTGGTATTGCTTCATTGCGGTTCGATGCACGCGGCCGTGGCGACAGTCCGCTTCCTTCGGGCGATGTGCAGTCAGATACGCCCTTCGGCAGAATCTATAACGTGGTCGCAACCGAAGACACTGGCGTTGCCGCGCGTTGGTTGTCCCGGCAAGGCTACAAGACGATCTATGCGTTCGGCATTTGTTCAGGTGCGTATCACGCTTTGAAGGCAGCGGTCAGCGAGAGCGTTATTACCGGCGTGATTTCGGTGAATATCCCTACGTTCAAGCGTCCCGAGGACAAAACGCCCGAAGCGTTGCGCGAATCCACACGCAACTCCATGGCGGGTTATGCGTTCTCCATGCTCGATCCGCAGAAGTGGAAAGCCATTTTGCGCGGCGATAAAAATCTGCTTCGCGTAATGGGCTTTATCGGCGGCTACATGCTCACGCGTGCGCGTTCACGTGTCGTCGATGTATTGAGGCTCGACAGCCTGAGCAAAACGCCGCCCGAGCAGGCCACTACACCCATGCCGATCATTCGCGCGCTCGACGCTAGAGGCGTGAACACGGTGCTGGTCTACGGCGCCTACGATGCGGGCCTGGACTTGCTTGCCGCGCATTGCGGCAAGCTGGGCGCTCGACTCAAGCGGCTTCGTTCAGTGCGTGTCGCAACTTACGCCGATGTCGATCATTCGTTGTTCAATGCCGCGAGTCTTCCGCAAGTGATCGCGTTGTGCGAGTCGGTCATCACGCAGACGAACGTGCAGACCGAAGTTCCAGGCGTGTCGCAACAGCGAAACCATAGCAGCGCACTCACCGATCAACGCGTTTGATGCTTCTGCCTATAAGCGACATGTAGTGCACGCACGCGTTCTGCAAGGTCGTCGACGGGGCCATCCACGATTGCTCCGTCGATCACCTCTTCAATGGGCAGCGCGCGAACAGGGCTGGTCCCAGCACCGAGTTCCTCACGCCAGCGCGTGAACTGCGCAGTCGAACTCGCATAGACGATTCGCCCAAGCCCCACCCATGCATGCGCCGCCGAACACATCGGACAATGCTCGCCCGATGTGTAGACCACGGCATTCTTGCGCGCGGGCTCGCTCATATTTTCCGCAGCCCACTTTGCAATAGCGAACTCAGGATGCAAGGTCTTGTCGCCCGTGCTGATGCGGTTACGATCCTCAAAGAGCACGTGACCGTCGCTCGCCACCAGTAGCGAACCAAAGGGTTCATCGCCTTGGTCGAGCGCTTCTTTAGCCAGTTCGATGCATCGTTCGAGATGTTTCCTGTCCACGCTATCTATCATTCGACCTCTCCGTTGTTTGCTCGCCTTCTTGCACATTGAACACGCCTCAATAAACCGGATTCAAGCATTCGTACCGACCGCCGTTAAGAAGAAAACAGGCCTTTTCTTCATATCATTAGGGTCGTAACTCGATTTCGCTTTGCGGCGGTTTGCCGGGGTGCAGGTGATGAACGTTTCATGTTTTCTAGCGGTATGGCTAATGGTGTTCAGCCTTGCCAGCGGTGCGCGCGCGGCTACGTCGCCGCTCAATTACACCACGTCCTGGATCGGCAACACTTTTGGCTTCGGCGATGGCAAGTGGATGCAGCAGGACATACAAGCCATCCGCGTTGCACCGGAAGGAACCGTCTATACCAATAGTCCGTGGGATGAAAGCGGCGCCGAGATCGCGGCGTATCGCAATGGCGACCGAATCGCGGTGGCGGGTGCGACGCATGGTTGGGGCGCGGCGGGCGGCGACGCCATTGCATCGAACAGCACATACCTCTATGCGGCGATGTCCATCGGCAATCAAGGCGGTGGCCTCGTCGGCGCGGATTATCCGCCCAACGGTTATACGTGGTTCGGCATTACGCGACGCACGATCGCCAACATCGCCAAGGGCGCGTCTTTTACGGGCGGCGCCGGCAACAGCGCGAATGCTACCAAGAACAGTTTCCTAATCGTGGCGACTGTGCCGGCCGGAACGGACGCGGGCATTCGCGGCCTGGCCGCTAACGATAGCGAGCTTTTTGTTTCCGACGCGTCGAGCAATCAGATCGTCGTGTTCGATGCCAACACGATGAGGCGTAATCGCGCGTTCAACGTGACATCACCGGGACGCATGGCACTCGATATAGACGGCACGCTTTGGGTCATTACAGGCACGTTCAACGGACACCCCGCCATTGCACATTATTCGACGACGGGCGCGCTACTTGGCGGCGTGCCGATACTCCCGATAGGAACGGTACCCGCGGATATCGCGGTCACTCCATCGGGTGATCTTTATATCGCAGATAACGGCGTGGGCCAGCAGATCTTGCCTTTCCGAAAAAACGCAGCGCTAGCTGCGATCGGCACGCTCAAGGGCGTGAATCATGCGACCGCTGGCACGATCGAAGCAGGGCGCTTCAACTCGGTCACGGGTATCGGTTTCGATCAGGCCGGCAATCTGTACGTTGGACAAAATGGCGAAGGTCCGCGAGCTCTGAACTCTGCCTCGGTGGGAACGGGCGCGGTGCTGCAGGCTTTCAAAGGCGTCACACGTTCTGTTACATGGGAACTGGACGGTCTCGTGTTCGTCGATGGCGCGAGCTTCGATCCCGGCGCGCCGAACACCATCTATACCGGCTCGAAAGTCTTTACGATGGACTGGAGCAAGGCGCCCGGCAAGCAATGGACGTACACGGCGCATACCGTGGACCGCTTCACTTTTCCTGATGACCCTTCGATTCACATCGGACGCGCGGTGCGTGGCCAGCCGATGGTACGGCGCCTGAACGGCAACCGGCCGTATCTATTCACGCTCGATCCATATTCGCATCAGCTCTATGTGCATCGCTTCGACGCCGCGCACGGTTATACGGCAATACCATCGGTCATGTTCGCCGAGTCCTATATTTCAGGCGGTTTTCCAGCGAATCAACCGGCCTATGGCGAATGGATGTGGCGCGACATCAATGGCGATGGCCATCTCGACACGAGCGAATTCATAGGCAATCCATCGACGGGGAGTCTGATAGGCAACAGCTTCATCTGGGTCGATTCCCTTGGCAACGTATGGTTCGGTACCCCGACGAGCGGCATACGAGAAATGCCGCTGCAGGGCTTCGATGCCTTGGGCAATCCGCTTTACACCTATACATCGGCGAAGACTTATACGATGCCAGCGCCTTTCACGCGCATTGGCCGAGTGCTTTACGTGCCTGAGACCGACACGATGTATATCTCGGGCTTCACGCAAACCATTCCCTATGATGCCGCGCGCTGGAAAGAGGCCGGCCCATATCTCGCGCGTTACGACAACTGGACTCGCGGGCCGCGCGTCATGACCTATCTCATCGCGCTGCCTTGGGACACGACGGCCAACCCCGTAATCACGCCCGTTGGACTTGCGACAGCGGGCAATTACCTCTTTGTTGCGGGCCTCTTCACGCAGAAGGTTTATGTGTACGACGCGCGCACCGGCGCACACGTTGGCTGCATGTCACCGGGCGCGAACGTAGGCTGGGCTAGCGGCTATGTCGATGTGGAACTGGGTATCAGCGCCACGCTAAGGGCCAATGGTGAATACGACATTCTCGTGGAAGACGATGCCCGCGCCAAGATTCTGATGTACCAGTGGAAGCCATGAATTCTTGGCGCAGTGCAACGCGCCAACAAGTTAGACGCGGCAAGCAAATGAATGTGGCCTTGCTGCAACCGCATGGCCGTTCATCGCTATCGCCAGCTATTGAGCCTACAAAATATCCAAGGGAAAGTCCTAAGAAAAACATCTGATGTCTGATGTATATTTGACTGGATGCTACCTAAGAGAGCAACATGCGTCTAAGCGTAGAGCGCTCAATGAGCGACAAGATTCAAGAGTCGCTTTTGACTATGATCCGTGAGCGCAAGCTCAAGCCAGGTGATCAGATTCCTACGGAACTGGAACTCTGCGAATTGCTCGGGGTAGGCCGTTCGAGTTTGCGTGAAGCCGTTGCTCAGATGATCTCGCACGGTCTGCTGTCTCGGGTACAAGGTCGCGGCACCTTCATCAGACAAATTTCGCTGAAGTTGCAGGGCGGTCTGGATGATCTGATGTCCGTAACCGACATGATCAAGAGCGTCGGCGCCGTGCCTTCAACGAGTCGCATACAGATGGATACCATTGCGGCATCGGAGAGTTTGTCAGAAAGACTCGGCATCGAGCTTGGGGCGCCGTGCGTACGTATCGAACGCGTTCGCCGCGCGGACGACGCCGTAGCCGCCTATTGCATCGACACCATTCCGAAGACGCTCTTCGATGCAGCGGACGGTGAAGTCGGCGAATCGCTTTTCGGCATGTTTGCGCGCACGGGCCGGCGTCTGTCGCATACGCATACGTCGATACAGCCGACCATCCTCACGCCGCGCGATCTGCCGGAACTCGGAGACGGCTTCGGTTTGTTTCTCCTGCTGGACGAAGTGGATTTCGATCAGAGCGGGGAACCGCTCTGCTATAGCAACGACTACTACAACACGAGCATTTTCAAATTCGATCTGGTGCGCAAGCGTCGCTAAGACAATCTTGCGTTTAGACGCGCACCAGAAGCAACATCGGAGGAGACACCGATGGAGTTCGAGGCTTTTACCGCAAGCGAGCTTGCCGCGTATCTCGGCGCAATTCCCGAGATACGTGCGCTGCTTGGCGAGCCGCACGATCTGGAAGTGGCCGAAGTCGGCGACGGCAACCTGAACTATGTGTACTTCGTGACGAACACGAAGGCGCCGGAACGCAGCGTCGTCGTCAAGCAGGCGCCGCCTTTTTTAAGACTAGTCGGCAAGACGTGGCCGTTGTCGTGTCAGCGCATGGAGCATGAGGTAGCGGCGTTACGCCGCTTCGGTGCGCTATGTCCGCGGCATGTGCCGAAGGTGTATCACGCTGACGGCAAGCGCTTTCTGATGGTGATGCAAAGGCTTGCCTCGCATCGCATTTTGCGGCAAGGCCTGATGGATGGCGTCGTCTATCCGAAGCTCGCCGCGCATCTGTCGACGTATCTTGCGCAAACGCTTTTCCACGGGTCCGATCTGTTTCTTGCGCCGGACATCAAGAAAGAGGCCATGAGCGCGGCGGTCAATTCCGAGCTGTGCAAAATCACCGAGGACCTCGTCTTTACGTTTCCTTTCGAAGATCATCCGTCGAACGTGTACAGCGCCGCATTGCCTGCGTCATCGCTTGAACGACTGAGGACCAGCGAAGCGTTGCGCATTGCCGCGGGCGACATGAAATGGGCGTTCATGAATCACGCCGAGACCTTGCTGCATGGCGATCTGCACACCGGCTCGATCATGGTCAACAAAGACGAAACCTTCGTGATCGATCCGGAATTCTCGTTCTACGGACCGATGGGCTTCGATATCGGCGCGGTGCTCGCAAACCTGCTGCTCGCGTATTTTTCGCGCGACTGGCATGGCCGTATAGACGATCGAGATCCTTCCGGCTATCAGGAATGGTTGCTCGTTCAAGTGGCCGAGGTCTGGAATGGCTTTAGCGCGCAATTTCTAAAGCTGTGGCGCGAGCACGAAAGCCGTAGCGGACGCGGCTTTATAGGCGGTCACGCAGAAGCGCGATCTGTCGAAGGTTATCGCACGCACTTCATGCGTCGGCTGCTAGCGGATACGCTCGGCTTCGCTGGCTGCAAGATGATTCGGCGCATTGTCGGCATGGCGAAGGTCGCGGACATCACGCGCATTCCAGATGCTCAGGCGAGGGCGCGTATCGAAGTGCGCTGTCTGCGTTGCGCGGAAGACCTGCTGGTCAAGCGCGCGACGCTTGGCAGTATCGAACAGGTCGTCATGCTTGCGCGCGAGGTTCAGCGCGAAACAATCACACATGCATAGTCCACTCGGAGCTTCCATGGTTGCGCAGTCCTTGTTCCCCACGCTTGCCCCGACGATCGAATGGCGCGATGGCGATCTCCTGCTGCTCGATCAGACGCGCCTGCCGCATGAAATCGTGGTGGAGCATGTCGCCGATGCAGCCGCCGTCTGGCGAGCCATTCACGAATTACGCGTGCGGGGTGCGCCCGCCATCGGCGTCGCGGCAGCATACGGATTGTGCGTCGCCATGCAGGACGCGCGCGACTTGCCCTTGACGCAATTTCGTGCCGAGCTTGAACGGCGCGCGGGCTGGCTCGATACCGCGCGCCCCACGGCGGTGAATCTGAGTTGGGGATTGAGACGCATGCTGCAATGCGCGCGCGCATGCAAC
The DNA here is from genome assembly GCF_023631485.1 of Caballeronia sp. GAFFF2. NCBI lineage: Bacteria > Pseudomonadati > Pseudomonadota > Betaproteobacteria > Burkholderiales > Burkholderiaceae > Caballeronia > Caballeronia sp. GAFFF2. The sequence continues at coordinate 446,164 of NZ_JALQDA010000027.1, read as the reverse complement.
GCAAGCGACTCGAAGGCGCTTTACGAAGCTTTGGTGGATGAGGCCAAACAGATTCATGCGGAAGATCAGGCGCTATGCGAAGGCATCGGCATGCATGGTCTGCCGCTTATCGAACCGGGCAGCGGCGTGCTCACGCATTGCAATGCAGGTGCGCTTGCCACCACAGGCTTAGGCACGGCCACCGCGCCGATCTATGCCGCACATCGCGAAGGCATTGCGTTCAAGGTGTTCGCGGACGAGACGCGGCCGCTTTTGCAAGGCGCGCGCCTGACCGTGTTCGAACTGCAGCAGGCGGGCGTGGATGTAACGCTGATCGTGGATAGCGCGGCCGCGTCGATCATGTCGCATGGACTGGTGGACCTCGTGATCGTCGGCACGGACCGGGTTGCGGCAAATGGCGACTTCGCCAACAAGATCGGCACACTGAGCGTGGCCATCGCAGCGAATTACTACGGCATACCGTTCTACGTGGCTTGTCCTTCGTCCACACTGGACTTCCGCACACCGACCGGCGCGCAGATCGAGATAGAAGAACGTCGCGAAGAAGAGGTGACATCGCTTGCAGGGCAACCTATTGCGCCGCGAGCCATCAACGCGCGCAATCCCGCATTCGATGTCACGCCGCATGAACTCGTCACGGGCTTCATCACGGAGCGCGGTATCGTGAAAGCGCCTTTCGAACGTTCGTTGCGTGGTTTCTTCGCAGCCGAAGGTAATGCCGCATGAGCACGGTGGATGAAGGCGCGCTGCGCCGGGGTATTGTCGATACCTCGCTCGAAATGGAGCGGCTCGCTATCAATCAGGGAACCTCGGGTAACGTCAGCGCCCGCTTCAACGACGGCTTTCTCATCACGCCCAGCGGCGTTCCTGCGCGTGAAATGCACGAAGACATGATGGTGTGGCTGCCGTTAAATGTCGGTGATGACGCGAGCGTGCTGCGCACGGCTCGCCCGTCTTCGGAATGGCGCATTCATCGCGACATTCTTCGAGCACGGCAAGACATGCACGCGGTCGTGCATACGCATTCCATAGCGGCCACGGCGCTTGCCATTCATGAACGCGATATTCCCGCCGTGCACTACATGGTCGCGGCCGCCGGCGGACATTCCATTCGCTGCGCGCCTTATGCGCTCTTTGGCACGCAAACTCTTTCCGATCACGCCTTAGCCGCGCTTCTGAACCGGCGAGCGTGTCTGCTCGCGCATCATGGTGTGATCGCGCTTGGCACCGATCTTGCGCGCGCCGTGTGGCTCGCGCATGAAGTGGAAGTGCTTGCCAAGCAATATCTTCTCGCCTGTCAGTTGGGTGCTCCGCCGCTTCTTTCGGAGGAGCAGATGGATGAAGTGCTGGAGAAGTTCAAGACTTATGGCCGGCGCGACAAGAAAGATTCTTAGCGCGCTTGCCTTGAGGAAATAGTCGTTTGCATCGTAATGAATAAATCCTACAACGGAGACAGCTATGGCCTGGAATTCAGCAAGATTCGACGGATGGGGCACGTTCGGCAAATCGACCGGCGCGGTTTTTTTATGCGCGGCGGCCGCGCTTAGCGGTTGTTCCAAGAGCGACAACAGTTCGACCGCCAGCAGTTCGGGCGCGAGTTCGAGCGAAGCCGCGAGCGCTCCCGCAAGCGCACCGGCGCCGGCCGCTGCCGCGGGCGGCAAGGCGAAAATAGGCTTTTCGATTGCAACGCTTAACAATGCGTTCTTTGTCGGGCTCAAGGCCGGCGTGGAGAAGGGCGCCAAGGAGCAAGGCTTCGATCTCGTCCAGACCAATGCCAATGGCGACGCGCAACAGCAAGTCAACGACGCCATCAACTTGCTGAGTCAAGGCGTGACTGCCCTCGTGCTGAATCCTATCGACTCCAAGGCCATCATTCCGGCTGTCGAGAAAGCCAACTCGATGAACATTCCGGTCTTCACGCTCGATCGTGGGTCGGATGGCGGCAAGGTAACTTCGTTCGTTGCGTCGGATAACGTCGCGCTCGGTCAAACCGGCGCCAAGTGGATTGCCGATCAACTGACCAAACGCTACGGTTCGGCTAAAGGGAATGTGGTGGATTTGATCGGCCTTGTCGGCACGACCGCCGCCACCGACCGTGAGAAAGGCTTTAGCGACGAAATGGCGAAGTATCCCGACATCAAGGTGGTTGCGCGTCAGGAAGGCGCATTCGATCAGGAGAAGTCGCTTAACGCGATGACCAATATCCTGCAGAAATATCCGCAAATCGACGCGGTATTCGGCGCCAACGACGACAACACCGTGGGTGCGGAAAAGGCTATCGACAATGCGGGCCGCTATAAGCCGCTCGGCGATAAAGCGCACATTCTCGTGATCGGCGCGGATGGCACGGCGCAGGCGCTTTCCGCCATTCGCTCGGGCAAGCAGGACGCGACCATCTCGCAGAACCCCATTCAGATGGCCGCCAAGTCGCTGCAGTTCATCGCGGACTACAACGCCAAGAAGGACGTTCCGGCGAATTATGCCTGGCCGACTTTACTCATCGACAAATCGAATATCGATTCGGATGAGACCAAGAAGTACGGGCTGTGGTCAGAGGAAGTCAAACAGTAAGGCAAGCCGCGGGCACACGCTTAAGACTTCAAGCGTTCAAGCGTTTGAGCTCTAGCGCGTTGCCCGCTAACGGAATGCACGACATGACAGTCGAAACGGAAGCGCAAGCGCAGGCGCCGCTCGAAGCGTCCGCGTCGCTATTGCGCATGCAAGGCATCGTCAAGAGCTTTCCTGGCGTCAAGGCGCTGCGCGGCGTCAGCCTCGAACTGCGAACGGGCCATGTGCTCGCTATCGTCGGCGAGAATGGCGCGGGCAAATCGTCGCTCGTGAAGACCTTGTCTGGCGCGTATGAGCCGGACGAAGGCACGATCGAGATCGACGGCGTACCGCTTGCGCGCGGCACCAACGCGGCGATCGATGCAGGCGTGGCCGTGATTTATCAGGAGCTCTCGTTGATCAACGACATGACGGTCGCGGAAAATTTATTCCTTGGCCGCATGCCTGCAAGGAACGGCTTCGTCAAGCAACGCGAGGCCAACCAGCTTGCGCGCGAAGCGCTGGATCGCGTGGGACTCGACAACGTGCCGCCGTGGATGCGCCTCGGCGATCTGCCGCTCAACAAGAGGCAGCTCGTGGAAGTAGCAAAAGCCGTGGCGCGCGATGCCCGAATCCTCGTCATGGACGAACCCACGGCCGCGCTGCAGAGCCAGGACATCGCCAATCTTTATGCCGTGGTGCGGCGGCTGCGTGCCTCGGGCATGGGCATCATCTTCATTTCGCATCATCTGGAAGAGGTGTTCGAACTCGCCGATTCCGCCGTCGTGATGCGCGATGGCGCGACGGTCGGCGCGCGTCCGATGTCGCAATGGACCGAAGCCGAACTCGTGCAGGCAATGGTCGCGCGCAATCTCGAATCGTTCTATCCGTGGGAGCCGCGTCCTTATGGCGATGTCGTGCTCGAAGTGCGCAATCTCGCTAGCGCGCCGTTGCTGCGCAATGCGAGCTTTACGGTACGCTCGGGCGAAATCCTGGGCATAGCGGGCATTGCCGGGGCAGGACGCACGGAATTGCTCAAGACGATCTTTGGCGCGCTGCCCGCAACCGGTGGCGAGATTTTCGTGAAGGGCAAGAAGGTCACGAATCATTCGCCCACTCAAGGCGTGCGTCACGGCCTCGTTTATACCTCGGAGGACCGCAAGCTCGAAGGGCTCGTGCTCGATGCCAACATCGAAGAGAACATCGCACTGTCGAGCCTTAAAGCGCTTGCGAGCGGCGGCTTCGTGAGCCGCGCCAAGAAACGCAAGCTGGCGCAGGAAGCAAGCACGCGCTTCGGCGTTCGCTCGTCTTCGGTGTTGCAGATCACCGGCACGCTTTCCGGCGGCAATCAGCAGAAAGTCATTCTTGGCCGCGCAACGGCGACAGCACCCGTAGTCATCATGCTCGATGAACCCACACGCGGCATCGACGTGGGTGCGAAGACCGAAATCTACGCACACATGGTGTCGATGGCGCGTGCGGGCGCAGCGGTCGTCATGGTGAGTTCCGAGTTGCCGGAGTTGCTCGGCATGTCGGATCGCGTGCTCGTGATGTATCGCGGCAGCATCGTGACGGAGCTACGGCGCGACAAAGCGGACTCTGAAACTGTCATTCAATGGGCTACAACAGGAGCAGGCGCATGACCTCCACGGCAGCCAACCGCGAGGACTCGGAGGCGCTCTCGCGCCGCGTGATTCGCCAACTGAGGAGCGGCATCGGGCCATTGTTTGCCGCACTCGTCATCATCTGCATCGCCTTGTCGATTGCATCGCCCGAGTTTCTGACGACCAGCACGCTCACCAACATCATGGTGCAGGTCTCGGTGGTGGGCATTGCGGCGGTAGGCGGCACGTTCGTCATCATCACGTCGGGGATCGATCTCTCGGTCGGATCGCTCGTTGCGTTGAGCGGCATGGTCGCGGCAACGGTCATGGCAGGATCGAGCCCAGGCGCCGTCGGTCTCGGCGTTGGAGGGTTATGCGTCGCAATTGCGGTCGGGGCCACGGCAGGCGCGCTCAACGGTCTTGCCGTGTCGTGGTTGCGCCTCGTGCCCTTCATCGTCACGCTCGCGATGATGGCCATGGCGCGCGGCCTCACGCTCGCCATTTCCGATGGTCGCACGAAGTTCGATTTCCCCACCGCCTTCACGGCCTTCGGCGCGAAGACCGTCGCGGGCTTGCCCATGCCGATGATCGTCATGCTCGTGATCTTCGCCATAGGCCATGTGCTCTTGCGCAAGACCACGTTCGGGCATCAGGTCTTTGCAGTCGGCGGCAATCAGGAAGCCGCGCGTCTTGCCGGTATTCCCGTGCGCCGCGTGGTTTTCTTCACCTACATGCTGGCCGGCGTAACTGCTGCCATCGCTGGGATCGTGCTTGCCGGACGGCTCAATTCCGCCTTGCCGTCCGCGGCCAACGGACTCGAATTGCAGGTGATCGCCGCTATCGTGATTGGCGGGACATCGCTTGCGGGTGGACGTGGCTCGATCGTGGGCACCTTTATCGGCGTCGTGCTGATCGGCGTGATCAACGTGGGTTTGTCGCTACTCGGCGTGAATCCCTTCTGGACGCAATTCATTCAAGGTGGGGTCATTTTCGCGGCTGTCTTGCTCGACGCGCTTAGTCAGCGGCGCAAGCGTTAGACGTGTTCTTGCAACGCACCCTAAAACCGGAGGAGCACAACATGAAGAAAATCATTAACCAGCCCGATGTCTTCGTCGATGAAATCATCGAGGCTTTGCTTATCGCTCATCCCGCGTGGATCAAGAGCGCGACGGACGACAAACGCGCGCTCGTGCGCAAGGACGCGCCCAAGGAAGGCAGAGTGGGAATCGTGACAGGCGGCGGCTCGGGACATTTGCCCGGCTTTCTCGGGTACGTCGGCGTGGGGCTTTGCAGTGGCGTGGCCGTGGGCAACGTGTTTTCATCGCCCTCGGCGGAACAGATATTCGAAGCGACCAAGGCAGTGGATGGCGGCGCGGGCGTGCTTTACGTATACGGCAACTATGGCGGCGACGTCCTGAATTTCGACCTTGCCGCCGACTTGGCCGAACCCGAAGGCATCGACATCAAGACAGTGGTGTTGACCGACGATGTAGCATCCGCGCCGAAGGAACGTGCGGCCGACAGGCGCGGCGTCGCGGGCATGTTGTTCGCGTTCAAATGCGCGGGCGCCGCCGCTGAACGCGGCGATTCGCTCGATGAGGTCACGCGCATTTGCGCCAAGGCGAATGCCCATTGCCGGACCATGGGCGTGGGCCTCTCGCCGACGATACTTCCCGCGGCAGGCAAGCCGACCTTCACATTGCCCGATGGCGAGATGGAAATCGGTATCGGCATTCATGGCGAACCGGGAACGCATCGCGGCAAGCTCGAAACGGCCGATGCCATCGCCGAGCGGCTTATCGGTCAGATTCTCGGCGATCTGAACGCGCCTAAGGGATCGAAGCTCGCGATACTCGTGAACGGCCTCGGCGCGACGCCGCTCGAAGAACTGTATTTGCTGTATCGCCGTTCCTCGCAACTCATCGCCGATCAGGGCCTGAAAATAGCGCGCTCGTATGTCGGCGAATACGTAACGAGTCTGGAAATGGCGGGGGCATCGATCACGGTGATGCTGCTCGACGACGAACTCGAAGCGCTGCTCGAAGCGCCCGCGAGTTCGCCATTTTTCCGCGACGGCACCGCATCGTAAGAGGAGTGCGCAATGAGCGTATCGAACCAGGAACTGCGCGCCATCTTGACGCGTGCGCTAAGCGCGCTGCCCGCGCATGCCGACGAGTTACGCGACCTCGACGCCGCTTTGGGCGACGGCGATCTCGGCATCACGGTGCAATCAGGGTCCATTGCCATCGTGAAGGCGCTTGCCGCTTTGAACGATGACGCCTCGCTTACCGACGTATTGTTTGCTGCGGGCAAGGCGTTCTCGACAGCGAATCCATCTACGTTTGCAGCGCTCGTCGGCGGCGGCTTGCTCGCGGCAGGCAAGGAGATGAACGGCAAGGACACGGTGAGCCGCGACGAGGCGCTTGGCATCGGACGCGCGGTGGCTGCGCGCATCATCGAACGTGGCAAGAGTCAGGTCGGCGACAAGACCGTGCTCGATGCACTCGTGCCGAGTCTCGATACGCTCGAAGCATCGCAAGGCAGCGCGACTGAGTTGCTCGATGCCATGATCGCGACTGCGCAAGCGCAGGTAACGGCTACGGCCTCGAAGCAATCGCAAAAGGGGCGCGCGGCATGGGTGCAAGAACGCAGCATCGGCCACGCTGACCCTGGTGCGACCGCTTATGTGCGCTTTTTGCAGGCCTTGCGCGAAGCGGTCGCCAGTTGAATCAATCCAGCGTGATGCCGTCGAAACGATGGCCTCCAAGCGGACTGATCAGATAACCGTGCACGCGCTTCGAGATCGGCTGAAACGTATTGGCGTGCGCAAGCGGTGTGTACGGCACCTGATCCTTGAAGACGACTTGCGCTTCTTCATAAAGCTTCGTGCGCGCGCTTTGATCTGTTATGAGGCGCGCCTTAGCCAAGAGATCGTCGAACTGCTTGTTGCACCATTTCGCCATGTTGCTGCCATGCACGGCATCGCAGCCCAGCGTGGTGCCGAGCCAGTTGTCGGGGTCGCCGTTATCGCCTAGCCAGCCGTAGAGAATGGCGTCGTGCTCGCCATTGGTCTTTGCGCGCTTGTTATATTCGGCCCATTCGTAGCTGACGATATTCGCCTTTACGCCGATCTTCGCCCAATCCGATTGAATCAGTTGCGCCATCAGTCGCGCGTTTGGGTTATAGCCGCGCTGCACGGGCATGGCCCATAGCGTAATGGTGAAGCCATCGGGAAAGCCCGCTTGCTTCAACAACTCGCGCGCCTTCGCGGGATCGTGCGGTGCGTCTTTCAGCGCCTTGTTATACGACCATTGCGAAGGCGGCATTGGGTTCGTGGCCAGCGTGGCCGCGCCTTCGTAGACGGTCTTGATGATCGCCTGCTTGTCGATCGCCATGTCCAGCGCGCGGCGCACCGTCACGTTGTCGAGCGGCTTGTGCGTCGTGTTGTAGCCGACATAGGCAACGTTGAAGCCCACGCCCAACAACACCGTGAGCTTCGGATTTTTTTTCGCCTCGACGATATCGGCAGGGCGCGCGAACGAGGTGAGTTGGCACTCGCCGCTCGCGAGCTTTTGTTCGCGCACGGCGGCATCGGGCGTGATCGAGAAGACGAGCTTGTCGATATGCACGTCCTTGCGATTCCAATAGCTTGGGTTCGCGTCGTAACGAATGGTCGCGTCCTTTTGATAATCGCGGAACACGAAAGCGCCGGTGCCGACAGGCTTCTGATTCATGTCCTCCGGCCGGCCTTCCTTGAGCAATTGCGCGGCATATTCGGCGGAAAGAATAGACGCGAACTCCATGGCGATGTTGCGCACGAAAACGACATCGGCCGTCTTTAGTGTGAAGCGCACGGTGTTGTCGTCGAGCTTCTCGACCGATGCGATGTTCTTGTCGTAGCCGAGATCGGTCAAATACGGAAAGCTCACCGGGTGCGCCTTCTGGAACGGGTCGTTCGGGTCGATCATGCGTTTGAACGTGAAGACTACATCGTCGGCGTTGAAATCACGCGTGGGCTTGAACCACGATGTCGACTGGAATTTCACGCCGCGTCGTAGATGGAAGGTGAAGGTCTTGGCATCGGACGACTCGTCCCACTTTTCGGCGAGGCCCGGTGTAAGGTCGAGCGTGCCGCGTTTGAATTCGACCAACGTGTCGTAGACGGCGTGCGCGCTGGCGTCGAAGTCGGTGCTGGTGGTGAACTGGGCGGCATCGAATCCGGCGGGGCTGCCTTCGGAACAGAAGACGAGGGTCTTGCTTTGAGCCGATGCGGTCTGAGGCGTGGCGGTGAAGGCGGCGAGAAGGGAGACGGCAAAACCGCACAGGGCGCGTGCGCTTCTTCGAGTCGGAGCTTTAACCATTGTGCCTCGCTGGGATGGAGATGAGTGGATGAGGCGTACTTTAGCAAGGGATTGGCTTCTGAGTCGTCGAGCGTAATTGCGTGACGCGCTGATCGGGAAGTGGGGTCGCTGCTCGGATTTATAGCCGAGCGTCCAACATAATAGAACTAATGTCTAATAGCGACCGACGAGGGATCACATTTTTATCGTTTTACGTTGTAGAACGTGAGTGAATTATCTTGTCATCATCGAAGCTTTATCTATTGAAGCAGATGCGGCCTTTGGCGAAGAAACCGTCGCGTCGAACGCAAGCAAGTAAAGCCGACGATGCGCGCCAAGTTAGGCTTACGCATCGGGTGCCGTAAAAAATCAGCGCTTTCGAGAAAACAGGCCTCACGTTTCACGCGAGCCTGCCGTAATCGTGAACATGAACTCAAAAACCTCTCTCCCATTCGCTCCCGGCAGCGCCTTGCACGGGAATACTCAATCCGTCGCTTTAGCTGTCGCCGCGCTGCGAAAGGCGCGAGGCAAGCTCAATCCCGACGACGTCGCAGCAGGCACGCGCGAGTTCGAAGCGCTTGAACTGGATTTCCTGAGGGATATGATCGATTTTCTGAGCGTCGATCCGAACGAGCACTGCTGGTTCGACGATTAAACGCAACGGCCGCTTCCATCTGCGGCCGTTGATTCGTTTCACCGACTGGCGGGCATTGGAATCCGATGGCGAATCTCAAGCCAATGACCGCCGCCTGAGCGCCTCACGCCTCCAACTGCTCCAGCACCTGGCCCTTGGTTTCGATTCCGAGGAAATGCACCGCCAGCGCGGCCAGCAACGGCACCGCGCCGAGCGCATAGAAGGCGAGGTCCATTTGGCCGCCGAGCAGCGTCTTGCCGACGAGCGCCGGCGCGAAGATCGCGGCCACCTTGAGCCATGCGCCGCCAAGTCCGCAGCCGAATGCGCGGATGCTGGTCGGATACAGTTCCGGCGTATAGACATAAGCGGTGATAAAGCCGCACGCCATGAATCCAAGCCCAAGCGCGCAGAACGTCGCGACCACGTAGACGGATTCATGCTGGAACACGCCCGCAAGCACCAGTGAAATCGAGCACAGAACGAACGACCAGTTGATGACCGGCTTGCGCCCAACCTTGTCGACGATCAACGCGCAGGTGAGCGAGCCGATCACGCCGAGCACGGAAGCCGCGACGGCCAGGTTCAACGCGAGTTGCAGCGGTGTGTGATAAACCGTCTTGTAGATGGTAGGCAGCCACGTCGAGAGACCGTACTGAATCACCCCGCACGTCATCCATAACATCGCGACCGCGATGGTGCGTTTTAGATACGCCGGGCCGATCAGATCGAGACGGCGGCGCTTCGGATGGCGCAGCGCCATGGCATCGAATTCGGCGACGTTGCCAAGCGGCGGCAACGGGCCTTTCACCGAGGCCTCGAAGGCGCCGAGCGCATCGCTCGCTTCGCGCATGCGGCCGCGTTCCGAGAGCCAGCGCGGCGATTCCGGCACCAGCGTGCGCAACAGGAAGAACAGCACGAGCGGCACGCCGCCGATGATATACATCGCTTCCCAGCCGAAGCGCGGCACGATCCACGCGCCAAGCCCGTTCGATGCCAATAGTCCGATGGGAAACACGATCTCGTACAACAGCACGAAACGTCCGCGTCCATGCGCACGCGTGATCTCGTTGATGTAGGTCGCCGCCACCGGCAATTCGCCGCCCAATCCCAGCCCCTGCACGATACGCAACGCCACGAACACCGCGAACGAAGGCGCGAAGCCGCACGCGATACTGGTCAGCCCGATGATGCCCGAGCTCCACGCAATGGAACGCACACGCCCGTAACGTTCCGCGAGCGATGGAAACAGGAACGCGCCTACGAGTTGCCCGATCGATCCCGACGCAATCAGAAAGCCCACTTGCCCCGGCGTCAGCCCCCACTTCTGTATCAGAAGCGGCAACGTGGCCGCAATGACGATGACATCGAAGCCATCGAAAAAAGTCGCCGCGCCGATCAGAATCCGGGCGCGCACCTGCATCGCATTGGCGGGCAGCCTCTCGATGCGCGCGATAATCGATCCTTTCGTCACCGGGGAAGCGGCGGCTGCGGCCGCGCCCTCGGCAGTGGTGGCGGTGCCGCCGTGCTCGGCGACCGTATTGCCCATGGTCCTCATGCCTGCTCCTGGGTGATTCGGTAAAGGGGTGATGGTCGTCTCAGGCGAGCGCTTTCGCGGTGTCGGCGAGGGCGGCGAGGTCCACCGCGCGTCCCTGGCTCATCCATTTCTTCGCGACCTTGAGATCGCGCGCCGCGTTGATCGCAATCACGCCGCGCAGCGCGTCGCCATCGAAGAAGAAGAGCGAAGCTCGGCGCGCTTCGAGATCGCCACGTACGACATGTGTGTAGCCGGGCGCGATATCGCCGAGAATCTGCAGATTGACGTCGAATTGATCCGACCAGAACCACGGAATTTCCGCATACGGCGCGCGCACCCCGAGTACGGCGCGTGCCGTGGCAATAGCCTGATTTTGCGCATTGGCCCACGATTCGAGCCGCACGCGACGCTTGAGCCACGCATTTGGATGATTGGCGACATCTCCGCAAGCGAACACGCAAGCGTCCGACGTGGCGCCGAATTCGTCGACGACGATGCCATCGTTCACGTCCAAACCCGCATGTTCGGCAAGCGCCGTGTGCGGATTCAGGCCGATGCCCGCTACCGCAAAATTGGCGTCTAGCGTGCTGCCATCGGCGAGATGCGCGCGCACGCCGCCTGCATGATCGTCCAGCGATACGAGCGATGCATTCAAACGCACGTCGACACCGTTATCGCGATGCAGACGCAACAGAAACGCCGATACCGCTTCGGGCACCGAGCGCGCGCATAGACGCGACGCACCTTCGATCACCGTCACATCGACGCCGAGCTTGCGCGCGGTCGCCGCCACTTCGAGACCGATCCAGCCGCCGCCGATCACGAGCAGGCGCTTGCCATGCGACTCGCGCATACGCGTGCCGAGCGCGACGGCGTCGTCGAGTGTGCGCAAGTAGGCAAGATGCGAGGTCTTCACCAGCGCGTCCGGCAGACGGCGTGCCGCGCCGCCGGTCGCGATCACCAGGCGGTCGTAATGCACTTCGCGGCCGCTCGCCGTCCGCACGACGCGCGCTTCGCGATCGATCGATGCCGCGCATTCCGGCTGCCACGCTTCGACATCGAGCGAAGCGAAGGCATCGTGATCGACGAGACGCACGGTGCTTATGTCCGCATCGCCCGAGAGCACGGCCTTCGAAAGCGGCGGACGCTCGTACGGCAGATGGATTTCATCGGCGATCATCACGAGCCGGCCATCGAAGCCTTCCTTGCGCAAGGTCCTGACGATCCAGCCGGCCGCCTGTCCGCCACCGATGACGACCACGGTGCGTGGCGCGTCGAGCACGTTCGAATCAGCCATTTTTACGCTCCGTCATGAACTTGCCTTCCGGCGCCTTCGCGTCCTTCTGACGGCGCGTGTGGCCGTCCAGCCCGCCATCCACGGCCCATTCGGCGAAGACCGTCGGACCTGGCTCGAAATCGCGCGGCTGCCATTCGGGCGTGAGCATGTCTTCATCGGCGTAATACTCGATGAGACCGCCCGCCGGATTTTTGAAGTACCAAAAGTACGCCGATGAAACCGGATGCCGCCCCGGTCCAAGCTGCGTGGCCCAGCCGCAGCGGCTGATATGCAGGCCGCCGCCGAAGACTTCGTGGATGTCGCGAACGGTGAAGGCGACGTGATTCAGGCCGCGTTTGCCATCGGGCAATTGCAGAAGAAAGATGTCGTGGTGCCCGCCGTGCGGCGCGCAACGCATGAACGCGCCGCGACCCGGGTAACGATCGGAGGTCTCGAAGCCGAGCAGCTCGTGATAGAACTTCTCCTGCTCGGCCACGCAGTTCGTGAAGAACACGACGTGTCCCACTTCCACGGGTTCGGCGCGATCGTAGACGGGGCTCGGTGTATCGACACGCAGCGTCTGTCCCCACACGTTCGAAGGCGAACCCTTCACGTCGAGCGCGCGTTTGGTCGTGACGACCACGCGTATCGACATGCCGTTCGGGTCGATACAGGCGACCGCGTCATCGGTCTCGAAGTGACCCGGCTGACCCGCGAAGCGTGTGCGCAATGCGTCGAGCTCCTCGCGCGTGGCGACGCCCCAGGTCACTTCGCGCAGCGTTGGACCGGCTTCGAAGGCGGGCGGCAACGCGGGGTCGTCGGCGAGCGCGAGTTGCACGGCGCAACCGTTGAGCGTTTCGAAGCGCGCGCGCGTCTCGTCGTGGGCGACTTCGCGCAGACCCCAATCCGCGAAAAAGCGCCGGCAGGTGTCGAGATCGTTCACGCCGTAAGTGATGCTTTCAATGCCAAGGATGGTCATAGCCGCCTCTTCAGTTCTCTTCAGTTCGCCCACGGCAGCGGGGCGTCGTTCAAGCCCCAGTAAAGGCTCTTTTGCTGCATGTATTCGCGCAGGCCCAAATGGCCTTTTTCGCGTCCCATGCCGCTGTCCTTCCAGCCGCCGAATGGCGTCGAAATCGAGAATTGCTTGTAGGTGTTGATCCACACGGTGCCGGTTGCAAGCGTGCGGGCCGTGCGCCACGCGCGCTTGTAGTCGCGCGTCCAGATGCCTGCGGCAAGACCGAACACGCTGTCGTTCGCAGCGCGGATGAGCGCGTCTTCGTCGTCGAAGGGCAGGGCGGCGAGCACCGGGCCGAAGATCTCTTCCTGGCACATGCGCGCGTCGTTGCTCAAACCCTCGATGATCGTCGGCAGATAGAAGAAGCCTTTTTCGCGGCCTTCGCCCGTGGGACGTTCGCCGCCGCACAACACACGGCCGCCTTCGGACTGACCGAGCGCGACGAAGCGTTCCACGGTCTCGCGATGCTGCGCCGTGATGAGCGGACCCATCTGCGTGCTCTCGCGCGTCGGGTCGCCGACACGCAGCTTGCGCGCGCCTTCCACGAGGCGCGCCATGAATTCGCCATATACCTTGCGTTCGACGAACAAGCGCGAACCCGCGATGCACGATTCACCCGACGAACTGAAAATGCCGTATAGCACGCCGTTGACCGCGTGATCGAGGTCCGCATCGGCATAGACGATGGTCGGAGACTTGCCGCCGAGTTCGAGCGATACCGGCATCAACTTCTCCGCCGCGAGTCGCGCGATGCCACGGCCCACTTCGGTGCCGCCCGTGAACGCGACTTTTCTGACGAGCGGATGGCGCACCAGCGCGTCGCCGATCACCGATCCCTTGCCCGGCAACACGCTCACCACGCCGCGCGGCACGCCCGCCTCCTCGCAGATGCGCGCCAGCGCCAGCGAAGCAAGCGGCGTCACTTCGGCGGGTTTGAGCACGACCGCGTTGCCGGCGGCGAGCGCGGGTGCGAGCTTCTGCGCATCGGAGGCGATGGGCGAATTCCACGGCGTGATCGCGGCGATAACGCCGAGCGGTTCGTGCACGCTCATCGTCAGATAGTCGCCGCGTGGGGGCGTCAGCGCTTCTTCGAGTGTTTCGAGACACGATGCGAAATAGCGGAACGTGCTGGCGGCGCTCGCGACGAGCGCGCGCGTTTCGCTGATCGGCTTGCCGTTGTCGCGGCGCTGCAATTGCGCGAGCGCTTCGTGGCGCGCTTCGATCAGGGCAGCGATGCGATGCAGCACCGCCGCGCGCTGATGCGGCTTGAGGCCGGCCCAGTCGTCGCGGCGCCACGCGCGATCTGCAATCTCCACGGCTTCGAGCGCATCGTCGGCGCTCGCCGTGGTGATCTCCGCGTTGACGGATTGATCGGCCGGATAGATGCTCGCGTAACCGTTGCCGCGGCCTTTGCGCCACTCGCCGCCGAGAAAAATCTCGCCAGACGAAACGATCGAAGTGTCGGGATGATTCATGGTTCTACATGCTCCTCAAATGACGCAGCGTGCAGCGCGATTGCGCAACGCACGAATCGCGCTGAACGCGGTGAGCGCGGACGTCTTGGGATTCGACGGCAGCGGTTTGCCGCACATTTCGAGCGACATCTCGCCGAACGCGCCGCGCGCCACGATGCGATGCACGTTGCGTTCGACTGTCGGATCGGCGATCAGCGTGACGCGCGTGCCATCCAGCCCGAGGCCCGCGAGCGCGATGGTTGCCGCGACGTTCGCGTTCTTCGGATAGAGCCGCGCCGCATCGCGCGCCGTGCCTTCGAAGATCACGGTCTCGACCGTCAGCCCGTGCAGGTCGCAGACGCCTTCGGCGGGCGTGCCGAGCCAGCCGAGCGGCGGCTTGCGGCCGGTGTATTGCACTTCGTCGAGGCCGCCTTCTTTCGCCGATGCCAGCGCGTCCACACCGCCTATCGCGCCGGAAAGCAGCGTGAGCGTGGCCGCGCCTTCGTCGGCGGCGTGCGAGAGCGCGGCGAGCAGGTTCACGTCGGACAGCGCACCGATGGACGCCACCGCGCAGTCCGTACCCGACCTGAGCAGCGGCACCACGTGATCGACGAGCGCCGCATGGCCCGCGCATTCGAGTGCGAACTCGGGATGATGCGAAAGCGCATCGACATGCGATACGACATCGACGCCGTCACCGAGCAAGGCGCGCACATCGTGGCGATCGCGCTCCGGCACGATCACATGCGAGATGCGCACATGCGGATCGTGATCGAGCGCGCGATACACCGCGCGGCCGATCGCGCCGAAGCCGATCATCGCGACATCGATCGCTTGATGGACATGTCGGGGATCACGCATATTCCGGCTCCTTCGGCTCTTCCTTTTTCACGGGCGGCCCGGCAAACGCGGTCGCGAACGAGCCGACCGAAAGCATGTCCACTTCCACGAGCACGGGACCGTCGATGGCAAGCCCTTCGCGCACGATCTCATCGGCCTGATCGATCGACGTGATGCGGCGATGCGCGAGGCCGAGACTCGCGCAAAACTGCGCAAAATCCGGTTGATGCAGATCGACGAACATGCGCCTACCGCCGTACTGCGCGTCCTGAATGTTGCGGATGACGCCGTAGCACTGGTCGTTCATCAGTACGATCATGACGTTGGCTTTTTCCTGCACGGCGGTGGCGAGTTCGCCTACGTTCACCATCAAACCGCCATCGCCGACGAGCGCGACGGTTTTCTTCGCCGCGCACGAAAGCGCCGCGCCGATGGCCATCTGCATGCCCTGACCGATGCCGCCGCCTAGCGCATGCACGCCCGCGCGCGGGTTGAAAATCTTCAGCAGCCGATTTCCCCACGTGCTGTTCGAGATGGTGACGTCGCGCACCCAGTTGTAGTCGCGGCCTACCGCGCGTTGCAGCGAATCGACCAGACGCTTGTACGGCCCGAGTCCCTTCGATACTTCCGCCACCGCGACTTCCCGCGCGGCGGCAAGATCGCCAGCGAACGTCTGATCGACGCGCAAGCGGCCCTCGAGCAACGTGGCGAGTTCGTCGAGCACGGTGGCGGCATCGCCATGCACGAAGAGTTCGTTGCGGTAACCCCGGTTATCGGCGAGTGCGTCGGCATCGATACGATAGAGCGGCCATGGCAGCGCGAGCTTGTACTTGAGCGTTTCGTTGCCGCGCAGACGCGAGCCGACGACCACGAGCGCGTCGCACGTCTTGTAGAACGCTTCGACGGAAGGATGCACGTTGAACGCGCCGAGCGTGGCCGGATGATCCTCGGGCAACACGCCACGCCCCTGCACGCTCGTGACCACGCCGAAGCCCAGCTTCACCAGACGCTCGACCGCCGCGCGCGCGTGACGCGTGCCGCCGCCAAGCCACAGGAGCGGGCGCTTCGCTTGCGTCAACGCTTCGGCGAGTTGCTGCACGCGCAGAGTGTCGTGCGTGAGCATGCCGACGTGCGGTGCGGCGAGGTTCGCCGGCCATTCGATCTGCGCCGCCTGAATGTCGATGGGAATCTCGACGCTCACCGGACCCGCAGGCGCGGTCAGCGCGACGCGCACGGCTTCGCGGATGGTCGGCAGCGCGGTCTCCACGGTGCGTACACGAAACGCCGCCTTGGAGATGGAATGCAGCATCGCCAATTGGTCCGGCGCTTCGTGGATATACGCGAGGTCCTGGTCGAGATACTCGGTTTCGATCTGACCGGTGATATGCAGCAGCGCGGTGCCCGCCGTCAGCGCTTCGACCATCGCGCCTGCTGCATTGCCCGCCGCCGTGCCGGTCGAGGTGAACGCCACGCCCAGTTCGCCCGACACGCGCGCAAGACCGTCGGCCATGTTGAGCGCGCCGGCTTCCCCGCGTGCGCCGACGTAGCGGATGTTGCCGCGCCGGCCGATGGCGTCGAGGATCGGCATGTTGTGGATCGAGATGACGCCGAACGCCGTGCGCACGCCGCATTGTTCGAGAAACGCGGCGATCAGTTCGCCGACCGTGGTGGTTTTAGACATGTCGGGCAAAGCCTCCAGAAACATCGATATGACTGCCGGTCGTGTAGGACGACAACGGCGAAGCAAGATAAAAGAGCGCTTGCGCGGCTTCTTCGGGAAGACCGAAGCGGCCGAGCGGAATGTTTTTCTTCCGCGCGAGCTCGGCGGTCCATTGCTCCCAGCTCTGACGCGGTTCGGGCTGCGCATCGAGATAGTGTCGATAGCGGCGCTTCCACTGTCCCGATTCCACGATGCCGATGAGGATCGAATTCACGCGGATGCGCTCGGGCGCAAGCTCGGTCGCTAGCGACTTGACGAGACTCAACACGCCCGCACGCGCCGATGACGTCGCGACCATGTGCGCCTCGGGCTGCAGCGCGAGCAGCGAATTCACGCAGACGATCGCGGGCGAGGGCGCATCCTTCAACATCGGCAGGAAAGCGCGCGTCGGACGGATGATGCTGAAGTACTTGAGGTCGAGCTCGTCGCGCCAGGCGTCGTCGGTGGTATCGGCGAAGGTGGACACGCGGCCCTGTCCCGCGTTGTTCACCAGCATGTCGACGCGGCCGAAGCGCTCCATGACGCGCGCCGCGAAAGCGTTCACCTGTTCGGCATCAAGCACGTCGCAGCGGACCGCGAGCAACGGCGTATCGGGGAACTGGCGCTCGAGTTCGGCCTGCGCGGCGTCGAGGCGTTCGCCGTTGCGGCCGCAGATGGCGACTGCCGCGCCCGCGCGCAGGAAGAGTTGCGCCGTCGCGAAGCCGATACCAGACGATCCGCCCGTGATTACCGCAACCTTATCCGTGAGATCGATCTGAATCATTGCAACCCCAGAGACTTCATATAGCGGCTCGACGCGGCGGTCCGCGCGGCCGGACGATAATTCAGACGCATGGAGAGCGCATCGGCGGCTTCGCGGACCCGGTCGATGAGACCGCTTTCGAGCAGCGCGGCATCGATCTCCGGACGCGGGATCGTCGTCGTGATGACGGCAACGATGCGCCCCGTGTCGTTACGCACCGGCGCGGTCACCACCGAAATGCCGCGCTCGAACGATGACTGGCTGGTGGCGAAACCGCGTTCGGCGTCTTCCTTCACGCGTTCGAAGAGTTCCTCGACCGTTTCTGGCGTCGCCTTCGTAAAGCGTTCCAGATGCGGCTCGGGATAAAGCGCGCGTAGCTCGTCGAGCGAAAGATCACCCATCAGCACATGACCGTGCGTGGTCGCATGAGCGGGCAGACGCGTGCCGACATTCACCTTCACCGAGCTGAAGATCGGCGCGTGACTTTGCGCTTTCGCCACGAACACGACATCGCGGCCATCGCGAATCAGGATGTGGCTCGTGAGGCCGGTTGCATCGCGCAAGGCTTCGATCACGGGCAAGCCGAGATCGGTCAATTCGAGCGAGCTGAGGTATTCGAAGCCGAGGCGTAATACGGCCACGCCCAGCCGGTAATTGCGATCCTTGTCCGCGCGCTCCAGAAAACCCAGCGATTCGAGCGTCTGCAAGAGGCGAAACACCGTCGTGCGCGGAATGCCTAGACGCCGCGACAGCTCGGGCGCGCCGAGCACCGGCTCGCGCGGCGAAAACTCCGTGAGAATCTTGAGGCCGCGTTCGAGTCCCGGCACGATGTAAGTCGGTTCGGCTTTGTCGGCGTCGTCTGCGCCGAACGTCTCCGGTTTCATTGTTTGTCCTTCGTCTTTCATGGTCGATCCGCGCTAGTGCAAAACGATTCGATCAGCGCCGTATAAGCGCCGGGCGTTTCGACATAACCTGCGTGGCCCGCGTGCGGCATCACCTGCAAGCTCACGCGTGCCGCTTGCGCGATGCGCTCGCACGCAACCGGCGGCGTGATCGCGTCATGCGCGCCGACGGCCACGGCCACGCGTCCTTCATAACGTGCAACGTCCGCTGCAAGATCCGCGTTGGCGAGCAGATGCGTCGCTTGCGCATAGCCGGCAGGAACGATGCGCGCCATGTTCCAGCGCACCCAGTCGCGCGCGGCATCGTCCGCATCGGGCGACAGCATGTTGGCGCTGCGTTCGCGTGCAAGGCCTTGCGCACCCAGTTCGGCGAGCATCGCCAGACGCGCGTCGCGTTTCTTTTCACGCTCTTCCTTCGATGCCGCGCCATATCCCGCCGCCGGCGATATCAGCAGCAAGCCCGCGACGCGCCCTTGCATGCGCGCTGCAAACGAACCCGCGATGATCGCGCCGAGCGAATGACCGACAAGCACGCAACGCGGGATATCGAGCGCATCGAGCCATGCCGCAAGCGCTTGCGCATAATCCGCCGCATGCGGCTGCGCGCTTGCCACGGGCGTCGATACGCCATAACCCGGCGTGTCCCATGCGAACACACGGCGATGCGCGCCGAGTGCGTCGAGTTGCCTGAGCCACGACGCCGCGCCCGAACCGATACCATGCAGAAGCACCACGGGCAGGGTGCGCAGGTGCGCGGCACCTGCCTTGCGATAACCCGTGACACCATGTGCGGTATGGATACGCGCTTCGGGAAACTGCGCGAGCGCGTCGAGGTAGGTGAGCGTGCGAGCGGTCATGGCGGGTCTCAACGCTTGAGCTTGGCGAGCGGCGAGTCCGGCGGATACGTCGGCGTAATGGGCTTGGCCGCGCCGAGCATCACGCACATGAGCGCGTCTTCCTCGCCGATGTTGATCTCCGTGCGATACACGCCCGGCGGCACCGAAATGAGATCGCGCTCGCCGATCACCGTTTCCCAGGTTTCGCCGTCCTTCTCGCAAACCACTTTCATCTTGCCGCGCAATACGAAGAAGATTTCCTCGACGTCCATGTGGATATGGCTCGGTCCGATGTTGCCGGCGGGAATGACCATCGTCGAGAACGTGAAGCCGCCTGCGGGAACCGTGTTCATGTCCTTGGCGACACCGGTGCCGCCCGTGCCGACATAGCGCATCTGCGCACGGCGATACTTCGGGTCGTAGTCAGCCTGAAACTTAAGCGCGTCCCAGTCGTAGCGCCGCGTGTCGAGGCGCGCGACGCGCGTGGTCATCCATTGATCGAAGCTCGCGCCAGCGGGCTGCTCCCACGATTTGCGTTCGATATCTGCATCGGCCATCGTCAATCTCCAGGTGTTCGAATGAGGTAGAAGTCAATTCATCGCGAAGCCGCCGTTGACCGGCAGCAACTGGCCCGTCACGAAACGCGCGGCGTCCGAGAGCAGGAACAGCACAGGGCCGTTCACGTCGTCGGGTACTTGCGCACGCGTGAGCGCGCGGCCCTTCAGGTAATACTCGTGACGCTCGGCGGGAACGTAGGCGGTCGCCTCGACTTCGGTGAGGCCGGGCGCAATGGCGTTGACCGTCACGTTGCGGCCGCCGAATTCGCGGGCGAGGGAACGCGTCATCGCAATCACCGCGCCCTTGCTCGCAACGTAGGCAAGAAGCTTCGGTGCGCCCCACAACGCTGTATCCGAAGCGATATTGACGATGCTTCCGCGCCCCGACTTCGCGAGATGCGGCAGGCATGCCACACTCATCAGCCATGCGCCGCGCACGTTGACGTTCATGACGGCATCCCAGGTCGCGGGCGTCAGCTCTTCCGCGGACTTGCCGCCCGAGTTGGTGATCGCGGCGTTGTTGATGAGGCCGTCGATACCGCCGAGCGTCTGCACGCTCGCCGCCACGCACGCTTCGATGCTTGACGGGTCTGCCAGATCGAGCGCGATGAAATGCGCGTCGTGGCCCGCTTCTCTGAGCGATCGCGCGAGCGCTTCGCCTTCGGCATGCAGGACATCGCCGAAAGCGACCCGCGCGCCTTGTTTGGCGAGCGCCGTGACGAACGCTGCGCCGAGTCCGCGAGCGCCACCGGTCACGAGTACGCGGCGGCCTTTGAGCGCGTCACGCATGAACGTGCTCCGCGTCCTTTGCACTCGTTTCCAGCGCGGCCAAATGCTGCTGCGCGCGTTGCTTCAGAAGACGCCGAACGCGCGTCATGCCGACATCGTGCTGATAGAGAAATTCGTGATCGCGCGCGTTGGGCGCAAGGCTTTCGAGCACGTAGCGGTCTTGTTCCAGCACGGCCCAGTGCAGCCCTTCCAGACGATTGCGATACAGGAAACGCCATGCGTCGCGCTGCCAGCCGGACACCTTGCGTGTGCGCCAGAAGTAGACCTGGCAGTTGTCTTCGTCCACGGGCGTCGCAAAACCGATGATGCCGAAGTTGCCGCCCGGGCCGAACTTCTTCTTGTAGGGAATAGCCAGGCGCATCCACAGACAGCCGGTTTCGCCGAGTTCCACCCAGTCGAAATTCACGTCGCGCTGATTCACCTTTTCGAACATGAGACCGGTGTCGGTCTTGCGCACGCGCATGTCGGCCTGCTTGTCGCCTTCGGCCATCGAATGCGAGGTCGCGTGAAGATATGCGCCGTGCATCGGGTCCATGACGTTATCGATGGCGTACTGGTAATTGCACTTCCAGTGCGACATGCAAAGAAAGCTCGCGTATTCCTCGCCGACGAGTTCTTCCGGCAGCACGAGCGGCGCGGGTTCCTGATTGGCGTCGTCGCCGAACCAGAGGAAGATCGCGCCGGCGCGCTCTTCCACCGGATACGACTTCACGCACTTCTGTCCTTCGAGCGGGCACGCGGAAACGGCCGGCACTTTCTGCACGGTGCCGCTGCCATCCACTTCGATACCGTGATACCAGCACGCCACGCTGCCGCCGAGATTCCACCCGAGCGACAGCCGCGCGCCGCGATGCGGGCAGCGATCTTCGAGCGCATGTACATGGCCTTCGTTATCGCGCCACAGGACGATCTGATCGCCGAGACGCGTGAGCCCGATAGGCGCATTCGCCACTTGCCAGCTCGGCGCCACGGGATACCAGTAATTACGCAGACCGCGATCCAGATAGCGCTGGACGGGATCGGCGGTCGAGATTTGCTTGAGGGACGTCATGGGGATCTGCTCCGGATTCGATGTCGTTTTGTCAGTGCCGCCGCGTCATTCCGCGAGCGTGCGCAACTCGGCGGCGAGACGCTCGGTGGTCCAGGCCGCGCCTTCCGGCGTGCGAAAGCCATCCTTGTTCAAGCCTGCGGCCACCTGATCGAGTTCCAGCGCACCGGCTTCGAACACGCGTTCGAGGGCATCGCCGAAATCGTTCTCGTACTGGGTCGGTTCCGCCTTGCGCGTCTGCCAGACGAAGTTTTCGGTTTGTCCGGGCTGCTCGATCACGCCCTTGCCCGCGACGTTATTCGGTTGCGGCGCGAGCCACGGCTTGAGATGCGGATTGAAGCTCACGATTTTTTCCATGTCACGCCACCTTGATCTGGATTTCTTCACCGGCCAGACGCACCGAATACATCTTCAGGTCGCGTCCGCCGGGCTCTTTCATGCATTTGCCCGTGGGGATGTGAAACACCGCTTCGTGCAGCGGACATTCGACGGTGTCGCCATCGATAAAACCCTGCGTCAGCAGCGCATACGCGTGCGGGCAGACGTTTTCGAGCGCATACACCTCATCGCCGACTTTGTAGATGCCGATTTCCGCGCCGTCGTCGAGTTTGAACTCGATCGGCGCGTCTTCCGACAGGTCGCCGGCATGACCGGCGCAACGCCACTGTTCTGCCATCTCTCACCTTCCTTGGGATCGTATTGCGTTCCACCTAAGGAACATCAGTTTATGTATGGGCATTATAGGAGTGCTTTTGCTGCGACAAAATAAAAATCCGCCGCTCTAGGTGAAAACACTGAAGCTGCGTCTTAAAAATGTGCATCCCTCTCACTAGCAACGCGCCTAGCGTGCGCTTTGACCTTGATTCAGAAGCATTTTTCCTGCCGGAGCTACAGTTCTTCAGCCCCGTTTGACGTTGCCGACCGCGTCGCAAAATTATTATTTCCGCGCTAAAAACCTCACTATACTTTCCATAGGCAGGACGTTGATCCATATATGGAACACAACCATGGATCGGCGCGATGCCTTCCGAAGCACGGTCATCGAAGGCCGTCCGGGTTGCGGTCAAGCGCTATGAAACGGCAAAGGAAAGAAGCGGAACGGGTCCGCTCTTGAACCACACGGTTAGGAGGACGAAGGGTGAAGCACATCATCGCAGCGGGGCTGCTCGGAGCCGGGATCGCAACCGGCGCGGCGGCGCAAAGTACAGTGACGCTTTACGGCAGCCTCGATGCCGGGATCGCGTACGTGAACAACGTGGGCGGACATCCAAAGTGGATGGAAGAGCAGGGCAACATGCAGCCGGATCGTTGGGGCTTTCGGATCGTCGAGGATCTGGGCGGCGGGCTTAAGGCGGTGGCGCAACTCGAAAACGGCTTTTATACGAATACCGGAACCTTCGCGAAGGCCAACACGCTGTGGAATCGGCAAGCCTACCTCGGTCTCGATCAGAACAACGTGGGCACGCTGACGTTCGGGCATCAGACGCCATTCAGCTTCGACATGCTCGGACCGCTTTCGACGGCCTATCTCGCGGCAAGCTGGTACGCGTTCCATCCGGGCAATCTCGACGAACTCGCCGATACGGGCGTGGTGCCGTACGACAACTCGGTCAAATTCCGCTCGGCGAACTTCTATGGCTTTTCCGCCGGCGCGATGATGGGCCTAGGCAACACGACGAACTTTTCCACGGGCAGGAACCTCGGTTTTGGCGTCTCGTATGCAAACGGTCCGTTCAAGGCGGCCGCGACTTACGCGAACGAGCATAACCGCACCCCGTCCATCGTCACGACGGGCATCAACACCTTCCAGGGCGTTGCATCCGCGAGTTACGTGGCGGACAAGCAGGAAGTGATGGGCGCGGGCGCGTCATACGAGATCGGCAAGTTTCTCGTGCATGGGCTTTATACGCGTGTGAAGCTGGAATCGAATGGCTTCTCGAACACGTTCCAGTCCTACGATGCCGGTCTCACCTACAAGCTCATGCCCGACAACTGGATCGCGGGCGGCGCGGCCACCACGACTTTCGCGGGCGGACGCTGGACGCAATTCGAAATCGGCGAGATCTATTTGCTGTCGAAGTCCACGCAGCTATACGTCAATGCGCTCTACGAGCACGCCACGTCGGGCGCCAAGGCGGCGTTCTTCACGGCGGGCGTGTCGAGCACGGCCAATCAGGTGATCGTGCTCGCGGGCATTCATCACTCGTTCTAGCGGGAGAGGAGCCGCGCGGTCGGATCGTCGGGCGATGGGCGGTAGTTCAGCCGCGCGGACAGGTCGATGGCCGCGCCGCACACCGCTTCGATAAGCGGGCGCTTCTCCTCGTCCCGCCCGATGTCTGAGCGCGGCACGGTCGCCGTGACGGCCGCAACGATAGCACCCGCGCGGTCGCGCACCGGCGCCGTGACCACCGAAATGCCGCGCTCGAACGACGCCTCGCTCAGACCATAGCCAAGCGTCGCGCACTCGCGGACGCGCTCGTACAGTTCATCGACGGTAACGGGCGTGCGGTCCGTGTACTGCTCGAGCCGCTTTTCCGGATAAAGCGTGCGAAGCGCCTCGCGCGTCAGGTCGCCCATGAGTACGTGACCGTGCACGGTCGCATGAGCGGGCAGGCGCGTGCCGACCTGCACCTTCACCGAACTGAACATGCGCTCGTGACTCTGTGCCTTGGCGATAAAGACCACGTCACACTGATCGCGGATCAGCAGATGCGTGGAAAGGCCGGTGGCATCGCGCAGGCGTTCAAGCAGCGGTGTGCCAAAGTCGGTCAGTTCGAGCGAGTTCACATATTCGAAGCCGAGTCGCAAGACCGCGACGCCCAGCCGGAAATTGCGGTCGCCATTCACGCGTTCGAGAAAGCCGAGCGATTCGAGCGTCTGCAAGAGGCGAAACGTGGTCGTGCGCGGAATGCCGATGCGGCGCGACAATTCCGGCGCGCCGAGCACCGGCTCACGCGCCGAAAATTCAGCGAGAATGCGCAGGCCTCGTTCGAGCCCTGGCACGAGATAGTTGGCGCCTGCCGTGGACGCGTCCGCTTCCCCGTCGGGGCGGAAGTCCGCGTCGGTTTCATCTTGTCTGCCTGAAGCCATGATCGGCGGTCGTCTTCATTGTTATTCGAGAGATGGCAATGATAACGCGCGGGCTGACTAGGCAGGCCGATCGTCGAAAGTGCGCGTTTGCGATTCGACCTGCGCGCCCCCCGATATCGAGAGCACCGAAAAGGTGCTTTCCACGCTTTTCACAAGCGAATGTCGGTACTTCTTTCATATAAAAATCATTTTCAAACCGAACCGCTCTTTCCCAGGAAACGTTTGCTCAGGATTTCTTGCGACCTGCCGATAAGTGAATCAGGCGCCTTGTTCTCCTTGGTTCTTCTCCGTGTGGGCGGAACGCGCCGATGCCAATGGGGCAACGCACGGTCTTAAGGACCCGTGCCTTGAATCGAATCAACGCGGGCGAGATTAATGAGTGTAACGACCAGGTTAAATTTCACGCCGCGTGCATTGCGGCCGCCCGCGCGCGAGATGCCGAGCGTCGGTGTCGAACACGCGCCGCCGCCTCGACGGCCCGACGGCTTGCCGACCTGGGTCATCGTCGTGGCATGCGTCGCGGCGTTCGCGGTCGTCGCCGTGCTGGCGATGGTTCGCATCGACCTCGAAGCGCAGTTTTGCCTGGCGTTCGCCACGCTCGCCGTGATGGTCGTGCTGCGCCGCTCGCGTTTCATCGAACACACGCGGCTCTTCTTCCTCTTGTGTTCCGCTTTCCTTTCGATGCGCTACGTCTGCTGGCGCACCACCTCGACACTTGGCTATAACGGTTTCGCCGACTTCATCCTGATGATGATGATGTACGGCGCGGAGCTCTACGGCATCGTGCTGACGCTGGGCGGTCTGTTCGTCAATAGCCGGGCGCTGGAGCGCCCAGGCGTGCCGTTGAACCGCTCGGCCGGCCCGCTGCCGACCGTCGACGTCTACGTGCCTTCGTACAACGAGCCGCCGGAGATGCTCGAGATCACGCTGCGCGCCGCACTCGACATGCGCTATGACCGCGAGCGCGTGAACGTTTACTTACTCGACGATGGCGGCACCGAACAAAAGCGCACGCAGACCGATCCGGTCAAGGCTGCCGCCGCGCAGGAACGCGCCTTGACGCTCTCCCTGCTCGCCGCGCGGCATGGCGCACAGTACTTGAGCCGCGAGCGCAACGAGCACGCTAAGGCGGGCAACATCAACGCGGCGCTCGCCAAAACCAGCGGCGAACTCATCGTGATCTTTGACGCCGATCACGTGCCGACCGCCGATTTCCTCGAAAAGACCGTCGGTCATTTTCAGCGCGACAGTGAGCTGTTCCTGTTGCAGACGCCGCACTTTTTCAGCAATCCCGATCCGCTCGAAAAGAACCTCGGCATGTTCGGCAAGATGCCGCCCGAGAACGAGATGTTCTACTCGGTGATTCAACGCGGTCTCGACTTCTGGAACGCATCGTTCTTCTGCGGTTCGGCGGCGGTGCTGCGCCGCAAGTGTCTGATGGAGATTGGCGGCATTACGGGCACGTCGATTACCGAGGATGCGGAAACGGCGCTGGTGCTGCACGCACGCGGCTATCGGAGCGCCTATCTGAACGAACCGCTGATCGCCGGATTGCAGCCGGAAACCTTCGCGAGCTTCGTCGTTCAGCGCGTGCGCTGGGCGCAGGGCATGATCCAGCTTCTTCTCTTTCGCAATCCGTTGCGCATGAAAGGGCTCAAGCTCGCGCAGCGCATCTGTTACTTTTCAAACGCGTTCTTCTGGTTCTTCTGCTATGCGCGCGTCGTGTTTCTGCTCGCGCCCGCACTGTATCTGCTGTTCGGTTTGCAGTTCTATAACGCGACGCTGCCCGAGTTCTTTGCATACGGTCTGCCGCAGATGGCCGGCGTGATCCTCACGACGGATTATCTCTTCGGCAAGTATCGCTGGACGCTCATCTCCGAAGTCTACGAAATGCTGCTGTCGTTGTTCTCGCTGCGCGGCGTGATCGCCGTGCTGCTCAATCCGCGCGCGCCCACCTTCAACGTGACGCCCAAGGGCGAGCAAAGCGACGCGGATCAGATCTCCGAACTCGCCGGGCCGTTCTACGCGATGTATCTCGGCGTGCTGATTTCCGCCATCGTCGGCGTATGGCGTCTGATCGACGGCGCCACGCAGCGCGGCGTGATCGCTTCGTCGGTTGCGTGGAGCGTGCTGAATCTCGTGCTGCTCAATGCGTGTATCGGCGTGCTATACGAACGCCGTCAGCGCCGCGTCGCGCCGCGCGTACCCGCCGACATTGCCGGCACGCTTCTGCTGCCGGAGTCCGCCAACACGGATGCGGCAACACCCGTCCGCTCGTTTTCTCCGGCGTTCGGCTGCCATATCGTCGATCTCTCGGCAGGCGGCGCGAAGCTCATCGTGCCATTCGACGCCGAGTCTTCCATTCCGCGCGGGTCGCCCGCGACGCTCGATGCCTTCGATGCCGCGCGCGGTTGCCACAGCCAGTTGCCGGTAATCGTGCGCGGCGTGTTCGAGCGCGGCGACGGCACGTGCGCGGTCGGCGTCGAGTTCGCCGATCGCAGCGTCGAAGGCTTGAGCGACCGCGTGTCGCTCGTCTATGGCGACAGCGGCCGCTGGCGCAGCTTCCGCGACGGCCGCAACAAACGCATCGGCATCCGGCGAGGTCTCGGCCTCGTCGTGCGGCTCGGCACCGTGCACGCGCTCGCGCACTACCGGACCTTTTTCACCGCGCTCCTGCGCTATGTCGCGAAACGGTTGTCGCAGCGACGGCGTGATCTGCGTGGCGTCGTCACGCAAGCGAAGTCTTGACTGGATCTTCACCATGTTTGCCATTCGAAAAACCATGATTGCCGGCTGGGCGGCGTGCGCGATTTTCGGCGCGACGGCAGAGGCGGCATCGCATGCGCCGAAAGCCGCATCCGCGCCGCTCGCGGCCAATGCCGACGCCACCGCCAACGCGACGGCGGCATCGTCGCCCGTGTCGCTTGCGACCTACGCGAATCTGTCGGGCCCGATGCGTATCGTCGGCGCGTCCGCTTCACGTTCGGTCAGCGTGCCCGTGTCTGCGCGTGAAGCGGTGCGCGGCGCGACGCTGCATCTGGTCGCGTCCAACTCGGTGTCCTTGCTCGGGGAACGCTCGCAGCTCGTCGTGCGCGTCAACGATCGCGCAATCGCACAGTTTCCTCTTTCGCCGCGTCAGCCGGAACTGACTGCCGACATTCGCGTGCCCGCCGAACTGCTGCGCGCCGGTTATAACAATTTGACCTTCCAGGTCGCGCAGCATTCGACCGAGAACTGCGAAGAACCGAATGCGCCGGAACTATGGACCGAAGTCGATACCAGCGCGTCGACCTTTGCCGTCGATACGGAATTGCGCCCGCTCACCAGCACGCCGCCGCAGCTTGCCACGCTCGACGATCTGATCGATCCGAAGCAGAACGCGCAGCGCTCCATCGCGATCGTCAACGCAGTCCATCCGGTGACGGACTCGCAGCTTTCGAGCGGCGGTCTGCTTGCTCAGGGCGTCGCGTTGCGGCTGCGTTACAGGAATGCCGATCTGCGCGTGCTCGATGCGCAAGCGGGCGAGGGCGCGGGCATGTTGCGTGGCCTCGATCTCGCGTCGCTCGCCAACGCCGACGTACTCCTGATCGGCAAGCGCGACACGCTTGCGCCGTATCTCGATGCAGCCATGCTGGAGCGTATCGGCGGCGCGTTTCTCGGCGTCTATCCGAAGCCCGACGATCCGCGACATTTCGTGCTGCTCGTCGCGGGACGTACCGATGAAGAAGTGAATCTGGCCGCGCGCGTGTTCTCGCACGCGGAACTGCCGCTGCCGCGCCGCGCCGAAATGACGGCCGACGGTTTGACGGAAGCGCGCATGGACGGCGCGAAGGGTGGTGACGCGCTGTCCGGCACGAAGCCGTACTCGCTGCGCGATCTGGGCTTCCGCAGCACGACGCTCGGTGTGGGCTCAAGCGCCGATGTGACACTGACCTTACCCGCCGATGCCTACGCGCCGGAAAACGCGCAGGCCGTGCTGACGCTCAACTTTGCCGAAGGCGCGCGCATGCGTTCGGACTCGGTGCTGAACCTGTACCTGAACGACCGCTTCGTGCAAGCCGTCGCGCTGGATCAGCAGCAGGGCGCGGTGGTCAACCGCTATCGCGTGTCCGTGCCGTTGCAGCGCTTCCAGCCGGGTGCCAACGTGCTCTCGCTGCGCCCGGTGCTCGTGCCGCTCGTGACCGATCGCTGCACGCTGCGTCAGTCGGCCAATCTGCAACTGTCCTTGTTCGACGATTCCTCCATCGAGCTGCCGCCCATGCTGCACTTCACGAATCTGCCGGACCTTCGGCGTTTCGCGGAAAGCGGCTTTCCATACACGCGCCGCGCCAATGGCGCCGATCTCGCGATTCAGCTCAACGCGCGCGACGACGACACGCTGAACGCCGCGTGGTCGCTCCTCGGCAAGCTCGCGCAGAAACAGGGCAGGCCGCTGACCGCCGCGCAAATCACGGCGGGCGTGCCGGGCGTGGGCCGGCAGACCATCGTCGTCGGCGCGGGCGCCGAGTTGCCGCGCGCGGCGCTCAACGGCGCGCCGTGGGCGCCGGGCAAGTCCATGCGCTTTGCGAGCAACGAGCCCGCACCGGCCGAGCCCACGCTCGCCGACAGCATCTGGGCACGCGTGGCGGGCGTGTTCGGCAAGCCGGCCTACGCGGCGGACATCGCGCCCGACATGGTGCTCGACGGCGATATGAAGTTGTCGCGTCAATTGCTCGTGATGCAGTATCGCAGCGCCGCGAGCAAAACCACCGCGACGACCACGCTTTTAACGGCCGCGACGCCTGCCGAGTTGCTGCATGGCGTGCAGCAGCTGATCGCGCCGCAGCACTGGGGATCGCTCGATGGCGACGTGAGCGTCGTCAGCTTCGACAGCGACGCGCTCTGGACGACGCGCGTGAGCCGTCGCTACGAAGTCGGCGAGATCGGCGCGTTCGATCATATCGGCTACGAAGTGTCGGCGCATCCGTGGATGGCTTACGGCGTGCTGGCCGGGGCGCTTGCGATGCTCGCGGCGCTCACGGCGTTGCTGTTGCGTCGTTATCACCGCAAGCATCATGTCGATTCGAGAAGCTGATCGGCGCAATGCGCTCGCCGAATTGCTCGTGCGGGAAACGGCCATGTCGATGAGCGTCATCGGTCCGCGCGATCCATACAGGATGGGCCGCGACATCCCGCGCCACCGTGCGCGCTTTACACCGGCCGTAGGTGCGCGGCTCGCGACGGCATTGCTTTGCGTTGCCGCGTTGCCGTCCGCCGCGGTCGCGGCAGGCGGGCAGGGGAACGTGGTTTCGGCGGAGCGTGGCGTCATGCCGGGAGTGGCCGCGAGTGCGGCTAACGCGGCCAGTTCAACGCGTGCGCCAGGCGTGAAGGGCGCAGCGAGTGCGGCAAACGCGAGGAACAGCGCGAACTCGACGAGCACCATCAAGGAAGTCCAGCAACAAGCTCAAACGAACGTTCTCGTGCACGCAATGCCGCGCACGCCGTCCGGCGATCCGACGGCGGCTCACGCTTCAAGCATGCGCACGCCCGCCACCAAAGCGCCCGGCGCGCCCGACGAGCGTCCGCTCTGGAACCTCTTGCACGCAAGGCGCCTCGCCGATTTCGACGCGATGCTCACACGCGTCGAGCGGCGTTTTCCTGCGTGGTCACCGCCCGCGAGCCTCGTCGCAGAACGCACCCGTCAGCAGCGTGACGCGCAAATCCAGCGCTCGCTCGCGGGCGATGTCGCCTTGCTGCGCGCGCAGATTGCCAGCGACCCCGATGCGTTCGGCTGTGCGCACATCGACCGTGCATGGCGAGCGGGCGAACTGCTCGCCGCCGCGGGCGATGACAAAGCGGTCTACGCGCTCTATCGGCCGATAGTCGCCGCTTGCACGTCCGATGTGAATCGTGTGGTCACGCTGCAGCGCGCGACGCAGCAGTTGCCCGCCGCACAGGCCGACGCATTGATCGACATTGAATGGAAGCAAGGGACTCGCGGCGAGCCCGCCGCACGCGATTTCGCGCGCCTGCGCAATGCGCGCGTGCTCGATGCATCATCGACATGGGCGACGGACGCGGCAAGCACGAAGCGCACGCTCGCCGAACTCGCGCCGTCGATCCGCGACTCGCGCGATGGGCCGTCCGCCATGCGCGCGGGCTGGCTCGAACTCGCACAGAACGACTACGTCGCAGCCGCGCAATGGTTCGAATTCGCGAGCGACTGCGACAAAGCGACCTTGAACGACGCGATGCTGGGCCTCGCGCAAGTACGCATGGCGCAAGGCGATCTCGA
Source organism: Caballeronia sp. GAFFF2 (assembly GCF_023631485.1). Taxonomy (NCBI): domain Bacteria; kingdom Pseudomonadati; phylum Pseudomonadota; class Betaproteobacteria; order Burkholderiales; family Burkholderiaceae; genus Caballeronia; species Caballeronia sp. GAFFF2. The sequence goes on along the minus strand of NZ_JALQDA010000027.1, from coordinate 414,962 downwards.
TGATGCCGAGCGCCTGATCGAGTCACCCTCGCTCGCAACCGATTCGCGTACGCGTGCGCTGCGCGCGGAAGTTGCCATGGCGCGTGCAAGCGATGCGTACCGGCAAGCGCGCTATCGCGATAGTCTGACGGCGCTCGACGCCGCGCAAGACGCGGGCGCGGCCGATGAACGCGTCGAGCCGTTGCGCGGCTGGAATTTCTTTGCGCTGGGCGACTATGCGCAAGCGGAGCGCGTGTTCGAGGCGAACTATCAGCAACATCATGACGACGACAGCGCCGAGGGCATTGCGCTGAGTGCGAAAGCGCAAGGGCGTGGTCATCGCGCGACGCGTACCGAAAGCGCCGATACGGGGCCGTTGCCCGCGTACACCGCGGCGCTCGACGCGCAGCATCTCTATTACCAGAAGCAGTTCGTCGAAGCAGAGCGCATGTGGCGCAATGCGATTGCGGGCAACGCCGACGCGCAGCGCATCGCGCACTATCTGCCCGCCGATCTCACCGGCATCGACGCGCCGTCGATCACCGCCGGTTTGGGCTGGGCGAATCACGCGGGCACGCGCGGCGAGAACCGCTTGACGGTGTTTTCGCCGACGCTCGATGCCGAATGGTTCGACGCATCGCGCTCATACGAACTGCGCTATCGCCAGTTGTTTCTGAACAGCGGCACGGGCAACGTCAACGCCGAAGAATTGCAGGGCAAGCTCACACAGACCGTGCGTCTGGGCGACGATCGCCTCGACGTCCATGCGATGGCGGGCGCCACGCAGGGCGGACCGTTCGGCGCATCGTTGCAGGGCGAGGCGGGCGTCGGCCAGACGACGTCGTGGGGCGCGTGGTCGGCCTATGCCGCGGCGCTGCCGGTGCGCGATTCGCTGCTTTCCTGGCGCGGCGAGACCGTGCGTCTTGACGGCACGAATCCCAACGCGAACGTCTTCGAATGGGGCCGCGTCACGCGTGCCACGACGGGCGGCAGCGCGCGCTGGCAGATCGGTGAGCGCTGGAACGTCAGCGCGGGCGGTCATCTGGACTGGCTGACGGGCCATGAGGTCCAAGGTAACGAAGGCTTAGGCGTCGATGTCGCGGCGAGCTACGACTTGCGTGCGCCGGGCTTCGACTATTTGAGCATCGGGCCTGCGCTGCATTACCTGGGCTATCGGCGTAACGAGAACTTCTTCGTGCCGACGCAGGGCGGCTATTACAGTCCGCAGAGATCGACCAGCGTGGGCGCGGCGCTTCAGTTTCTATCGAAGGAAGGCCGGTCTTGGCAGGTCTCGGGAAACATTGAAAGCGGCTGGAATTATTCGAAGCAATCGATGGGGTCATGCTCGACGACCGAGGCCGCGAAACTGGGCGTGGTGATCGATTGCAGCGGCAGCAACGATCGCGGGCCTTACGCGCACGTTCAACTTGCGGGCGCGCTGCAGGTGACTTCGCGCTGGCAAGTGGGTGCGCTTGCCGATGTCAACGTAACGCCTGGACGGGACCGGCAAATTGCCGCCATTGCATACGTGCGGTACTTTTTGTCGCCGCGCAGCGCGGTGTTCAGTCGTGATTTGCCGCAAAGTGCGCGGAATTCGAGGCTGGCGTTTGATGAATCGCGGTGATGCGGTTGGGGCTTCGGCACGTCGGTCACGGTTTGTGGGCGATCGGCGTGTCGATGACGTTTCGCGCGACCGTTTTGATGATGGATTTGTCCGCTTCGGCGCGACGAAGTTGATTTGCGCTGGCGGTTGTCGTGGTGCTTTGGCTGAAGACAGACGAGCTGATAAGGCGGGCAACTTATTACTTTACATAACACAAATTAGCAAACTTTTTGTTTGTAGCGGCAATATCCTGATGTCGTGCTCAGGGGCTGCGGCAATCATTTGAATCTGGCCTCGATATTGGTTGCTGGCCACACGCTCAGATGTCGCGCCGTGGCCAAGCTAGCATCAAGTCCACGCCACGTGCACCCGGTCCAGATCCCGATCCAACTGATAAGCCGCGCTGATCAAAGCCAGATGCGTCAGCGCTTGTGGAAAATTACCCAGCGCCTCGCCATTGGTCGCCACTTCCTCCGAAAACAACCCCACATGGTTCGCATATGCGAGCATCTTCTCGAACACGAGCCGGCCTTCATCCACACGGCCGGAGCGCGCCAACGCTTCCGCATACCAGAACGAACATGCGCTGAAGCCGCCTTCCAGGCCCGGTAATCCATCGAGCGTCGAGCCGCGTGTATAGCGAAAAATCAGCGGATCGACACGTAATTCGCGGCCGATTGCATCGAGCGTACCGACCCAGCGCGGATCTTTCGGACCGATGAAACGCACGAGCGGCATCATCAACGTGGAGGCATCGAGCGTCGCGGAACCCGGCGTCTGCACGAACGATTTCAACTCCTCGTTCCAGAACTCCTCGTGAATGTCGCGATGAATCTCATCGCGCGTCTTGAACCACTTTGCAAGCGGCGCAGGCAGCGAACGCTTCTCCGCGAGCCGCAACGCGCGATCCACCGCGACCCAGCACATGAGCCGCGAATGCAGCAACGGACGCGTGCCGTTGCGAAACTCCCAGATACCGTGATCGGCTTCGCGCCAGTGCTCGACCACGTAGTCGACGGTACGCGTCACATGCTTCCAGCCTTCATACGAGATAGCCGCGCCGTACTTGTTGTAGAGATATAGCGAATCGAGCAACGCACCGTAGACATCGAGCTGCATCTGCTCGCGCGCCTCGTTGCCGACCACGACCTTCGCCTGCGTGGCTTCGGCGAAGTTCCTGAGCTCCGCTTCTTCGAGCGCGGTTTCACCATCGACGGCATACATCACGCGCAAGGAGCCGTCCGAACTGCAATCGCGATTGCGCTCGCCAATCCATTTCATAAAGCGTTCCGCTTCGCCCGTGTAGCCGAGTCTGAGCAGCGCATAGACCGAGAACGCGGCATCGCGTATCCATGTAAAACGATAGTCCCAGCGACGCGATCCATCTTGCGACTCCGGCAAGCCGAAGGTCGGTGCGGCAACGATAGCGCCGAACTCGTCCGAGCTGAGCATCTTCAACGTGAGGGCCGAACGCAACACGACTTCGCGGTAACGTCCGCGATACGTCGATCGCGACGACCACTCCTTCCAATAATCGATGGTCTCGGCAAGGATGCTCTCGAAGTTCGATTCGAGCTTTTGCAAGTCGTCGCCTGCGCCGAGCGCGAAGCATGCGGAGTCGCCAGCCTTCAATTCGAGCGTGGCGTGAGCGTCGTTATCCTGGATGTCCAGCGGGACACTTGCCAGCAACTGGACGGACGCGGTCTTGTCGTCCGGAATGAATTCGATGCCCTTCGTCACTGCGCGCGCGCCATGGCGAATGCGCGCGTAATCGAAGCGCGGCGCGCAACGCACATCGAGCGTCATGGTTCCATGAATGAGCCGCACGATACGCATGACGCAGTTGGGCACGGCATCGACTCTCGCCTCGCCCGATGGCACCGGCATGAGATCGAGCAATTCGCATACGCCATCGTGCGTCATGAAACGCGTGAGCAGCACGTTCGTTTCGGGCAGATACATCTGCTTGACGTTCGCCTGCTCCTCTCTTGGCGTGATCGCGAATGCGCCGCCGTGCTCGCCATCGAGAAGCTCGGCAAAGAGCGTCGGCGAATCGATGCGCGGAAAGCACATGAAGTCGATGGCGCCGCGCAACGACACGAGAGCGGACGTCTTCATGTTGCCGATCATGCCGCGTGCATCGATGGGAATCTTTTTAGGCGGAACTTCTTGGGATGGATGGCCCATGAGAATGCCTTTGGCCTGACTTCAGCCTGTGTGTAATGCGAGTCGGTCGGTCTGCCTGATCACGCCGAACACGCAAGACACGTTCCCGTTTTTGTCGTCCTTCTGTCGTATGTCGGTCGACATCTAACGCGCCGCAGTGCGCGCGTCGGCCTCCGACGCACCGCTGGCCATCGGCGCGGACGCTTCGATGGCGAGAGCTTGCGCCGGCTCGGCATTTAGTTCGGCATGCCGCGACGACTTGCCGAAGCTCGCGATATAAACCGTTGCCGCCACGACGACGGCCACGAGCACCGCCACCACTGCCACTCCAGACGTGTTTCGCTTCATCCAGGCTCCCAATCGGATACGATGTTGCCGGCACGCGAAAACGCCCGGTCGCCAAGACTCGAAGATAGCCGATTAACGGATTTCCGTCCGTGCAAGGCACAACATAGCCACCATCCGCCAGGAATCTACCCATGCATGCTGTGTCGGCATTCAATCTGGTGCTTGTCTCGCTCATCGCCATCATCGCGCTGGAAGTGCTGGCGCGGCGCCTGAATCTGCCGCCCGCAGCCGCGCTGTTGGTGGGCGGCGCGGCCATGGCATTCATCCCCGGCACGCCGCATTTCGAGCTCGACCCGGAACTCGTGCTCGTCGTGTTTCTGCCGCCGCTCTTGATGTATGGCGCGTATTTCTTCGTATGGGACGACTTCAAGCGTAATCTCAGCGGCATCATGCTGCTCGCCATAGGCGCGGTCGCCTTTACGACCTTCGCGGTCGGCTATGCCGTGCATCTGGTCGTGCCCGCCCTGCCCTGGGCCGCGTGCTTCGCGCTCGGTGCCGTGGTATCCCCGCCGGATGCCGTCGCCGCGAAGGCCGTGCTGGAACGCGTCGCGTTGCCTCGACGGCTCATGGTGCTGCTCGAAGGCGAAAGTCTGCTCAACGACGCCGCGGGTCTCGTGCTGTTTCGCTTTGCGGTGGCCGCCGCATTGAGCGGCGTGTTCAGCGCGCCGCGTGCGCTCGGCAGCTTTGCCGTGCTCGCGGTCGGCGGCGTGATCGTGGGCGTGGTGGCGGGATTCATCGCGGTGCGGCTGTTGCGCGCGCTCGAGGACGATTACCTCGTCATCACGACATCGATGCTCACCGCGTGGGTCAGCTACATCGCGGCGGAAGAGCTGGGCGTTTCGAGCGTGATCGCGACCGTCACGTGCGGGATGGTGGTCGGCTGGCATCAGCATGACGTCTTCTCGGCGGCGCAGCGCATGCGCGGCACGGCGTTCTGGCAAGTGGTCGTGTTCGTGCTGGAATCGCTCGTGTTCGTGCTGATCGGACTGTCGCTGCGCGGTATCGTGACGCGTCTGGGCGGCGCAGGCAACGCCTTCGAATTGCTCGCGCCAGCGACGGGCGCGGTGATCGCCGTCGTGGTCCTGTCGCGTTTCGTGTGGGTCTATGCCGTGGAAGCTGTCAAAAGCGCGATATGGCACGCCACCGGGCGAAAGGACCGCAACGAGGACGGTGAGCCGAACGCTATCGTTCCGAACTGGCGCGCGGCCACGGTCATCGGCTGGGCAGGCATGCGCGGGGTGGTAACGCTGGCTGTCTCGTTGTCCTTGCCCGATTCGATGCCCGGACGCGACCTCATTCTCTTCGCGGGCTTTGCCGTCATTCTGGTCACGGTGCTGCTGCAGGGCACGACTATCGGCCCGTTGATCGCCCTCCTCGCCATTCAAGGCGGCCCCGAGCGCTCGAAGCGTCATCTGAGCGAGCCGCAAGCGTGGTCGCGCCTGGAAGCGGCGCAACTCGAAGCAATCCGCCCGCTCGTCCACGATGCGCAGGGCAACGTGATCCATCCGCGTCTCTTCGAGCAATACTCGTATCGGGCGAGCCTCTCGCAACGCTTCCAGTCGCTGGATGATTTTCCGGTCGATGCCCGCCGTGCTCATTACGATGTCGTGCTCGCGGGCCTTGCGGCCGGTCGCGCCGAGCTACTCAAGATGCATCGCGGCGGCCTGATCCACGATTCGCTGCTGCATTCGCTCGAACGCGAGTTCGATCTGCAGGAAGTCTCGGCGTTGCTCGCAAGAGGATAAACCGCCGCGAAGCCTCGTATCGTGTCGCTTAGCCCGACACGCCATCGAGCCGCGCCGGGTCTTCGCGCGGCTTCTTCTTGCCGCGCCTCGACAGCAGATTCAAGCCTTCGACGAAGCCCGCAAAACCCATCGCCGCATAGATATAACCCTTCGGTACGTGCGTGCCGAAGCCTTCGGCGATCAACGTCATCGCAATCACGAGCAGGAAGCTCAAGGCCAGCGTGACCACGGTCGGATTGCGCTCGATGAAGCGTGACAGCGGTTGTGCGGCAAACAGCATGGTGGCGACCGCGAAAATCACTGCGATAAACATGATCGGCAGATGCTCCGTCATGCCGACCGCCGTGATGATGCTGTCGACGGAGAACACGAGATCGAGCAACAGAATCTGACCGATGGCCGCCCATGCCGTCAGACTGGCTACGCCCGATACCGCGCCCGGCGCATGCGCGTCCTTGTTCACGTGATGACGCATCTCGGTGGTGGCCTTCCATACCAGGAACAGACCGCCCGCGAGCAAGATCAGATCGCGCCATGAAAACGCGTGCTCGAACACGGTGAACACCGGTTGAGTCAGTTGCGCAATCCACGCCACCGTGCCGAGCAAGACGAGCCGCATGACGAGCGCAAGCATGATGCCGAGACGCTGCGTGCGTGCGCGTTGCGCTTCGGGCAGCTTGTTGCTGAGTATCGAAATGAAGACCAGATTGTCGATGCCGAGCACCACTTCCATCACGATGAGCGTGACGAGTGCGGCCCAGACGGCGGGGTCGTAAGCGAGCGCGAGAAGGTATTCCATGAGCAGTGGGATATTGTTGTCGATAGGTGACCGAGCCCCGATGATGGCGAAAATACGTGATCGGAAAAATCAGTGATAATCGAATCCATACTTCGGTTTTCTCGAACACATGGATGGAGGCATTACTCGCATGCTCAACTATCGACATTTGCATTACTTCTGGGTCGTGGTCAAGGAAGGCGGTTTTGCACGCGCGGCGGAACGGCTCGACATGGCCGTGCAGACCATCAGCGCACAAGTGCGCGAACTCGAGAAATCGCTCGGTCATCAGTTACTGAAGCCATCGGGACGCGGCGTGACGATGACCGAAGCCGGCCACGCGGCCTATGCTCGCGCCGAGGAAATTTTTCAGATTGGCCAGCATATTGCGGACGAAGTGCGCGAGGCCGCAAGCGGAAAGCTTGCACGGCTTGCCGTGGGTTTGTCGGATGGCATATCCAAGCTGGCGGCGCATGCGCTGCTCGAACCCGTACTCGGCAATCCGGCGCTGCGTCTCTTGTGTCACGAAGGCGAGACCGACGAACTGCTCGGCGAGCTTGCGCTGCATCGGCTGGATCTCGTGCTTGCAAGCCAGCCTGCACCGCACAATCACAATCTGCGTTTGACGAGCGAGCGGTTGATCGCCTCGCCCGTTGACTGGTATGGGCCGGCGTCTGTCGTGCGCAAGAGCGCGGTCGATCAATTTCCCGGCAGCCTCGCCGCATTGCCCATGCTTTTGCCAACCGGACACTCGTCGTTGCGCGCGCGTCTGGACAGATGGCTGGAGACGGAGCGTATCGTGCCGCGCATTGTCGGCGAATTCGAGGATAGCGCCTTGATGGCCGTGTTCGGTGCGCGTGGACTCGGCGTGTTTCCGCTGGCCGAATTCGGTGCGGGCGAGACGCCGTTGTTACGCGGTCTTCGCTGGCTAGGCCGTTCCGAGGAAGTAAAAGAAGAGATTTACGCGATCGTGTCGCGACGTGGAAGGCATCATCCTTTGACTCAGGAAGTGCTGGCTCGGGCAGCTTCCTAGACTAATGCAACTTCGGTTTTTCCGAAGTTTGAGTTCTGCTCACCCTGCTTTTTCATTCGCTTGCCGAACCTTACGCTGGTTCACATCCAACGAGGAGGCATACATGAAGGTCCTTTTCAAATCGCGTGAACCTGAAGCTATCGCCATGCACGAGCTCGCCAAGACGCGCAGTGAGTTCGTGTTTCGCCGGCTTGCATGGCTGATTTCGAAGGCCACCGTCAGTCTCTCCGATATCAACGGCCCGCGTGGCGGCGTCGACAAGCGCTGTCAGGTGGAAGTGCAGATAGACCGGAGCAATACCGTGGTGGCAACATCGATAGCGCGTGACTGGCGAGGCGCAATCGATCTTGCCTTGGCACGCGCAGCGCGCACGCTGGTGCGTAAGCGCCAGAGTGCGAAACTCGCGCGGCGAGTGCGTGCGCGAAGTGTTGCCTACAAGCTTGCGCCGGACGAAACAGCGGATCAAGCACTCACGCCTGCTGGCGCATGATCAGCGCGTCGAGTCGGGCGGCACAGGATTTTTGTCCTGTGACGAGGGCAGTGCGTTCTCGCTGTCCTCGTGCTTTTGCTTCTCTGCTGTGTCGACGTCCGTCTGTGTGGTGTCGGGGGTCGCGGACTTACCTTGCGGTTCGTCCATGTCGTCGGCAGTTGCGCGGGGAACGGATGTCATGTCGAGCTCCTTTCAAAAACGTCGGCATGAAAATACAGCAAACGTCAGGCCCGCGATACCAGTAGGCGCTTGGGCGGCCGTCTTCAGCACCACCTTCGTCATTGGCCGTTTCCGTGAGATCGAATGGCTTCTTGAGGTTAGTTCAGTTCACGAAGGGCAGCTTACGGTCACGCGCCTCGGACAGCATAGACACAGTGATCTTGCGCACTTCGAGCTTGCTCTGCGTGATGTGCGCGCGCAGCAGCATAGCGGCTTCGCCATGTCTGCCGCGATCGATGTAATTCAGCATGGTCGAGTGTTCTTCGTAAGTCGCGCTGGTGCGGTGTGCCTTCAGAAAGTCCAGCCGCCGCACGATCCTGATCCGCTCCGTCACTTCGTCGTGCACGCGCAGGATTTCCGCGTTGCCCGTCGCGCTTACAATGCCGCGATGAAAATTCTCGTCCATGTTGAACATGGCGACGGGATCGCTTTCGCGCGCTTCGGGCGAGACGCACCACACTTCCTTCAGTGCATCGATATGAGGATAAGGCGGCGGCGTATTACCGAGCTTGTCGAGCGAGGCGACTTCGAGAACGATACGCAAGTCATACAACTGGTCGAGCTGGTCGAAGTTGATGTCCGACACTTTCCAGCCACGCCGGAAACCAACTTCGAGATAACCTTCGCGCAGCAGGCGGAACAGCGCGTCGCGCATGGGTGTGCGCGACACGCCGTAATGTTGCGCGATGTCGGTCTCCGAAAAGCGATCGCCCGGGAATAGCCGGAAATTGAAGATGTCCTGCTTGAGAAGCTGATACACCTGTTCCGCTAGCGGGTTGGCGCTCTGGACAGTCCGCGTGAGCGTCGCGTCCGGTGCCTCGAATGCGAGCGCTGCGGTTCCGCGAGTTTTAAGCGAGCCGATGCCGTGTCTCCATCATGATGCAACGATTATCGCCCTTTTACGGCGCGTCGATGAGGCTGACATGCGCCGCCACGATGATCCATCCGTTGAACGCGGACGATGCGTCGCCCAGCCGCGCCCACGTTTGCATCTGGCGACCGAGCAAGGGCGTGACGTCGCTCGTGAACTCGGTGCTCACGGTCGCGAGATCGTCGCCGAAAGCCGTCACCACCGTGCCATGCAGCCGTCGCGATGGCGGCACCGGCGCGGCCGCTTCACGCCACGCGCGAATCGCTTCGCCGCCGTGCTGAACTTCGGCTACACCGTAACGCACCGTCTCGGGCGCATTCCAGAAGAGCATGTTCATGGTCTCGACATCGTTATCGACGAGCGCACGTTCGTATGCGACGAACGCGCCGCTTACTTCCGCAACCACCTCGGCGCGATTCACCGCAAGCGTCATGCTCGGTTCTCCGTTAAGTCGGCGAGCGTCGCGGTCCAGCCCACGATGCCGCCTTGCGAACGAATCATGTCGATGGTCGCGTCCTTGAACGCGGGAATGTAGCTCGCGGTCGCGTCTTCGATAAGAAGACATTCATAGCCGCGGTCATTGGCCTCGCGCATGCTGGTCTGTACGCAGACTTCGGTCGTCACGCCCGCGAACACGAGATGCGTGACCGAACGCTCTGCGAGTTCTTCGGCGAGGCGCGTCGCGTAGAAGGCGCCCTTGCCCGGCTTGTCGATGACGAGTTCGCCTTCGACGGGCGCGAGTGCATCGATGATCGCGTTGCCCGGCTCGCCGCGCACGAGGATGCGTCCCATCGGTCCTTCATCGCCGATACGTGCCTGCGGCGCTCCGCGCAAGCGCTTCGCGGGCGGGCAATCCGACAGATCGGCGGCATGCGATTCGCGCGTATGCACCACAGACCAGCCTTGTTCGCGCGCATGTTCGAGAAGACGCTGCACCGTCGGCACGATGGACGACAGCAGCGACACGTCGTTGCCCAACGCTTCCCCGAAGCCGCCCGGCTCGATGAAATCGCGTTGCATGTCGATGACGACGAGCGCGGTCGTGTTCGCATCGAACGTGTAAGGGGACGGCTTTGCGCCGTTCAAGGTCGGCATGTGGTCAGCCCTTGTAATGGCGTGCGGGTGCGGGAAAACCGCACGATTGACCGTCCGTTATCTTCACTTCGTCTTCCCACGGCAGATGATATTCGCCGCGCACCATGTCCTGCATGAACGTGTAGGGACAATCGCGCGCACCGCCTTTCACGGCGACATAACCGCGATGCCCGAACTGGTAGATGTTGTTTTCCACGCCCCAATGCACGCGCGCTTCGCGAACGAGGTCCGGGCGCATTTCGCAAGTGATGATCTCATCCGGCCGATGACTGCCCTCGACCATGATGGTGCCGTCGAAGTCGCAGAACATGCCTTCGCCCATGGAATCGAACGAACCATCCGTACCGCAGAGGCAAACGCTTGCCGTTTGCGCGAGGTTCTGAAATGCGTTCGATTGATTCGTGATGCGCCATGCGTGGCGAATGGGCGCGGTGTAGCCCGCCGTGCGCAGAATGATTTCAGCGCCTTTATACGCGGCCTCGCGCGCCATCTCTGGAAACATGCCGTCATGGCAGATGATCAGGGAAAGCTTCGCGCCCTTCGGTCCGATGCAAACCGGCACGCCTACATTGCCCGGTTCCCACGGTTCAACCGGAACCCACGGATGCAGCTTGCGGTAATAGAGCTTGATCTCGCCTTGTTCGTCGATAACGATACCGCTGTTATAAGGATTGCCTCCGCGATTGCGCTCCATGATCGAAAAGCAGCCCCATATGCGATGTTCGATGCACGCGTCCTTGAACGCCCGCACTTCTGGACCATCGAGATCGCACATGATGTCGTCGTCGATACGCATCGAGAGGCCGTGCAGCGCGTATTCGGGGAACACGACGAGGTCCATCGCCGGATTGTTGCGCCGCGCCTTGCCAACCATCTCGACGATACGCCGCGTCTGCGCCGCAAGATCCGCGGGCGTGGCAACGTCGGGATTCTGCAATTGCACGAGACCTATCACCATTCCTTGCGGCGATTTGTTGAGACCGCCCAGTCCGCTCGAACTCATTCGTTACGCTCCTTGTTGTTCACGCATGCGCGGTGACGGGTTCGGCCGCACCGCTATCCGTGCTGTCACGGTGACCGGCCATGTGCCGCCCCAGCGTGACGCGATCCGCGGTGCTCGCGGCGCTTTCATGCACGAGCCGCCCTTCGGCGATCACCGCGATGCGATCCGCGAGTTCCAGCAGTTCATCGAGGTCTTCGCTCACGAGCAGCACGGCGGCGCCCGTGTCGCGTGCGGCGAGAATGCGCGCATGGATATCCGCGACCGATGCGAAGTCCAGCCCGAACACAGGATTCGCGACGATCAGCACATCCACCGCTTGCCCCAGTTCACGCGCCAGCACCGCGCGTTGCACATTGCCGCCCGACAACGTGCCGATGGCGCGCGCAGGCACGGGCGGGCGCACGTTGAAGTCGGCAATCAAGCGTTCCGCGCGTTCACGCATAGCACGGCGGTCCAGACGCCAGCCGCCTTGCTTCATCGGCGCGCGATCGAAATCGCGCAGCGCAAGATTCTCCGCGATACTCATGCCCGCCACGCATGCATTGCGCAGCGGCTCTTCGGGTAACGCAAAAACCCGCAGACGGGTCATCTCGTCGCGTGTCGCCGTGTAGGGTTCGCCATGCATGCGCATCTCGCCTGCATGCACACGCCGCTGGCCGACGAGCGCTTCGATCAGTTCCTTCTGTCCATTGCCCGACACGCCTGCAATGCCGAGTATCTCGCCCGACTTCACCGCAAGCGACACTTCACGCACGGCCATATGTCCGCGATCATCCACGACGCATAGGCCGGACAACGCGAGACGCACGGGTGCATCGACAGCGAGCGGCTTGCGCGGTGGACGCTCGACATCCGTTGCGGCATGAGGCGCGTCGCCGCCCATCATCATCGCGGCAAGGCTGTCGCGATTCGTGTCCGCCACTCGGCTCGTTCCGACGAGTTTGCCTTTGCGCAGCACGGTGACGTCATCGGCATAAGACATCACCTCACGGAACTTGTGCGTGATCATGAGGACCGTCAACGCGCCGCTCGAAGCAAGATCGCGCATCAACCCCAGCACTTCGTCGGCTTCTTGCGGCGTGAGCACCGAAGTGGGTTCGTCGAGAATCAAGAAGCGTTGCTGCAAATAGAGTTGCTTGAGTATCTCCAGCTTCTGCTTTTCACCAGCGGCAAGACTCGCGACGGGCGTATCGAGCGCAAGACGAAACGGCATGCCGCGCATGAAGGCATCGAGCGCGGCGCGTTCCTTCGGCCAGTCGATCTTCCACGACAACCGGCCCCGCGCGAGCAGTAGATTCTCTTCAACGGAAAGCCCCGCTGCCAGCGTGAAATGCTGATACACCATGCCGATGCCAAGCGCCTGCGCGTCGCGGGGCGAAGCGATCTTCACTTGACGGCTATCCGCGACGATCTCGCCTCGATCGAGCACGCCGTATCCCACGAGTCCCTTCACGAGCGTGCTCTTGCCCGCGCCGTTCTCGCCGAGCAGCGCATGTACGGTGCCGGGGCGCACTTTTAGCGTGACATCGTCGAGCGCGGTAAACGCGCCAAAACGCTTGGTCGCACCGACCACTTCGACTCCCAGAGCTTGGCGAGCGGGCGTCATGGCGTTAGCGTCCGAGCGTGGCGAGCATCGACGCCGAGTCCGATACCGTGCCGAACACGCCGCCCTGCATGAGCACCATGTTGAGCGCGGCGTCGTGATTGCTCTTGTCGGTGGCGCCGCAGCAATCGGCGAGCAGCGTGCATTCGAAGCCGCGGTCGTTGGCCTCGCGCATCGTCGTATGCACGCACACGTCGGTGGTGATGCCCGTGAGCACGAGATTCACGATGCCGCGCGTGCGCAGGATGAGTTCGAGATCGGTGGCGCAGAACGAGCCCTTGCCCGGCTTGTCGATGACGATTTCGCCCGCCACTGGCGCGAGTTCTTCGATGATTTCCCAGCCCGGTTCGCCGCGCACGAGGATCTTGCCGCAAGGACCGTCGTCGCCGATACCCACGCCACCCGTGCCTACTTGCCGGCTGCGCCAGCGCTTGTTGGCAGGCAGATCCGACAAATCCGGCCGATGCCCCTCTCGCGTATGAATGATCGTGAAGCCCTGTTCGCGCATGAGCTTGAGCACGTTCCTAATCGGCTCGATAGGCGCGCGCGTGAGCGACAGGTCGTAGCCCATCTTGTCGACATAGCCGCCGATGCCGCAGAAGTCCGTCTGCATGTCGATGATGATGAGCGCGGTGTTATCGGCGCGCAGGTTGCCGTCGTAGGGCCACGGATAGGGACGAGCCTCGATGAAGCGGGTCATGAGCGTTTCTCCGGAAGATGACATCAGCGTGTGAGGCTCAGTTCGCCGGGCGCGCCGGCAAGGGTACGGTCGGGACGGCAGTTGATGACCATGATCGCGAGCGTGAGGACATAGGGCGCTGCGTTGTAGAGGTAATAGCCGCTCGTCACGCCTATGGCCTGCAACGCGGGACCGAGCGCGCCTGCCGCGCCGAAGATGAGCGCGGCCCACAGGCAGCGCAGCGGCTGCCAGCGCGCGAAGATCACGAGCGCGACGGCCATGAGACCCTGGCCGCTCGACAGGCCTTCGTTCCAGCTGCCGGGATAGACGAGCGACAGATACGCGCCGCCCACGCCCGCCAGCAAGCCGCCCACGGCCGTGGCAACGATACGCACACGCGTGATCGGATAGCCCATGGCGCGCGCACTTTCCGCGTTCTCGCCGACGAGCCGCAGGGCCATGCCCCAGCGCGTATGACGCAAGCCCCATTGCAACGCGAACGCGAGCAACACACCGATCACGAAGAGCGGATTGATATGCAACGCGTTATGCAATTGCGCGGATGCGCTCCAGCCGCCGAGATCGATGGAAGGCAGCATCGGCGCTTGCGGTTCGATGAAGGGCTTGCCGAGATAGAACGCGAGGCCGGTGCCCGCAAGCATCAACGCAATGCCGAACGCGATGTCCGACACGCGCGGCAACGAGCAGACGAGACCATGCAGGCAACCGAGCACGAAGCCCGTGGCCGCTGCCGCAAGCACGCCGATCCACGGTGAGCCCGACAGATAAGCCGCCGCGTAGCCCGTCATCGCGCCGGAGACGAGAATGCCTTCGAGCCCGAGATTGACGCGCCCGCCCTTCTCGGTCAGGCATTCGCCGATACTCACGAAAAGATAAGGCGTGCTCACGCGAATGGCGCCCGCGAACAGCGAGAGCAACAGCACGACAGCGGGCGATTGAGCATCAGGCATGAGTCCCCTCCAGTCGAACCGTGGAACGCGCGAGCGCCGCTGCCTGCAACTTCACGCGCCACGCGGTAATCCTGCCGCCGAGCGCTTCCCACGCGAGCAGGTTGGCGAACAACAGACCTTGTAGAACGAGCGTGGTGGCATCGGGCAGGCCGAGGCGCCGTTGCAGCAAACTGCCGCTTGCTTCAATCCCGCCGACGAGCACCGCGCACAGGATGATCGCGAGCGGATTCTGACGCGCGGCGAAGGCCACGAGAATGCCCGCATAGCCATAACCCGCGAGCAGCGACGCATTCGCGCTGCCCTGCACGGCTGCGACTTCGAACATGCCCGCGAGTCCCGCCGCCGCGCCGCCGAGCATGCAAGCGGTGAGCGCGAGCCTCGTCACCGGCAAGCCGACCAGACGCGCCGCGTGATGATTGCCGCCGGCAACGCGCATCGCGAAGCCCTTGGTGCTCTGGCGCACGAAGACCCACGCGGCCACACATGCCAGCGCGCCCCATAGCAGGCCCCAGTGGACGTCGAGGCCGGGCAGCGAGCCGATCATCAAGGCATCGGGAACGGGAGGCGTGGAGGGCTTGTTGAGGCTTGCCGGATCGCGCAACGGGCCTTCGACGAGATGCTTGAAGAGCGCGATGGCGATATACGACATCAAAAGGCTGCTGATGGTCTCGTTGACGCCGCGCCATTGCCGCATCGCGCCGATGGCACCGATCCAAAGCGCGCCCGCGAGCATTCCGGCGACCGCCATCAGCGGCGTGGCGACGAACCACGGCAACGATGCAGGAACGATGGACGGCACGATGGCCGCGCCGAGACCGCCGAGCGCCAGCGCGCCTTCGCCACCAATCACGATCAAACCGACTTGAGCCGGCAACGCGACACACAACGCGGTCAGCATGAGCGGCGCCGCGCGCAGCAACGTGCTCTGCCATGCAAACGACGAACCGAATGCGCCTTGCACGATGAGCCCGAGCGCATCCAGCGCAGGCTGTCCCTGCACCAGCAGAAAGAGCGAGAACAGCACCAGCGTGCCGACGAGCGCGCACAACGTGGGCAGCGCGGGCAAGACGCCGAGCAGGAGCCGTGGACCGAGCGCGCCTGAATTCGAACCGATCACAGTGGACATCCGCGGCTCCTATCGATTGCAGATAATTAGATTTGCCCCACCACACCCGCCACGAGATAGTTCATGCTCTCGAGCGCGATGTCCGTCTGCGGATGACTCGTGCCCGCCGCGATTGCCGTGCCGCCCTTGTTGTCCTTCATCGGCCCCTTGAAGATGGCGTAGTCGCCCGCGACCATCTTCGTCTTGATGGCGTCTGCATTGGTCTTCGCATCGGCCGTGACCTTCGCGCCGTATGGCGACATCTTCACGAAGCCTTCCTTGAGGCCGCCGCGCAGAATGTTGGGCTGCGGCTTGCCGCTTTGCGCATCCGTGACGAGTTCCTTGTAGGGCGTCGCCCAGTCCCACTCCGCGCCCGTGAGATAACCCTTCGGCGCGAGCGCGGCCTGGCTCGCGTGATAGCCGCAACTCATCGCACCGCGCTTCTCCGCTGTTTCAATGACGACCTTGGGACCATCGACGTGACACGTAAGCACATCGCAGCCTTGATCGATGAGACTGTTGGTCGCTTCGGCTTCCTTGACGGGCATCGACCAGTCGCCGGTGAAGATCACGTTCGTCGTGATGGCCGGATCGACCGATTGCGCGCCCAGCGTGAACGCGTTGATGTTGCGCAGCACCTGCGGAATGGGCTTGGCCGCGACGAAGCCAAGCTTCTTGCTCTTGCTCATATGACCCGCGACGACGCCGTTCAGATACTGACATTCGTCGATATAACCGAAGTAGCTCGCGATATTCGAAGGGTTGCCTTGCTTCCACAATCCGCCGCAATGCGCGAAGCGCACCTTCGGATACTTCGCGGCCATCTTCAGGACGTGCGGATCGAAATAACCGAACGAGGTCGCGAAGATGAGCGTGGCGCCGTCCTGCTCGATCATCGCTTCCATGGTCTTTTGCACGGCCACGGTTTCGGGCACGTTCTCTTCCTCGACCACTTTCACGTTGGGTAGCTTCTTGATGACTGCGGCGGCTTGCGCCTGCGCCTGGTTGTAGCCATAGTCGCCGCGCGCGCCGACGTAGATCACGCCGACTGTGAGATTGCTCGCGCCAAACGCCAGATCGAACGGCAATGCACTGCCGAGCGCGAGCGCGCCCGCACCCTTGATGAACTCACGGCGGTTGGTCATGGTCTCAATTCCTGTGTGGTTGGGTCGTTGGAGGTATGACTGTCGAGCCAGGCGCGCCAGCCGCAAAAACGCGTGATGTCGCGCGCGCCGCTTTCGGGAGTGACGGCCAGTGGCTCGCAGATGAAGCCTTTGACGATGCGGCCATCCGCCGTCTCGATGCTGCCAATGCCAAGCGGCGCCGGAATCGCTTCGACGAACGCGCCGAAGGTGCGCACGGGCATGTCCCATATTTCGATGGCAATGGCTTGCCCGGCTTGCCCCGCAGAATTCGCGCGCACGAGGCCCGGCTTCGGCGGCTGCGTGTTCGCAAGCGCGAATAGCTGATAGTTAGCCGAGGTCGTCGTCGCTTCGACGAAGCGCGCGCCGGCCTTGCGCATCTGCCATTCGAGCGGCATGCCGCGTAGATGCGCGCCAACCACCGCAAGCTGCACGGTCGGCTCGTTGAACGGCAATGGCTTGGCTGCAATGGCATCTTGCTTCTGCATGCCTTCGAACTGCGCACCGAGCATGGCGAGCCGCTGATCTGCGCCAGCGGGCGCGATCAGCGTGATGCCGGCGGGCAAGCCATCGGCGCGCGAGACGCCCGGCACCGCGAGCGCGCACAGATCGAGCAGGTTGACGAAGTTCGTGTAGAGCCCGAGACGGCTATTCACTTCGATAGGGTTCGCGCGCACTTCATCGATGGTCGGATGCGTCGGCGTGGTCGGCACGATCAACACGTCCACGCTTTCGAAGAGCGCTTCGGCGTGGCGCTTCAAGCGTGCGAGTTCATACTGGCCGTCGAAGGCATCGGCGGCGCTGAAGTTGCTGGCCTTGCCGATCACCTTTGCGACCACCGGGTCGATATCGTCGTGATTCGTCTCGAAGAAGTCGCCTAACGCGGCGCGCCGTTCGGCGACCCACGGACCGTCGTAAAGCAGCGCAGCGACTTGCTGCATTGGCGCAAAGGCGAACGTCGACGGCTTGAGCGCGAGCTTTTCGAGTGTCGCGGCGAAGGCATCGGCGGCGGCGGTATCGCCGAAGAATTCCAGGGTGTCGGGAATGGCGACGCGCAAGGCTTGCGGCGCAAGCGGCAAAACCGGCAAGGAAGGAATGCGGCGCGAATAGCCATCGGCTGCGTCGAACGCGGCCATCGTCGAGAGGACGTGCCAGGCGTCGGCTACGTCATGCGCGAAGATCGAGATCGTATCGAGGCTCTTGCACGCGGGCACCACGCCGCGCTTGCTGACGAGACCCAGCGTCGGCTTGAGACCGACGAGACCGTTAAAGCCTGCTGGCACACGGCCGGAGCCCGCTGTATCGGTTCCAAGCGAGAACGCGACGATGCCCGCCGCGACCGCTACCGCCGAACCCGAGCTCGATCCGCCCGAGATGTATGCGTCGTGATCGACCTGACGTACCGCGCCGAAAGGCGAGCGCGTACCGACGAGGCCCGTTGCAAACTGATCGAGATTGGTCTTGCCGATAAGCACCGCGCCCGCATCGAGCAAACGCTGCACGGCGAACGCCGTCTCTTGCGGCGTATAGGCAAATGCGGGGCACGCGGCGGTGGTGGTCAAGCCTGCCACGTCGATGTTGTCCTTCACCGCGAAGGGCACGCCGAGAAGCGGCTTGCGCGCGAAGATCGCGCCGCCCTCTTCGGCGAGTTCATGCGCAAGGCTCGCGGCACGCGCACGAAGGTCGGCATGAGGCACGCGCAGCAGCCAGGCTTCGGGCCGATTGCTTGCATCGAGCCTGCGCAGCACTTCTTCGATCATGGCGATCGGATCAGTGCTGCCTTGCCTATACGATTCGATAAGCGCGTACACGCCTGAAAGCAGGTCGTAGGACATGAGTTCAATCTTGAATACAAGTTGAACGTCACTGTGCAGCATCTGTGCCAGTCAACGCCATGACGCTCAAAAGCCTTTATCCATGAGGCTTCGTGCGTGGTGTGGTGTCTCATGCAAGAGGACTGATCACGTCCCAACATGGTTCGCGCAGCGTTCAAGTTGGTGCGCGGCTCCCGCTTGAAGTGCGCGAAAGACTTCAGTCGAACCCGCCTTCGGGCACGCCCTTCATGGACATGAACAGCATCCGCAACTCGCTGCCGATGCCATGAAAATGGCAGAGGAACGTGTTCTGGTCTGCGTAATACCAAGGCGTATTCAGTTCACGGAAACTGACCAATTCGGTCGATTCCCGCGCTGGCAAGACGCCGTTCGCTTCCAGTTCGAACATGAAGTGCGCCTGATCGCCATGATTGGAAAAGGTCCAGCTTAGATCGTCCAGTCCGCGAATACGGTCGAGCGTGCCCTGCAGCACGCGCGCGTTGACGTCGGTATTGCGAAAGCCCATGACGCCGGAGTTGAAAGGCCAGCCGGCGATATCCGCGCTCAGCACGCGCTCGCGTCCCTCCATGAAGTCTTCGAGCTTGACGGTGCGATTGGTCGCGAGAATATCGGCATCGATCCAGAAGACCCAGTCGTGATGCGGCAAGTACTTGCTGAGCAGAAATGGCTTGGCCCAGTTGCCACACGCTTCGCGAGCAAAGTCGGCCGGCACCTCGCGATGCATGTACAAGGTGTAGCCGTGCTGTTCGCAGTAATCACGCAGGCTCGCTTCGCCAAAACATGCGTAATTCGCTATGTTCGGTGTGTACAGCATGACCACGGCGATACGCTGGCCTGGCTGATAGATCGATAGCGCTTCAGCCGACACGCCTTCGGGCGGCGCTATTTCGAAGAACCGCTGTGCGCTAGCGTGACACGCGTTCACATGCCGAGCGAGCGTCGTTCCCCAGCGCGGCCCGTACTTGCTATAAAGGCGCGGGGTGAAGACAAGCGACAACGCCACGATCGGGGAAGCGTTCAACTCGGGAAACTGAGTCGAACACGCCGAGACGATCGGGAATCTTTCGTTGACGCTATCGGCTTCGCTCTGCACGGGCAGCGCTTCGAGCAATTGATCTTCCGTGACGAACTGGCCATAGTCGTAATACGCCCGAGCCTTCGCGGCCATGCTCCTTGCAATGACGCGATTGCCTTCGGTATTTCTCAGCACCACTATCTCGCTGTTGATGCCGAAATGGCCTGTCGTCACGAGGGCATCGCGTCCGGCCATCATCGATTCGAAATCGTCGAAGCGCAGGAAGAGCGCGTTCTCGGTAGCGAAGATCAAGAGCTCGTTATCGGCTGCACGGACCATGAGATCGCACAGCAACTGATATTTATAAACGATCCTCAGTTCAAGCGATGCAGCTCCCGCCGCGACCGGCTCGAAGCGGTGACGAGCACCCGCGCGACGGCAATATTCCGCGTGATTGACAAGCGATTCGTGAGCGTTTCGATCGAAGAAACAACTGACCAGCGTGACCATGATTGCTAAACCAGCGTAAATGAAAATGAAGGCGTGAGCATAGCCAACCGTCGGGTCGAAATTGCAAATTATTGAGCGAGCCGCGTGCTTCAAATAAAGTGTAGGACGCGTGCGAATACATGCCCTCCTTTCATGCGCCATAAATCACTAGCCGCGGCGACGCATGCACGGTTATCCTCGCAAAACGACCTCGGCTGAACGCTCAGGAGAACGCTCGCCATGCCCGATACCATCGACGTTCTTATCGCCGGCGCGGGACCTGTCGGTCTCCTCCTTGCAACCGAACTGCGCCGCGACGGCATCGACGCACGAGTGATCGACGCGCGCGCCAACCGCGCGTTCTTCGTAAAGGCGCTGGGCGTGACCGCGCGCACGCTCGAAGTCTTCGACGATCTGGGCATCGCGCGTGAAGCCATCGATGCGGGTGTCTGGCTCACTGGCGCCGATACTTATAAAGACGGCACGCTAGCTTTCAGCGTCGAAGTGCCGCGCGAGGGCCTGCCTTATGGCGCACTCTCACTCGCGCAATATGAAACCGAGCGCATTCTGGAAGCGGCATTCGCGCGTATGGGCGGGCACGTGCACTACGGGACAACCCTCATCGATTTCGATGATACCGGCGACAGCGTCCTCGCTCGCATGCAAGACGCCGACGGCACCATGCGTGAAATCCGCTGCCGGTGGCTGGTCGGTTGCGACGGCGCACGGAGCACCGTGCGGCATCATCTGAACGTACCGTTCGAAGGCGGGCAGTATCCGCAGACGTTCATGCTCGCCGATCTCGATGTCGACTGGCACGTTCAGCGCGGACCGATGCTGCGTTTCAACCTGTCCGCAGTGGAAGGCGTTCGTGGTGCGACGACGATTGCCGCGCTGCCGGTGCGCGGTTCGGCCCGCCGTTATCGCCTCTCCATGATCCTCGGCGACGACGATGCCGCGCGCCTCGTCAATGAAACCGCGCCCGCGTTTGCCGACGTAGAACGCATCATGCTGCCGTTACTTCCGCCGGGAACGAGGCTTTCGTCGATGCGGTGGTCGTCCGTGTACCGCGTGAGTCATCGCATTGCGCAAAAGTACACGAGCGGACGCGTGTTCCTTGCGGGCGATGCCGCGCACATTCATCCGCCTGTCGGTGGCCAGGGCATGAATACAGGCTTGCAGGATGCGCACAATCTCGCGTGGAAACTCGCGCTCGTGGCGCGCGGTATCGCGAACGAAACACTGTTGTCGAGCTACGAAGCCGAACGTCGGCCGGTCGGACTGGATGTGGTCGAAGCAACGAGCCGCGCTTTGAACACCGTGCTCGTGCATGGCGAAGTGCGGCCGGCGATGCGCGAAACACAGTTGCTCGTCGGATATCGTGGCAGTGCAATCGTGGCGGATGCAAACGACGAGATCAACGCGCAGATTGCGCCCGGCCTACCCGCGCCTGGGGATCGCGTACCGGAATGCGGCAGGCTCGCTGAAGCGTTCGTCGGGCATGCCGTGCGCCTGCGCGACCATATCGGTCGCGGGCGGCATACGCTCATCGGGTATCTGGATCACGACATGAACGGCGACTCACGCGAACCGTTCGACGCAGCGTTTCAAGCGTGGCGCAATATGCTGGGTGACGCAGGCAATGCGGTGCTGATTACGGCGGGAAAATCGCCTGAATGCAGCGAGACGTACGCCGTTCTCGCAGATGCGGCGGGTGAATTCGCGGCTTTTTTCGGCGCGCGCAGCGGCATGATCTGGGCCCTGCGTCCGGATGGTCATATCGGCTTCAGAGGCGCTAGCGCGACGACGCTTGAATCATGGCTCACCACAATGCTCGGAAGCCCGCAGCGCGCGTGAATTCGCCGCCGCAAACGTTTTACAGTGCCGAGGACAGCTTCCAAAGGCACCGCGTCGAGCCATCGACTCAATGCAAGAACATTCGGTAAAGCGTCATCTGGGCAAAAGCCGCTTATAGCCGCTATGCTGCCAATGCAAACAATGCGCATTTAACTCCACCTGATGACTACTACTTCGATCAAAAGACGATCTCGCAAGTTAGCTGCCTGGACGATTGCTGGCGCTGCCCTTGCGGGCACGGTCACAAGCGCACAAGCTCAGGAATTTTCGGTGCTCGCCGGGCCGCTCAAGAGCAGCAGCCAGAACAGCTATTCATGGGAAGCGAACTATCGGGAAGGCCTTGGACGCTATGCGGCCTGGAGTTTTTCGTGGCTCAACGAAGGCCACATTCCCGATCATCATCGCGATGGTCAGGCCGTGCAGTTGTGGGGCCGTTTGCCGCTCTGGAACAACCGGCTCGAACTTTCCGCGGGCGCCGGTCCCTACCGTTACTTCGATACGAGCCAAGCGGAAGCCGGCAGCGGCTATTCGAATTCGCACGGTTGGGGCGGCATGTTCGCGCTGCGCGCCGCGTACTACTTCGATAACCGGTGGATCGCGGAGATGAAGCTCAACCGCGTGCAGGCGTTCGGCGGTCCGGACACGACCGCGCTTCTGTTCGGTATCGGCTACCAGCTCGACGCACCAGATGGTCGCGGTCCGCGCGCCTACGCGCCGTCGCGCAGCACGAACGTCACCAGCAACGAAGTTACGGTCATGCTCGGGCGCACGATCCTCAACAGTCTAGACTCGGAATCGAATCTCTCGGAGAGCGTCGAGTACAGGCGCGGACTGTGGCATTACGTCGACTTCACCGCGTCGTATCTGCACGAAGGCGGTCACGTGCAGTCGCGTCGCGATGGCATTGCGGCACAGCTTTGGGCCACGCGCGCATTCTTCAACGACAGACTCACGCTCGGCGTGGGCGCGGGTCCTTATTTGTCGATCACGCAGAACGACGATTTGCCGCAAAACCGCACGGGCGACGGTCGTTTCGCGGGAGTGGTGTCGGCATCGGCGAGTTATCGCTTTACCGACCGATGGCTCGCGCGGCTGACATGGAATCGCATGGTCACGCGTTATGACCGCGATTCGGACATCATCGAAGCGGGTATCGGCATGCGCTTCTGACATGGCGCAAACGCAAGGCGGGCGGGTCCGGCGATTGCGGTGCTGCCGTCATTCGCAAGTGGACCTGCCCCATGCCTAAAATGCGCTCCCGTGTTCTCCTGGTCTCGCCACATCTCGACGACGCCGTCTTCGGTTGCGGCGCCCTGCTCGCTGCATCCAACGAGACTATCGTCTGCAATGTCTTCACCGGCAGCCCCGAAGAAGATTTGACGACGGACTGGGACCAGCATTGCGGTTTTAGTAACGCTCACGATGCGATGCGCACACGCATCGACGAGGACGAGCGGGCGCTCGGATTGCTAAGCGCGCGTTCAGTCAATCTCGGCTTTCTCGATTCGCAATATGTGCCGCATGCGCCGGAGTCGGCAAAACCGACGCGCGCGGCGATTCGCGATGCACTGCTGCATGTGGTGCGCGAATATCGCCCTGATCTTCTGCTGATTCCACTCGGCCTGTTCCATTCGGACCATGCGCTCACGCACTTCGCCGCTTGCGATGCATGGCTCGAACATCCCGCGCTCGCCTGCATCGGCTATGAGGAAGGGTTATATCGGCGAATGCGCGGTCTGGTGCAGCGGCGTCTCGTCGACCTGCACGGCATCGGCATCGATGCAACGCCTTATGAAGCCGCGACGACGAATCCCGCGGATACCGAACGCGCGCATGCAGCCAAGAGAAACGCCGTGCAGGCGTATACGAGCCAACTGAAGGCGTTCGGCCCCGGCGGATATGACGACGTTTTTCTTCCTGAGCGCTACTGGACGCTCGAACGTTGCGAGGATGGCCGATGAGCGCGCACGACGTCTCGTCCGTACGCCTTAGCGTTGTCGTCCTTACCTATAATCGTGCCGATGTCGTGCTGCGCACGATCGCAAAACTTGCCGCCCTGCCCGATCCCGTTCGTATCGTGGTGGTCGACAATGCCTCTGCCGATAATACGGCCCGCCGTATTGCAGAAAAATTTCCCTCGATCGAACTCGTGATTGCGCCCGAGAACATGGGCGCGGCTGGACGGAATCTCGGCGTGGCTCGCGTACGGACCGAATACGTTGCCTTCTGCGATGACGACACCTGGTGGCAAGCCGGCTCGCTCTCACACGCAGTACAGATGCTCGATGCGTCGCCTCGCGTGGCTGTTTTAAGCGCTCGCGTGGTCGTCGGGGATGCCGAATCGACGGACGAAACCTGCGAGCGCATGCGCGTGAGTCCGCTCGGGTCGCATGGGCTGCCGGGGCCTGCGCTGATCGGCTTCATGGCGGGTGCTAGCGTATTCCGCACAAGCGTCTACCGCGAAATGGGCGGATATGAGCCGAAGCTTTTCATCGGCGGCGAAGAGTCGCTTCTAGCACTCGATATTCTGAGCAGCGGCCATGCGCTCGTCTATGCCGATGAGCTCGTGCTGCATCACCATCCATCGGAAATACGCGACAGTGCGCTGCGTAGGCGTCTCCTTGCGCGGAATGAGGCATGGGTCGCATGGTTGCGCCTGCCGCTTGCCGAAGCGCTGCGTTCAAGTCTGAATGCCTTCTTCATCATGCGGCGTGAACGCACGCTCTTACGCGACTCGCTCGCAATGTTGCGCGGTTTGCCGTGGGCGTTGTCGAAACGGCGCGTGGTTGCACGCAGCGTCCTGCTGATGCGCGCCGTCGTCCGCGATGACGACCGGCGCCGCTCATCCACTGCCAGCGCGATATAGAAGCGCACCAGCACGGACTCGGCCGTGTGCGAACCCAAAACGAAATTGCTTTCGTCCGACAACGAACAAACGATTCTGCGTATTTCCATTTCAGTGGCACAACGAATGCTCTAACTCCACGACTCCGAAGGACTCGCACGATCAAGCGCGACGAGCCTACTTTGGACCTTCGTGATGGGGACGGGCACAGTGAAGATCGCACTAATCAGTGAACACGCTTCTCCACTCGCAGTGGCGGGCGGCGTCGATAGCGGCGGACAAAACATCTATGTCGCGCACGTAGCGCGGCAACTTGCACGCAGCGGTCATGAAGTCGATGTGTTCACGCGTCGCGATCGTTCTTTACTTCCGCTTGTCTCGCGCTTCGAAGGAATTCGCGTAATCAATGTTCCGGCAGGGCCGCCCGTGCAATTGCCCAAGGAGCAATTACTTCCGTTCATGGACGAATTCGCGCGCTTCATGATCGGGTTCTTCGAGAAAGAGGAAACGCCCTATCACGTGGTCCATGCAAACTTCTTCATGTCGGGACTCGTCGGCATGCGGATCAAGGCTGCGCTCGGCACGCCGCTCGTCACCACGTTCCACGCGCTCGGTCGCGTGCGACGCATTCATCAAGGCGCAGGCGATGGCTTTCCTGACGAGCGCTTCGACATAGAAGATGCGCTCGTTCGCAAGTCGGATTCCGTTATCGCCGAATGTCCGCAAGATGCTGCCGAT
The DNA here is from genome assembly GCF_023631485.1 of Caballeronia sp. GAFFF2. Lineage (NCBI taxonomy): Bacteria > Pseudomonadati > Pseudomonadota > Betaproteobacteria > Burkholderiales > Burkholderiaceae > Caballeronia > Caballeronia sp. GAFFF2. Next base: position 389,353 of record NZ_JALQDA010000027.1, on the reverse strand, counting down.
CTCATCGCGCTCTATCAGGCGGAGCGTCAGCGGATCGACCTCGTGCCATGCGGCTTCGACAGCGCGGAGTTTCATCCGATCAACAAGCATGAAGCGCGCGAGCGGCTCGGCTGGCCGCAGGACAAGTTCATTGCATTGCAACTCGGGCGCATGGTGCCGCGCAAGGGGATCGATAATGTCGTGCGCGGGATTGCCGTGTGCAATCGCGAGTTGAACGAAGACGCGCATCTTTACGTGATCGGCGGCAACTCGGATGAGGCCAACGAAATCGCGACACCGGAAATCGGCAGACTGCGCGGAATAGCCCGCGAATGCGGCGTGGAAGACCGCGTCAATTTTCTCGGACGTCATGGACGCCAGCGTTTGAAGGAGTTTTATAACGCGGCGGATGTCTTCGTCACGACGCCCTGGTACGAGCCCTTCGGCATTACCCCGCTCGAGGCCATGGCCTGTGGCACGCCTGTAATCGGCGCGGATGTGGGCGGCATTCGCTACTCGGTCGCTCATCAAGAGACTGGCCTGCTCGTTCCGCCGAAAGACCCGCATGCACTGGCGGTCGCGCTTGCCATGCTCAAGCGCGATCCCGCGCTCGCCGAAAGCATGGGCGCGGCGGGGTTGGAACGTGCGCGTTCGATGTTCACATGGACCGGCGTCGCGCAAGCGCTCGAACGCGTCTATGCGCGCGTGGCGGAAGTGGAATTTTCGAACACCGTGCTCGATGAGCGCAGTGCTTACGGTGGCGCTTCCGCATGAAGCCGAGACTCCTTCGCCCTGCCGTGTTTCTGGATAAGGACGGCACCTTGCTCGACGATGTGCCTTACAACGTCGACCCGCTGAAGATGCGTCTTGCACCTGGCGCCATCAATGCACTCGCGCTCTTCGCACGCATGGACGTACCGGTCGTCGTCATCAGCAATCAAAGCGGCGTGGCGCTTGGCAAGTTCGATGAAGCGGCGCTCGTCGATGTCGAACGCACGCTGCATGAATTTGCGGCGCGCGCAGGCGCGCGACTCGCTGGCGTGTACTTCTGCCCGCACCATCCACGAGGAACGGTGGCGAAATACCGGAAAATATGCGAATGCCGCAAGCCAGCGCCCGGCATGATCGAACGCGCGGCGCGTGACCTCGGTCTTGATCTTGCACGTAGCTGGTTCGTCGGAGACATACTCGACGATGTCGAAGCGGGTCATCGTGCAGGTTGCCGCGCCGTGCTTATAGACAATGGCAACGAGACGTTATGGCAGCGTGGCCCACTGCGCGAGCCCGACGCCATTGCGAAAGACATGCACGAAGCAGCGCGCGTGATTGAAGCGGCATGGCATGGGGAGCTTGCAGCGTGAAGCGCGAGCGAATCCCTGTCGTCGCCATCGCGCCTCACGCGCGCGCACCGGAGTCGCGTCCGCAAGGCGTCTGGGGCGAGAACGTCAAGCGCATCCTCTGCGTACGTACCGACAATCTAGGCGACGTGCTGATGACGACGCCTGCTCTGCACGCTCTCAAACATGCGTATCCCGGACGGCATCTGAGCTTGCTTGCATCGCGTTCGGGTGCGATGGCCGCGCGCTTCGTCGAAGATATCGACGACGTAATCGAGTATGACGCGCCGTGGGTCAAGCATGACACGCCCATCGACGCGAGTCGCGATCTTGCAATGCTCGAACGCATTCGAACGCTCGGCTTCGATGCCGCCGTGATCTTCACGGTCTATAGCCAGAATCCCTTGCCTGCCGCAATGTTTTGTCATCTTGCGGATATCCCTCGAAGGTTGGCGCATTGCCGCGAGAATCCCTACGGTTTGCTCACCGACTGGGTCGCCGAAACTGAACCGCAGAACGGCACACGTCACGAGGTCGAGCGTCAGCTTGCGTTGGTCGCTCAGGTAGGCGCACGCGCCGATGACAGACGCATGCGCTTCACGGTTCGCGACGGCGATGAGGCATCGCTTGCGCAGAAGCTCGATGCGCGCGGTATCGATCTTCATGGGCCTTTTTTCATGATGCATCCAGGTGCAACGGCAGCATCGCGTCGTTATCCGCCGGACCGCTTCGCGGAGGTCGCGCAAGCGCTCAACGCGCGCACGGGCTGGCCAGTCGTCGTCACGGGCTCGGCAAGCGAAGCGGAATTGTGTCGCGAGGTAAGCGGCGGTCACGGCGGCATCAGCGACCTGTCGGGCGCACTCGACCTCGGCGAACTGGCCGCTCTCGTGAAGCACGCACGCGTCCTTGTTTCAAACAATAGCGGTCCCGTTCATATTGCCTCTGCGCTCGGCACGCCTGTAGTCGATCTCTATGCACTCACCAATCCGCAACATACGCCATGGCAGACGCCGCATAGCGTGCTCAATCACGATGTGCCGTGCCGGTGGTGCTATCGCAGCATCTGTCCCGAAGGACATCATTTGTGCCTCCTCGGCGTGAGCGTAGATGAAGTAATCGACGCTGTCATGTTGCTTTGCGATGCCCGCGCAGACGCTGCCGCCCCTCTCTCGATCCATCCATAAGGTTCGCTTTCCATGTACACCCTCGGAATCAATGCGGTCTATCACGACAGCGCGGCTGCGCTGATCAAGGACGGTGTCGTTGTTGCGGCAGCGGAAGACGAACGCTTCACGCACGTCAAGCATGCGAAGCGTCCGGTGCCGTTTTCGACATGGCAATTGCCCTTCGACGCTATCGACTATTGCCTTAAAGAGGCTGGTATCGAACTGGCGGATGTCGATCATGTCGCCTATTCATACGACCCGCATTTGCTTTCCGCCATGCCACGGCAGCCTAAAGCGAGCATTGCGTTGCCGTTCATGCCGTCCGAGCATTCGAGCGGCAACCCATCCGAATCGCCTTGGGACCCGCTTTTTTTAAGCTATATCGTCAATGCGCGCGGTCAATTGGTGGATGGCGCGCCGCATCATCTGAAGAAGCGTTTCGCAAGCGGCGGACGCGCGCCGCGGTTCGACTGGCATTACGTCGATCATCATCTGTCGCATGAAGCGAGCGCGTTTCTCGCTGCGCCCTTCGAAGATACCGCCGTGCTTACCATGGACGGACGCGGTGAAGGCGTAACAACGAGTCTCGGGCAATTCGTCAACGGACAGTACGAGCGCGTCAAACAGGTGGAACTGCCGCATTCGCTCGGGCTGCTATATGAGACCGTCACCGACTATCTGGGCTTTCTGCATTCCTCGGACGAGTACAAGGTCATGGCGCTGGCTTCGTTCGGCAAGCCGGCTTACGTGGACCAGTTTCGCGAGATCGTGAACTATCGGCATGACGGCACTTACACCGTCGATGCCCCGCGCCTGGAAGAACGCTTCGGTCGGCGTCGTGAACGCGGCGGTCCGCTCGATCAGCATCATTACGATATCGCGCACTCGTTGCAAGTCGTGCTCGAAGACACGGCGCTCGAATTGGCAAAGTGGTTGCACGAGCGAACTGGTTTATCGAAGCTCGCGATGGCAGGCGGCGTGGCGCTCAATTGCGTGATGAACGCGCGTCTGCGCGACCGTGGCCCGTTCGAAGAGATCTGGGTGCAACCTGCGGCCGGCGATGCCGGTACCGCGCTGGGCGCGGCGCTTTGGACGGACTATCGCGAACGAGAGAAGCAAGGCGACCGCAGCCGCAAATGGCGCATGGATCACGCATATCTCGGCCCGCGTTATGACGACAATGAAGTCGAACAGTTTCTCAAGTGGGCCAAGGCGCCGTATCGGAAGCTCGATAACGTCGCGGGCGAAACAGCCGATCTGCTCGCGCGGAATCGCGTGATCGGTTGGTATCAGGGCCGCACGGAATTCGGACCGCGCGCACTCGGCGCACGTTCGATACTTGCATCGCCGATCGATCCGTCCATGCAAGCGAAGCTCAACGAGATCAAGGATCGTGAAGACTTCCGTCCTGTTGCGCCGGTGGTCATGGAAGAACACGCGGTCGACTGGTTCGTCGATGCATGCGTGGCGCCTTTCATGCTCTTCGTCTTCGACGTGCGCGAAGAGATGAAGCCGAAGATTCCGGCCGTGACGCATATCGATGGCACGGCGCGCGTACAGACCGTGAACCGCTCGCAACATCCGCTCTATTACGACCTGCTCGCCGCATTCAAGGCACGCACGGGCGTACCGGTGCTCGTCAACACGTCGTTCAACACGCGTGGCGAACCGATGGTCAACTCGCCGCGCGATGCGCTCGAATCTTTCTGGACGTCGCCGCTCGATGCGCTCGTAATCGGTTCTTTCTTAATCGAAAAACCCGGAGCACATGCATGAGCACGGTTTCCGGCGGCTTTAGCTTCGATGGCGCCGACGCTTTCGAAAGGAGCGAGAGCGCGGTAACGCCATCATCGTTCGCGTACGACGTGAGCGTAGTCGTGCCGACTTATCGTCGTCCCGACATGCTCGAACGATGCTTGCGCGCGGTGATGGCGCAGGACATGCGCGCATCGCGTTACGAGATCATCGTCTGCGACGACGGTCCCGATGATGCCACGCGCGCCAAGGTCATGGCGCTTGCGCGCGAATGCGAGACAACCGAACCGCGCGGCCCGCGTATTCGCTATGTTCCCGTCACCGCGACGCAAGGGCCTGCGGGTGCGCGCAACGCGGGATGGCGTGCGGCGCAGTCACGTTTCATCGCATTCACCGATGACGACACCATCCCCGATGCGCAGTGGCTAAGTGCGGGCGTCGCCGCGCTCGATGCCGGCGCGGATGCGGTGTCGGGACGCATCGTCGTGCCGCTTCCCGCGCGGCCGACCGACTACGAGCAGGACGCAGCAGGTCTTTCAAGCGCGGAGTTCGCAACGGCCAATACCTTCGTCAAGCGCTCCGCGATGGACCGTATAGGCGGATTCGATGCGCGTTTTACATCTGCGTGGCGCGAAGATTCGGATCTGCAATTCCAGCTCCTGCGCAGCGGCGCGCATATCGTCCGTTCGCACGATGCGATGGTGTTGCACCCCGTGCGCCCCGCACGTTGGGGCGTGAGCTTGTCGCAACAGAAGAAGAGTCAGTTCGATGCGTTGCTTTACAAGAAGCATCCTGCGCTGTTCAGATCGCGCATACGCAGCACGCCGCCCGTGTTGTATTACATGATCCTCGCGGTGGTCGTGGCGGCCATCGTCGCTTACGCACTGCGTTTCAACTCGCTCGCCATTGCCTGCGTGATTGCGTGGCTCGCCATGAGCGGTTGGTTCTGTGTAAAGCGCCTGATGAAGACAGCGCTTACGCCATCGCACGTGCTCGAAATGGCGTGGACGTCGCTGTGGATTCCGTTTCTCTCGATCTACTGGCGGCTATACGGCGCCTTCAAATTTCGCGTGGTGTTCGTATGATCGAACGCATCGCTATTTTCAGGGCTTTGCAGCTTGGCGACATGCTCTGCTGCGTCCCCGCGTTGCGCGCGTTACGAGCTGCTCATCCGCGTGCGCATATCGTGCTGATAGGGCTACCGTGGGCAAGCAGTTTCGTGACGCGCTATCGTTCGCTGATCGATGAACTCGTTCCCTTTCCCGGCGCTGTCGGTTTTCCCGAGCAGGAAGAAACCGATGCGGGTTTGCCGTCATTCTGGAGCGCGATGCAGGAGCGCCGCTTCGATCTTGCGATTCAGCTGCATGGCAGCGGCGGTGTGGCGAACGATATCGTCGAACGAATGGGCGCGCGTTTGAACGCCGGCTATCTGAAGCCTGATGAAGCGATGCGCGAAGGCGTCTTCATTCCCTGGCCCGATACGCTACCCGAGATAGCACGCTATAACGCGCTGATGGATGCGCTCGGTATCGATGCAAGCCATACCGATCTCGACATCCCATTGAGCGACGAAGACATCCGAGAGTGCGCCGGATTGCTCGATGCTTATGAACTCGATTCCACGCGACTCGTGCTCGTGCATGCGGGTTCGCAACTGCCTTCACGCCGCTGGCCCGCCGAACGCTTTGCGCAAGTGGCTTTATCGCTTGCCCATGCGGGTTGGCAGATCGCATTGACTGGCAGCGCGGGAGAAGCGCCGATCACGTCGCATATAGCGCGGGCACTGGAAGGCTGCGATGCAATCGACCTGACCGGAAAGACATCGCTAGGCGGCCTCGCCGCGCTCGTAGCGAAGGCGCAACTCGTTGTCTGCAACGACACCGGCATATCGCATATCGCGGCGGCAATGCGCACAAAAAGCGTCGTCATCGCGTCAGGTAGCGACACGCGCCGCTGGGCGCCGCTCGACCATGAACGTCATCGCGTGCTGGCGGATTATCCGTCCTGTCGTCCCTGCTCGTTTCGCGACTGCCCGTATGGGCATCCATGCGCGCTGAATATCAGTGTTGCACAGGTACTGGATGTCGCACATGCGCAGCTGCCCGAACCTCGATTTCATACGGCCCCGATCCATGCTCACTGCTGACAACCGACGCCTGCGTGTTCTGACATGGCACGTGCACGGCAACTACATGTACTACTTGAGTCAAGCGAAGCACGACTTCTATCTCGTCACGAAGCCCGGCCATCCTCCGGGCTACGCGGGCAAGGTCGGCGTCTTGCCGTGGGGCGACAATGTCCACGAAGTGCCTTATGACGAATTGGCTTCGCAAGATTTCGATGTCGTGCTCTTTCAGCATCGCACGCATTGGGACGACGACCGCTTGAACCTCTTGAGCAACGCACAACGCCGCTTGCCGCGCGTCTATATCGAGCATGATCCGCCGCAGGAAAATGCCTTCGAACAGCGGCATTGGGTGCAAGACCGCGACACCCTGCTCGTGCATGTGACCCACTTCAACCGCCTCATGTGGGACAGCGGCGAGACGCCGACGCAGGTGATCGAACATGGTGTTGTGGTGCCCGACAGCGTGCGCTATAGCGGCGAGAAAGAACGCGGCATTGTCATCATCAATCATCTGAAGCAGCGTGGACGCAGGCTCGGTCACGATGTATTCACCGAAGCCGCGCGGCGTGTGCCGCTCGACCTAGTCGGCATGGATGCTCACGCAGCGGGAGGACTCGGCGAGATCGGCAATCTCGATCTCGCGTCTTTCAGCGCGCAATACCGTTTCTTTTTTAATCCGATTCGCTGGACGAGCCTCGGTCTCGCAAGCGTCGAGGCGATGACGATAGGCATGCCTATTGTCGGCCTCGCGACGACCGAGCTTGCAACCGTCATTCGCAACGGCGAGAGCGGCTTCATCCATACCGATACGGACCAGTTGATCGATGCCATGCAACACCTTCTACGCGATCCCGCCGAGGCGCGCCGGCTCGGTGAAGGTGCACGCAAGGTGGCGTTGGAACGCTTTCATATCGATCGCTTCGCAGCCGAGTGGGAAGCCACGCTGCGTCACGTCTGCAGCTAAACATCATTTTAGAGAACATCCATGAAGGAAGCCTTTCGCAAGCGCATTCTGGTCACGGGAGGTGCGGGCTTTCTCGGCTCGCATCTATGCGAACGCCTGCTCGCTCAAGGACACGATGTCTTGTGCGTCGACAATTTTTATACCGGCACGAAGGACAACATCGCGCATCTGCTGGACAGCGCGAATTTCGAACTAATGCGCCACGACGTGACGTTTCCGCTCTATGTGGAAGTGGACCAGATCTATAACCTCGCATGCCCCGCTTCGCCCATTCATTACCAGTACGATCCCGTTCAGACCACGAAGACGAGCGTGCATGGCGCGATCAACATGTTGGGTCTCGCCAAGCGTGTGAAGGCGCGCATCTTTCAGGCATCGACGAGTGAAGTGTACGGTGACGCACGTGTGCATCCGCAACAAGAAGCCTATTGGGGCAATGTAAATCCTATCGGTCCGCGTTCTTGCTATGACGAAGGCAAGCGTTGCGCCGAAACACTCTTCATGGATTATCGGCGGCAGCATGGCCTCAACATCAAGATCGCGAGAATCTTCAATACGTATGGGCCGCGCATGCATCCCGCCGATGGCCGCGTGGTGTCCAACTTCATGATGCAGGCGCTCGCCAACGAGCCGATCACCGTTTATGGCGAAGGCACGCAGACACGCTCCTTCTGTTATGTCGACGATATGGTCGACGCCTTCATCCGCCTCATGAACACGCCCGATGACGTCACGGGTCCAGTCAATCTAGGCAACCCGCACGAACTTTCGATGCTGGACATTGCCAAACGCATCATCGCGTTGACGGGTTCGAGTTCCGAGATCGTGTTTCATCCATTGCCGATGGATGATCCGTGGCATCGTCAACCGGATATCACGCAGGCGCGCACGCTGCTCGACTGGCAACCCGTGACAGAACTCGATGAAGGCTTGCAGCGTACGGCGCGGTACTTCCGCCAGATCACCGAGGCGCAACGCACGATGGCGACGTTCGCCAGTTGAATGCGAGGTAGGACGAAGGCCGCTTTCAGAGAATCAAGGGCGGCCTTCGCTTTAAAGACAAGCGAAACGCAGGTCTTGCCTGCTTTACGGATGGGCTAATGCATCATCCCTTCTGGTTGCCATGTGGAACCGGTGCACTGATTACGATGCTCACGTTCGTCGACGCAGACGAACTACTCGACGCCTTCGCGCTGCCACCGGCCACCGACGCGTAAGCCAAGGCGTCGCGCTTGATGTATTCCATTTGAAACTCCTTTCGGTTAAACAAGTAAATGAACGTGGCCCGCAAGTGAGCCGATCTACCCCTTCCGCGAGGTCGGGGAGCGCACATCTTCACGTCGATCGCATTACTACTGGTAGTACATGGTCATTGTCATTGTCGTGTTGGCCGGACCGGGGGATAACGGACCTGTCCGGTAATAACGTGCGGTCATTGCGACGGTGTGACTCGAAGCGAATGCTCCGTTGAAACCATTCAAGGTAAGGTTCGTTCCAAACGGAATTGCCGCGCCCGCGCCGTCGAATAGCTGAATGCCGACGCCTCCTGCCGAAGGCGTGCCGCTTAGTGCCGCAACATTGCTGAAGCCCGACACCGTCCCATTCGCCGGATCGATCCGGTACTGAACACTATGGATCATGCCCGCCGAAGTGCCCTCCACGGACGTGCCTGCGGGACAGTTGTCAAAGCTCAGATTGAAAGATGCCGACTTGCGCGGTGCGGGTCCCAATGCCGGCAGGTCCGTCAGGGCTAGCGTTCCCATTGGCACCGTTACGTCGGGTGTGCGGCATGTCAGAACGGTGATGATCACCGGCGTCATGTTGAAGTCGATCGAACCCGAAGCCGCGTTGTATCCAGGAGGACTTTTCCCGGCGGTCTCCCACGAGAAGGCCCTCGCGATCAATCCGGAAACTGTACCCGGGGTAACGTCACCGATCTTCACGAGGGCCGCTATGAGCTGGCCGCCATTGTCCACCGGGCTACCGACATTGTTTCTCTCGTATCCTAGAACCGGAAAGTCCCACGGGCCGTATTGCGTTTTAGCGGCATAGACTGTTCCTCCAAGTGCGATCCCGATGCCAGGCACATTAGTCGCATAGACCGAAAATTCGACGCCATTGTAGGAGGCTTTATAGCGGGTTGGCGCACCGGCGACGATACCTGCCAGCTCGAAATCGGTGCCGGTGTACCAGCCATCGGACACAGTGCAGGTCCAATAGTTTGGGGTGGCCGCAGACACGGACCATGCACTCAGAAGCGATCCGTCGGGCAGGTCGCGCGCCACGGCTATCGTAGACGGAAAAGAAAGCGTGAATGCGCTGTAGTTGGAATGGCAAGACGCACTGGCCCATGCGGCGGAAGGAATCAATCCGGCCAGCATAAGCCAGGCCGCTGCATGCCGTGCAACGGCACGGACGATTGTGTTTAAACGGTTCATCGAAGTTATGATCTCAAGTGATCTGTCGAGGATCATCGGCAGACTCCATCAGCTATGCTAAGTGAATTAGGCGTGCTGGCCAGCGGCATTTTTGGCAACGCGTAGCGAACCACGCAACGCTGCTCTGGAGCGTCTCCCCATTTGACATTGAGCGTTCCCTCATCGCTCTTGAGTCCGGTGGCAATGATGCGGCTGCCCTGCGCCACGGTGCCCACGGTGTCGTCCTTGCCATCCGAAACTTGCGCGCCGAACGGAAGCGGCTTGCCGCTTGCCTGAAGAACATGCATCAGGGCGGGCTTGCCGGTGTTCTCAGTGTCGAACTCGAGTTTCACCACGGCGCCCGCAGTCGGCGTAGCGCGTTGTACGGTCGACTTGAGTTGCACGTTGAGCGGTAGCCCTTTAGGATCGATCTCGACCTCGTTGTCGGAATAAGGCTGCACGCCGGAGACGATGGCGTGTCCCCATTGATCAACACGAAGACCTGCGCCATTCGCGAGCCTTGCGCCCGCCGCGTCTTTCGCTTCGATGACGGCGACGGTGTCGCTCATGTTTGGCGCGAATGCCGCGCCGCCTTTCCAGGCCACCACGCCACCGGAAATGCCCGCGCCGTATTGCGAGTAGTCGCGTCCCTTGCTTGCGTTGACCGACAGCGAGGAAAATGGCGATACATAGCCTAGATTTCCACCCACGCTGGCGGTATTGCCGCTCGTTCGATCGCCATCGCTGAACGACGCATTCATGCCATATGAAAGCGCGCTGTCCGAGCCAAGCGTGCCCGTCACCGATTCCTGAAGGCTGGAGTTGCCGTTGCCGGTGTCGTGCTGAAAGCTGGTCGAAGACTGAGGAGCGTGCGAGCCCCAACCGAGCGGCACCATCGCCGTCAACATGAAGCGGTTATCCCATCGCTTGTTGTCCACCTGGTATTGACGGATGACCGACGCCCCGTAGGTCAGGCGCTTCCAGCTATTGTTGTAGCCGAGCTGAAACTGCGTATCGCGCGATGTCCGGTTCCAGTATGTCGTGAGCGAGCCCACCGCGTAGATGGCGCCAAAGCGTCCGCTATCGCCTAGTCCTTGATTCAGCGTGAACTGCAAGCGCGACTTTTGAGGAGCGGACATCGAACCGAGCTGATGATCGCTGATCAGTTGACGCGTCGTGGCCGCATCTGGCAGGCTCAGAAAACCGCCAGTCGAACATCGATAGGCCGCGATTGCAATGTTGGTGTTGGTCGGCTCGAACATTCGGGCATAGCTTAGGCGAGCGCTCGTCCCATTCCGTGTTCCGAAGCCCTTGAAGCTCGCGCTCGATTCCGTCACGTCGAACCCGAATGCGCCGAATTTTGTATTGAGCGCCACGCCGGCGAGCGCGGAGAAATACATGTCCGCACCGGTGATACCGCCATACAGCGTCACACGGTTACTCATGCCGCGCTGAACCGTGAACTGAGATACGAACGGATGAATTCTCACGGCCGGGTCGCGATACTCGCCAATTGCCGCGCTATAGCGTGTTACACCGGGGCGCAGCGCGTTGACGGCAGCGGCATATGGAATCGAGGAAACGTGGGTCGTACCGTCCGCCTCCGTAACAAGTACCTCCAGATTTCCACCATAGCCCGTGGGGTAGAGATCGTCGATTTCGAACGCACCGGGCGCGACCGTCGTCTCGTAGATCACGTTGCCGTTCTGGCGAATCTGCACTTTCGCATTGCTGCTTGCAATGCCCCGAACGACTGGCGCATAGCCGCGCTGCGACTCGGGAACCATCCGGTCATCCGTGCCTAGCGTCACGCCTCGCACGCCGTAGCTGTCGAACAGCGCGCCGTCGGTGAAGGTGTCGCCTGCAATGAATTGGCTCTTGATGTCCTTGAACGCGCGCTGCACGTAAGTCTGCACGCTTTGATAATGCTGCCCGCCGAGATTCCCGCGCGTAAGGTTTCCCTGATAGCGAAAGCGCCACGGTCCGGCGTTGAGACCGGCGTTGACGCCGAGGTATTGCGTGTCGGTTCGGGCGCTTCCCGACTCGCTGTGATAAGCGTTTGCGGAATATTGAAGCAACGCGGCTGGCACGCCATCATCCCAATACTTCGGATCGACATAGCCACGCGCACGTTTGAGCATGACGATCTGCGGCACGCTTACATCGAGCCGCTGTTCGCCGCTGTCGAACGTTGCAGTCGCGTTCTGTATCAAGTCGGGAAGTTCAAGGCATTCCCCGCTGTCGTTCTCTAGCCTTGCGGATGCCTCGGGCGAAAGCTTCCTCAAGTCCACGCCGGACTTTTCGAGCCATCCGGTCGTGACGCACGGATGCACTGTCCCGGTCCCGGGCGTGGGTTCGCGTAGCTCGATATCGAGCTTGCCTTTCCAGACATCGTTCACGTAGAGGTCGGAGCGATAGGTGCCAGGCAATACGCGCTGTCCCTGGTTGAAGCGAGAGATGTCGACTTTCCCGCCGTCGCCCGTGTCGAGAAATTGCTCGTTGAATTCGACCGCTGCAACTTGCGCGGATACACCCCACGCATGAGCGCTTACACCAATCGCCGCCAATGCCTGTATCGTACAGACACTTATTGGCTTGAGCCTGGGTTGAGGCTCATTGCTTTTATGTTTTCTTGCTTTCATTACGGATTCCGAAATTCCATCTCAAAGGCAAGCCTTACGCATGAGACCTGGCCTGCATCAGCGCGTCCTGTCTGTATGATTGGCGTTTGGTTCGCTACAAAACCGCATTGCCGTTTGTGTGTCAGCAGCTTCGATATCTCCTGCTCACGGCTGCAAGTCGGCCTCACCCTCTTGTGGTCCGCCGTAATCGTTGATTGCTGTGTAGTGCAACTTCGCGCCTGGACCCAAAATGTCGCCGGTTAGCGCGAAGACTCGGGTCTCACCTGGACCAACCATCCCGCCCTCATCGAACACGGCGGTGCGCGCGCCGTCGGTTAGCGTGATTCGATCGAAGGAGACGAAGTACTGGCTGGGATTGAATGCCGCGATCTTGTTGGCGGCGTCGCCAGGCTTTATTTGCCACACGACCTGTCCGGACGCGCTATCAGGTTGACCCTTCAGTGCGCTTGGCCGATAGAAGAACTTGATACGTGAGCGGAACGCAAGTTGTAGCTGATTCGCGTCCGCCTCATCGCCCGTTGGTTTGGGCGGAACCTCCAGCACGTTCAAGTAAAGGATCGATTCCCTATCCGCGGGCAAAGGCTCGCCTGATGACATGATCCGCAAAGTCTGAGACTTGTCCGGATCGATCCGCATGATGGACGGTGTGATGGCGAACGGAACCTCGATGGTGTCCGGCGCGGTGTCCGGATTACCATTGTCGATCCACACCTTCACCAGGCCAGGGAGCTTGCCGTTGTTCGTCAACTTGACCGTGACCTCGGAGTCGCTTTGGTTATAGATGACGCGAGTTCCTGCAATAACCACCGATGCTTCAGCATCGTGCGTGCGCGCGAGCATCACCGTGCCCAGGGTTGCAATCGTGAGGATCTTTATCGCGAGTTTCATTGGCGTTGTGTCTCGTCGTCAAGACGTTGCAGTGAACGGCGGGCCGCGATGACATGACGATCTCCGTGGCCCGCGTGTCGCTTTACTGATAGTCGATGCTATAAACGACAGAAGAGTTGGCCGCACCGGCGGTGGTTACGCCAGTTGCGTAGTACTGAACGTTGTAGCTAAGCGTTGCCGAACCGGACGAGATGTCGGCAGCCTTCGAGTTTTGGAGATCGGTCGAATAGCCCGCCTTGATTCGACTGCCATCCAGGTTCAACAACTGCATCTTGACGTTGCTGGCACCGCCAGCCGTGACGGTCAGTCGGCCGTCGGCGGGATCGACCGAGGTGCCGGCTTCGTAGAAGACCGCTGCCTTGCTGGAGCTCGTCACCGGGGTGCATCCCGTCAAAGCGATCTGATAGGACGTCGTTCCGGCTGTCTCGCCTGCGGCTTTCAGCGTACTGGCCGAGATCGTCGGCAGCTTGACCGTGAAGTCCTTGGCCGAAGTCCCATTGCCGTTGATGGCGCAGGTGGAGGCAGTCAGCGCGCCGTTGAACGTGATGGTTCCGTCAGATGCGAAAGCACTGCCGGTAAACACGGCAAAGACACCCGCGAAAAGCGTTGCGACAACAGATTTCTTCATTTGATAAATTCTCCACGTAACCTGAATTTCTTGCGATATTGGTAGTACTACATAAACTGCCAGTTCGATTCCGAATGGATCGTTGGGTCATCTGGCCAACCCCGGCTCCTCCTCGATGTTATAAAGATTCGCAGTTCCTCTTCGCTCACGCGCCTAGTACGATGCCCATACCGACGCGCACGATGGTGCTATTGCCGCCTGCTGTAGAAACGCCAAGGTTATAGTTCACCGTTCCTTTACGATTCCAGCTTGAAACGCCTATACCGAGCGCCGCCTGACCGCGATAGCTCGCCATGCCTGCATTGAACGTGGTCCGCCCCGGCAAATACGGCGTGGCAATGTTGAGTGCTGAAGCCGCTGCAATACCTCGTCGCGCGGCGCGATCGACATCGTCGATACGACCGTTCACGCCGCCGATGGCGTCGTTGAGTTGTCCAAGGTTGATCGCGTCGGTGCGCGTCGTTGCAGCCCCGACGTTCGTGATCTGGCGCTCGTGGCCCGTGCTGCCGACCGACACCGTGTTATCCCGGTCGGCTAGCGAATTCGCACCTATTGCCACGGCATTTTCGCCGCTTGCCATCGCGGAATCGCCAAAAGCGCTCGCATGTGCACCAAGGGCGATTGCATCGTTGCCCACCGCTACGGTTGCCGTGCCCTTGGTCGAAGGAGGGCCAATCGATGCCCGCATTGCAGCGTGTGGCCCTTCTGCCAGTTCCGGTCGTTGCGCGGCATGGCTTACGTCTTCGGCATTCGGAGGCGTTGAGTCAGGCCGCGCGGCAAGACTCGTTATGGGGCTTCTGGCCTCCTTTAAACGTACTGTTGGCTTTTGATCCAAGGAACGACTCACTACATCGCCGAGAACGATTTCCGGTTCATCCGCGCTCAACCTGGTGGCGACGAGTCGACTCGCGGGATGGGCTGCGGCCGTGTTGACATTGGCGACGTCTGCCATCAAGGCTGGCGTCATCTGTGGCATCTGTGGCATCTGTGGCATCTGTGGCATCTGTGGCATCTGCGCAGCGCGCTGCTGTCCCAGTGCATAAAGCGACGTTTCCGGCGCGTCGTGCCGCGTATGATCCAAGTGCGCGGCGATGTCATCAACCCGCGCGGTGACCATGCCGCTGCCCGAAACGACTGCGTGGTGACGATGCTTCCATGCGCCCTCAGCGTGATGCGCGACTCGCGGCGCAACCCGCCTCGTTCGGTTGGAATGCATCGGTGTCCCAACGCCTTGATGAACTCGCGCGTGGGCGGCGTGCCGCTTAGTGAATCTTTGCACATGGCCCGCAAGCTTGTCCGGTGGCGCGCGTCGTTTTGATGCGTCGTGCGATAAAGGCGTGGACGAACGCACGGTCATGTGCGTGTCGAATACCTTGCCGTAATCGGGGGTTTTATCAAGCCCATTGCTCACGAATGGTGCGGCGAAGAACACGGCATGTTGAGGCCGCGTATGCATCGTATTAGCCAGCAGCTCGTTGCTTGCCGTTGCATCGGATCTAATAGAGAAGCGTTGCGCGAATGATGAATCGTGCGGCCAGCCTCGCAAATGAAGCTTGGGGGAATCGAACGATCGAAGCGGCTCGGATGACTCGACTTGCAACACGCCTGAGCCGATGGCGCCTGCCTTCAACGATTTCGAATCGTCCATGCCCACCGACGAATAATCGCCGCGCGTCCTGGCCGCTCTTGCGTTTTCGTGACCTGCGTCTCCACTGGCTTGCGCCGAAGCGTACGAAACCGTGCCGCCAAATCCCACGACGAGCAAAGCCTTCGCGGCACCGGTTAGCGCGCGCGGTTTGAAGAGCTTGACATTGCGCACTCTGCCCGTCTTGACGACACCCGCGGCATGCGCTGGTTCAACGTGGATCGATTCGCGGGATGACGTCACTCGTTTTCCTCATTAGATTTTGGTCGACTTCTCGAATGCACGCGGCATCCAACATGAAGGTGATTCGCATGACTGAAGCGTACAAATCCCGGACGCGACGAAGGTGATACTCCTTCATTACTTGTGCGTTTTTGGGGCAAGACATGCGAGCGATGTCGTTCGACGGGGACCCCCGATGTCGGATTTCTTTCGCGCGCGTTGAATATTTAGTGCATGGGCAGATCTGCGAAACCTACACTGCCTCTGCAGAGCAATTTCGAGCCATCACGGAAATTGGTCGCCGATGCTCTGTGATACTCAGTTATGCACATCCGTCCATTTACAAGGATATCTAACCATGCAAGCAAATTTCGACAGCCGTGCCTCGTTCTCGATGAACCTGCCGAGGTTTCCGTCCTCGACTACCGGTTTCGAACAGAACTCGTCTTTTTCGAGCAATCGGCCGCTTCAGATGATTTCCATGCCCTACGGTGGCATGTCGCTCAATCAGCCGTTCAACCAGTCTTTCAGTCAGCCCTTCAATCAGCCGGCCATGCCGCGTGCATTCGGCGGCAGCAGCATGTCCAGTTCGAACTTCAGTTATTCGACGCAGCAGATGTCGCGCGGCCCGGACGGATTCAGCCAGTCGGCGACTTCGGCCAGCTACTCGTCGTTCGAGCGTCAGAGTCCTGGCCGGGACATGCAGTACAACAGCATGCAACCGAGCGGCTTTTCGAACCAGATGCGCGGCGACTTTAGTGATTCTTCGCAGCAAATGTCACGCGGCCCGGACGGATTCAGCCAGTCGGCGAGTTCCGCCAATTACTCGTACTTTGAGCGTGAGAGTCCGAGACAGGACATGCAATACAGCAGCATGCAATCGAGCAGCTACCTGAACCGGATGCGTGGGGACGCCTGTGACGGCGCGGCGGGTCAACAAAGCCAATGGTCGGACACGGGCGTACACGACGGAAAATCGTCCATCGACCTTGGCGATTACAAGCTGGACTTCGACAAATCCAAGTCCTCGATCAACCTTACCGATGAGAAGACGGGTAATCAAACCAAGGTCTGGGGCGACCCGCATATCGATCTCAATTCGGGTACGCCGAACCAGACGAGCGGGATGTTCAATGGCTCGATCGACTTTAACCTGCCGGATCACACCCGCGTGAGCATCGGCACGACACCGGCTAACGGCAATTCGAACGTATCCTTCGCCGATAACGTGACGGTTACGCAGGGTAATCGGGCATATGTCGTCAATGGGTTGAGCGAGCAAGACAGCGCCCCGCTCAGCGTGCAGCGCAGTCAGGACGGCTTCGCGCTGGCACAGCAGACTCCGCGCGATGGGATGAACCTCTTCGCGAGTTCGAGCGGCACGGGGTGGATCAATGCGCCGACGCATCAGGCGGTGACTGCATCGGACTTCAAGGCTTAAGTAGCCTTCCCGGCGCGCTTGCGCGTCGGCTGCCGGCGTCAGCGGAAGCTGCCACCGGCGGCGGCGCTGGCATCACGCCAATTGATCGCGCACGGCGCGGCAGTCGCGTCTCACCTTCGCTAACTGGACGGTTCTTTCGATACGGCTCGTCTGCTCGAGAGCCGCCACCTCACCGCTGACAGCGCTGTGAGGTGGCGGCACGTTAGCGCTCGGCAGACTCAGGCATCATCGCCCGAGGAAGTGTCTTCAGCTGCGTCATTGGGAGACGCCACCGTCGACTGGTCAACGGAAGCTCCCGCATTCGAGCCACCTTCCGGCTGTGCTTGAGGTTGCGGTTGTGCTTGCGTCAGCGGTTGTGCTTGCGTCTGCGTCCGTGCTTGCGTTTGCGTCTGTGCTTGCGTTTGCGTCAGTGCTTGCGTTTGCGTCAGTGCTTGCGTTTGCGTCAGTGCTTGCGTCTGAGTCTGTGCTTGCGTCTGAGTCTGTGCTTGCGTCTGAGTCTGTGCTTGCGTCTGAGTCTGTGCTTGCGTCTGAGTCTGTGCTTGCGTCTGAGTCTGTGCTTGCGTCTGAGTCTGTGCTTGCGTCTGCGGCTGTGCTTGCGTCTGCTGCTCGTTCGCGCCCCGTCCGGGCGTCATGCCTGCGCCCCACATCCATTGATTCAAACTCGCACGATCAGCCGAAGTCATCGGACGAGATTGCGTGTTCGAGTTGCGACCCTCGCCGCCAATGGAACGGACAGTCGTTCCGGCGCTGTTCGTCTTTGTGACGTCACGGCCGCCGTCCGCGTTGTAGTTCACAGCCGTGATCGTGCCGG
Organism: Caballeronia sp. GAFFF2; assembly: GCF_023631485.1. Lineage (NCBI taxonomy): Bacteria > Pseudomonadati > Pseudomonadota > Betaproteobacteria > Burkholderiales > Burkholderiaceae > Caballeronia > Caballeronia sp. GAFFF2. The sequence continues at coordinate 371,330 of NZ_JALQDA010000027.1, read as the reverse complement.
AGTTTTCATTGCGGTCGAAGGCGACAGACGAGACGGCCTTACCCTTTGAGTCGTAGTCGAACTTTGCACCCACGTTCCCCAGATCGTTGTACGCATAGTCAGAATAACTGCCGTCCTTGTTGCGCATATTCGTGTTGACCACGCGGCCGGCCTGCGCGTCGTAGTTGTCTGTCCGGAACCCGGCGTCGAGGAGCGATTGTTTTTGCGTCAGTTGCCCGTCCGCATTGTAGTGCTCTATCGTGGGCTGACCATTGTTTGGCCTCATGACCTGACGGCTGCCGTCAGGCGCGTATTGAATGATCACGTCCGGGCTGTCATGCGGAGGGTAGTGCTTGGAGGAAACAATGCGCCCGTTCGGGTCGAAGTGCTGCTCGTAGCCCACCAGGTTCATCGAGTTATACGCATAGCTCGTCGTGCTGCCGTCAGGCTCTTTGATGTCCTGATTCGTCAGCCGATTCGAGGCCGGATCGAAGTAGGTCCGCTGATTGCCCAATGCGGTATCTGCGCCGACGGGCTGCGGCGGCACGATCTTCGACGCACGCTCGCCATGTTCCTTCAATGCTTGCTGTTCCGCTGCGCTGAAGGTCGCGGGTTGTGCCGTGGACCGTTGACCGTCATTTGTCGCGGTCGTGCGCGTTCCTTTCCCGCCCGCGTCGATCGTATCCACCGTACGGCTACCGTCCTCGTTGAAATGAGTGTGTGACGATACCTTGCCCGAGCCGGAGTCGTAGCGGTAAGTGTCAACCGGCTTCCCCTTCGCGTCGTAGTCGTTTTGCAAACCGACCTTTTCCTGGTCGTTGAAGGAGTACATCGTCTTGCTGCCGTCCGCACGCGTCACGACCTGATTCGTGTTGATGCCCTGATCGGGATCGAAATAGTCCTTCTGCTTTTCGCGGCCCTGCGCATCGTACTGTGTCATCAGCTTCGTCGGGCTTTGCGCACCGAATGAAGCCGCGTCTGACTTCAACGGGCCGAATGTCGTTTCCAGGCGTGAGCCGTCACCATGGAAGCCGCGCTCGATGCCGGAACCGTCGCCGTTGAAGTCACTTCGTTGAATCGTCTTGCCGTTGCCGTCTTTTACATCGATGCGATAACTGCCGTCCGGGCCGTGGTTCGAGTAATCGACGGTTCGCAGCGGTTTGCCCTGCGAGTCGACTGTCTGCGACTGCACGCGCTTGCCATCCTTGAACGTCTGCGTGGACTACGTCGCGCGCAATTCGCGGCTTGCGGATGTGCTCAACGACGTGGGGCGCGCGGGCGGTCTGCGTCTGGAGATTGCACGCACGGTGCGCGGCAACGTAAACGGCGTGTTCGAGCAATCGCCTTCCTCGGTTTTTCGCACGCTGGTCGAAGCGTGGGGGCTCGTCTGGTATTTCGACGGCCAGACGATCCACATCACCACCGCCGAAGACTTGCAAAGCCGCACGATCGGGTTCGCGCCGCTGTCGGGGGACGCGGTGGGCGCCCTGCTGCGCAACCTCGATCTCGATGATCCGCATCTTCCTCTGCATTTCTCGGGCGACAGCGTGAAAGTCACCGGCCCGTCCCGATACGTCGATGCCGTGGCCAATGCGATCGTCAAAGCCCAGGAGCAATTGCCGCCGCCGCAGCAGACGCTCGAACAGACACAGATACGCGTGTTTCCGCTGCGTTATACCCAGGCACAGGACATCACCTATACCTCGGGGAATCGTCAGCAGACCATCGCGGGCGTGGCTTCGTTGCTCCGGACGCTGATGGGAAACACGAGCGTGGCGAGACCGGCGGCGACGAACACTCGCGGACGCCCGGATAGCCTGCACGGCACGGTCAAGGGGATTCCGCCTTTACCGAGCGTGCCCGGGTTCACGGAAACCGCACAAGATGCCTCGGTGGATGACAGTCCGGCGGAACTTCCCCAATCCGCCGTGACGCCGGCAAGGCGCAACATCGTCGCGGACCCGCGCACGAACTCGGTCGTGGTGTACGACGTACCGGCGATGATGCCCGCCTACGAGAAGGCCATCTCCATGCTCGACCGGCCGCAGGATCTCGTGGAAATCTCGGCTCTCGTGATGGATGTGTCTAGCGATGCCGCCAGGGAACTCGGCGTCCGCTGGGGCGCTGGGGCTTCATCCAGCCGCCAGTCAAACACGCTTGGTTCCGTAGCGCCTGCCCTGCCGGGAGCGTCGTCCGTCGCCCTCGGCGTGGATGCGGGACTCACGCTGACGACGTTGATCGGCAATTCCGCGCACTTCCTCTACGAGCAGATCCACGCGCTTGAGAAAACCGGTCGCGCGCGCATCCTGTCTCGTCCTCGCGTGCTGACGCTCAATAACGCCGAGGCAGTCCTGTCGTCGCACAATTCCATCTATGTTCGCGTGGCAGGTAATCAGGATGCCAATCTATTCAATGTCGACACGGGACTCACGCTCAAGGTTACGCCCACTGTCGAGCAAGGCGGCGGCGAGCACAGCAGGATTCTTCTCAGCGTGCAGATCGAGGATGGCTCCTTCGACGGCGACGCGTCGGTTGACGGCATACCGCGCGTCAACAGTAACTCGATCATCACTCAGGCCATAGTGGGCGATGGCGAGAGCCTGCTGATCGGCGGCTACGAATACGAGCATACGCAAACGAGCGGATCGAAAGTCCCTATCCTGGGCGACATTCCGATCATCGGGACGCTTTTTGGCGATGAGCAGACATCTTTCGATCGCACCGAGCGGCTCGTCCTCATCACGCCGCGATTGAAGCGGCTGAAAGCGGACGCCGCGGCGCCGGCCGAACTCTCCGTCGACGATGTGCCCGCTCTCTCGGCGATAACTGGAAAGGACTATCCGCGCCCGCCCTTGCCCGATGCGGAGTTTCCTCCGTTGCCACCACTGCCGGCCAGTCAGCTTGCCGCTCCACGCAATGCCGCGCATGCATCGCAAGGGAGCAAGCAATGACCGACGCACGACTCTTCGTCGCCTCCGGGCTGCATGCGGGCGCGAGCATCGCCCTAACGGCGGACCGCGACTTGCAAATCGGCAGCGCGGCCGACGCCGACCTGATCCTTTTGGATACCGGCATCGCGCCACATCACGCGAGCGTTCGACTGCACGGCAACAGGCTCGAACTGCATGCCGCTCACGCCGACATCGCGGTATTCGGGCAAGCGCTCAAAGTCGGCGCACGAACGCAGTTGCGCCACGGTGCCACATTCCGGCTGGGAGAGACGGCCTTGCAGTTCAGCAACGGCGCCCCGCCGACAGAGCAGGCCATGAAAAGCGCGGAATCTGCATGGCTCCTTGCTCACGCGCCATTTACGTGGCTGCGAAGGAAGTGTGCGCGCATACCTCGCTATCAATGGCTTGCGATAGCGGTCGTGCCGCTCGGATTCGCGTTGCTGTACAGCCTGAATAACCTTGTTCCGAGACCTTCAGAAAAACGGTCGTCGCCTCTGGACGAGCCCGCCTTTCGCAACGTTCGCCAGCGCACGGATCAGACAACGGGCGCACGTGTTTACGAGGGTTACGTACAGACCGCCGCCGACCTTGGCGCCGTTTCCCTCGTCGCGCGCGCACGCGGCGGCGCGGTGCGTGTGCGCGTCGCCGTGATCGACAGCATGCGGGAGCAACTGAGCGATTTTCTCGACAAGTACTACCGCAGCGTCCGTTTGCGTGCAGGCGAACGGCCCGGCGTGTTCGTCGCGACACTTCCCGCAGCGGACGCCTATCTGCAACCCGAGTCATGGGACTACGCGCGGGTCGACCGGCTCGCGCAAGGACAGGTGGATGGATTAGAGGCGTTGCGCTTCGACGGTCACGAGAACAACAGCGGCCCCGTGCGTGTTCCGCTCGAAGCGCTCGGATTGAATCTGCTGAATTCTCCGCACGCCGCGTGGCTCGCCGACCAGCAAGGAGCCCGATATTTCGCAGGAGCGCATCTGTCGATAGGACGGATCGAGCGAATCGACCCATGCGGCGCATCGGTGATTCGCGATGACGGAAGCATCTATGTCCTGATTGCACAACGCACGAGTTCCGGCAAGTCCTGCTAGCGGCTCACGCCGCCGGAGCCGCACCCGACAGCCCCTTACCGGTGCGCTGCCCTTCGCGCGTCGGCGCGCCGCACGAAGGTTCATGGAGTCTGCACGATCCTTTTAGCGCGCCATCACTTATATAGGAAAGCAGAATATGTCGATGCAAGCGGCAAATATCGGTTACACCCCTGCCATGTTCGGTTATGGCATGGGCGGCGCCCAAGGCGGCAGCATGATCGCACCCGACGGCACGCTGTCGCTCGGAAGCGTGGCGGACGCCGTCAAGCGAAACCTGCAACAGCAGGCCCAGTCGATCAATCAATCGGAGCAAGACGCTAGCGCGCAGAGCGCGCAAGGCGGCCAAAACGGACAAGGAGGGCAAGGCGGAGCCGGGGGCGTGGGCAGCGCCAGCATGCTCGACATGCAGAAAAAGGTCGGCGAGTACACGTCTTCATTGCAACAAGGGACGTCCATCTTGAGCAGCCTGGCGGAAACACACAAATCCGTCGCGCAGAACACGAAGTAAGCCAACGCACACACCGGCGGGGCCTCCAATGCGGGGGCTCCCGCGCGCCGGATTTTACTGTCCAACCAAGAATATTCACGATGATGCTTTCGCAAGCAGTTGCCATCCAATCTTTTCAGGTCGACGCGACGCCGCCAGCGATCGCCGCCACACCGGCGCAACTGGATGCCGGCACGGGAGGCGAAGGGATCACGCGCCTTGCCGAGCAAGCTCAGTTCGCCTTGCAAGGAGCGGCCGCGCCCCTCGGCGCGTTGCTCGATCCCACCCGCCGACGGCCGCTTACAACAGGCGAGATGCTCACGCTGCAAGCCGCCGTCAGCGACTACTCGGTCACGCTGATCACGCTTTCGCATCTTGCCCAGAGCGTAGGCAGCGCCATCCAATCCATCACTCAGAGAACGTAATGCGTCGCGCGCTCATTCTTCTGCCGCTCGTCCTGCTCGGCGCATGCAAGACCTCGTTATACGAGGGGCTGGACGAGGACCAGGCCAACCGCATCGTCGCGGTCCTCAGTCAACACGGTGTCGAGAGCTCGAAGGAGCGCAACGCCGACAAGACGTGGACCGTATCCGTCGGTGAAGACGAAGCCGTCACCGCGACCGAGCTGACCGGCGCGTATGCCTTGCCCCACGCCAGTCATGCCAATCTCGGCGAACTCTTCAGCCGCCAGGGATTGATCTCGAGCCCCGAAGAAGACCACGTGCGCTACGTCTATGGTCTCACCGAAGAATTGGCCGCCACGCTCGAAACGATCGACGGCGTGCTGGTGGCGCGGGTGCATATCGTCGATCCGCAGCGAGATCCGCTACTCGGCCCCCCGATGCTGCCGAGCGCGTCTGTCATGGTGCGATATCGCAGCGACGCGAATCTCGAGCCCATGCGCGAGAAGATCCGCGCGCTCGTCGCCGGCGCGGTGCAGGGGCTCACGCAAGACAAGGTCTACGTGACGCTCGTTCCCGTCATGCCGGTCGTCACGCAAATCGATCTGTGCGCGCAGACGGGCCACTGTCCGCCACCGCTTGCCGATCAGCGCAAGGTCGAGCGTGTCCTCATCGTTCTGACCGTCATGGCGCTGCTGTTGATCCTGGCCGTCTGGGTGTGGGATTCGGGCATTCGCGTATTGCCGCGGATACGCATACCCGGTGTGACGTTTTTCAGGCGGCGGACCCGCCAGGCCGTGCCGGCGAAGCCGCAGCCGGGCGCAGCCGCCAACGACTCCTCCCATTCTCGCGAAGACCGCACATGAAATCCCTACCCATTCTCGACGTCGCAGGCTGGGCGCATCACAGCTGGTGCGGACGAGCCACGCCCGCACGCAGCGAGCGCGCCCGCGCCGCAGCCGCCTTGCATCTTTTCGCGCGCTTCCCGACGCTCGCCGAGGCCGGCGCCAAGCAATTGCCGTGGTTCGCCGCGCCGCTCGCGCGCCCGGCATGCGGACGACTCTTGCGCCTGTGCGCCGCGCTGGCGTGCGCGCGCTCGCTGCGCCTTCTCGTGAGCGCCGCCGCGCACACGCAGTTCTCGGGCGCGGTGGGCTTGCCGCCGCTCGCGCGGCTCCAGTGCCATCGGCGCGGAGAGCAGCCCGACCTGAGGCTCGACTCCCCTGTCGACTTCTTCAACCGGCGCAGCCTGTGCATAGCCGGGATCGCGCTCGCACTGCGCGCGACGAGCGGCCACGCACAACGGCTGTGGATGAAAGTGCGTCTGCCCTGCGAGTACGCCACGGCCGCGGCGCAATGGCGCCTGCCTTTCGTGTCGGCGCGAGCGGCGCTGGAATTGATCGGCGATGCACTGCAACTCCTCGACACAGAGAGGCGGCCATGCTGATCTGGCGAGTTTCCGACTGGCGGGTCGAATCGGACGGCTATATTTGCGCCAACGATCTCGCCTTGCTGCAAGACCTGCCCGCGCTGCAGCGCTTGAATGCCCAACGCGCGAGGCAAGAGGCAGCCGACCTCGCGCAACGCGCCCGGCGTGTCAGACGGCAGGCGCTCGCACGCGGTTTCATCGCAGGCCGCGCGGCGGCGGTGCATGACCTCGCCATGCCGGCCGCCGCGGCCGCCTTTGCGCTTCGTGGCTTGAACGATCGCCTCGTGAAGATCGTCGTCGAGGCCGTACGCGACGTCGTCGGCGACATGCCTGCCGGCGCGATCTTTCCGAATCAACTTCGCCGCAGTCTGCAAGCGGCGCCTGGGCAACGGCCGCTCTCCGTGCGCGTCTCGGCATGCGATTACGAGGAAGCCAGGCAAGCAGTCAGCGCGATGGAAGACGAGCTGGGCCTGACGCTCATCACCGTTCTTGGCGACGCCGATCTGCCGCCGCGTTCGTGCGTGGTCGAAACCGATATCGGCGTAATCGATGGCAGCTTGCGGCAGCAGCTCGCCGCACTCGAACGCGGTATCCGCGATGCGATCGCCACCGTGCTCGACGAATACACGCGCCTGGACGACCGTCTTCTCAGGCAATTCGATGTCATCGAGCAAGGACTGCGCGACACGCTCGACGTCCTTTCCCGCGATGCCGCGCCGGCCGGCTGGATCGCGTTCAATGCCACGAACGGGGGCGCCGCGATATGAATCCGTTCGCCGGCCTCGAACGGCTCACACGTGAACAGGCGGAGCGGCAGAACATCGCTGCCTTGCATTTCGGCGCCGACGTGCCAGTGAGCGTCGGCCATCGGCGCTACACGCTCGCGTTCGAGCCATGTCGCGCGCACTATCCGCTGCGGCTGCACGGCATGGCCTGCGGTCAGCCGCTGGTACTCGATCTGGATGCGCGGGCGCTCATCCCCGAACTTTCGCGCCAGAGTCTGGAAAAGACCGGGAAGCTCGCACACAAGCTGATTGCCGACGCGTGCGAGGACTGGCTTTGCGCGCTGGAAGGCGCATTCGGCTTCGCGCTCGATGTAACCGGCGTTTCCTATGACGCGTCGCCCGCGCCGGGCGCCTATGGCCTCGCGCTTACGCACGTCCAAAGCGGACGCACGGCGAGCCTGTCATTTCACTGCGAGGCGGTGGATCGCTGGCTGCGGCGCCAGCCTGATCCGCAGTGCAATTCGAGAGCGCTTGCGCGCCAGATCGTCGTCAGCATTCCGGTCTGCGTCGCCGGGCCAACGCTCACGCTCTTGCGTTTGCGGCGCATTCGCGCCGGTGATGCGCTGGTGCTCGACAAATCGGTTCAATACCTGCGCTTGCCCCTTCGCAACGGCACGCAGCGCATTCTCTTGAAAACTCTTGGAGATCAGATCGTGCTAGATCGCCCCATTCTCAACGAAGACAATCAGCCATCCGAACTGACCAGCGAATTCATTCCGGTCGAAGCCCTCACTTTTCCGTTCGACGCCGTGATCGGCTCGATGCGCCTGTCCTTATACGAACTCAGCCGCTTGCGACAGGGTTCGCTGGTGTCGCTGCAGCTTTCGGTGCGCGAGCGCTCGGTCACGCTGTTGTGCCAGGGATTGCCCTTCGCCAAGGGAGAACTGGTGAACATAGACGATGTGCTGGCCGTGCGGATCACGAGCGTGCTGCAATCCGCCCATACGGATGTCGCGTCATGATCGGAGCGCAAACCGGGCAACTGCAGCTCGTCGGCGTCTTCTTTCTACTGAGCGTGGCGCCGCTCGTCGTCATCATGTGCACCTCGTTCACGAAGTTCAGCATCGTCCTTACGCTGTTGCGCTCCGCGCTCGGAGTGCAGCAAGCGCCCGGCAACCTGGCGATATCCGGTCTCGCGCTCGCGGCAACGCTGGTCGTGATGGCGCCTACCCTGCACGCTATCGGCGACGCGCTCTCCCTCGACGAGCGCGTCGAAAGCGGGCAATTGCCGCCCCTTCCGCAGATGATCGACGCCGTTCGTGGACCGCTCGGGGAATTCATGCTGGCGCACTCGCGCCCGGCAGAACGTGCGTTCCTGCTCGACGCGGCAAAGCGCACCGATCCCGCTCGCGACGCGCAAGAAAGCGACTTCACGCTGCTCGTTCCGGCGTTTCTGATCAGCGAGATTTCGAGCGGCTTCGAAGCGGGCTTCCTGCTCTATATCGCCTTTTTAGTCATCGATCTGGTGGTCGCGAACGTGCTGACCGCCATGGGAATGATGATGCTGTCGCCGAGCACCGTCTCCATTCCACTCAAGCTCTTCGTGCTGGTGGCTGCCTCCGGCATTCCCAGACTCATGCATGCACTCATTCTCGGTTACGCCAAGTGAATTCGCTTCCTTCCCTTACCTCGCTCGCAACCGACGCGCTGTTGCTCGTGTTCTGGCTTTCGTTGCCAATGCTCGCCGTCGCGACCGCGGTCGGCCTTTTGCTCGGTCTGTTGCAATCGGTCACGCAGATCCAAGATCAGAGTCTGCCGTACGGTGCAAAGATCGTGTGCGTCGGACTCGTGCTGATCGTGACGGCGCCGTGGGCAAACCGGGAAGTCGCGCGTCTTTTGAGCCATATCTTCACGATGATCGCCTCGGGCCGCACGCATTGACCATGAACATCCTCGATCAATTGAGCGGCTTCGCATTCTGCATGATTCGTCCAGCCGTGGCGCTCGCCCTGATTCCGTTTGGTAACGACGGAGCGCTCGGTGTGACACTGCGTGCTCCGCTCGTGCTGATCTTCGCGGTGCTGCCCGCGCAAGCGGGATTGCCGCACGAACCGCTTGCAGCAAGCGTCATGGAAGCTGGCATCGGTCTTTTGCTGGGACTCGGTTTCGGCGTCGTCTTTCATGCGGCCTCCACGGCGGGCGCCATCCTCGATCAACAAGGCGGCTATAGCGTGGGCGCGGTATATGACCCGAACTTTCAGCAGGAATCCGCCGCGTTTCAAACGCTTTTTACTCAATTCGCGGCGTTCACGCTCTTTACGGGCCACGGTCTTGTCGCACTGTGCGGAGTCTTCGCCGACGCGTGGTCGATCTGGCCACCGGGCGGTCCGTATCCCGGTGGACTCGCGCGCCTTCTCGCCATGTTCTCGGAAGCGCGTCTGCCGCAGTCTTTAGCGCAGGGCTTGCAGCTTTCGGCCCCGTTACTCGCCTTGATGCTGCTCACCGACGTTTCGCTCGGACTCGCGTCGCGGCATGCAAAGCGTCTCAATCCGTTTTCCACTGCGCGTACGTTCAAGGCAATGGTGCTCTCCTTCGCGCTGATGGCGTGCGTTCCAGCGATCCTCGATCGACTCGCGCGCATCTTCGCCGTCTCGCTGAATCTCGAATAGGAGGCACCGGTCGATATGAGCGACAAAACCGAAAAGCCCACGCCTCGCCGGCTGCTGCGCGCCCGAACCGACGGCGACATTGCGAAGAGCGCCCATTTGAGCACCGCGATGAGCGCCGCGCTGTGGTGGCTGCTGCTGGCGTTCGAAGCGCCACACACGTTCTCCGGTTTCGTCCACATGATCGACGCCGTGTCGGGACTGGACGCCAGCCGTTCGTTCGCGTGGCAGTTCAAGGCCGTATTGAATGCGCTGCTCGAACCGGGCAAGGGAGCGCTGATCATGCTCAGTGCCGGCATGCTTGCCAACGTCATAACTGAACTCGTTCAAACGCGTGGACTCGTGTCGTTCAGGCGGATCGCGCCCGATCTCAAGCGTCTGAACCCGGTGGAAGGGCTGAAGAATCTGTTCGGCTTGAAGGTCGCGTTCGAGACCGTACTGATGCTGTTCCAGTTCGCCGTGCTCATCTTCGTGGCCTGGCGTGTGACGGCAGAATGGCTCGTGCAGATCGAGCCGGCGTATTCGCTCGATCCGCTATCCCAGCTTGCGCTCGCGTCTCTCAGCCATTCCCGTCTGCTCGCGCTGGTTGCGCTTTCGCAGGCTGCGCCCGCGGTAGCCGACTATGCCATGCAGCACGTGCTGAGAAAGCGCCGTTTGCGCATGGACAAGGAAGAACTCAAACGCGAATACCGCGACGAACACGGCGACCCCTACGTCAAAGGCCGGCGACGCGCGCTTCATCGCGATCTGAACCGTTAAACCCCGAATCTGGAATCATGAGCCGCCCATCCGTTCCTCTCTTTGCCAGCTTGCCCCGACAGATCGCGCGCCACGCACACATCGCGGCAGCCGCGGGTTTCATCAGCGTGCTGGCGTTGCTGATTCTGCCCATCCCGCCGTTCCTGCTCGATCTGTTCATCGGCATGAGCTTTTGCGCGGGTTTCGTCATGCTGTTCTCCACGATCTACGTGTCGCGCGCGGCGGATCTTCCGGGCTTTCCCGCGCTTCTGCTCATGACCACGCTGCTGCGTCTCGCGCTGGCCATCGCATCCACCAAGATGATCCTGCTTCAGGCGCACGCCGGACGCATCATCCAGGCCTTCGGCGAGCTGGTCGCGGGCGGCAACGTCGCAGTCGGCATCGTCGTCTTCCTGGTGCTCTGTGCGATTCAGTTCATCGTGGTCGCGAAGGGTGCGGACCGCATCGCGGAAGTCGCGGCGCGCTTCACGCTGGATGGCATTCCAGGACGCCAGATGAGTATCGACGCCGATTCGCGAAGCGGGCTCATCACCGCCGAGCAGGCAGCGCTGCTGCGTGCCGGACTCGAACGCGAAACCTATTTCTACGGATCGCTCGACGGCGCCATGAAGTTCGTCAAGGGCGACACCATTGCAAGTTTCGTGATCGCGCTCGTGAATATCGTGGGCGGACTCGCGGTTGGTATCGGGCAGCGCGGCATGCCGTTTGGCGACGCCTTGCAGGTCTATACGATCCTGACTATCGGGGATGGCCTCGTTTCGCAGATACCATCGCTCGTCGTGTCGATCGCGGCCGGTCTGCTCGTCACGAGAGTATCGCCCGCGAGCGGCGCCACCAATCTCGGCACGGACCTTTACGAGCAGTTGACGCTTCGGCCTCACGCACTCGTCATGGCGGGCGCGTGCTGCGCGGCACTGGCGCTCATTCCCGGCTTTCCGCATGCGCAGTTTGCGCTGCTGGCCGCGCTGCTCGGAGGACTTGGCTTCGTGCTCATGCGCGCGGCGCAACGGGCGCGCGACGAGGCACGCGCTCCCATGCCCGCGCTTGCGCGCGACGGCAGCCGGTACATGCCTCATTTGCTCGACGAGGCCGAGGTTGGAACGAGCACCGTGCTGCGCCTTCGACTTGGCAACGACGCCTTCACAGCCGTGCCGCGCGATGCGTTCAACCGCGTGCTCGGCACGCTGCGCCATCATCTCAACACGCGCTTCGGCCTGCCCTTTCCCGGCCTTGCCGTCGTGATCGACGAGCGGCTCGCCGCCGAGCGCTACATCATCGATGTCGACGATGTACCGTTCGCGAGCGGCACGCTCATGCCCCAGCACGTCCTGGCGAGCGGACGCCCGGCGGACGTGCCAGCCGAAGGCCCGTCGGGGTATCGACCGGGATTCGAGAAGTCAGTGTGGATCGCGGCCGGCGCCGCCGCGTCGCTCGATGCCTCCGTTCTGAATACCGCCACGCCCGACGACGTCCTTGCTCAACACCTCATCGAGATATTCGAGCGGTGCGCACCGCGCCTGATCGGCACGCAAGAGGTGCGCTTTCTGCTCAATCGTCTGAGCCCCGAGTTTCGCGAACTCGTCGCGCAGATCGAACAACGGATCACGACAGCCCGGCTCGCGGCCGTGCTGCGGCAGTTGCTGCAGCAACGCGTGTCGATCCGCAATCTGCGTGGCATCCTCGAAGCCATTCTGCGCGTGTCCGCAAACGAACAAACGCTCGAACGCATGGTGCGCGAAAGCCGTATCGAACTCGGCCATCAAATCGCGCGTACCCATGCGAACCTCGATACCTGGGAGATTCGCGGCGGCGTGCTCGAAGCCGAGTGGGAGAACGAGCTCGAAGCCAGCATTCGCCACGGCTCGGACGGCGAGCCATATTGCCCGCTCGATTTCATGCAGTTGGATACGTTGCGCCGCGTTTTGAGCGGTGCGGCCACGCCCGTGAGGCTGCTGCTCACATCGGCGATTCTACGGCCGCATTTAGCGCAGGTGCTGGGAGCGATCGGCATCCGCATGGATGTGCTCGCCATAGACGAGATTCCGCGCGACGTCTACCGCATCAACGCTTCGGTTACCTTCACGAGGCCATAATGCGCAAGACGACTGATGAAGACGCAAAGCCGGTCGGCAGCTTGATGGCCAGACCGACGCTTCACGGCCGCGTGGTGGAGGCGCGTGGCGTGATCGTCCGCGTGGTGGGCGCGTCGCTGCGAATCGGCGAACGTGTGCGACTCGTGCGGCCCGACACACTCGAGGAGCAAACAGGCGAAGTAGTCGGTTTTGCTCCGGACGGCGCACTCGTCATGCCGTTATCCGGACTCGCGGGACTCTCCGACATCACGCGCGTGGAGGGATGCGGGCTCGACTGGAATCGACTAGATGCAACTCGCTTGCAAGGGCGCATTCTCGATGGCCTCGGCAAGCCGCTCGATGGCGGGCCGCCCGCGCCGCTTGCCCATGCGAGCGCGCGCTTCGACGCAACGACCGCGATCAATCCGCTCGACCGCCCGTTGATCGCGCAACCCTTCGTTACCGGCGTCAGGGCGATAGACGGATTGCTCACTTGCGGGGTTGGACAGCGTGTCGGCATTTTCGCAACCGCGGGCGGCGGAAAGAGCACGCTGCTCGGCATGATCGCGAACGGCGCACAAGCCGATGCCATCGTGATCGCGCTCGTCGGGGAGCGTGGGCGTGAGGTCAATGAGTTCGTGCATGACCATCTGCATGAACGCGAGCGGATTGTCGTCGTCGCGTCGACATCGGATCGTCCAGCGGCCGAACGTATCCGCGCGTCGCGTCTAGCCTGCGAGATCGCGGCCGCGCTGCGTTCCCAAGGTCGCCACGTCCTGCTGCTTTTCGACTCGCTGACGCGCTACGCGCGCGCCCTGCGCGAAGTCGGCCTCGCCGTGGGCGAACCGCCCGTGCGGCGGGGCTATCCGCCACGCGTGTTCGCGGAACTGCCGAGAATCGTCGAAATGGGCGGCCTGCTCGGTCGCGGCAGCGTCACTGCGTTTTTTACCGTGCTTGCCGAGGACGAAGATCTCGCCGATCCCATCGTGGAAGAAGCGCGCTCGCTGCTCGACGGTCATATCCAGCTCTCGTCGCGTTTAGGCGCCGCGGGACACTATCCCGCCATCGATATCTTGCAGAGCAAGAGCCGGCTCATGACGCGGGTCGCCGGGGAATCGCACCGCGCATGCGCCCAGCGCGTGCGTGAGTGGCTCGCGCGGTATCGGGACGTCGAGCTGCTGCTGCAAATAGGCGAATACCGGCGCGGCAGCGATGCCGCGAGCGACCGGGCCATCGACCGTCATCCGGCCATTACGGCCTTCCTTCGGCAGCGTCATGACAGCCACGTCGCTTTCGATAAGACAATCGCGGCATTGCAGGCGCTCGGCGAAGGCGCCGATACATCCACGTGACGGGCCGCGCCGGAGATCTGCGTCGCTGGGCGGTGCTTGCGCGCGTACGCGGGCTGCGGGTGCGGCGCGGCGAGGCAACGCTCGCGCAGGCGCGACAGGCCGCATGCGAGGCACGAGACGAAGTAGCCCGTCGCACGGAACTGCTGCGCAACCATGCCGCACAACTGCCGCGCCTACTCGCCTTGTGCTCGCACGAGCATGGCGGTGCTGCGACATGGCGAGGCGCTTTACACGCGCATCGGCTTCAGGCAGCGGCGCTGAACGCGTCGGTCTTGCAGACGCAAGCCTTGTTGCTGCGCGCCGAGGCGAACGTCCGTTCCGCCATGTCCGCCTTGCAGCGTGACATAAAGAGGCACGACGACGCACGCGCCCGTGAAAGAGCGGCGCTAGCCAGCTTTAAGGACGACGACGACGATCCATGAACCGATCGGCGCGGCCAGCATGGCCGACGACCTCGTGCATCGCGTCTCATCGCCCAGGCACTGCGAGCTATGTCAGAGCGCTCGGGCTCACGACGCGATCGAAGCGTGCCTGACGCGCGCCAACGCGCTCAACGCCCCGCGCGCTCCAGCCGCGCGGCGACTTGCAGAATCGCTTCAATAAGCTTTTCCGCAGGCACGGGCTTCGTCATGTGCAACTGGAAGCCCGCAAGCTGCGCGCGCAAGCGGTCATCCGTCTGCGTATGTCCCGTCAATGCGATTGCCGGCATGCGCCGATCCAGCGACACCCGCCGCGACGCTTCGAGTTCGCGCACCCGACGCAGCACTTGATAACCGTCTTCCTCGCCAAGCACGATGTCGCATAGAAACGCATTCGGCCACGCCTCGGCAGGCGTCGCTTCAAGCCAGTCGAGCGCTTCCGTTCCCGACGCGGCCAACCGCACCTGTGCACCAGCCGTTTCCAGAACGGCTTCGAGCGCTTCGCGCGCATCTTCCTGATCGTCGAGCACCATGACCGAAAGGCCGTTGAGCGCGTCGGCAACGTTCACTTTCGGCTCGGCCAATGTCGATGCATCGTCGGCCTCGACGACAGGCCGCAACGGCATGACGGCGACATACGCGAGATGGCCATCGACGTAATTCACCGTGAAACTGCCGCCCGTGCTGGTAAGCGCCTCTTCGAGCCGCGCCGCCTGTTCCTCGGTCAGCGGCGCGGGCTTGTTGCCCGGGCCGAGCACGCACAAGCGCACCTGATTGTCTTCGCGCTCCACTCGCAGTTCGACACGCGCGCCGCGCGTTGCCGCGCGAACTTCCGTGCGGCACAGATCGGCGATCACGAACTGCAGCACGCCGGGATCGCCCGTCACGCGAAGATCCGGCTCTGTCATCATCGTGAAGAGATGCACGCCGTGCTCGATGATCTCTTCATGCAGTCCATCCACCACGCCGGCGATCAGCGAGCCGAGTCCCACCGGTTGCGACGATACCTTGCGTTGCGCGTGCGCGAGTTCGCCTTGCTGCGATTGCAGCGACCACATGCGTGCATAGACGCCCGCGCGTTCGATCAATTCAGCATGCTGCCCCTGCTCCACGATGCGCCCGTGCTCCATCACGAGAATCCAGTCTGCATTGACCACGGTCGAGAGCCGATGCGCGATCACAATCGAGGTGCGCCCTTGCGCGAGCCGGTCGAGTTCGCTCTGAATTGCGCGTTCCGAACGGGTATCGAGCGCAGAAGTGGCTTCATCGAATACGATGATGCGCGGGTCCTTCAGAATGGCGCGCGCAATTGCAATACGCTGCCGCTCGCCGCCCGACAGCCGTACACCGCGTTCGCCGACACGCGTCTCGTAGTGATCGGGCAAGCGTTCGATGAAGCCGTCGAGTTGCGCCGCGCGCGCCGCACGCACGACATCGGCACGCGTCGCCGATGGGCGGCCATACGCGATGTTGTAGGCGATCGTATCGTTGAAGAGCACCGTATCCTGCGGCACGATACCAATGGCTTCACGCAGACTCTTCTGCGTGATTTCGCCGAGATTCTGTCCGTCGATGGTGATCACACCGGCCGTCGGTTGATAAAGCCTGAAGAGCAGTTTCATCAACGTGGACTTACCCGACCCGCTGCCGCCCACCACCGCGAGTTTCTTGCCCGGGTGCGCGCGAAAGTCGATATCGCGCAGGATCTGCCGCGCCGGATCGTAGCCGAAATCCACGTGCTGGAACTCGATCTCGCCCGCGCTCACCACGAGCGGCTTCGCGTCCTGTTCGTCGATATCCTCGCCACGCCGTCCGCGCGCAAGCAGAATCTCGAACATGCGTTCGACGTTCACGATTGCATCGTTGGTCTCGCGAAACACGAAACCGAGCGTGTTCAGCGGCGAGCACACCTGCACGATGTACGCGTTCACCAGCACGAGATCGCCGACGCTCATCGTTCCCGAAACCACGTGTTGCGCGGCAAGCAGCATGACCGCCGCAATGCCCACCGCGATGATCGTGCTTTGCCCGACATGCAGAATGGTCAACGCGCGTTGATTCGCGGTGCGTGCATGCACCCATTGTTCGAGCACGCTCGAAAGCCGGCCGCGTTCGACCTCTTCGCTTGCGAAGAGCTTGACCGTTTCGTAGTTGAGCAGGCTATCGACGAGACGGCTGTCGGACTTTGCTTCGAGCCGATTGACCGCGCGCTGAAAGCGCATGCGATAGCGCGTGAAGATGAACGTATAGACCGCATAGCACACGAAGGTCACGCCAATCGCCAGCAAAAAAGTCGATGCATACTGGCTCACCATGATCGCCACGACGGTGCCGATTTCGATCAGTGTCGGCACGATGGTGAAGATCGCCACGCCCAGCAAAAAGCCGATACCGTCCGCGCCCTTCTGCACGTCGCGCACCACGCCACCGGTTTCGCGTTGCGCATGAAAACGCGCACCCATGTTATGCAGATGCGCGAACGTACGCTCCGTGAATGACGCCACCGTGCGTTGCGTGACGATGCTGAACACCACGTCGCGTGCTTCGTTCAGCACGTCGCCGAGATAACGCATCAGCACGTAAGTGAGGATCACGAACACCGGAAACACGAGGTTCGCCGTGGGCCGGCTGAACTCGTCGATGACGTGCTTCAGCATCAGCGGCACGGACACCACAGCGAGGCGCGACGCGATCATCAACGTCACCGCGACGAGCGTCTGTACGCGAAATTTCCAGATTGCCTGCCAGAGATCGCCAGTAATGCGGTTACGCAATTGCGAGCGGCTGATTTCGCTTGATGCAGTCGACATATGCAACCATCCCGGAAGTTGAGGGAGGAAGGCGCCTTGGGAGCGGTTAAACGCGGCGCGGTCCGTCGTTCTCTTGCCGGACTTCGGGGAGATGCGGCAGCAAGGAACGCGCCCGCATGAACCGGCTAAAACAGCGCGCCTTGCCCCGACATCAGCGTATCGAAGTCTTCGCGCAGGAAGGGCAGGATGCCGTCGGCAATCGGCTGTAGCTGCTTCGTCACGTAGTGTTCATAGTCGATGGCCGCATGGCGCGCTTCCACTGGCTCGGGACCGGCGAGCGTCATCACATAGCTAATCCAGCCGCCGTTCTGATATTGAAGCGGACGTCCGAGGCGCGTGTTGTGTTCGTCGGCACTGCGCGCGGCGCGTACGTGCGGCGGAACGTTACGCTGATAATCGTCGAGGCTGCGGCGCAGGCGCTTGCGATAGACGAGCAGTTCGTCCTGCTCGCCGCGTCGCGTGCGTTCGACGTAATCGCGCACATAGTCCGCATAAGATTCGCCCTTGAAGATACGCATGTAAAGGTCTTGCTGGAACCGTTGCGCAAGCGGCGTCCAGTCCGTGCGCACCGTTTCGAGACCTTTGAACACGATCTCCTCGCTGCCGTCCGCGCGCGCCGTGAGACCGGCGTAACGTTTCTTGCTGCCTTCTTCCGTGCCGCGAATGGTCGGCATCAAAAAGCGCCGGTAATGCGTTTCGTACTGAAGCTCCAGCGCGCTTTCGAGTCCGAAGGTCTCGCGCAAATGACATTGCCAGTATTCGTTGACATGCTCGACGAGAGCGCGGCCGATACGCGCAGCATCTGCTTCGTCGCGTGCACGGCGCAGCCACACGAAGGTGGAATCGGTGTCGCCGTAAATCACGCCATAGCCGCGCGCTTCGATCAGTTCGCGTGTACGGTGCATGATTTCGTGTCCGCGCATGGTGATGGATGACGCAAGGCGCGGATCGAAGAAGCGGCATCCACTCGAACCCAGCACGCCGTAGAACGAATTCATGATGATCTTGAGCGCTTGCGAAAGCGGCTTGTTACGCTGACGCTTCGCCGCCTCGCGACCTTCCCACACTTGCTCGACGATAGCGGGCAGACAATGCTTCTCGCGCGCGAAACGCGCACCGCGAAAACCGGGCACGGTAGCGGCTTCATCGGTCTCGTGCATGCCTTCCGCGAGCCCGACCGGATCGATCAGAAACGTGCGGATGATCGACGGATACAGGCTCTTGTAGTCGAGCACAAGAACGGAATCGTAAAGACCGGGCCGCGAGTCCATGACGAATCCGCCGGGACTCGCTTCCTCGGGGACATCGCCGAGATTGGGTGCGACAAAGCCCAGCCGATGCATGCGCGGCATGTATAGATGCGTGAACGCCGCCACCGATCCACCACTGCGATCCGCCGCCAAACCCGTAACGGTTGCGCGTTCGAGCAGAAACGGCAGCAGTTCGGTCTTGTCGAAGACCTTGGTCACGAGTTCGCAATCGACGAGGTTGTAACGCGCGAGCGCCGGCTTGTCTTCCTGAAAGCGCCGCTCGATTTCGTCCATGCGTGCATAGGGAGTGTCGATCGCCTTGCCTTCGCCGAGCAGCGACTGCGCGACATATTCGAGACTGAACGACGGAAAATTCCACGTCGCCGAACGCAAGGACTCGATGCCGTCGATCACGAGCCGCCCCGCAATCGAAACGAAGAAATGATTGCGCTTGATGCCGTGTTCGCGCCATTCCACCGTGCTGCCATCGCGGCCGAGACGTAACGGCACGCCGTAATCGTCCGCGTGTTTCTGCAGCACACGCAGATCGAACTGCACCACGTTCCAGCCGATGATCGCATCCGGATCGTGCCGCTCCATCCACTCGTTGAAGCGGCGCAGCATGTCGGCGCGGCTTGCGCAGTAGTCGAGGTCGAAGTCGACGGATGCATCGGCGCCATTGGCCGGGCCGAGCATATAGACCTGTCGCTCGCCGCAGCCTTCGAGCGCGATCGAATAGAGTTCGCCGCGAACGCTCGTTTCAATATCGAGCGAAACCAGCTTGAGGTTTGGCCGATACGAAGTTGCAGGCTTGAGTTCGCTGAAGATGTAACCGTCGCGCGCTTCGCCTTCGAAGGTCACGGGCGCGGTGATGAAGCGCTCCATGAGATAGCGCTCGGTTGGCCGAATATCCGCCTCATAGACAACCATACCCGCGTTTTTAAGGGTTTTTTCGAGCGCCAGCAGTTGCCGATACTGTGCGCAGTACAGCCCGATTACCGATTTTTGGCGAAAGTCCTTGAGCTGCAAGTCGCGCAGTTCGGCATTGCGCACGCTCGCGACGAGCGGCTCCGCTTTCGCTCGATCTTCGGCGCGGATGAATGCAACAGGCGTCTGCGCGCCGATTCGGATTTTGCGTGGGCCGTCATCGGTGGCGAGCCAGAACTCGACCTCCGTGCCGGCCGGCGTATCGCGCCAGTGGCGCGTCAGCAAAAATCCCTGTTGTGCGGATGACAAAGCCCGTCCCTTCGAAAAGCGCATGCGGCAAGGCATGCAATCGAGGTATTTTAATGGCGAGCTAAAAAAACGAACGGCGCGATGACCATGGAGTCAGCGCGCCGGCATCGAGATGAAAATCAGCTACGAGAACCAGAAAAGTAAAAAGCGGTAGCGGCATGCTGATTGTCCACCGTCCTTCCGGACGGCCCCCGGAGGATCAGTTCAGCGCCGCTACCGCCTAAGCGGCCTGTGCGACCAGGCCAGCCCGTTGCGGCTGCAAAGCCGCTACGTTGTCGAGTACCAGTTCTTCAAGCTCGGCTGGCACTTCGTTCTTGACAGACACAGCCTCCAGCGCGGCTTCTTGAATGGCCTGTTTAGCGGCCGCCGCTTTCTTGGTCTTCCCCGCGCGTGACGGCGGCTGGCAGGCCCCGCACACCACGTTATTCTGCAAATCATGCTTGTGTGCGACGAACTTCCCGGTGCAGCGGCAGCATTTGGTCATCTGCAGCATGCCCGCGTCGAAGAAGCGCACAAGGGTCCAGGCCCGGGTGAGATCGAGTACCGCTTCGGCGCCGCTATGGTTGCAGTGCTCGAGATACAGGCGATACCCCTTGGTCAGCGCGTCGAGATGCGAGCAGCCGGCCTCGTTCTTGAGGAACGTGTAGGTGTTGTAGAACAGCGATGCGTGGATGTTCGCGAGCCACGTCATATACCAATCGGCCGAGAACGGCAGCATGCCCTTGGGCGGCGACGCGCCCTTCACTTCGCGATACAAACGAATCATGCGATCCCGCGAGAGCGTCAGCTCGCTCTCGAGCACTTGCATGCGTGCACCGAGCTCGATCAGCGCGATGGCGCGGAACACTTCCTGGGCATCTTCAGTGAGGCTCTTCTTCAGCATGGCTCGCTCCGTCTTTACTTAAGCGAACTGTTCAGCCGGCTGGCCAGCCAGCAGGATTGCCGCGTGCGTCGGCGCAATTTCCGCGTTCTTGGCGGGCTGCGTCAAAGCCGACAGCATCGAGTGATCGTTGAAGCGAAATGCGCACAGCAGGTTGTCCGACTGGGCGAGCTTGACGACCTGAGCGAGCGTGAGGCCCGACAACAGATCGGCGAGTTCCGCCGAAAGACCGAGCCGGAACATGCCGATGGCGCGGTCCTCGCGCAACAGACGCTGCGCGAGCATGATGTACGACAAGTTGATTTCCCGGATCGATTCCAACGTTTCGCGACCGTTCATGGTTGCAACTTCCAGTAAATCCCCGATTTCCCGCCGGCTTTGTGCCGATATATTTTTTTGCCTCACCGAACTCAACTCTGCCCGGCTACGTCCATCTGATTTTGTTTCAGCGCGTTACATCTTGTAACAGACACTGTGAAACGGATTCTAAGAAGACTCTGAAGCGAACGCAAGAGCATCTCAATAATATTTTGTTGCAAACAACACTTTGCATCGGTAACTTTTTCGCGCCTAAAAAAGCGGCAATATTGACCGCGCCGTTTTTGTCATTCTTTTGGATTGAGCGCTTAATACGGACGGCTGATTTTTTGTAGGATTAATCGCCGATGCCCGCAAGAACGGGGCTTCCGGCGGTTCGGTTGACACTGGTCACGAGTATTTTTGAGACGATGGGAAAGCGGTAAAAATCAGTAAAAATGCCGCGAATCCGGTTTTTACCGAGTCGCGGCATAAGTGGCAATATTTACTTTTATGCAGTTACAGGTTTGCAACGCCGTTTGAGCAGCACTCGCGACTAGTGTTGCGGCACGCCTTTACGCCAAGCGCCCCAATGTGTAACGACTTCTTGCACGAATGGGTTACCGGTCAGATACAAGTTCTGAATTGCGGGTACGAAACCGCCTTGCGCGGAATAGTTCAACAGGTTGTCGGAGGCGGTTTGTCCTTCGTACGGCCGGTCGAAGTCCGAACCGGCGCGCAAAACCGCAATGCGTGACAGATCGACCCGCTTGATGCTGGCCGCGCGCTTGAGCGCCTCGTATGTCGCGTTGTCTTCCTGCTGCGTCGTGCAGTAGATGCCTTTGCCATCGGTCAGCAGGCGCGTCCAGTAGCGTGCCCTTTCGCCGATGTATTTACCCGACCACCAGGTATCGCCCGCGAGCGTGTCGCACTGGATCACGTGCGGCGGACGGTTGGCCGGCGCGTAGTTGAACTTGGCGCGCGCGACCTTGGCGTCGTCGCTGTCGGAGAGCGTGACGTTGCGCGAGATGGCATAGGCGGCATCCGTCAGCGATGCATTGAGGGCAAACACTTCGGTGCGGTAATCGAGCGGCGGCTTTTCGGTGGGCCCCTTCGTGTTGATACCGAGAAAACCGCTCGGCCAGTCGGCGGGTTTCTCGCGCGCGTCGAGCTCCCATTGAATGCCGAAATCGACCAGATACTTCGCCCACGCCGTCGAGCCGAGCGTGCCGCGCGCCGGATCGATCCCGGCAATGCCCGCGACCAGAAAGTACGTGCGGCGCAAATCGAAGCGCTCCGAGAACGCGAGCGCCATCATCGATGCGGCCGCGTTCGTGTGTCCCATGCCAGTTGTCATCACACAGACATCGTCGCGGTTGCAATGGACTTCGGGATAGTCCGGCGAGAGTCCCGGCACTTTGATGGCCTGCCATGGCCCGAGCTTGTCGAGCCACACTTGGCCTTCCGGACCGAACATGCTGACGATCATCACCTTGACCTGACGGCCACCGCCGCCACCGCCGCCGTAGCGGTCATCGCTGTCGTGATCGTCGAATTGTTGGGCGAAGGCGCATCCCGTTGCGGCCGTGAGGCTTGCGAGTCCTAACGCAAACAGGCCCTTGCGGACAGTCTTGCTTAACGCGCGTGAAGAAGAACGTGAGGGGAAGCGTGAAGCGGATTTTGAACGTGACCGGGCGGCAATGTTCATGGGGGGCGTGCTCCTCGATAAGGTTCGAACTTCGAAGAAAGCCGCGCCCTGTTGCCATTCGTTTTGAGGGGCGCGGCCGGCCCGACCGATTATAGAAGCGTCAATAACAAAACAAGCCCCGCGCCAACCCTTAAAACGCTCAAGCCTGCGATGTCCGCGGCGGCGGCGCACTGGGCGCCGTGCCCTGTCCGGCAGCCGCCTCGCCCGTCGGATGCTGCGCCGCCTTCGACGGTTCGCCGCGCTGATCGGCGGGGGCGTCACCATCGACGTCGGCTGGATGCGCCGGATCGTGCGCCGCGTCCTGCGTGCCGTTGACGATTACGAAGTTACGCTGCGGATTGGCGATCTCGATACCACGCGCCGTGAACTCGTTGAGAATGCGCCGGTTGAACTCGCGTTGCACCGGCCAGCGCGTGCTGTCGCGGCACTGAATCTGACCGGCGAGCGTGACGGTGGAACCATCGACGGCATCGACGCCCCAGAAGCTGAAGTCGGAGAGAATGCCGTCTTTGAAGGCGTCGTCTTCACGTAGCGCGGTGCCGATTTCCTTGAGCGTCGAAATGGCCAGATCCACGTCCTGACCGAGCGCGACCGACACGCGCACCGCCGCGTTGCCAATGCCGCGATTCGTATTGTTGACCGTGGATACCGAACTGAACGGCACCGTGAACAGCGAGCCGTCGCCGCCTCGCAAACGCACCGTGCGAATAGACAGATATTCGACCGTGCCCGAGACGCCCGCGACCGTCACCCAGTCGCCCACTTGCATGGCGTTTTCCATCAAAAGGAAGATGCCGGTGATGAAATCCTGCACGAGCTTTTGCGAGCCGAAGCCGAGCGCCACGCCGAAAATGCTCGCGCTCGCCAGAAGCGGCGCGGTGTTGACGCCGATTTCCGAGAGACCGGTGAGCACGACGACCATGGCGATGACGATGAAAAGCGCGGAGCGCATCATCGGTAAAAGCGTGCGCAGGCGTGCCGCGCGCACGCGGTCGCCACTCGCGTTCCATTGATCGAGACGCTGCTCGACCATTACGTTGGCCGTCTCCCACACGATGACCGCGAACACCGCCGCGACCGCGATGGTCACGAGCGCGGATGCCAGCCGGTTGCCAATGCCGCCCGATGTGAAGAACTGCACGATATGCACGCCCCACACTTCGAGCAGCGCCACGACCGTCACCACGGCGATGATCGTCTGCACGGCGCGGCGCAAGAGCGGGTAATAGCGATAAGCATGACGATGCGCGATGGACTTCGCCGCGAAGTCGTCGTCATCGTTTTCGTGGAACACGCGGCCGAGCGCACCGAACGCGACGATTGCCGCGACGCGCGCACCGACCAGCACGAGAATGGACACGCCGCCGAGATGGAACAGCGTGCGATAGCCGTTCTGCACGTCCAGCGCCCAGACGAACCACAGCGCGAGCACGAAGAAGATGGCGACGGCGGCCCAGATATCGGCGATCCAGCCACCGAACAGCGCGGTCGATTTATGACTGCGCATGCGTTCGCGGATACGCTCCGCCACGGGCTTGCGGCAGTCGAAAATGGTGTAGGCGAGCATCAGATGGATGTCGAGCGTGACGATCTTCAGAATGGCGATGCGCGCCGCTTCCGACAGTCCGAGCGGCTCCGCGCCGTTGGCCAGCGCGATGCCGATACCCGCGATGATCACCATGCTGCGTAGCTTGCGATACGTGTAGAGCGCGTACTGATCGCGCATCTGCAAAAGCCGCAAGCCGGTGGCATGCGGCGCCAGCAGAAAGCCGCTCACGAGCATGATGATGCGGCAGACGAGGTAGGCATCGATAAACTCGCTCGCGACGTGCGATTCGATCGAGTTGTCGTCGATAAAGATGGACACCAGAAGCGTCGCCACGCCGATGAACACGCCAAGCGGAATGAACTTGAACAGCAGATACAAAAGCGCATTGGGCAGACGCTGCAACAGGGTCCAGTGACGTGCCGCGTGCCGCTGGCCGCGCGCCGTTTCCACCTTGCGCTCGGCTGCGTGCTGCGCGGCTTCGTCGCCGGTGCGCTCGGCGAAGTGCTCGGCGCGTTCCGCCGCATGTTCGTTCTGCACGAGTTCGGGATCGGTGACCTCGGCATCGGCGACACCGCGCGCGGCGATCTTCGCACGCGATTTACGCAGCAGACGGCCGCCGACGATTTCAAGCAAAAACGCGGGCACGAGACACACGAGCACGATCCAGAGCACGTGACCGAACTGCGCGCGCGATTCCGGCGTCGCCATGCGTTGGCTCCACCAATGCACCACGGAACGAATGTTCAGCAACTCGGCCAGCGTATGCCGCATCTCGGTTGCGAACTGAACGACCCAGTTGCCCGCCTGATGCGATAGCTGCGAGGCAAGCCCGTTCGCCGTCAGCGATTTCGCAAGCACGCCCGACGCGCCCGAGGCAGGCGCAGCCGTTTCCGCGCCGCTCGCCGCCGTGGCGCTCGCGGCCGTCGGTGCGGCAAGCGCGCCGGCCGCCGCCACTGCGCGCAAGGTATCGGCGACCTGTGCGCGGCGTTGCGGATCGTTGAGCACCGCAAGGGCATCGCGGGCCTGTTGCGGCGTGAGCGCGACCGCGGGTTGCGACGCGCCTTGCGCCGAACCGGCGGCAATGGCGGACGCCGAAAGAAGCGAGCCGATACTCGTGAAGGCGAGCAGACAGACTAAGAGTATGAGTTTGCGCATGGGTCGAATGAAAATCACGAAATTGCTGGGACTCGATGCGGACGACGCGCACGCCCTATCCTAACGCGATGCCCCGGTCCAACGCAGTAACGGCATGGCCGGGTCTCGACGCGGGGCCGGAATGAAGTCTGCTGATATGCAGACATTGAAACGACGCGAATTGAAATGAACGCGAGACTCAATGATTCTGGAGACAGGCTCCCGCAAGCTCGCCGCGACGATAATCCGGACCGTCGCTCCAACTGGCTCACGCGTCCTGCAATGAAATTGACCGTGCTCTGGGTAGCACTTGCCGCGCCTGCCCTGCTGTTTGCAGCGCAAAGTCCGCTCATGCGGGGTGGACGAGCGGCGTCGGCGGCTTCAGCGGAATTGCCGGACGATGCATCGTCCTTGCCGGAAACGGGCGTGACGCAAGTGCCCGCGCGCGGCAATACGCAAGTTCCGGACACACCTGTCACACCAAGGCCGCACAACGCACGACCGCCGGCTCACTTGCCGTGAGCCGGACGACGGACGACATGTTTCAAGCCGCGGCGGCGGGCTTGCTGGCTTCGCGCGGCACGTCCGGTTCGAAGAACACCCAGCGCACCTGCGGAAAGGCTTGCTGCAAATCTTCCTCGACGATGTTGATTGCATCGATCATCGCGCGGCCGCTGGCATAGTCGATCATCTCGGCTTGCACGGCGACAACGACATCCTTGCCCCACTGAAGCGTGATCAAGCTGATGATGCGCGTGATCTCGGGCCGCGCGCGCAAATGCGCGTCGATGGCCTTGCGCACTTCGGGACTGGCCGATTCACCGACGATCATCGACTTCACTTCGCGCGCGACGAGAAACGCAATCAGCATCAGCAACACGCCCACGCCGACCGAGCCCGCCGCGTCCCATGCGGGGTTGCCGGTGATCATCGTCATGAGCACGGCAGCGAACGCGATGGCGAGACCCGCGAGCGCGGCCACATCCTCGCCTGCGACAACCAGCAACTCCGACTCGCGCGTCTCGCGGAACCAGCGCCACATGGTCTTGTTGCCCGCCGTCTTGCGAATCTCGCGCACCGCGCCCGCCAGTGAAAACGCTTCGAGCACGACCGAGATGCCGAGAATGACAAGCGCGACGATCGGGTTCGTTAGCGGCTCATGATGCATCAAACGATGCGTGCCTTCGTACACCGAAAACGCGCCGCCGACGAAGAAGAGCAACAGCGCCACGATCAGCGCATAGAAGTAAATCTCGCGCCCCGAGCCGAGCGGATGCAGCGCGTTGGCGGGCGCCTGCGCGCGCTTGAGTCCGAGGAGCAGCAGCAGTTGATTGCCGCAATCGGCCGTGGAGTGGATGGCTTCGGCGAACATGGAGCCTGAGCCAGTGAAAGCAGCCGCGCCGAACTTGCATACGGCGATGCCGAAGTTGGCGGCGAGCGCATAGAGAATCGCTTTCGGAGATTCTTCCTTCATGTGCAAGTGATGTCCCGGTGGATGCTAAGAGCTGGGTTACGCGGATGCGTCTCAGGCCACTTCGATACGGCCCGCGCCGTCCACCATCTCGCCGATCACGGCGGCGTCGGAGAAGCCATCCGCGCGGAAGATCGCGAGCACGTCGTTCACGGCTTCAGGCGCGCACGAAACGAGCAGGCCGCCCGAAGTCTGCGGATCGGTAAGCAAGTTGCGAGCCTCGTCCTGAGGCGCGTCGAGGGATGCGGCAAGCGATACATCGGCGCCATACGCGTTCCAGTTGCGTCCCGACGCGCCGGTGTAAATGCCCGCGCGCACGAACTCGCGCACCTGTGGCAACCACGGCAGCCTTGCATAGTCGATACGTGCGGTAAGTTGCGCGCCGCGTGCGAGTTCGAGCGCGTGGCCGAGCAGGCCGAAGCCCGTCACGTCGGTGAGTGCATGCACGCCATCGAGCAGGGCGAGTTCCGCGCCGGGGCGATTGAGCTTGGTCGTCGCGGCGATCATCGCGGCGTAGCCCGTGGCATCGAGTTGATCTTTCTTCAATGCGGCCGACAGTATGCCGACGCCGAGCGGCTTGCCGAGCACGAGCACGTCGCCCGCGCGCGCTGCCGCGTTGCGCTTGACGCGCGACGGATGCACGATACCGAGCGCGGCGAGCCCGTAGATAGGCTCGACCGAATCGATTGAATGCCCGCCCGCGACGGGAATGCCCGCCTCGGCGCATACCGACTCGCCGCCCTTGAGGACTTGCGCGATCACGTCATGCGGCAACACGTTGATCGGCATGCCGACGAGTGCGAGCGCAAAAATTGGCTTGCCGCCCATGGCATAGACATCCGAGAGCGCATTGGTCGCGGCGATGCGGCCGAAGTCGAACGGATCGTCGACGATCGGCATGAAGAAGTCGGTCGTCGCAACGATAGCCTGTTCGTCGTTGAGCTTGTAGACGGCGGCATCGTCGGCGGTGTCGTTGCCGACGAGGAGATTGGGGAACGCGGGCAATGGCGTGCTGCGCTTGAGCAGGTCGGCGAGCACGCCGGGCGCGATTTTGCAGCCGCAGCCGCCGCCGTGCGAGAGGCTGGTCAGGCGGGGTGATGCGCTGAAATGGGCGGTCATCTTGGTTTCATCCGGTAAGTGCGATCGATGCGGCATTATCGCCGCTCGGGAACAAACGCGCGCTCAGGCAGTACGTTTGAATAGCCCCGGATACGCTGTAACGAGCCCGTTCTCATCGACATCGATCTCGGCCGTAAAGCCCGTATCGAGCCCTTCGTAGCGATAGCGGCGCCCATCTTCCAGGCACGTATAAGCCTGCTCGACCGCGCTGACAGTCAACGTCGGCACGTTCACATAAGCGACGCGAATCACGCGCCGCTCACCGCGTTGCAGCTTCAACCGGCGAATGGGCAGCGTGTTCGTGAAAGGCGTCGCGCTCAGGTCGACGTCGATACAACCGCGGAGTTCATCGCGTGCGGAGCCGTCGGCGTTGGTCCATGCGTGTTCGTCTCCGTCGTCTCCATCTGACCGATGCAGATCGAGCGTCGCACCGCCCGGGAGCTTCGCGGCAAGCCGCGTGACCTGCCAGCGCGTATCGCACTCTATGCGATAGACGAGGCCGAACGCGCCCGCCTTGCTTTCGCCAGCGACCACGCTCTCGATCACGATCGGCGACGCTTCATCGTCCAATACGAGATGTTCCAGTCCTGTGCCGTCCACTTGCGACCATCTCACTGTTTTCATCGCGCGCCTCGTTGTGAGTTCGAAAGCGCAGCATACAACGCAGCCCAAACGCCATCGATCCACCTTCGACACACGCCGCACGCTCGACGCGCCGAAACATCACACGGTATACTTCGCGAAATCTCAAAAAGACGCGCCCGATCCGTGCCGACGTTGGCGATGTCGCCCGAGCCCACGTGACAGGCGCCAGCGTATTGCCGTTCATCGCGCAGGCTCGTCTTTGTCCGCCTCTTCGCTCTCGCCGCTCATGACTCATCGCATGAAAACTGCCTTCGTTCCCGCCTTGTTCGCATTGCTCTTGTCCGCGTCGATGGTTCAGATCGCGCAGGCCCAAGAGGCACCCGATAACGTGACGGAAGACTATTCGTATCTGTCGCGGCTGCATGTGCCGGAGAGCGTCGCGCAATGCGTCGCGGCCTTCGACCGATGGGTTGCGGACGCGCCGAAGTACGACGCGCTCATCGTGCCCGACCGCCGCGTGTTGTCAGCCAGAATCGACAGCGAAACGCCCGTGTTTAGCGTGGGCAATCCGATTCCAGTCGATCAGGTCATCGTGATGCGCGCGTTCGCCAAGGCGCGCGGCAAGACGAAATGGACGCGCGTGGACAGCCGATGTGGCGTGCGCGACGGGCACGTCGTGGGCGTATCGCTTACGCCGAATATAAAGCCGACCATCGTGCGTTGATTGGCGACGGTGCAGACTAGCCTCGCGCGGCGCGTTTGCCCACGTTCTTTCCGCCCAGCCATTTGACGACCTGCGGCCCGAAACTGCGCGGCGCCTTTGCATTCACCCGGCCTGCGAGATCGGACAGCTTGTCCGCGGCCAGCGCTTCGCGCATGCGCTTCTCCGCGTTCTTCATGACGGCGTGAACGGCGCACACGCCGCTCGTCGACCACGGCGGCGCTTCTTCGCCAAACACCGCGCAACGCGCGCGAATCTCGCGACATTCGAAGAGCGGCTTGTCGCCATCGATGGCATGCACGACATCCAGTACGCTGATCTCTCGCGATGGCCGCGCCAGCGAGAAACCACCGCGCGCGCCTTCGGTCGCGGTGACGAGCCCCGCCTTGTGCAGCTTCGTGAACAGCTTCGCCACGAACTCCGCCGGCACGCCTTGCAGTTCCGCCAGATCGCGCACGCTGGCGCCGCTCACACCGTGCGGCGGCTCCGCGAGATAGAGCATGCAGTGCAGCGCGTACTCCACGCCCGTGCTGATATGCGCCATGTGTTACTCCGATAAGCGTGATCGTAGTTCAGGATAGTGCCACGCTCGCGGGCCGACAGCGGCAATCTCAAATTAATAAGCGTGCTTCCAAATATTTCAAGCTTCACCTTTGCTTACAAACGAACACGGCTTGTCATTTTACGAACCGCTAAATTGCTCTCATGGACTCACCAAGGAGAAATCCATGAAGAAGCTGGCGATACTTGTAGCACTGGGCGTGGCGCTCGCGGGCTCACTCTCGGGCTGCATCATCCTGCCGGACGGTGGCGGTTACCACCATCATCACGATTACTACCGCTAGAACACCGGCATGACAAAAATCCATAACTACTACCACCGCGCTCGTAGTTACGAAGCGAGCCAACGGAAGACCACGAATACCGAAGGAGCAAATCATGTTGAACAAGACTAAGAAGAGCCTCTTGATCGCGTCCCTTGCAGCGTCGCTTGGCATGGGCATGATGAACGTTGCATCGGCGGACGATCATCGTCCGCATCATGTGGTGAAGGTCGGCTGGCATGGCGAGCGCTACTGGGACGGTCATCGCTACTGGGCGCGTAACGAGTGGGAACGTCACCATCGTCCGCATCACGAAGAGCCGCATCGTTATTGATCGGCTTTAAAGAAAAAGCCGCAGCGACTCGAAGCGCTGCGGCTTTTTTTGCCTGGCGAGCCTGAGCCTCACCAGTCCTTGGGGTTGCCGCCCAGTTCCTTGCAGGTGTCGTAGGCAATCGCTTGCAGCTTGGCCTCCCCGATCTGCCCCGAGAGCGCATAACCCACGCTGTCCGCGGCCCAGTAATACGTCCTGCGCGGGCCGTCGCGCAGCATCCGGATCTGAGCGTCGTTGCGTCGTACCGTCGCCATGTAAAGCGTGAGACGTTCGCCCGCTGCGTTCTGATACATGAACTGCGCGGCCGGCCCGTCTTCACCGGGCAAGAGCCTGCCCCCCACGAGCTGAAAGCCATACTCGACGAGCGATGGAATCGTCAACGTTCGATTCAACCGCTTCGACAGCCAATTGACGAGATGGTCCTGCTGCGACGCCGCCACTTCCACCGCGTGACGTTGCTCCGGCGCATACACCGCATAGGCAATGTCCGCGCGTTCCGCGAAGCGCGCACGCGGCTCGCCGAACGAAGGCAGCAGCATGTGCATCAAGAATCCACACGCGACGCCCACCACGAGAAAGCACGCGGCCAGTAGAAAGCGCTCGCGCTTTCGCGCACGCATGACGACGATCTGCGGCTCGGCCTGCTCCGCCGCGAAGAGCGCGCGCAACGCATTGTCCTGCGCGCGATAGTCGGTCGCCGTCGCCTGCAGCGCGGGGTCATCGGCCAGGCGCGCTTCGACGGCCTTGCGCTCATCGCCGTGAAGCTCGTCGTCGAGCCAGGCAGAGAGCGCCTGAAGGTCGCGATCCGGCGGTCGTTCGTCGTGGGTCATGTCCGGCTCACCACTTTCAGCGACGACGCACGGCGCCCCGGTTCCTCGCCAAGCAGAACGCGCATGTGTTCGCGCGCCCGCGAGAGGCGCGACATCACGGTTCCGGCTGGCACGTTCAAGACCACGGAGGCCTCCTGGTAACTCATTTCCTCGACACACACGAGCAACATGACTTCGCGCTGTTCGACCGGCAGGCAGTAAAGCGCGCGTTGCACGTCGCGCAGCACGAGTCCGTCCACTTCGCCACGCGGCGCGGCCATTTGCCGCCACGGCGCGGTTTCATCGTCGACGGCAATGTCGCGCCGTCCGCGCAACTGGTCGATATACAGGTTGCGCATGATCGTGAACAGCCACGCGCGCAGATTGGTCCCCGCGCGAAACGACCGCATGCGATTCAACGCACGCTCGGTCGCGTCCTGCACGAGATCGTCGGCCCAGGCGCGGTCGCCCGTCAACGCGCGCGCATAGCGGCGCAATTGCGGAAGATGCGCGAGGAGATCGCTCTCGAAACTCACGGCCGTAGAACCGGACGATTCGGCATCAGTAGCTGCCCTTCATGACCGGATCGGCGGCGCCGGCTCCCGCATTACCCGAAGCACCCGCCGTGCCGCTCGCGCAGCCGCTCGACGCCAGCGCGCAGACGAGCGCAGCCAGGAGCAACGCTGCTCCGGACAGTCGTTTCATGTTCGTGTCCCGTCAGAAAGAAGACTCGCAGGCTCGCCGGTTTATTCCCGCGAGCCCGCTCGCAGAAACGCTTACGGCTTCACGACGTGCCAGACATCCTTGAAGTTGTCGCCGTTTTTATCGCCGGGCTTGGTGTCCTTGGCAAAGCGGTATACGCGCTTGCCGTCGTACGCCCATTGCTTGCCGCCGTCGGCGGTTTCGGTGGTCCACTTGCCGCTCGGCTGATCCGAGGCGCCCGCCATCGCGGCGGGCCACGCCTGCGCGCAGCCGCCGGAGCAGGCGCTCGCGCCGCCCTTGGTGTCTTTGTCGAAGGTGTAGAGCGTCATGCCGTTGTCATCGACGAACATGCCGTTCGATTCTTTCGGCGCCGCGGCGAACGCGGGCGATGCCAGACACGCCGCCGCAACCGCGGCCGTGACGATCGTGAGGATGCGCTTCTTCATTTCATCTTCCTTATTGGAGAAGTATCCGTAGAACGTTCGGCAGCGCTGCGCTATTCCGCGGACGATGAAATAAACCGATGCGGCAGCGCCGTCGCATCGCCATGCGGCAAGCTTTGTTCGACCGTGCGGCGCGCTTGGCTTCGTTCAGGCGCCGGTTGCGGCGGCATCGCGCCAGCGCCGCGTGTCGCGCAGCGGCGGCGCGCCGAAAAGGCGGCTGTACTCGCGGCTGAACTGCGACGCGCTTTCGTAACCGACGCGATGCGCGGCCGTCGCGGCATCGGCGATATCGAGCAGCATCAGACGCCGCGCTTCCTGCAGGCGCAACTGCTTCTGATACTGCAGCGGACTCATCGCCGTCACGGCCTTGAAATGATGATGCAGCGAAGACACGCTCATATGCACGTCCCGCGCGATATCTTCGACGCGCAAAGGTTGATCGAAGTTCTGACGCAGCAGAAGAATGGCCTTCGCGATGCGCTGCGTCTGACTGTCCTGCAAGGCGATCTGGCGCAGCCGCGCGCCGGAACCGTTCATCAGCAGCCGATACAGAATCTCGCGCTTCACCAGCGGCGCGAGAATCGGCACGTCGTCCGGCGTGTCGATGAGGCGCAAGAGGCGCAGCACCGCGTCGAGCATGGAATTGCCGAGTCGATTCACATACACGCCGCGCGTGGCGTCCGACTGTGTGACGGGCGGCAGATGCTGGTCTTGAATCAGCGACGTGATCTCTTCGACATCGAGATCGAGCCGCATGCCGAGATAGGGCTCCGTTTCGCTTGCCACTGTCACTTGCCCGATCACCGGCAGATCCACCGACGAAACGAGGTAATGCATGGGGTCGTAGACGTAGACGTCGTCGCCAACCATGATGCGCTTCGTGCCTTGCGCGATCAGCGCGAGCGCGGGCGTTTGAATACCCGGTTTCGGCCCGCCCGGATTCATGATGCGGTGCACGAAGACGCCTGGCACGCAGGTTTCGATGGAACCCTCGCAGCCCGCCGTCAAGCGGTCGAGTAGCGAGACGAGTTCGAGACGCGCCTGATCCAGCGCGGGATCGAGCGTCTGACTGTTATTGCGCATCTCTCTGGGATGCTCGTGCGGATCTTTGTCGGCGAGGCCGGGTGTGTCGTTCAGCGCCATGATTTTCCGAGGAATTTAGCGTTCGAAGGAGTCTCGTTAGCTTACTCGCGCGGGCGCGGTTGTGCTTGGGGTCGCGCGCCCGCTTTGCAGGAATTGGCAAGGATTCGACAGGATCAGGCTATGACACGCAAGAGGCGCGGGAAGATACTGCATTGCCGGCGCGACGCGTCGACCGGTCGAAACATCGACACTTCGCGCCTTCCGATCACCGCATCGTTACTCTGGAGCCTTCCATGCGCTACAGGAAATTCGGCAATACCGGCCTATTCGTCTCCGAGCTGTGCCTCGGCACCATGACCTTCGGCGGAGGCGGCGGCGGCATCTGGGACAACATCGGTCAGCTTCAGCAGGCGGACGCCGACAAGCTCGTCGGCCGCTCGCTCGACGCGGGCATCAATTTCATCGATACCGCCGATGTCTATGCCGACGGCCAGTCCGAAATCATCACGGGCCAGGCGTTGAAGAATCTCAAGGTGCCGCGCGAGAACGTGGTCGTCGCGACCAAGATTCTGGGCGAGGCGGGAACCAAGAGCGTGAATTCGCGCGGCGCGTCGCGCTTTCATATCATCGATGGCGTGAAGGCCAGTCTCAAGCGGCTGCAACTCGATCACGTCGATCTGTATCAGATTCACGGGTTCGATCCCGCCACGCCAATCGAGGAAACACTGCGCGCGCTCGACAATCTGGTGCAGCACGGCCATGTGCGCTACATCGGCGTGTCGAACTGGGCCGCGTGGCAGATTGCCAAGGCGCTTGGCATTTCGGAGCGTCTGGGCCTGGCGCGTTTCGAGTCGTTGCAGGCGTATTACACGATCGCCGGGCGCGACCTGGAGCGCGAACTCGTCCCGTTGCTTCAAAGCGAGAACGTCGGCTTGATGGTGTGGAGTCCGCTCGCGGGCGGCCTCTTGTCGGGCAAATACACGCGCGAAGGCGGCAAGGAAGAAGGCGGCCGCCGCACGAAGTTCGATTTTCCGCCCGTGAACGTGGACCGCGCGTATGACTGTATCGACGTAATGCGTCGTGTCGCCGAAGCCAAGGGCGTTTCGGTGGCGCAGATCGCGCTTGCATGGTTGTTGCACCAGAAGGTGGTGACGAGCGTGATCGTCGGGGCGAAACGTATCGAGCAACTCGATGACAACATCGCGGCGACCAAGGTAACGCTCAACGCCGACGAGCTCGCCGCGCTCGACGAAGTGAGCCAGCTTCCCGCCGAATATCCCGGCTGGATGCTGACGCGGCAGGGCGAGTATCGTCGCAAGCAGTTGAGCGAGTGACGCGCGGCTTCAAATGATCGGCTTGCCGCCCGTCACCGCGACGGTGGCGCCCGAAATGTAGCTCGCCTCGTCCGAGGCGAGCAGCACGTAAGCGGCGGCCAGTTCGGCAGGCTGGCCGGCGCGTTTCAAGGGCACTTGCGAGCCGAAATTCTTGACCTTCTCGACGGGCATCGTCGAAGGAATCAATGGCGTCCAAATCGGTCCCGGCGCCACGCAATTTGCGCGAATACCGCGCTCGGCCAGCAATTGCGCGAGGCCGCCCGTGAAGTTCTGGATCGCCCCCTTCGTACTCGCATACGCAATCAAACCGGGATTCGGCGCGTCCGCATTCACCGACGTCGTGTTGATGATCGCCGCGCCCTCCTTCAGATGCGGTAGCGCCGCCTTGGTGATGCGAAACATCGCGCCGATGTTGGTCGAGTAGGTCTTGTCCCACTCGTCGTCGCTGATGTCTTCGAGGCCGTCGTAGGTCATCTGGTAAGCGGCGTTGTTCACCAGCACTTCGAGATGGCCGAACGCCTCCACCGTCTTCGCGACGAGTTCGCGGCAATGCGCGCGGTCGGTGATGTCGCCGGGCAATAGCAGCGCCTTTTGTCCCGCTTCTTCCACCCAGCGGGCCGTCTCCTTGGCGTCGTCGTGTTCGTCGAGATAAGAGATCGCCACGTCTGCGCCTTCGCGCGCGAATGCAATCGCCACCGCCCGCCCGATGCCGCTATCGCCGCCTGTGATGAGCGCAGTCTTGCCGGCAAGTTTGCCGCTACCTTTGTAACTCTCCTCGCCGTGGTCGGGCTGCGGATCGAGCGGCTTGGTCAATCCGGGACGGCGTTCTTGCTGCTGTTCAGGAAACGGCGGCTTGGGGTAATTCTTCGCGCTCATCTGTTCTCTCCATTCGATTGCGTGCTCGGGATTTACCCTGAGTCAGCAAGGGATGGACCCGTGATCGCGGCATTTTCGGGCCTTTATCTCGAAATGGGATAGGCGCTATGCTCCGTATCGCGTTGCGACATACCGACGCTGCAACGAGACTGTACGCACAACATTTCGACGCAATCACGGAGACATCATGCGTACTCAAGTCGGCATCGTCGGTGCGGGCCCGGCCGGGCTTCTGCTTTCCCATCTTCTGCATTTGCGCGGCATCGAGTCGGTCGTACTCGAAGCGCGCGGTCAGCAGGACATCGAATCGACCATTCGTGCGGGCGTCCTCGAACAAGGCACGATGGATTTGCTCAATCAGGCGGGAGTCGGCGCGCGCATGCAGGCCGAAGGCGCGTTGCATCACGGTTTCGAACTGGCGTTCGAGGGACAACGGCGCCGTATCGCCTTGACAGAACTGACGGGCCATTCGATCACGGTCTACGCGCAGCATGAAGTCATCAAGGATTTGGTCGCGGCGCGCCTTGCGGCGAACGGCGCGCTCAAGTTCAACGTGTCGAACGTGAGCTTGCACGATTTCGCGAAGAACAGCGACGGCAAGCCGCGCATCGAGTACACGCATGAAGGGCGCGCCGAAACGCTGGAGTGCGATTTCATCATCGGCTGCGATGGCTCGCAGGGCGTCTCGCGCCCGTGCATTCCGGAAGCGGTGCGGCAGGACTATCAGCGGGTGTATCCGTTCGGCTGGTTCGGCATTCTGGTCGAAGCGCCGCCTTCGTCCGACGAACTCATCTACGCGCGCCACGACCGCGGCTTCGCGCTCATCAGCACGCGCTCGCCCGGCGTGCAGCGCATGTATTTCCAGTGCGATCCGAAAGAGTCCGTCGATGCCTGGTCCGACGACCGCATCTGGGCCGAACTGCACGCACGCGTCGATACCCACGATGGCTGGCAGATCACGGAAGGGAAGATTTTTCAGAAGAACATTGTCGGCATGCGCAGCTTCGTATCCACGCCGATGCAGTCAGGCAAGCTCTTCCTCGCCGGCGACGCGGCGCATATCGTGCCGCCGACGGGCGCGAAGGGCTTGAATCTCGCGGTGTCGGACGTGCGGGTGCTCAATGCCGCCCTCGTCGATTTCTATAAGGAAGGCAAAAGCGACAAGCTCGCGCAATATACCGAGACCGCGCTCAAGCGCGTGTGGCGCGCGGAGCATTTCTCGTGGTGGATGACGCGCATGCTGCACAAGCTCGACGATACGTCGCCCTTCGAGCAACGCCTGCAGGTCGCGGAACTGGAGCATGTGACGACTTCGCATGCGGCGGCGACGGCGCTTGCCGAAAACTACGTGGGCAGCGTGGCGGTTTGATTTCCGCGCGTTAAGTTCGAGCGGATGGACGGCGCAGCTTGCGAGGTCATTTCCCGAAACCTTGCAAGCACGCGGCAACTCGGCTCACGCGCGCAACGCTTCCCACGCGTTGCGCGTTCCTTCACTCAAAGCACCGCGACGACCCGCGCATCCCCTTCCACGGATGGCACCACTTGGCCGCCCACGCGCCGGAACGTGATCGTCACGTTCTTGTCGCCGAGACGCAGATCGCCGATCTCCAGCCAGTCGATGCCCTCCGGCAACTGCGGCCGGTCGATGCGTATTTCGTCGTTGATCGCGTCCATCGTCACGCCGAGACACGCTTCGAGGACCATGAACGGCGCGCCCGCTGCCCACGCCTGCGGCAGACACGCCACCGGATAAGCGATCGGCCGTTCGCCGCGCTGACGCGTGAAGCCGCAAAACAGCTCGGGCAAACGCATGTCGAACGTGACGGCCGCCTCGAACAAAGCCTGCAGCAGACCAACCGCCGCGCCACGCTCGCCGTAACGCGCAAGGCCACGCGCGCATAACGCCGTATCGTGCGGCCAGACCGAGCCGTTGTGGTACGACATCGGATTGAAACGCGGCTGCCCGGCGGCGAGCGTACGCACGCCCCAGCCGGTGTGGAACAAGGTGGATTCGAGCTGACGCGCGACCTTCTCGCCGCGCTCGCGCTCGACCAGATCGAACGCGAGCAGATGCCCCGCATTCGATGACAACACCCTGCACAAGTCGCCACGCCCGTCGAGCGCTATGCCGTAGAAGTCCATCTCCGGCATCCAGTACATTGCTTCCACGCGCTCGCGGATATGGCGCGCGCGCCGCTCGAACTCGTCCGCACGTTCGTGTTCGCCGCGTTCGCGGCCAAGCCGCGCCATCGTCGAGAATGCCGTCGATGCGTATGCCTGCACTTCCACCAGCGCAATCGGTCCGATGGGAAATTTACCGTCCGCATGGAACACGGAGTCCTGACTATCTTTCCAGCCCTGGTTGGCGAGTCCATGCTCGGACGCGCGCTGATAGTCGAGCAAGCCGTGCGGATTCTTGTCGCAATGACGCGCGACCCAGTCCGCCGCGAGTTGCAACGCGGGCCAGATTTCGTCGATGAGCGCCTGATCGCCGGTGCGCTCCGCATACGCGCCCGCGAGCACGATGAAAAGCGGCGTGCTGTCGACGCCACCGTAATAAAGCGCGAATGGCACCTCGCCGGTCGCGGCCATCTCGCTCTTGCGCGTCTCGTGCATGATCTTGCCGATTTCCGCGTCGCGGAACGCCGAGTCCTCACGCGCCTGATGAGCCGCGAGAAAGCGCAGCACGCCGCGCGCGAGCGTGGGATGCAGCCACAGCATCTGCAACGACGTGATGATCGCGTCACGCCCGAACGCGGTCGAGAACCACGGGATGCCCGCATACGGATACGGGCCGGTTTCGAGATCGGTGGTGAGAAGCCCGAGGTCGGCCAGCGACCGGTCGATCCATTCGCTGAAGAGTGGATTGCTCGAACGCACGCGCGCACTGGCGCGACGCCGGTCTCGCATACGCCGATGCGCCTCGACGAGCGCTTCGCGGATAGCCGGACGGCCCGATTCGGGCGCACACTCGGCGGCTTCGGCGGCGTTGCGCTTGCTCTCTTCGCTGGCGTCGCTGAGCGCGTGTGTCACGGCCGTGACGGAGAGATAGACCGAAATCGCCGTCTCCGATTCGATACGCAGCGCGTAATCGGCGCGCGTTGGCGAGAGCACGTCCGGCGCGGGTGTGAACTGGATGCGCGCGGTGCGTTCCACTTCGTCCAGGCCGATATAGCGCAACACCACCTCGCCATTTTCGACAATGGGCGGCCGCAACGTTCCGCGCTTCTGGCGCTTCGAGCCACGCACCTCGAACATATCGAGAAAGTCCGCGGCGAACGAAATGGAGATCGGCACCGTGGATGGCTCGGTGCCGTAGTTCGTCAGCACGATGCTTTCGTGCAATACGTGCCCGGAAAGCACACGTTTGCGCTCGACGTGGATCACGCCCTCCGGTGTCTGGGCTCCGCCGATGGGCGGCAGCGGCCGGTTGGTCAAGTGCGCGGTGAAGACAGCGTTATCGCTCGATACACTGCCTGAAAGCAGCGACGGCGCGCGTCCACCGAACGTGAGCACCAATTGCGAGAGCACACGGGTATCGTTGACAAACAGGCCGTCGTCGCCGCCACGTATATCGCCTTTGGCGTCGTAGACGGCGAACGTGTTGCCCGATTTCAGGACGAACTGGCGCTCGCTCGGAATGTTGACGTTCTCGGTCGGAATGAAGGCATCGTCCGCGCCGGGCATAGTCGCTTGCGCCTGTTGCTGCTGCTGTTGCGTCTGGTCCTGCGTCTGATCCTTTGTGTCCATTGCGCCTTCCTGAACTGAAAGTAATGTGTAATCACGACGGCTGGCCAGCTCGACCAGACCGATGTTTTTGCAGGGTGCCCGCCGCTCATGCGCAGCAATCGGGCCGCTCACCGGATATCATCGACGGTTTTTCGACCGGACCGGGCCTGACGGGTTCTCCGCATCCATGGCATTTCCGCATATCGACTTACTTTATTCTGCTTCGGGCCTCGGCGTCGGCTTTCTGGTCGGCCTCACCGGCGTGGGCGGCGGTTCACTGATGACGCCGCTGCTCGTGCTGCTCTTCGGGATTCATCCGGCAACGGCAGTCGGCACCGACCTGCTGTACGCCGCCGCGACCAAGACCGCCGGCACGCTCGTACACGGCCTCAAGGGCTCGGTGGACTGGCGCATCACTGGCCGGCTCGCCGCAGGCAGCGTGCCGGCCGCCGCCATCACGCTGTATTTCCTGCACCGGCACGGCATGACTTCACCCGACACGGGCCGCCTGATCCAGTTGATTCTCGGCGTCGCGCTGCTCATCACGGCCGTGTCGCTCGTGTTTCGGCCGCAGCTCGCGCGACTGGCCTACCGCAAAGGCCAGGGACGAGCCGAACGCCCTGCCCGCACAACCGCTCTGACCGTGCTGACGGGCGCCATCCTCGGCGTGCTCGTTTCGATCACGTCGGTCGGCGCGGGCGCGATCGGCGTGACGGTTTTGCTGCTGCTTTATCCGCGTCTCGCGACAGTACGCATCGTCGGTTCCGATGTGGCGCATGCGGTGCCGCTTACGCTCATTGCCGGCGCCGGGCACTGGATGCTCGGCTCGGTGGACTGGGCGCTTCTGCTCTCGCTCCTGATCGGCTCGATTCCCGGCATTGCCATTGGCAGCATGCTTTCCTCGAAAGCGCCCGAAACCGTGCTGCGTTACCTGCTTGCCGCGACGCTGATCCTGGTCGGAGCCAAACTCGTGTTCAGTTGATGTTAGTCACGCGGCCCGGCGGTTTCCAGTCGGCCAAATGACATAGGCGGATACGCAGCCGTTCGCAATCCGCCTTATGCCGTTTGGCCGGGTTTCGCCAAGCGCGCCGATACGGCATCATGCGCTCTCAGTTGGGCCCGCGTCACCGCATTCTTCAGCGGAGAGCGGAAAAGCGTGCGCGCCCTTGGTGCGTGCGGCGTGAAAAGGCGTCGATGCACGGCGCGCGGTGCGTGCGACAAGACCACGAGGAGTCAGGCGATGAACGAGAACGACCATCCGCATCACGAGTTGTCTTCCCTTCCTGAAGCATCGGCGAACGACGCGCCTGTTGATCCGGCGCGGCGCCGCTTGCTCGCGGCCGGCGTCGGACTCGCCGGTTTATCGCTGGGCGGCTGCAATCTTTTCGAGCAGAAGCCTGCCACACCAAAAACAGCGGCTGATGTCGCGCTCGACCGCGCGCTTACGGCGAACGTGCGGCAGATCGTCGTGATCTACGCGGAAAACCGCAGTTTCACGAATCTGTACGGGAATTTTCCGGGCGTGCAGTATCCGCTGTCGGCGGTGTCGGCGTCGCGCTTCACGCAGCTCGACCGCGATGGCGTCACGCCCATGCCCACACTGCCGAAAATCTGGGGCGGGCTCGTGCCGCAGGCGCAGGAAGTGGATGGCACGCGCTACGCCATCACCGAGCAGCAGATTGCCGGCCTCAAGAACTCGCCTTTCCGGATCATGGACGCGAACGGCGCGCCGCTTCCCAATTCGGTCATTACACGCGACCTCGTGCATCGTTTCTATCAGAACCAGATGCAGATCAACGCGGGCCGCAATAACCAGTTCGCCGCGTGGGGCGACTCGGGTGGCCTCGTCATGGGCCATTACCAGAATTCGCCCGATACGCTCAGGCTCTGGGGCCTCGCGCAGCAATACACGCTATGCGACAACTTCTTCATGTCGGCATTCGGCGGCTCGTGGCTGAACCATATCTTCCTGATCTCGGCGCAAGCGCCCTTTTATCCCGATGTGCACAACACTCCGGCGGCGCGATTGCTCGCCGTCGTGGATGGCGACGATCCGACCACGCCGCGCCTGAAACTGGCGCCGGATTCGCCGAAATCCGCGCTCGAAGGGCCGCCCAAATTCGTTCGCGATGGCGCCCTCACCGCGGACGGCTATGCGGTCAACACGATGTTCCCGCCGTACCAGCCGAGCAACGTGCGTCCCGCGCCCGGCGGCGATAGCTTCACCGCCGATCCTTCGAATCCGCTCGTGCTGCCGCCGCAAACTTACGCGACCATCGGCGACCGGCTTTCGGCCAAGGGCGTCAACTGGGCGTGGTACAGCGGCGCGTGGCAGTACGCGCTCGATCATCGGGACACGGGTTCCGTGCCGGACTTCCAGTATCACCATCAGCCGTTCAACTACTTTCGCAATTTCGCGCCGGGCACGGCTGCACGCGCCCGGCATTTGCGCGATGCGGGTCTCGGCGACGATCCATCCACGAACAAGCTGCTCGCGGACATCGATGCCGGACGCCTGCCTTCCGTCACGTTCTACAAGCCGCAGGGCAATCTCAACATGCACGCGGGCTATGCGGATGTCGCTTCGGGCGACCGGCATATCGCCAATGTCATCGAGCATATTCAGCGCGGACCGCAATGGGCGAACACGGTGATCGTCGTCACGGTCGATGAAAACGGCGGCTGGTGGGATCACGTCTCGCCGCCGAAGGGCGATCGCTGGGGGCCGGGTTCGCGCATTCCGGCACTGGTGATTTCGCCGTACGCGAAAAAGGGATATGTCGATCACACGGTCTACGACACCAACTCGATTCTTCGCTTCATCTCGCGCGTGCACGATCTCGAACCGCTCGATGGCGTGGCGTCGCGGGATCGGGCGTTTGCGGCGAACGGGGAGAAGCCGCTCGGCGATTTGACGGGGGCGCTGGATTTGGCCTGACAACACTCGCGTGCCGACGGCCGGACGGAACTTCGCATCACGCGAGGAATTACGCGTCCGGTCGAAGCCCTCCGGTATCCGACAAAATATCGGACTCGGCGTAAAGCGCGCGAGGCAGCGAGCGGCGGGAACTGCGTTGCGCGACGCAAACCGTTACGCCCGGAGCCGTTCCGGATTCAACAAAGTGCGGTAACTCGCGCGGCGACGGCCGACTCGCATTTCAAAGATCACGCGCGAAACTCAACACCCGTGGAAAGCCGCGATGATCCCAAGCCCAAAGTCATCGTCCGTCTTCCACCCACGCCCGCGCCGATATCTCGACCAAATATCCATAATGCAACGCGCCTACCGGCACGACGGCGCGCGCCGGCTTCCAGTCGCCGAAGAAGCGCGTGTAAATTTCGTTGAACGTCTTCCAGTGATCGACGCCAACGAGATACACCGTCACCTCCATGCAATCCTCGATGCGCGCGCCCGCCGCTTCCAGCACGGTCCGCAGATTGGCAAGCGTCTGCTCTGCCTGCTCCTCGAACGGCCTGTCCCCGGTATGCGTGCCGTCGGGGCGCATTGGCAACTGGCCCGAAACGCAGACGAGATTGCCCACGCGCGTTGCGTGGCTGTAGTGGCCGGCGGGAACCGGAAGTTCGGGTGCGTTGATAGTCTTGATCGTAGGCATGGTCATGGTCGGATGATTATCAAAGCTTGATTTCAAAGCGTGAGCCTCGTCGCCAGAAAGTCGAGGAACGCACGCGAGCGCGCGGCCATCGACTCGGTCTGATAGAACACCGCGCTGATCGGTTGACGCACGTCTTCGAGCGCGTCGTCAAGTATCGGACGCAAACGGCCCGCGCGGATATCGGCGGCGGTCATGAATTCGGCGAGGCACGCGATGCCGCCGCCATCGAGCGCCAATTGCCGGATAGTCTCGCCGCTGGACGCCGATACCGCAGGCCGGATCGTCACGAACGGCGCGCCCGGAATATTGCCCGATGCGCGCAACGGCCAGTCATTGAGGCTTTCGGGCGCGGTGAAGCCGATCAGCCGCGCGCGCATGAGTTCATCGACATCACGCGGCTCGCCGTGTTCGGCAAGATAAT
This sequence comes from Caballeronia sp. GAFFF2, assembly GCF_023631485.1. Taxonomy (NCBI): domain Bacteria; kingdom Pseudomonadati; phylum Pseudomonadota; class Betaproteobacteria; order Burkholderiales; family Burkholderiaceae; genus Caballeronia; species Caballeronia sp. GAFFF2. The sequence continues at coordinate 328,073 of NZ_JALQDA010000027.1, read as the reverse complement.
CCGGACTCGCCAGTACGCGCAGCCGGCTGCTGCCGAGCGAGCGCGCGTGCAAGGTCGAATCCTGCAGGACGCCGATGCGAATCGCGATATCGACGCGCTGCTCCATCAGATCGACGATGCGCTCGTTGCTCGTCAGTTCCAGCGTGATGTCCGGATAAAGCGCGGCGAACGCCTTCACATGCGGCACGATGCAGTGAAGCACGAACGGCGACGCCGCATCCACACGCAGGCGCCCGGCCGGACGCTCGTGCCGGCGCGAGATCGCTTCCTCGGCGTCATCCATCGCGGCGAGGATGGCGCGAGCGCGCGTCAGAAACAGCTCGCCTTCCTCGGTGAGTTGAAGACGGCGCGTCGTGCGGCGCACGAGGGTCGTGTCGAGCTTCTTTTCGAGACGCGTCAGCGTGCGGCTCACGCCGGATACGGTTTGCTGAAGCGTTTCGGCGGCGGCGGTCATCGAACCACTGTCAATGACGGTCACGAAAACCTGTAGTTCGTCGGTATTGGTCTTCATGCGGGCGCGATGCGGATCGATTGTTGATTTCAAGTCAAGTTTGATTTGAGACTAGCATCGTTTTTGCGAAAGTCGAAACGGAACATACTCTCTTCATCGGTTCAAACGAATTCCCGCAAATCGCATTGCATGGGACCACAGGAGCAAAACATGAAGATCTTCATCACAGGCGCAGGCGGCTTTATCGGCGGTTCGATCGCGGCGGGACTCGCGCGCGACGGTCACACGGTGCGCGGTCTGATCCGTCGCGACGAGCAGAGCGACGCCTTGAAGCAGGCGGGTATCGAGCCCGTCGTCGGCAGTCTCGACGACGCCGCGCTTCTCACCGCCGAAGCCCGTTCTGCCGATGCAGTCATCAACGCGGCCAGCAGCGATCATCGCGGCGCGGTCGAAACCCTGATCGCCGCGCTCGAAGGCTCCGACAAACCGTTCCTGCATACGAGCGGATCGAGCATTGTCGGCGATGCGTCGGGCGGCGAAGCATCGGACAACATCTACACCGAAGAGAATCTGCCGGAACCGACCGCCGACAAGGCGCCGCGCGTGGCCATCGACAAGCTCGTGCTGGGCGCCGCCAAGCGTGGCGTGCGCTCTGCCGTGCTGTGCAACACGCTGATCTACGGTCACGGCGCCATTCCGAACACCGCAAGCGTGCAACTGCCGCGACTCGAACGTCAGGCGCAGAAGAGCGGCATCGTGCGTCATGTCGGACGCGGGCTGAACATCTGGTCGAACGTGCATATCGACGATGTCGTCGACGCTTATCGACGCGCACTCGACAAGACGCCGGCCGGCACGTTCTATTTCATCGAAAGCGGCGAGGCGCAATATCGCGACATGACCACCGCCATGGCGCGCGCGATGCAATTGCGCGGCCCCGAAGACTGGCCGCTTGAAGATGCCGTCAAGGAATGGGGTTATGAGATGGCCAACTACGGGCTTGGCTCCAACAGCCGCGTCAGAGGCAAGCGCGTGCGCTTCCTGCTGGGCTGGGAGCCGAAGCGGACCTCGGTCATTGACTGGATCGAGAAAGAAATGGTGCGGTGAACGGTGTCGCTTCGGCTCTGAACGTCGCGCCGTTATTCCGCGACTGAGGCCAGAGGCACTCTGCCATCGAGCAAAACAACGCGCGAAGGGCAAACTGGCTTGACCAATTTGCCCTTCGGTTTCACGTTACTTCAACGCGCCCGCGAACTTCTCGATTTCCGTCTCCGCCATCCCCGACTTCACAGCCGATTCGCGAATCTGCCGCCACGTAGTCGGGTCGACCGGCACGCCGTTCGAATTGCGCTCGGCGCGGCGCGCTTCCTCCGGTTCGCCAGGCGCGTGAATCGCATCGGTGCCAGCGGCTTTCGGCGAAGCCTTCATCCATTCGAGGAACGCTTCCGCTTCGGCCTCTGCGGCCGGGGCATCGAAGGCGTTCGGGTCGAGAATCACTGAAGTCATGCAATTGATGATCGCGCTCGACTTCTCCAGCGTGCTCTCATGCGTGGTATATCCGCCCGACAGCGCGCCGCCGAAAATCTCGCAGAGCGCGGCAAGCCCCGAGCCCTTGTGCAGACCGAATGCGGTCAGCGAGCCGAACGGCTCTTCATGCATCACTTTCGGTTCGAGCGTCGGCACGCCTGCGTGGTCGAGCAACATGCCCGGCGCGACCTGCACGCCCTTGTTGTAGGCCACGCGCGTCTTGCCGTAAGCAATGCCTGCCGTCGCGAAATCCAGCACCAGCGGCTTCTTGCCCTTACGCGGATACGCCGCGCAAAAAGGGTTCGTGCCGAAGCGCCGGTCTATACCGCCGAACGGCGCCACCAGCGGATCGCCCGCTACGTTCACGAAGTGAAACGACACGAGCCCCGCCTTCGCGCATTGCTCCGCCCAGTGTCCGATCCGGCCGATGTGATGCGCGTTGCGCAAGCCGACCGCGCACACGCCGAACTTCTTCGCGCGCTCGATGCCGAATTCCATCGCCTCGTAGGCAACCACTTGACCGAAGCCCTTGCGACCATCGACGGTGATGACGGCGCCCGCATCGCGAACGATTTCAGCATGCGTGTTGAGCTTGAGCTGGCCATCCGCGAGGGAGGACGTATAGCGCGGAATCATGCCGACGCCATGCGAATCATGCCCCGAGAGATTCGACATCACGAGATGGTCCGCCACCAGTTCGGCCTCGCGCGGCGCGCTGCCGGCGCTTTCCCAGATGGCGCGCACATAGGCGTGAAGGGTATCGGCGGCGATGCGCAGTTCGGGGGATTTTTGGGTATCGTTCATCGCGATGTCTGTCTCCTGTATGTGAAGTGCATGGCCCGGCCGCAATGCCGCACGACGGGCGAGGGCCTATTACTTTACCCATGATCAACTGGCCTTACCAGTTCGTTTTGAAGAATTCGCTGAAAAGGCCCGAAAAAAAGCCCGCGCGAAGCGGGCGATTTCTGATTCCGGAAGACGCGTTGAATCAGGGCGCAGCAGCGATCACTTCCGCCACCGCCGCCGTCAGTTTCCTTGCGTAGGGCACGTGCAGGAATTCGTTCGGCCCGTGCGCGTTGGACTTCGGGCCGAGCACGCCGCACACCATGAACTGCGAGCGCGGAAAGCCTTCCTTCAACGTGTTCATGAGCGGAATGGTGCCGCCCTGCCCCATGTATGCGACATCCGCGCCAAAGTAGCGACGCGATGCATCGTTCAACGACGTCCCCAGCCAGGGCGCAAGCTCGGGCGCGCTCCAACCAGTTGCCGCGCCGGCTTCAGCCTTGAACGTGACCTTGGCGTTGTAAGGCGGATCGAGTTCCAGCAGCGACTTCAACTGACCGACCGCTTCGGCGGCTTCGACAAGCGGCGGCAGGCGCAGCGACAGCTTGAACGCGGTGCGCGGTGCGAGCACGTTGCCGGCGTCGGCGAGTGACGGCAGGCCGGCCGCTCCCGTGACCGTCAGCGACGGACGCCACGTCGAATTGATGAGCGCTTCTTGCGGGTCGGTAGTGGTCGGCAACACACTGCCGCCGTCCTGGCCACAACTCCACGGCAGTTTCTTCCAGACATCGTCGCCGAGAATGCGGGCGGTCGCTTCAGCCTCACGCAGACGTTGCGCGGGAATCGAGCAATGAAAGTCCTTCGGGAGCAGGTTGCCGGTGGCCGCGTCTTCGAGCCGCTCGAACAATTGCCGCATGATGCGAAAGGTCGATGGCGCGATGCCGCCATAGCCGCCCGAATGCAGGCCTTCTTCGAGCACCTGGATTTCGAGGTCGCCCGAGACCAGGCCGCGCAGCGAAGTCGTGAGCCACAACTGGTCGTAGTTGCCCGCGCCGGAGTCCAGGCAGATCACGAGGCCGACATCGCCCAGGCGTTCGCGGAGCGCGTCGATATACGGCAGCAAGTCGTAGCTGCCCGATTCCTCGCACGTCTCGATGATGCCGACGCAGCGCGGCCGCTCCACACCTTGAGCGTCGAGCGCGGCGAGCGCCGTGATGCTGGCGTAGGTCGCGTAGCCGTCGTCCGCACCGCCCCGGCCGTAGAGCCGGCCGTCCTCGAACTTCGGCGTCCAAGGGCCGAGATCATTGCGCCAGCCTTCGAATTCAGGCTGCTTGTCCAGGTGGCCATACAGCACGACGGTTTCGGTGCTGCCCGAACGCGTTGCGGGCGCTTCGAAGAAGATCACGGGCGTGCGTTCAGGCAGACGCACGATCTCGACTTTCAGGCCCATGACGCGCTGCGCCTTCACCCAGTCCACCGCGTCCGTCACTACCCGTTCGATGAAACCGTTCCGCGCCCAGTTCGCGTCGAACATCGGGCTTTTCGCGGGCACCGCGATGTAGTCGGTCAGCGCGGGCACGATCTCATCGTTCCATTTCTGGTCGACGAAACGCTGCAGTTCCGTCGAATCGAGCCGTACCGCTTCTTCGTGTTGCGTATTGTCGCCGTTAGTCATGAGCGTGTGTCCAGGCGGGCAAAACCTTCATCATAGACGGGTTTCGCGGCCCTTTTGCGCCCATGCCTTTGATCGTGCGGCAATCATGCAATTTTTTTCAATATGTATGATCAATAGCGCGTTCCCGTGATTACGGTGCGCGAAACGGCTGGATCGGCTTCGATCGCCTGATCGGTGAACGGAAAGCGCGCCCACTGTTTCGCCGAGAAAAGACGCGTGGCATCGGCCGAGTGCGGCGAAGCGGGATCGTCGGACTCGGAATGCGACAGCAGCGTGTCGGCCTCCACGCCGCCCGGGCCATCGGCCGCGAAGGAGACGACTTGTACGTAGCTGTCGCCCTGACCGTTCGCGTCCATCGGATACCCCTTCGCGTCCAGCGGACGCCGCGCGCATACCACCGTAAAGTAGCCCGCTTCGTCGCAACCGCCGTAGAGCGGCACGCGTTCGCCCGCGCGCGTGGTATACAAAATGTCGCCGCGCCGCGAATCGAGCGCGAAACCGTTCAGCCGGAGCGCGAGCGCCGCGCCGCCGAGCGCCTGTCGCAGATCCTGCACGACGGCGGGATTGTCGATGTTGAAGCCGCTCGGCGTATCGAGCGGCTTGTCGGGGCTGAAGGGCGTCGCGTAGAGGCGCTCGGGCGCGAGGCGCGTCACGCGTTGCCAGAACTCGTCCCAGAGGTTCGCGCCGCGTGCATCGATATCCGATGAACCGTTCCAGCTGCGCAGCACTTCGCATGCATCATGCAAAGCGTATTGCGCGTCGTTGCCGTTGCACACGGCATCGAGCAGCGGTTGGCGATACAGTCTCTCCGACATCGAGCCGGTAGCCAGCACCGCGGTTTCCAGCGCGTCTCGCGTGATGCCGCCCGGCTCGCGCTGCAGCCGCGCCGCGAGCAGATGGCCGTAACGCGTGCGCAGCGACTGCTCGTAACGCGTCGCTCCGGCCACGCGCGCAAGGCCCGTGAGCGGCGCGTTCGCGTTGGTGAGCCAGTAGCTGTCGTTGAAGTTGCCGACGTAATCGCCGCGCACGACGCTCGCCATTTGCGCGACCGGCAGCGCGCCCTGCTGCACGCTCGATCCATCCGCGCGCCACGCGCAGGCGCTCTTCGAACCGTCGAGGAACGGCACGCCCGGCATACGGCTCGCGAGCGCGCGGCCGGCGGGCGGCGTGCATGCATCGGCGATCGCGTCGGGCACGTCGGGGATCGCGCCGATGTCGGCGAACCAGACGCGCGCGTCGTTGCGGCCGATCGCGAGCGTGTTGGCCCACGGCATCGCTGCATAGCGCTTCTGGATCGCGATGAAATCCTCGAGCGAGTGCGCCTGGTTCCACGCGAAGAAGTTCTGGAAGGCGCGCGCGTTGTCGGCGTTGACGTCGGCGAGCGCATAGGCCCGCTGCGTGTTCCATCCAAGTGCCGGCGAGAGCGCGGACAGGTCCATCACCGGACCGAAGCGCGTTCGATACAGCGTGCGCGTGACGGATTCGATCGTGCCATCGGCGCGAAGCGCGCGGACGGTGAGCGGCACGGGCGTCATCGGCTGGCTTCGACCATCGAACATGTAATGCGTGGAATCGGCGGGATCGAGCGTCAACTGGAAGATGCCGAAGCGGCGCGCGCTCGATACGGTATGCGTCCACGCGATGTTCTCGTTGAAGCCGAGCACGATGAGCGGCACGCCGAGAAACGACACGCCGGCCACATTCACGCGTCCGGGGATGGTCAGTTGCGCCTGATAGAAGCGGTCCGGGCCGCGCCAGAACCAGTGCGGATTGCCGAAGAGGATGCTGCGTTGGTCGCGTGTTACCGGCGCGCCGAATGCGAGTGCATTGCTGCCGATGCCGGGGTTTTCGCCGATCGGATAGCGCAGGGCATCGAGCGGGTTGTTGGCGTGGAACGGAGTGCCGAATGCGGGTGCTTGATTGCCGATGCCGGGATCGTCACCGGCGGAATAGCCTGAAAAATCGTGCGATTTTGTGGCATGAAGCGGAGTGCCGGATGCTGCGTCATTGCTCATGCCTGGACCTTCGCCGCCGAGATAGCGCGGCAATGTTCGCGGACTGGCGGCAGCAAGCAGAGCGCCCTTGTTCACCAGAGATGGCGTTGGCGCGATTCGCCCGCCGCTTTCATCCAGCGAACCAGCCGATGTACTGCTCGTCGCTGGCGCCGCGTCCGGCGTTGTCTCCCCGCGCGGCGTCGCTCCCGCTTTCGGGGGTTGCGCCGCCGCAATCGCCTGCACGAAGCGCGTCGATCCGCCCGCGAGATTCGCCGCGATCAGCCGACGGTAAATATCGTCCGATGTGATTTTGTCGACCCACAGCTTGCCTTTGCATGCAGCATGCAACTTCGGAAAATTGCCCGCGTTCAAATCTGCGAGATAGCGGTTGTAACCGGAGGCGAAGCCATCGATCAGATCGCGCAGGTCGACGCCTTGCGCCGCGCGATAGCGTTCGACGGCGGCCTGATCGATAACGATGCGGAAGAAGAAATCGGCATCGAGGTTGCGCGGCTGACCGAACGTCGACATCGATGGCGGACGCGCATCCGCGCCGAACGAGGCCGAGCGCTCGCCGCGATAGGTGACGAAGGCATCGGCGAGCGTGCACAGGTTGTCTTCGGCTTGCGCGTAGCCGAAACCGAAGCCGAGACTGCCCCAATCCGCCGCGCGTACGTGCGGGATGCCCGACTCCGTGCGGCGGATCTCCGCGCTATACGCTGTGTTTCCGGCTTGCGTCGATTGCGCGGTTTGCGCTCGCCCCGCATCGGACTGAGGCGCGCTGCAGGCGGCCAGCAACACGCTTAGAAGCGCACCAGAAATCGCATGCCTGACGGTCTGGTTCATCGGGAAAATCCTGTGTCCGATCGACGCGGTTTTTAGAATGCCTCGCGCGAAAGTATCGCATTCGGCGTTCGCAGGCCGCCGCCAAAATTTAGACGACCGTGCGCTCGTGGGTGACGAAGCATTTTGCATGCGGCATGTTGCATGCAACATGCAATGCACAATGACCCGATGAGATTCCCCCCAGCGAGATGCCGCCTACCAACGACCCGCGCCCTGCGCCCCCCGAACGTCCATTGCCGGAAGACTGCTGCCAAAGCGGCTGCCATCCTTGCGTGTTCGATCTTTATGAAGAAGCGCTGGAGCGTTACGAAGAACGACTTCGGGAGTGGAACGCGAGACATGGTGAGGCGTCTGGGTGAGAATGCGGTTCTCGCGGCGTGGCAGGCCGAATCGCCGTTCATGGAAAGCGTCGCAAACAGCCGTTCGAGCTTTCATGTCCGCAACACGACGGACCAAGCCGGCTCGCCGATTCACTTCAGCAGCCCGCACCTCACAGCGCTATGCTTATGCCCCGCCGACATACTCGGCGCGGCGGCCATGATTGAGGCAACTCGAAAACGCCTACCCTAGCCCCACCCGCATCACAAACCAAAAAAGGAGCGCTCTCCCATGTCACTCTCGATGTATCGCGCGTCGATTCCCGTGTTCATTCGCGGACTCGAGGTCTGCGCCAGCCTGCTGGAAAAAGGCGCCGCCTTCGCCGATGAGAAAGGCCTCACCCACGCCGATGTAATCAACGCGCGTCTCGCCCCCGACATGCTGCCGCTCGCCGCGCAGATTCAGCGCGCAAGCGATACGGCCAAACTTTCCGCCGCGCGTCTTTCAGGCGCGGAAGCTCCGCGTTTCGAAGACAACGAAGACAGCTTTGCCGCTTTGCAAGAGCGCATCGCGAAGACCATCGTGTTTCTGAAGAGCATTCAGCAAGAGACACTGGCCGACAGCGAAACGCGCACCGTCACGATGAAGTTTCCCAACTTCGAACCATCGTTTTCGGGCGTCGATTATCTGTTCGGCTTCGGCCTGCCGAATTTCTACTTCCATGTCGTGACGACGCACGACATCCTGCGTCACCTTGGCGCGCCTATCGGCAAGCTGGACTATCTCGGTCCGCTCAAATGAGTTCGGAAATCTCGATCAGGTTGTAGTCCGGATCGCGCACATAGACCGAGCGCAATTTTTGCGTCGCGCCGGTTCGTTCGACCGGACCTTCGATGATCGGCACGTTCATCTGCGCGAGCCGTTCGATCACCCGGTCGAGCGGCACGGCGGCGATGAAGCACAGATCGAGCGCGCCCGGCACCGGCAGATGCGCCTTCGGTTCGAATTCGGAACCGCGCACGTGCAGATTGATTTTCTGATTGCCGAAGTGAAACGCGAGACGGTCCGAGCCGAAGCTTTCGAGCTTCATCTGCAGCACATCGACGTAAAAGCGTTTGGTCGCCTCCACGTCGACGCAGGTGAGGACGAGATGGTCGAGATGATCGATGAGAGACATGCCGGACTCCGCGTGTAGGGTCCGGTCATGGTAGACGATGACGCTGAATCGTGAACGACGGCGCTCGGGAAACTGGCGCTTGCCTTGCGCCCTGACTCTCGAACCGCACCAACGAGCGAACTCGAACGAAGCGCCCGCATTAATCAAGAGCGCAGTCCGCAAACGCAAAAAAGCCGAAACGCGACCCATCGCGCTTCGGCTTTTCAAACCAAACTCGAACGACCCGCCTACCGCGAAGCCGTCTGCGCCTGCTCTCCTCGCGCCGCGATCTGCTTACGCCATCCCGCGAGAATGCGCCGCGCCAAGGCATCGTAGTCGCCGCCGAAATGATGATCGCCTGGCAGCTTCACCACCTCGATCCCCGTCTTCGTCAGCGACGGACACAGCGTATCTTCCTCCTTCTCGCCGTAGATACATTGCACGAGCGCCGGCGGCAGCTTGTTGAGTTCGGGCCGTACCTTGAGCGCCTTGTCGCTTGCCGGCATGCCGAGCCAACCCGTCACGCGAATCTGAAAATCCGCCGACGGCGAAAAACCCATCAGCGAGACATACGAAACCTGATCGCGTACGTCGTCCGGCAAACGGTTGTAGGCAAACGGCATGACGTCCGCGCCGAACGAATAGCCAACCAGCGCCACATGGCTCGTATGCCAGCGCGCGTTGTAAGTGCGAACCACGCGCGCGATATCCGCCGCCGTTTGCTGCGGCGACTTCTCGCTCCAGAAATAGCGCAGCGAATCGATGCCGATCACCGACACGCCATCGCGCTGTAGCGCAAGCGCCATCGTCTTGTCGAGATCGCGCCAGCCGCCATCGCCGGAAATGACGATGGCAAGCAGATCCGTCGGCTGCGCGGCGCGCAACTCGATGAGCGGCAGATCGGACACGTCATGCTCGCCCGCGACCTCCGCCTTCTTCAGATGCGGCGCCGCCATCGCGACGATCGCATCGGATTTGCCGCGGCCCGGCTGCACCGCATCGCGCGCCATGAAGCCCGGCAAACCCTTCGCGTGGATGATGGTCGGGTCGGGCGGACACGGATTAAAGCGCGCGTCGAGTTGAGTATCCGGCGCAAGCGATATCGCGCCCGCAACCGTATTGTCCGGCGCCTGCTTGAGCGCCTGCTCGGCGAGAATCGCGCCTTGGCCCGTGCCCGCGAAAATAGGCGAGTAATAGTGGCTCGCCTGCACCGTGCGTTCGAGCTGATGGCTCATGCTCTCGGCGTCGCCGACGAGGTTGTGGCACTTCTCTTTTTCCGCGGTCAGGCGGGCGGCGTAGCGCGGCGTATCGACGCCGACGACCATCGCGCCTTTCGCGGCGAGCGCATCGGCGGCTTGCTGATCGCTCGCATTCCAGCCGCTTTTCTCGGAGAACAAGACGACGAAGCCGGTCATGTCGCCCGAAGGCTTGGTGAGCGTGACCTGGCCATAAGTGCCACCCGAAATCGTGGATGCCGCGTGAGCCGCGCCCAGCATCGACATGCCGGCAAGCGCCGCCGCAATCAGTTTCTTGCTATTCAAAATCATGAACGCCAGCCTCCCGCCAGAAGCGAGAGGTCCGCCAAAGTGAAAAATACGCCAACCGAACCGGACGCCGCGAGGTAACGCGGTTCCCAGCGCGGCTGGAACTTGCTTTTGAATCCGCGCAGACCGCGGAAGTTGTAGAAGCGCCCGCCGAAACGCCACACAAGGCCCGCCAGCCGATGCCAGTGCGATGCCAGCGGCGTCGGCTCCATCCCCGACAGCGGCGCGATACCGAGCGACAGCGACTTGAAGCCCGCTTCCTTCAAATGCAGCGCGAGCTTGGTGAAGAGATATTCCATCGCGTACGGCGAAGCCTCGGCGACATGGCGCATCACGCCGACGGTCGCTTCGGTGTTCATGTCCGTCGTCATGAAGGTGACGAAGGCGACCGGCGCGCCCTGCTGACGCACGAGCAACACGGACTGCGCCGCCAGATAATCCTCGTTGAACGCCGCCACCGAGAAGCTTTTTTCGCGCGCGGAACGGCTGTCGAGCCAGTCGTCGGAGATGGTGCGCAGCATCGGCATGCATTCGGCGACACGCGACGGATCGATCACTTCGGTATCGAAGCCATCACGTTCGCCGCGCTTCAACGCATAGCGCAGATGCGACCGATGCGAGCCCTTCAGATCGAATTCCGACAACGCGACGTGCGCTTCCTCGCCGAGCTTCATCAGCGTGAGGCCGGCGTCGAGATAGAGCGGCAAGGCATCGGCGCGCACCTGGTAGAACGCCGCGCGGCCGTTGTGCGAATGCGCGAGCGCGACGAATTGACGGATCAACGCGGCCCACTCGTGGCGCGGCCCGACCGGGTCGTGCAGCGCGGCCCACGTGCGGCCATGTTTCGCGTACATCAGGAAAGCCTGGCGCGACTCGGAGAAGAGGAAGCTCTTGTCGCCCATCATCGCGAGACCGGCGTCGCTGCGCTCCTGCGCGCGGAAGATGCGCGCGGCATCGGCGAGATCTTGCGGCGCGGGTTTCTCGAAACGGCCTGCCGCCGGACGCAGCAGTTGCCACACCGCGAACGCCGACGCGAACACGCCCGCCGCGAGCGTTGCACGCAAGGCGCGAGGCGCGCGGTCGTCGAAAGCGAACTGCCACCAGAGATCGGTGTTGTAGGCGACGTCGCGGAAAGCGAAGAACATGATCCACACGGCAACTGCGATCACCATGCCGATAGAAAACAGCCAAGTCGCCGTGAAGCGCTCGGCGAACAGCGACGAGCGGCGGTTGAACCGCTCGCGCGTCGCGACGAGCAGGAGGATCAGGACCGCGAGCACGCCTGCCTCGACGAACGCGAGACCCTTCGCGAGGGACAGCGCCAGATTCGCCACCGCGAGCATGAGCGCGAGCCACCACGCCGCATCGAGACGGCGCATCAGGCCGCGCGCGACGAACAACAGGAGCACGCCGAGCACGCTGCCGAGCAGCTGCGAGCTCTCCAGCACCCACAGCGGCAGCACGGTCTGCAAGAACGCAATGCGGATCTTGAAGGCGGGCGTGGCGCCGGAGATGACGAGCATGGAGCCAGCCGCGAAGGTCACGATCGACAGAAACAGCGGCGCGAGTTGCGAAACGCGGCTCGGCCGCAGGAAGCCGAAGCGGCCCTTGAGCGCGCGGCCTTCGAACGCGGTCATCACACCGGCGGAGAGGATCAGCGGCAGGCCGAAATAGATCGCACGATACGCGAGCAGCGCGGCGAGCACGTCCGGCGTCCGGGCGCTGCTGCCGAGCGCGAAGACCATCGCCGCTTCGAACACGCCCACGCCGCCCGGCGTATGACCGATCATGCCGAGCAACATGGCCGCCGAAAACACCGTCATGAATTCGCCGAAGCCGACCTGCGCGCCCGGCAACAGCGCCCACAGTGCGAGACCGGCGCCGAACACATCGACGACGGCAAGCGCCGTTTGCGCCAAGAAATCGCGGCGCGACGGCACCGTGAACGCGAGCCACTTCCAGCGCGACTGCAAGGTGCGCGGCGCGCGGCCGCAAAAGACGAGCATCGCGACGAACACGGCGAGCAGCGCGGCGCCGATGATCTGCAGGATCGTCGGCGAAAGATGCATCATGCCGGCAAGCGTGCCCGCCGAGAACAGCATGCCGGCCGCAGCCATGAAGGCGAGCGACAAAGCGAGCGTGACGCCCGTGAAGACGGAAAGGCGGCCAACCTGAGCCGGCGTGACGTCGGCCGCGCCGTACACGCGGCAGCGCACGGCGCCGCCCGTCAGCGCGCCGAAGCCGGTCACGTTGCCGAGCGCCGATCCCACCGTCGCGCCGACCCACAGAAGCGAACGCGGCACGCTCACGCCAATGTGCCGCAAACCGACGGCGTCGCGTCCCACGAGCGCGGCGAAACTGAGCGCGGTCGCGCAAAGCGCCCCGAGCCACGCCTGCGGCGTCGTCGCTCGCAGCGCGTGCATCACCGACTGATAATTGACCGCGCGCGAAAGATGCTCGAAGACCACGAGCAGCAACACGCCGACGATTACCGTGAGCGCAGGCGCGGCGAGCCGCTGAGGATCGGAAACGATGCCGCTGAAACGAGCGGGCATCGACGTGGCGCGAAGCCGGGAGAACAACTTTCTGCGAGACATGCGTTCTTTGGAACTTGCCCGCGCTCGCGTGGGCAGGGATACTGCCCGGAACGAGCGCTGATCATCGTTATCGGGAACCGCGCAACCTTGCGCGGTCGCAGCGCTCGTTCGGCTCGTCTACACTTGCCGCCCGTGCTCGCGCCATACAAAAGGCTTCAGAGCGAGAAACGCCTGTATAACGGCGACGGTTGACCCAACTTGACTAATATTGGGACAACCACGGGTAAGAACGTGGAAATCGTGAGCTGGAGCGGTTTCGCAAGCGGCCGACCATGCTCGAATAGCAAGAACTGGCGGGTTTACGGTTCGTCAGCCTTGCGGTTACGATCGACGGCCACCGCATCGGCACGCCAGTTTCGGCGCACGGGGCGCAGATTAAGCGGATACTGCAGAGAAAGTCATCGGAATTATGAGAAAAATTGTCACAACCTGTGCAGCAACGTGTTTTGCTCTCGTCCTTGCATCCTGCGCAAGCACGGACGACGCCCTCATCAAGACCGTGCCGATTGGTTCCGGCACCTCGCAGCGCGCGCCCTACGACTTCGTGGAATGCGCCAAGGCCAGGTGGATGCCGATTGGCGGGCGCGTACGCGAATACTCGCTGAGCGCGGATACCGAAGCGGTTTCGGTGGCGGGAAAAGGCGGTGCATCGACCGTGCTGGCCGTCGCGCAACAATCCGCGGGCGGCACCGGCTACACGATTTACGGGGATATCGCGGTCGCGAGCCGCTATGTGACTGCGGCCCACCTTTGCGACTAAGCAACTAGAAGGCGTTCAAGACGGCTTGCCGTCGCGCAGATTCAAGCCTGCGAGGTGCGTGCCGACGATGCGTCCAATCAGATAGCCATCCGACGCGCACGCGTTAGTACGCTCCTTGCCGTCCCACTGGATCTTGTACTGGTCGTCCTGCGAGTGCACGGCGGATGCATCGAATTTGCGCTTGTCGACGCGGCCACCGCTGCGCGCCGCCTCAGCGATGAGCCGATTCCAGGTGAGCGCGTAGCCGTAGCGCACGCCGTCGGCGAAAGCGTCGGTATCGCAGACTTGCGAGGGCGGCGTGGTCTTCACGGTCGTGTGGAACCCGCTAGTGCCGCCGATCACGATACGCTGCTCGCCCGGCGGGGACGGTGCCACGGGCTTGGCGGCAGCACGCGCCGCCTGTGCTGCCTGAGCCGCGGACGCGGCAGATGCCGCGGCGGCCGCATCGGCATCGGCCTGTTGCGGAAGGGGCGCGCAAGCGCCAAGTGCCAAGGTCAGCGCCATCGCTACCGCGAAAGCTGCGCCGCCGCGCCGGAGTGTGCTGAATCTCGAACCGCTATTCACCTGCAGATTCCCGTCTTGAAATAAACGGGCTCTACCTTAACACCGTCGTCGGATTCGTCCGAATTTTGAGAAATGGGGACGCGGCGCTTTTGCGACGGATTTTCCCAAACCCAAACGACGACGCGGACGCCCTCTCGGTGCGCCCGCGCAGCATTGGCAGAGAACCGCCTCAGGAAGCCGACGACGTATTGCTCATCGGCATCTCAATTCCTCGCCGCGCCATTTCCACGATGAGGAACGTGCGCCGCGTGACGTGAAAGCGCGCCAGCAAGTCGCTGGAATACTCTTTCGCCGTGTTTTCGCTGATATTCATCTTCCGCGCAATCGCCTTATTCGATAAGCCCTGCAGAAGATACCGCAAGGTTTCGGTAAGCCGTGGCGGCAAGTCCAGCGATTCGACGGTAATCCCAGCGTGAGGCGTGACCGGACGCGGACTATGACCGCCCTTGCCGAGTACCGTGTTCGGCAGATAGACGCGGCCGTTCAGGATAGTCTTGAGCGCCTCGCGGAACACGCCAGCGCCCTGTTCGCTACCCTTGGAAATGAATCCGCACGCGCCGTTCTTGATGCACTCGAGCACCGTATCGCGGTCGTCCTGGGCTGAAAGCATGACCGTCTGAATTTCGCGATCTTCCTCGCGGATCCAGTTGAGCAAATCCATACCCGTGGTCTGACCGCGCAAGTGGTAGTCGAGAAACATCAGGTCATACGAGTTGGCCGACAACTTGGCCTTAGCCTGCTCGAAACCGTCCGCTTCGTCGATTTCAAGCAAAGGCTCGTTCGCCAGGATGAGACTTTTCATCGCGCTCCTGGTCAGCCCTTCGTCCTCTACCAGCAATACATTTTTGAAATAACCGTTTTCCATTGCAAAGCTCCGAGAACGGTTCCGATATTACGCGTTCGCTGATTGACTTCCACCCTCCCTTCGCAGGGATACATTCGGCAGTCTCCCAAAATCCCCTGAACCCCCTACCCGTGCCGGGTGTTGGACAAAGCACGGCCGGTCAAAAATGCTCGGCATCGAATCAACCAAGAGATCAACCAAGACCGGGAGGATGAGATGTCAAGCAGTCAAGCCAACAACGAACGGGAGTTCGCGTTGTGGCGAATGAAGCGGGCTCACACGGGCGATGCGCCTCGGCGCGTGCTGGTGGCTCATAAGGATAAATCGATCGGTGAATCGCTCGCCGTACAGCTTCGCCTGAAGGGCCTGCAGGTCATTCTGTCGCAGGATCTCAAGTCGGTGCGCGCGCTCGTGAATAGCTGGAAGCCGCAGGCGCTTATCGTCGATACGAGTCTGGACAGTGAGTCCGGCTACGTCTTTATCCGCACGCTGCGCATGGATGTCGATGTCACCGGGCGGCTGCTCGTCGCCCTCAGCAACGTTTTACCCGCCGATCCGGTGCAGACGCTGAAGGAAGCCGGCTTCGACGCGCATTGCCGCAGACCGTGTTCGACGTGGCGCATCGTCGAAATGGTCGAGGCATTTTTCTCCGCGCCGGCCACACGCTGACGCTCGAAACGGGAGGTGCCGCATGAACAGGGATGCTTGCCTTTTAGCCGGGGGCATGTTGCCGGCCAATGCATCGCGCATGCGGCACGCCGTGGCGGCGCGCGTCAGGCGCCGGCGCCGGCCGGGCGTTCGTCCCGGCTCACGCCGGTTGCCATCACGAGCGACACCGCTTTTTCACTACCTGGCGCAATGACGGCGACGCCCGTCCCGCGCAAGCCCCGTGCGTCGAGATTGAAACCATCGCTCACGTGCGACACGGGCTCGACGCACAGATAGCCCGCACCGGCCGGGCAATGCACGACGACGTGGTCGAGCGTGTCGCCGACGTCGAGCGAAAGCGTGCGGCCGTCGGCGAAATTTAGCGTCGCGCGGCCGCTCCATCCGCTCAGATAGCGCGTGTACCCTTCCTCTTCTCGTCGATGCCAGCGCGCCGGCGCTTCCCCCGATGGCTCGACCGCAATCTCGCATTCATGCCGCCAGTCGATACTCGCATCCAGTTCGGCTTCCTGCGCCGCGAAATACGGATGAAAACCCATGCCGACCGGCATCGGCCGCGCGGAACGGTTCAACACGCGCATCGACAGCCGCGCACCCTCGGCGTTCGCCTGGATAACCTGCTCCGCTTCGAACGGCCACGGCCAGCCATGCTCGTCCTCGCGATGCACATAACGCATCACGATGCAATCCGCGTCATGGCGCTCGACCTGCCACGCCGCGTATTGCCCGAAGCCATGCAGCGCGTGCGCCATGCCCGGAAACGTCGACAACTCGACACGCTCGCCATCCGGTGCCGGAAAGCGCGCATCGCGCACGCGATTCGAAAACGGCACGAGCGGATAGCTGCCGCCTTTCGGCCAGGTATCGGCGGGCCAGCCTGAAAGCGTGATCGGCACGAGCCAGTCTTGCAGACCGCCGGCGAATTCGGTGGCGAAGCGCGTGATGCGCCCGCCCGCCGACGGCGCCACTTCGATGACATGCGGCCCACTCGCAATCGTCAGACGCGGCTCGGCCGCGAGCGCCACGACATCACGCGGTCCCATCACTGCCGCTGCTCCTTCACGCGCGAAACCAGTTGCGTCGGACTCACGAACTGCAGCGCGATCAGCACCCAGATCAGCGTGATCGCCATGTAGATCATCGCCATGGCGTCGATGGACTGCGGCGCTCGCACGCCTGTCGAAAACACCGCGTAATAGAGCGCGACGACGAGCGTCTGCGTGGTCGGTCCCGCCGTGAAGAACGTCAGCTCGAACATGCCGATGGTGCGCACGAGCACAAGCAAACCGGCCGCGAGCATGCCCGGCACGAGCAGCGGCAGCAAAACATAGCGAAAGTAACGCGTCGTGTTCGCCCCGAAGATGCGCGCCGCCGATTCCAGATTCGGATCGATCTGCTCGATGAACGGCGTCATCACCAGAATCACGAACGGCAGCGCGGGCACCAAATTCGCGAGGATCACGCCCGTGAGCGTGCCGGCAAGATGGAACTTGTACATCACGGTGGCCATCGGAATGCCGTAGGTGACGGGCGGCACCATCAGCGGCAGCAGAAACACGAGCATGGCAAAGCGCTTGCCGGGAAACTGCACGCGCGCAAGCGCATACGCAGCGGGCACACCCAGCACGATGGACAGCAGCACGACCGCGCCCACCACTTCCATCGTGACGAGCAGCACACTCGACAATTGAAAGTCGCTCCACGCCTGCGCGTACCAGTGCAGCGTGAAACCTTGCGGCAAGAGCGTGCCGAACCAGCGCGTCGCGACCGAATTCACCGCGACGGTCGCAATCAGCAGCAGCACGTTCAAGAGGAAGAAACCCATCGTCGCCCAGACGAGGGCTTTCCACAACCGGTCGGGCAAGCTAGCGCGTTGTTTCATGTTCTTGCCTGGCTTCGATCCTTCGCCGAGGGTGGCGGCCGGCCAGTTCTGGGCCGCGCGATTGTCGGTAGCCATTATCCCTTCCCTCCGGTGACAGGACCGGTATAGAAGAAGCGCCGCGCGCCGAGCATGCCGCCCACCACGAGCAACTGCACGAAGCCCATGACGAGTGCGATGGTCGATGCCAGCGAGTAATCGTAAGTCTCGAACGCCGCTTCGGATGCGGCGATCGAGATCACGCGCGTGGGACCCGCAGGCGCGCCGAGCAGCACCGCCGACGGAAACACCGAGAACGCCTGCACGAACGAGAGGCACGCGGTCATCGTGAGACCGGGAAGCAACAGCGGAAAGTAGATCTGCCGGAACTGTTGCCACGGACTTGCGCCGAGCGTGGCGGCCGCGCGCGCAAGCGTCGGGTCGATGCCCGTCACATACGAAAGCGTCAGCAAAAACGCAAACGGAAAGCCCGACACGATGAGCGAAATCAGCACGCCCCAGTAGTTATGCGTGAGCCGGACTTCATCGCCATAGAGATGCAACGCCTGCACGGCTTGCGGGAACCAGCCGTTCGGGCTGAAGTACGTCAGCATGCCATCCGCGATCAGCACGGTGCCGAGCGTCACCGGAATGACGAGCAGCGTGGTCGCGAATTTCTGATACGGCGACGAGCGCCGCAACGCAAATGCGACCGGCACCGAGACGCCGACGTTGATGAGCGTCGCCGGCACCGCGAGCTTGAGCGTCACGATGATCGTCGGCCACATCGACGTATCGGTGAAGAACGTGATGTAGTTGGCCCACGCGCTGCCGCCGTTCATCGGATTGAACGACAGCATGAGACCGTAGGCGAACGGATAGATGAAGAGCGCGACGATGAAAATCAGCGCCGGCGCGACGAGCCAACCCTTCGGATCGCGCTGAGCGGGAAGCGTGGCGATCATTTGTCTTCTCCGTACACGAGCGTCTTCGAAGGCGCAACGCGCAACGTGATGCGTTCGCCTTCGCTGTACTCGCCCGCAATGCGCGCCCACAGCTTGCCGAACGCCGTGTTCACGATGACGAGCGAATCGCGGCCGCCGTATTCGACGATCTCGACGAGCGCGTCGAACGCGTTTGGCTCGCCGGGCGCGGCGCGTTCCATGTCTTCGGGCCGCAGCGCGACGCTGACGTTCTTGCTGTCGAAGCCTTCCATCGGCATGCCGAGCAAACGCACGCCGTTCGCGGTGATCGCGACGGATTCGCCCTGCGTGCCTTCGAGCGTGAACGGCACGACATTGCGAAAGCCCATGAAGCGCGCGACATGCAGGTTCTTCGGCCGCGAATACACTTCCTTCGGCGCGGCCACTTGCTGCACCGACCCCTCTTTCATCACGACGATGCGGTCGGCCATCGACAGCGCTTCGTCCTGATCGTGCGTCACGTAGATGGTGGCGCGTTCGAGCTTGCCGTGAATGCGGCGGATTTCCGCGCGCATCTCGATCCGCAACTTGGTGTCGAGATTGGACAAGGGCTCGTCCATCAGGACGAGCGGCGGCTCGATCACGATTGCGCGCGCAATCGCCACGCGCTGCTGCTGGCCGCCTGACAACTGGCCGGGCAACTTTGCGTCGTGCCCGATCAGTTGCACGAGATTCAATGCGGCCTTGGCGCGCTTGGTGGCTTCCGCCTTCGCGACGCCGCGCATCTTCAGGCCGAAGCCGACGTTATCCAGCACCGACATATGCGGAAACAGCGCGTAGTTCTGAAACACCATGCCGAAGCCGCGCTTCTCGGGCGGCAACACGTCGATACGCTTGTCGTCCAGCCAGATGCCGCCGCCCGTCAAAGGCTGCAAACCGGCGATGCAGTTCAGCGCCGTCGACTTGCCGCAACCCGAAGGCCCGAGCAGCGCGATGAACTCGCCGCGCTGGATGTTCAGGTCGAGTCCTTTCAGCGCGGCGAGCTGCTGCCCTTCCGCATTGGTGAAACTGCGCGAGACCGAGTCGAGACGCAACTGCTCAAAATCATGCTTCATGGCGAAACCCTTGTGCGAAGCGGCGGCGTCCGATGAGGAGCGCCGCCGCTTTATCAATGACGCGGTATCGATGCCTGGCGTCGATGCTTACTTCGTTTTCGCCGCGCCGATTTCACGGTCCCATTTCTGGAACGCGGCGACCATCGCCTGCGCGTTGAGCGGCACGACGTGCGGACGGTCGGCAAGCAACTTCGCGTATTCCGGCCGGCCAAACTTCTGAATCACTTCCTGACTCTTGGCGGGCGCGGCCGACAGCGGCACGTCCTTCACGGCGGGGCCGGGATAGAAATAGCCGTCGTCGTAAGTCAGCGCCTGCTGCGCGGGCTCGAGCATGAAGTTCATCAGCTTGTAAAGCACGTCGAGCTTTTCCTTGGGCACGCCCTTCGGGATCACCATGTAGTGGGCGTCGTTCACCCAGGTCATGTTGTCGAAGGCTTGCACCTTGAATTCCGCCGGCACGATGCCGAGCGCGCGCGGGTTGATGTCCCAGCCCGTCACGGTCACGGTCATGTCACGCGTGCCCTCGCCCAGTTCCTTCATCACCGCCGACGTGCCGCCCGGATAGTAGGGAATGCAGTCGTTCAGTTGCTTGAGGAAGGCCCAGGTCTTGTCCCAGCCGTTGACCGGATCGGTCGGGTCCTTGTCGCCGAGCACATACGGCAGACCCATGAGGAAGGTACGGCCGGGACCGGAATTCGCCGGGCGCGCGTAGATCAGCTTGTTCGGATGCGCCTTGCACCACGCGAGCAGTTGATCCGGCGTTTTCGGCACGTCCGTGACCTTTGCGGGGTTGTATTCGAGCAGCGGACCTGCAGGCATGTAGGTGACTTCCAGGCCGTAACCTTGCGCGATGTCCTGCATCTTGCGCGGACCCGGTGCGTACTTTTCGAGCACACCGGGGAACGCCTTGGCGTTATCGGGCAGCAGCTTTTCCCACAGACCTTGCTGTATGCCGGCCGCGAGCGCATCCGTGCCCGTCACGACGAGGTCGATGTCCGAGCGGCCCGCGCCCTGCATCGCCTTGATCTTGCCCGGCAACTGCGGCGCGGGCGCGTTCGTGAAGGTGATGCTGGAAACGAGATCGGGATACTTCGCCTTGAAGGCTTCGAACCCCTTCTGCGTCAGTTGAAGATTGCCCGCAACGTCGACGATGTTGATCGATACCGGATCGGCCGCATTCGCCCCGCCCGCCGCAAAGGTCGCGCTGACGGCGACGCATACCGCCGCCAGTTTCACTGACAGTCCTGCCTTGAAAGCCATTTCGTCTCCTCACGTCTTTCGCAAGGCCGGTTGTTTTATTGGTGCCCGGCCTGGGTTTGCTTGCTCTGATTTTTCGATACTTCCGCGATTTCGCACGCTGCAGCGCAGCCGCGCAATGCTTCCTTTTACTTCGGAAGTTGAAAAATAGCTAACGCGATCATCGTATGTCAAGCAAATCGACGGAAGCAGATCTTGTTTCCCAACCGGGTCAAACAGGCGTTGACGCTTTGTCTGCCGATGTTTGCTGCGCGCTCTCGGGATATACCCCGAGCGACTTGTTTAACCGCTTTTAACTGGCGTTTCCCGTGAAGGCGCCGCATTACGCACTCGCGCGATGGCGCGGTCCATTTCAACGAGGTCGCGCGCTTCCTTTGCGACGGCAGGCAACGCCGCCTCGGGCGAGCCGCTCAGAAGCGGCAGAAGCGGCCCCATATCCGCGATGCCCGAGAGCGTCACGGCGTCATGCAGGACGCGTATGAGCGAGATTTCGTCGCGTAGGGTTTCGAGCGGGAGGAAGCGGTTATAAAGCTGGCGAGTCTCGTCCATGCGACCGGTTCTCACGGCGTGCAGCAACGCCGTCACCGCGTTAGGCGCGATGCAGCCCGAGCCCGTTGTCCACGCAGCGAGTCCGAATTCACGCACGTGGGTGATCGCCGGGCGCTCGCCCATACCGGACACGACTTTCGCGGCCGGAACGCTTTGCAGCAGGCGGAGCAGATACGGATCGACGGCGGGATCGGCACGCACAATCGCGTACTTGACGGCCAGCAACGTACCGTCATCGATGAGTGCGGCGAGCGTATCGACATCGACATAATCTTCGCTCTTGATATAGAGCGTGAACGGCATGCCGGCTGCATCGACCAGACGCTTGAGGCCCGTCGCCACGCCCAGTGGCGTCGTGAAACCGGCAAGCGGGAGCACCATCGCGGTACGGAAGTCCGTCTGCGAAAGAATGTGCGCCTGGTCGAGCATTTTTCCGTAGTCCGGACCGATGGCGGGAATTACGCGCGTCTCTTGCCTCGCAATCTCGGCAAGCATGTCAAGCAACTCGCGGTACTCGCTCACGGCAACGTGATAAAGATTCGCATTGCCGCCGTATAGGAGCGTGCGCACTCCGCCCGCTTCCATATGCTCGACCAGCTTGCGGTTTGCATGAGGATTCAACGAGTAATCGACATTTCGTGCTAGCGGCGGCACGGCCATGACGCACTCGGAAAATTCACTTACGGTAATCGGTTGGATGTTCACGGCGCCTCGCGGTAGTCGTCTGGAACGATCGAAAGTAGCAAGGCACCCCAAAGTTGTCAAACAACTTTTCTGTTAACTAGGGTTTCCCCTTGAATCTATCAATACGGTCGTATGACATCTACGCCTAACTGCCAAACATCCGATTCAGCGCATTTTCGAGATGCGACTTCATAGCTTCGCCGGCTCGTGACGAATCGCGAGCACGAATGGCATCGAGCACATCACGATGCTCGCGCTGGACGAGACGCTGCCGCTCGACTGTTTTCACGAGCGACAGGTTTCGCGACAGGTTCATGCTGAAAACGATCTGCTCCTCGATAAACGAGAGCACCGTGATGAAGAACTGATTCTTCGATGCCTTTGCGACCGCAAGATGGAACGCGAAGTCGTCTTTCGCGCCAATGCCTTCTTGCGCCTCCACCACGCGTTCGAGCTGTTCCCAGGCGGCTTCGATGGCGCGGATGTCGTCGTCATCCGCCTTAAGCGCGGCAAGCTCGGCTGCGCCTGCTTCCGTGACTACGCGAAATTCGTAGCATCGGCGAATGTCTGACAGCGTTTCTAACGGAGCGAAGCGCCGCACATCCGGGTCTGGACGACGACCGACAGTGGTGCCCGATCCGCGCCGCGTGACGATGATGCCGTCCGCGCGCAGTCGCGCCAACGCCTCGCGCACGGTCGGGCGCGAGGTCGCAAAGCGTTCGGCAAGGGCGTGTTCTGTCAGAAGACGATCGCCTTCCTTGAACTCGCCTTCCATGATGCTGTTGAGGATATCGCTGTAGATTCGGTCGGCGAGACCATGCGATTTACGCTCGTTCATGTGTACGCTGGACGTGCTTGTCAGAGTAGGGAACGATTGTAAGGCAAATTTTTGCGTTGTCGCGATAACGCGTGAAGGCCGACGCACGCCATGCTGCGTCGGCCTTCTTCACTTCACTTCACTTCACTTTACGCACTGGGTATTACCACTGATGCCCCGCTCCGATGGTGAAGCCTACATTTCCGGAACTGCTTGTATTACCGGAAGCCTTGATTACCCAACTCTCGTCTTGCGTAACATGAGAGATGCCGAGTGCCGCGCCGGAGGCCCCGGCGTAACGTGCGCCGGCCAACGCGACCATGGTCTTGCCCGGAGCGGTAGGCTGCGGCAGTCCGGCTGAAGCCATCGCGGCCGCGATACCGCCATAAGCCGCTTTCGCCATGTTGTTGATCTGGCCTTGCACGCCCGCGATACGCGAGTCGGTATAGTTCTGCGCCTGTGTGGAAGCGAGATTCAACTGACTCACATTGACCGCATCGGTACTCTGCGTGCCCGCCGCGACGTTCGTGATCTGACGTTCGTTACCCGCAGACCCGACCGAAACCGTATTGACTCGATCCGCCACCGAGTTAGCCCCGAGCGCGACGGAATTGTCCGCAGTAGCGCTGGCGTTCGCGCCCATGGCAACGGAATGCACGCCTGTCGCGCTAGCGACTTCAGTGTTGACATCGCCTTGCGCGGCGAACATTGGGTTGCCACCGCTCATGGCGATGTTCGTCACGCGATCGATTGCGGCATTCATCTGGTCGACGTTGACCGCGTCGTCGCTCGCAACGCCCGCAGCAACATTGTGGATTGTCGTGCCGCCTGCGACGTTATTGCCGAGCGTGATGCTCGAGTAGTTGGTCGACCCGTCCGCGTTGTGGTCATAGGTCACGGAAGTATTGGTCGTGCCGTCTCCATTAATGAGACCGGCGCCCTTCAACTGCGAGACGTTGACGGCATCGGTATCCTGCGTACCGGCTGCCACGTTGGTGATCTGACGTTCCGCGCCCTTCGATCCGACCGACACGGTGTTTGCACGATCCGCCAGCGAGTTCGAGCCGAGCGCCACCGAGTTGTTCGCAATAGCCTGAGCATTGCCGCCGATCGCCACTGATTCCGCGCCCGTGGCCTGGGAGTCCTCCAGCACCGAATTGGCGTGGAAGTACTTGATGCCGTTGCCCGTGTTGATGTTGTTGAGCGTCTCGTTGATCGTCGAGATGTCGGTCGTGTTCTGCGTGACGCGGCCGTCGAGATTGGTAAGGGCGTCGCCGACGTTGTTGAAGGTATTACCGTCCTGGAACGTGTACGTCGGCTTAGTGATGGTGCCGTCCTGATTTACGGTCGAACCGCCGCCGAGGGCGTCGGCCGTGCTCGATGCAGTTTTGTAGAGTTGGCTGCCATTCACCGCTTCAAGGCTGTCCGAGCTCACTTCACCCGCGTCCACGTTCTTGATTTTGACCGGCGTACCCACATTGCCCAGCGTGACCGTCTTGTGGTCGCCGTCGTCATATTGGACCGCGTTGGCAATGCCGGTCGAAAGTGACGTCATGCTCGTCGATACCGATGTCGAGAGCGTAAACAACTGCCCGCCGTTCACCGCTTCATTGCTGCCCGCAGCCACTTCGCCATCGGCAACGTTCGTCAGCTTGACCGGGGCGGCGCCGGTGTCGCCCAAGCGAACCGACGTGTGGTTAGCGTCGTCGTATTGAACCGAGTTGGCGACGCCGGTCGAGAGCGAGGTCATGCCCGTCGAGATTGAATCGACGCTCGTCGACAGCGACGTGACGCTGGTCGAAATGCCGTCGATGTTGGTCGAAAGCGAGGTCATGCCCGTCGACACGGATGACGACAAGTTGTACAACTGACCACCGTTGACCGCGTCCTTGCTGTCTGCTGCTACAACGCCGTCCTCAACGTTGTGAAGCTTCACGGGCGTGCCGGCGTTGCCGAACGTGACCGAGTCGTGGGCCGCGTTGTCATACTGGACGGCGTTCGCGAGACCGGTGGAAAGCGACGCCACCGATGTCGACGTCGATCCCGACAGTGTGTCGATACCTGTTGAAAGCGACCCGACCGTCGTGGACATCGAAGTGGAAAGCGTATCGACACCGGTGGAGAGCGAGGCGACTGCCGTAGAGGTGGAGGTCGAGAGCGTGTCCACGCCCGTCGAGAGCGAGGCAACGCTCGTCGATGTCGACGTCGAAAGCGAATCCACGGACGTGGACAGCGTGCTGACACTCGTCGATACTGAATCGACAGCTGTGGACAGTGTGCTTACGCTTGTCGAAATCGAATCCACCGAGGTCGAAAGCGAGCCGACGCTCGTGGACACCGAGGCAACGCTCGTCGAGGCCGACGTCGAAAGCGAATCGACGCTCTTCGACAGGGAACTAACGCTGGTCGCGGTTGCCGTTGAAAGCGAGTTGACTGCGGTCGAAGTGGATGTCGACAGCGTATCGACGCTGGTAGACAGCGAATTGACAGAGGTCGAAGTGGAAGCCGAAAGCGATTCGACGCTGGTCGAGATGGAGCCCGTGGTCGTCGATACTGAAGCCGAAAGCGTGTCGAAGCTCGTGGACAGCGAATTGACGCCAGTCGACACAGAATCGACAGTTGTGGACAATGATCCAACACTTGTCGACACGGAATCGATGCTCGTCGAAAGCGAAGCGACGCTCGTCGAAGCGGAAGTCGAAAGCGAGTTAAGGCCGGTCGAAGCCGACGTCGAAAGCGAGTACAGTTGGCTGCCGTTGATGGCGTCCGTGCTCGAGTCTGTTACATCGCCCTTGGCTATGTTGGTCAGCTTCACTTCAGAGGCGCCGACACCGCCCAGGGTGACCGAGTCATGGCTTGCGTTGTCGTATTGAACCGAGTTCGCGAGACCCGTCGACAGCGATCCGACAGCGGTCGAAGTCGAGATGGACAGCGTGTCCACACTCGTGGAGAGCGAGCCGACGTTAGTCGACAGCGAGTTGACCGTGCTCGACACTGCAGTCAACCCGGTTGACAGCGAGGTCACGCCCGTGGAAACCGAAGTCGAAAGAGAGTCGACGCCCGTAGACAGCGAGTTCACGCTCGTCGACACTGAATCGACAGTTGTAGACAGTGAGGTTACCGCGGTCGAGGCCGAGGTGGACAGCGAGCCTACAGTGGTCGAAGCCGACGTCGACAAGGAATCGATACTTGTCGATAACGAGGTGGTCGTGGTCGAAACGGAGGTCGACAAGGAGGCTACGCTCGACGAAGCCGAGGTCGAGAGCGAGTCGAGGCCCGTTGAAGCAGACGTCGAAAGCGAATACAACTGACTACCGTTGATGGCGTCCGTGCTTGAGTTTGTTACATCGCCTTTGGCGACGTTGGTCAGCTTCACTTCGGTAGGCGCGGCGACACCGCCCAGCGTGACGGAGTCATGGCTTGCGTTGTCGTACTGAACCGAGTTCGCGAGACCCGTCGACAGCGATCCTACGGCAGTCGATGTCGAACTCGACAACGTATTGAGACCGGTGGACAGCGAACCGACGTTTGTCGACAGTGAGTCGACGGTAGTCGACACCGAGGTCAACCCGGTCGACAGCGAGTTCATCCCCGTGGAAACCGAGGTCGAGAGCGAGTCGACACCCGTGGATAGGGAAGTCACGCTCGTGGATACCGAATCGACGGTCGTGGACAGTGACGTCACCGCCGTCGATGAAGAGGTAGACAGCGAGTTCAAAGTACTTGAAGTCGACGTCGATAACGAGTCCACGCTCGTCGACAAGGAAGTGGCCGTCGTCGAAACCGTTGTGGATAACGAATTGAGACCAGTGGAAACCGAATCTACGGTGGTGGAAAGGGAAGCAACCGTTGTCGACACCGAACTGACTGTCGTCGATAAAGAGCCGACCTGCGTGTTCAGCCCGTTGATCGCCCCGCCTACGTCATGATAGGTCGTTCCGGCTACAGGATAAGACGGTGAAGAGATACTTGCGCCGCTCACGGACGCGCCGCCGCCCAAACTAGACGCGGTCGTCGAAAGAGCCAGATATAACTGAGCACCGGTCACGCCATCATGACTTCCTGCTGTCAGTCCCCCCGGCGCCATGTTCTGAATTTTGTTGTTGCCCATGTCGAACGTGGTACCGGTACTGATCGAGAAGGTCGATGCAGTGACCGAGATATTGCCGGGAGTCATTGTCATGAGGGTCCCGCCCCCGGCTCCCATTACAAGTGTATTGGAATCGACAGCGACGGCGTAAGCGCCCATTCCCCCGCTTGCTGAATAGGCAACCAGACCCGCTCCAGGGTGATTGGTGCCATCACAAGCCACGGAAGACGTTTGCACGACGTTCCCTGCGCCTTGGTCACTCAGGCAACTGGCCGGCGTGTATCCGTCCGATAACACACCGACGGAATACCCACTCCCCGCCTGCGCGCTGCCCGCAGCGAGTGCGAACACCGCCAACACTGCTGCGTTTGTTCGGCCACGCTTGCTTTTGGTCCGCGCATTTTCCGCTGCGGCAACCCAGCTTTCCGATGCCTGACTCCAAACCACGCGATACGTCTTATTCATCAAAACCTTCTTCGAGTTCAAGTTGAAATTCTTTTTCTTCGTGATTTCCGACACGGACTGATGTGCTCGTAATGAGCAACACGGCGCTTGACCAAACGCGACATAGACCGCTTGGCTCGGGGCCATCGGATAAACATGAAGAAGCAATAATCGTCAGAGCTTCGATTATTTAGGTTTCCAAAACCTAATCACGCATGTCAGAGTGTCACCAGGACATGGAGCCTCTGCATTCCTCAATCGCGCGGCAAGAAGTCTCTATCCACGCTTGGATTTTTGTCTTATCGAAGCGTTTTTTCCATTCAGAAAGTCTTAAAAATGCATCGAATATCTGAACGTGCCGAACGATGTATTTGCCGAAAATCAGCGATGTATAAATACGAAGAAGATCTAGCTGGCGATATGGCCATTCAATTGCCATTAGGCAGTTAAAAGATGAGTCAGCAGGAAATTAAACAGAACTTGCGTATTGGAAAGCGTTACCAGTATGCGAAGACACGCGGTAACCGATGCTGCATGCGCATGCGCATGCGTCAAACATAAGCGACAACATCGCCTATCAACTTGCGATGAATAAGCGAGACAAAAAAAGCGCGTCGCGATTTCTCGTCGACGCGCCTTTTCAAGCGATTGAAACTTCAAAGAGACAACAACTGCCGCGCCTCCTTTGCGCTCGCCACCGGCCGGCCATACTCCGCGCACAGCGACGCCACGCGGCTCACCAGTTGCGCATTGCTCTTGGCGAGCGTGTCTTTGTCCCAACGCACGTTGTCCTCCAGACCCGTGCGGCAGTGGCCGCCGAGTTCCAGCGTCCAGTGATTCACTTCGAGTTGATGCCGGCCGATTCCTGCAGCCGTCCATGTCGCCTCGGGCAAGAGTTTGCCCAACTGCTCCACTTCGAACTCGAGGATTTCGCGACGCGCCGGTAATGCATTCTTTACACCAAGTACGAACTGCACGTGAACCGGCGACTTGAGCAAACCTTGGTTGACGAGGTCATAAGTGCTGTAGAGCATCGCCAGATCGAAGATCTCGATCTCGGGCTTTACATCGTGGTCGAGCATGGTTTGCGCGAGCGAACGCACGAAGTCTGGCGGATTTTCGTACACGATGGTCGGGAAATTCACCGAACCCGTCGCCAACGAAGCCATGTCGGGTTTCAGATCGAGCATCGCCCCACGCTGCTCGAAAGATCGGCCGCGTCCACCTGTCGAAAACTGAATGATGATGTCCGGACAGTGTTTGCGGATGCCGTCCTGCAATTCTTCGAAGCGGTGACGATCCGAGCTCGATTTCTCGTCTTCATCGCGTACGTGCAGATGAACCAGCGTCGCACCGGCTTCATAGGCTTCGT
The DNA here is from genome assembly GCF_023631485.1 of Caballeronia sp. GAFFF2. Taxonomy (NCBI): domain Bacteria; kingdom Pseudomonadati; phylum Pseudomonadota; class Betaproteobacteria; order Burkholderiales; family Burkholderiaceae; genus Caballeronia; species Caballeronia sp. GAFFF2. The sequence goes on along the minus strand of NZ_JALQDA010000027.1, from coordinate 299,239 downwards.
GCGTGCTTTCGATCTGCTCGGGAATCGTGGTTGGCACAGCGGGATTATCTTTTTTCTTCGGTACCGAGCCCGTGATGGCGACCGAGATGATGCAAGGATCAGTTGTAGGCGATTGCGTCACGTTCGTGCTCCTGTGAGGCGCCGATCTAGTCGCCGGCGGTTCGGTTAATTTTAACTAACTAGTACGTTTAATATGTTGCTGGATCGTACGAACCGTTGCAAGCCGCGCAAACCCTTATTCTTATGGACCCAATCGATCTCACGTTCGTGCTTTTTCTGACTCCGACAGTGGAGCGATTGTCGCTTCTGGGCCAGCAACCGTCTTGTCAAACGACTAGTCGGTAATCGCCGGCCATAAATCGCCTGAAACAAGCGAGCCCGGTCTTGCGTTTTTTGCCTGAGCCACTGGAAACTGTCGCATTCGCAGATGGCGACACACTTAACGAGCCAATTGCGTGCCAGCGCTCCGGCGATCGCACGCCTTGCGGCGGCGAGCCGCGTGTTTATAGTAAGCGCTCGTTCGAGCTCATTTGATTCCAGCAAAATGCCGTGTTCACGATAGGTCGCGTATTCGCCCTAACTTCGAGACCACAGACAACGGCAAAAAAATCCGATAGCCGCCTCCGCCAGTAGACGCCCTGACGCTTACATACAGTATAGAAGGCGGCATTTGCTAGCTGTCGATGTGACGTTGCCTTTTGTATGCCGCGACGCCGCATATGGCATGCAAAATCGCATTTGGCGCTCTCGCTTGGAATTTGCGAATTGTGTGTCACACAGTGCGAGACTGCAAAAAACGTCTAGTGCGGCTAATCAGTGCCGGTGCATAACCGCGCGCAGTGAATTTGCCCGTGACCTTCAAACGGTCGGTTCAATGCGTATGCTGCATTCAATCGACCAAATGCAGAATGCAAATTGACGCGGCGCACGAGCGGCTCAAGGGAACCAAACGCCACCAAAGCACTTGGCACAGACGAAGTGCAACGGCCCATTGGCATTCAAAATCCAATGCGCCTATCGAACGATGACTACAGGCGGGCGATAAACCGGCGGCGCATAGATCACGCGCGCGGCCGGCGCCACGACATAGGTCGGCGCGGGCGCCGCCACTACGACCGTACGCGGCGGCGGCACCGCGACGGGCGTCACAACCACCGCATGTCCTGGCACGTAATAAGTCGGAGCAGGCGGAGGCGCGTAGTAATAAACCGGGCGCGGCGGTGGCGCGTAAATCACCGCGGGCGCAGCATACGAAACGACGACTGAAGTTCCCGCCCATGCGCTCCCTGCGCAAGTGAGGGCAAGGGCGGCAAGAGCGGAGATACTGAGCAGACGAACTTTCATGGCGATGTCCTTGAGTCTTGAGAGGAAGGCGGCGACCAGCAATGCCGGCCAGCAGAACGATATCGAACGACCGCGAAAAACGTGAGCGCAAACATGTTTCACTGGATGTCGAGAAAGACTTGCCGGGCGATGCATGACACATGGCGACATGATTCGTCGTTTCCCCGAGATTGCCTTCGCTACGCAGCTCAATAAAATGTCGTCACTGTCTGGCTGCATCGAATTTACGGAGAACCGACATGCAAAAGATTCCACGAGCGTGCGTGGCCGGCATTCTCGGCTTCACAATCGCCACGGCGGTCTTCGCACAAACCGCCACGCAGCCAATGGGCGCAAGTCCGCATATCGAGCAGGTCATGCACGGTCTGCAGACGCGCTTCGCAAGCGCCAACACCACGCACGACGGCAAGCTCACGCGCGCGCAAGCATCGTCCAGCATGCCGATGGTGGCTCGACATTTCGACGAAATCGACACGCAAAAAGCCGGCTACGTGACGCTGCCGCAGATCGAAGCCTTCATGCATCAGCATGCCGCGCAACGCTAACGGAGATCGCCGATGGAAGCACTTCCGAAAATCATCGTGCTCGACGACGAAGCCGAACTGCGCAACATGCTGCAACGTTTCCTCACATCGCAAGGCTTCGAGGTGCGGGTCGTGGAAAACGGCAAGCGGCTCGACCGCTATCTGCAACGCGAACCATACGACCTGCTCGTACTCGACTGGATGATGGAGCCGGAAGACGGCCTTTCGATATGCCGGCGTCTGCGCACCGAAGGACACACGCTGCCCATTCTCATGCTGACGGCCAAGGGCGATCCGGTGGACAAGGTCGTCGGCCTGGAGACAGGCGCCGACGACTATCTCGCCAAGCCCTTCCTGCCGCAGGAACTGGTGGCGCGCGTGCGAGCGCTGCTGCGCCGTCAGAAGATTGCAGCGGGCGATCCCACGCTCACCTCGCAAGTACTGCGTTTCGGCGAGTTTCGGCTCGATCTCGGCAAGCAGCAGATTACGCGCAGCGGTAATGCATTCGAAATGCATTCCGCGCAGATGCAGTTATTGCATGCACTTGGATCGTCACCGAACCGCGCCGTGAGTCGTGACAACCTCATCGCCCGCACGCGCGGACGCGATCACGATGCACTCGATCGCAGCATCGATGTCCAGGTGCTGCGTCTGCGCCAGCTCATCGAGGAAGATCCGGGCAAGCCGCGTTTCATCAAAACGGTATGGGGCGTCGGCTATATGTTGCTTGCGGACGTGGAAACGTGAGCCTCGCGCCGCGGTCCCTTTTTGCACGCAATATTCTTTTGCTCGTGGCGCTGGTGGCGGTGAGTCAGGTATGCGCGCTCGCCGTGCTGCTCCATTTCATTCAGACGCCGCGCATCGAACGGGCGGCGACCACATTCGCGGCCTACATCGAGACGCTCGATACCCTTCTGAAAGCAAGCCCGCCGCAAGCATCGAATTCCATCGCCGCTCATCTCGAAGTGCGCGCCGCCCTGCCCGAGGACGCGCGCGAGACGCCCGAAGAGTCGCGCTTGCGCTTCTATCGCACGTATCAGCGTCAGACTTTCATCGATAGTTTGCGAGCGCATCTGCCGCCAGACATGCTAGTGCGCTGGGAAAGCGGCGCGACGGCGGCGGATGGCCAGCAGCGCCTCTGGATACGTGCGCATCTGTCCGGCGAGCCACGCTGGGTCGCCCTGCCCGTGCCGGAAGCCGCGCACGACGACGGCCTCGCCACGGCCCTGCTGCTATCGCTCGGCCTTGGGGCGCTCGCAATCGCGACCGCGTATTTGATCCAGCGGCATTTGAATCGCCCGCTCGAACACCTCGCCGATGCCGCGCGGCGCCTCTCTGCCGGCGATGAACCCGGCGTCTTGCCGATAGACGGCCCCACCGAGATTGCCCAGGTTAGTCGCGCGTTCAACCAAATGAGCGCTGCCCTGAGCGAAGCGGACGCCACGCGAGCACTGATGCTCGCTGGTATTTCGCATGACATCCGCACCCCGATGACGAAGCTGCGCCTTGCGATGGCAATGTCCTCGGCGAGTGCGGCGGACGCTCACTTCACGGCATCGGCGGAAGGTTATCTGGATCGGATCGACAGCATCCTCCAGCAGTTCATGGACTATGCAGGGAGCGGTGCCAAGGAAGCGCCGGTCGTGGGAGACATAAACGCATTGATCTCGAATCTGGCAGCGGATTTTGCGGGCCTTGGCCAGGAGTTCGCGCTTACGCTCGAGCCCATAGAGCCGTTCGCCTTCCGTCCCATCGGCATGATGCGCGTACTGATGAATCTGATGCAGAACGCCATACTCTATGGCGTCGTCGGACTCGAAGTGCGTAGCTGGACCGATACGCGATTGCATGCTGCATGCATTGTGATCGCGGATCGCGGCAAGGGGCTTGGCGGTCAGGACCCGGAAGCGCTCAAACAGCCGTTCAAGCGCGGCGGCGGCGAGGCGCAGCCAAAAGGCACGGGATTGGGTCTGGCGATCGTAGAGCGCATCGCTCGGCAGCACGGCGGAACGCTAGTTTTGCGGGCACGCGATGGTGGTGGCGCTGAGGCGTGCATTGTCTTGCCGCTTGGTATTTAAAATTCATGCGCGGCTTAATAGTATTTTGCATTCGTTCTCCGGTGAGCCCATACTGTTCTCGTAAGATGAAACGGTCGCGCAGCAGGACGAAATATCAAACTGCCTGCGGGTGCCTATGGCTCGCGCCTACACCCCTTGAATCAAAAATCGTCAGCCGGTTGCCATCGACGCTCCAACTTGAAGACGCTATCAATCTGAATGGATGGACCGCGCATATCGTCGACCGAATACCCATAGCGAATCTGAGTTGCTGCAGTGCAATGAGCGTGTTCGGCGTGTAGGTCCGGTGTGGGGCACGCAGGCATGCTGTTGGGGCGCGGGCTGACGAGGTAGTGCATTCATCGACAACGCAAAAATACCGCCATGCCTCCGAAGCGTCAGATTGGCGTACTAAGCTTCACCATCGTGCAGGAGCTGAGGTCGGCATCGCACTTGCTTTAAGTTGACCGCGTTGTTGTGCGCCGCAGCACTCATGGCGTGGAGCCATACAGCACCGACCGATTTGCGATTTCTTTCGGCTTATCGAACCGATCGCCAGTATCGCGCTCGAACCAGACATTGCGCCTAAACCCGCGAGTGTTTAAGTGCGTACCGAATACAAAAATAGCAAAGACACGTATTGCAGCGTGGCGCGCGACGCCACCGTTCAAATCGAAGACGCTCATGGCCAGCGCGAACAAGCGCTCGAGCGTCCCGTCCGCCAAATCGATGTAATGGAGGAAGTCATGCGTATCACCGTCAAGCTGGATGGATTCGAAGGCGCTCAATCGGCCGCCTACGCCATTTTGTGGCTCGACAGAGAATCCAGCCGCTGGTCACGCGAAGGTCACCAATCGATGGACGTGCCTGATTGGGGCGGTCTGACCAAAGGCGCGGGCGACACCGTGATCTGCGGGCAGGATGCGCCGCAACCGATCTGCGTGCTCGAACAACTCGATTTCGACGTACCGGGCGGTCCGCCCGAAGGGCTCGCCGGACGCGCGCTCTGGTACACCGATCAATCCGGCGCACAGAGCGAGGGACGCTGGCACGTGCAATGTATCGACCGCGCGCAGATCAAGGCGGAGCACGGCGTATTCGCTGGCGAGGAGGTCAACTGGACCGCGCTCTGAAGCGGGCAGGCACGACATCTCGAAGATAATGGGTCGCCGTTCGATAGCGGCATGAGCGGCCTGACGAAGATTGTCGTGCAAATCGCAATCGCAATCGCTATCGCGCGGTAATTGGAAAACTGCGTGGCGGTCGAACACCATGCCCGTGCCGCGCTGGCCAACGAAACGAAGACCACGCGGACCGTCGTAACACCCCCCTCGCCTCCGATCCCGGCCGCCAGTCGCGCGGCCTGTCAACCGTTGCTCTATTGCGTGCTCGCTGCGACGCGACGCGCCTTGATTTGCATTAAGCATCCCGACAGTTGGTCGTTTGAATGCAATCGCTCTGGTGTTTTCCCTTGCCCCATTTAGCACGGTTAAATTGGTAGTATCAGGGGCCGGGCCGCGCGTCGAGAAGACGTGGCACACGGCGCACGTTGCCGCGCGATCGAATGGCTCCATGCATGAGAACGCGCTCCACCGAACGACCTGGGAGGCAAGATGAATCAGAAATTCAGCGATCCGTTCAGCCAGTTTGCCGCCATGTTTCAGCAGTATCAGCTTCCCGGTTTCGATGTCACCGCGATCATGGAATCGCGACGCAAAGACGTCGAGGCGCTCGCGGCCACCAATCGCGTTGCGTTCGGCGGCATCGAGGCCTTGCGCGACAAGCAACTTGAAATCTTGCGGCGCACGCTGGGCGATCTAGAGGATATCGCCAAGCAAATGGCATCGTCGGCCGCGAAACCGCCGTTCAACGCCAACGAAGTCGTGCAACGGGCATTGCACAATGCGCTCGCCGATATGCAGGACATCGCCCGCACCACGCAGCAGACGCAGGCCGAAGCCTATGCGCTCGTCACGAAGCGCATGGAGGATGCGTTGCAGGAACTGAAGGCGTCGGTCAACAAACCACAAGCTTGATCGCGCGAGATCAGCTAACGGTCCGGTGAGCCGTCGCTTACGTGGCGACGCTCACTTCTTCGCCTGCGTCGTGATCTGGAACATGTCCACGACGACTTTATCGCGTCCGTATTTGCCGGTGAGCGCCGTAAGACGCCTGTCGAGTGCGCGCAGATATTCGCTCTTCGCTTCGCTGTCCGGGCGGATGGCATCGAAGAGCGGCGCGGGCGTCACGGTCAATACGATCATCTCCGAGCCGAACGGCTTGCCGACGACCCAATCGCCCATCGAGCCGAGTGTGGCCGCGTAGTTTGCAGGCGCCTGGTTGTCGCGGGATCTTTCGGTCGGCAGCAAATGCACCACGCTGCCGTCGAGCATGAAGTAATCGACTGTGACGTAGGACTCGAACGCGGGCGTCATCAGATCGACGATCAGCGGATCGCCTTCGGTCAGGCGCAACTGGTTCGACCGCGTATGGACCGATGCCGGATGTCCCAACTGCCGGTTCGCCGTCCAGTAAGGCGCGAAGACTTTGAGCAGATCGCATTTGTCGTCGACGACTTGCTGCACGCCGAAGTTGGTGGTCTTCACGCCGGGCACGCGTCCAAGCGTGTCCTTCAAACGCGCGAGCCCGTATTTCTCCGATATGAAACCCTGCACATCGACCGTCTGATCGTGAACCGATGCGACGAGCGCCGAACACGGCGCGCTCGCCAGCACCGGCGTGACCGCGGCCATCGTAAGCTGCGGCGCGGCGGCGACGGGAACGGCAGGCGTTATCGCGACCACCGACGCGCTCGCTTGCGGTTCAGCGCTCGACGGTCTTACTGGTTCGACCGGACTTGCGCTCGCGTTCGAGGGTGGCGCTTGTTCGCTGTTTTTTGACCGCTCGAAGAAGTAATAGCTCGCGCCCGCAGCAATGATCGCCGCAACCGCCACGGCTCCGATCGCAATCCTGGGGCCGCCTTCGCGCTTCGGTTTATTGCTTGCGGGCGCAGCGGCAGGCGGTTCGCTAAGCTCATCCAGGAACTGCGTGACGCTCGGCGTTCGCGCCTCGCGTTCGAACGCCAGCGCGCCCTTGAGCGCCTTCCACTGCTTGTTGCCCAAATTCTCGGGCCGCTGCGGCTTCATGTTGGCGCTCTTTGCCTGCAGCGCGGGAACGCGCTCGAACGGATGCTTCCCCGCCAGCAATTCGTACGCTATACAGCCAAGCGCGTAGATATCGTCACGCGGATCGGGCTCGCGATGCTCGAGCATCTCCGGACTTGCATAGGCAGGCGTGAGCGCGCCCAGGCTGCCGGGATCGAAGACCGTGGCCTCGCTTTCGTCCTCGGGGCGCGTGATTGCACGCGAAATGCCAAAGTCGATCACCTTCACTTCCGCCGTATCGGTGAGAAAAACGTTCGGCGGCTTGAAATCGCAATGGACGAAGCCTCGCTCGTGCGCGTATGCGAGCGCGTTCGCCATGCCCTTGAAGATCGGAAACATTTCGGCAAACGGCAGACCCTTGAAGTTCGGGTTCCGAAGCATTCTTGAAAGCGGCTGGCCGGAAAGATATTCCATCGTCAGATAGACGATCGAGCCATCGCGATCGAAATCGTACACGGTCACGATGTTGCGATGCGCGAGTTGCTGCGCCTTGCGCGCCTCGCGCTGCAGTGCGATCAGCGATTTCGGGTTGCCGCGAAATTGAAGATTGAGAACCTTGATCGCCACGTACGGCCGTCGATCCGACGCTTCCAGCTTGCGCAGATCGAGCGCTTTGTAGACCGTTCCCATCCCGCCGATGCCGAGACATTCTTCCAGCACGAAGCGATTGTTCAGCGTGTCGCCGACACCCTTGACCTGAACGACTTCCGTGAGCACCTGCGTGGCGTGGCCGGACGTCGATGCGCTCGCGTCGCCCGATGCGCGCGGCGGCAAAGGCGCCGGGAAACCCGGCGTGGTCTGCACGCGCGTCTCGTCGCGGCCGGGCGCGAAGCCGGTGCCGAACTCTGTTTCGGGATGAGCGAGCGCCACATGTTCGATGCGGCGTCGAATGGCAACGTAGATATCGGGTGGTAGAGGCCGAGCCGCGTGCTCCTCGTCGAGGATCTCCATGAGCCGCTTGGCCGGAGTTCGTTCGATGGCGAGCGCGCCATCGACCCCGGCAAAGAACTCGTCGCGCGACCCGCCGTCGCCCCGATATGTACGAATCGCCTGCGCAAAGCTTGTCATCTGTGCGACGCGACGCGGCTCCAAATCGACCGACAATTCACTTGTCGTAACAAATACCCAGTAATCGCTTGATACTAGCCTCCGCATGCGCCTTACGCAAATGGCGTTTTCGATGATGCGCGGCATCGCGCACATGTCGTTCGGATACCGACATGTTTGGTTCGGGTGTTGGTTCGGTTAAGTCAGGTACAGGCTTTTGCGTCTTATTGCGCGCGGTTGGCCAAGCGGCTCGTCGCTGCGTAAAGCACGTCACACATGGGGTCCGTCGATTCGTTCATGCCAAGGCGTTCGACTGGCATACCTGATGCATGACATGACCGGAAAGGGTACGACGTTGCACTCTCGATCAGGCATGGTGCATTCAGTGAATCACGCATGCATCATACAAACGGCCAAGGGTTTCACCCCTCCGCCGTCTTGCCGCTTGGCACATCCGGTCAGAATGAAACGGTCGCGGCATCACGAGTAGCCTTGCGTGGCAGCGTCAGACGAAATGCATATACTGAATGCGTTCTGCGTTCGTCGAATGTGCATGCTGCATGCAAGGTAAGTTCGACGCGCCGCATCTGACCGGAATCGGCGCGGCTTCATGCTTCTCACTTTTTGGAGGACACAGTCATGGCCATTGTCAAAATCAAGGATCTCGCGGACAGCATCGAGTTGGACCGTCAGGCAATGACCGCGATCACGGGCGGTGCACGCAACGGTGCCCGTCCGCTCTTTCGTATCAGGCCAAAAGCGAACGCGAATCGCGTGGTCGATTATCCAGGCGTGCCGGTGAACGATGTGCCCGCTGAAAAGCCTGGGCCATTCACGACCAAGATCGTGTCGAAGAAGTAGCGTTTGAGGACATAGCGCTTACGTCCGTCGATGTTCGCGGGGTGAACGATTAGCGTGCTGCTTATGCATTGAAGCAAGCAGCAACGCGAGGCACGGTGGTCGTAATACAAAATGCCACCGCGCTGCGTCATGCATGCAAAATGCCAGCGGGCGGTGCGTCAACTACGCACCGTCATCCCGATCGTGCCCATTCCGCCCGTCAATGGCGTACCGATCGACCGCCCGCTCCGCTTCACAAGCGCAAGCCTGATACGTTCGCGTGTATCGCCATCGAAATCGCCGAGATATCGCGTCTTACCGGCCACGACCGCCCCAACCGGCAAGCCATCCAGAAACAACACGCGATTGCCCGCAATCGCCGGCACTTTCTCGCCTGGCAGCAACGTGCCCACGAGGTTCAGCGGATCGACCGCGCCAAGCGCGACGAGCGCGCCCTCTTTCGCCCGCCTGCGCACGTCACGCAACAGCGGCACCGCATCTGGCAATGCAAACTGCTCACCCGCGAGGCCCGCAACAAAGCGCCCGCCGCGAATCTCGCCACGCGCTTCGAGCCGATGATAGACACGCAGCAAATCGCGCCACGGCGGCAGCCACTGCGCTTCGCGTTCGAGCAGTCGCCAGAACACGACACCATACCGGCGCAACAGCGCAAGCGCGACGTGCTCGATGTCCTCATCATCGTTGGAATTGGCTCGACGCAAGAGCGCCCAGCGGCCCGCATCGTCCATCCCGCCGATGAAAAGCCCGCCGCGACGCTGCCGCCGCGCGAACACATTGCGCTTGGCGGCCGGCGCCAGAAGCGCGCGCAAGCCCGCAAAACTGTCCGCGTTGACGAGGCCCAGCGCGACTAGTTCGCCGAGCCCATCTTCGAGTTCCGTGCGCAGGAGCCGTACATCGGCGAGAAGTTCGTCGAAGAACATCGCGCCGTGCGTGCTTAGGGCCTCGAACACGCGTTGCGCGCGCGACGACAACTGCGGCGCTTCGTCGGGGCGCATCAGCGTATTCCATGCCCCCAAATGGCGACGCGGCAGCAGCACGATCGGCGTGCCGCGCACCGGGCCACCCGTCGCGCGCGCACGGCCGGCCGGACGCGTCCACACGATCTTGCCCGCACGGCAAGCCTCGTCGAGCCACATGCCCGAGTAATCGGCGATGCGCGCCGGCAGGATGTCATCCTCCCACGCCACGGCGGGCGCCTCGAAACCTTCGAGCTGTTCGAGCACGCCGAGAAGCGCATCGCGGCCTTCGCCGTGAGAATCCGGCGCGACGCGTTGCCATTCGAACAGGAAACGCATGAAATCCTGCCGCTCCACGGGTTCGATTTCGCGACGCAAACGCCGCACCGTGTAGCGATGAATCCGCGCCAGCAGATGCCGCTCGCACCATTCCTCGTCTTTAGCCGCGGGCGTGAAGCGGCCACGCATCACATAGCCTTCGGCTTCCAGACGCGTCAACGCCGAAGCCACGCTCGACGCAGGCAACGCAAGCGGACGCGCAATTTCCGGCACCGTCAGCGGACCGAATCCCGAAAGCCGCGCGCGGACGATCTCGACGAGCGCGTCATCTTCAGTCCAGGCATGGTCGAAACCGGGCGGCGGCTGCAGTGCGGGATGCATCGGCGCATGCGTATAGACCGCGCGCAGGCAGGCAAGCCGCTCCACGGCGATCCACAGCGCGTCGTGCTCCGCAATCTGCAAGCGCGTCGCACGCCCGGCGCGTGCGAGCGCGTCGAGCCACGCTGGCCAGCCGTCGCAACGCGCCGCCTCGCCATGCGCGATGCACGCGAGACCGGTCAGCGCTTCGTGCATCTCATCGGCGCTCGTCACCGCGGGCCAGGCTTCCGCGCGCACGCTTTCGATGGCGTCGGCATCGAGCGCGCCGAGATCATCGGTCGATTGCGGATCGGTCCAGCGGCGCGCCAAGACAGCCTGCGTGCGGCGCTCTTCGAGCGGGGCGTCGTCCAGAAAAGCATACGGCCGCGCCGACAAGATCTCGGCGGCAAGCGGCGACGGCGCGGGCAACTCGCGTGTGACGAGCCGCACATCGCCCGTTTCGATACGACGCAAAAGTGCCAGCCAAGCCTCGCTGTCCATCGCTTCGTGCAGACAGTCGTCGAGAGTCTGCTCGACCAGCGGATGCCGCGGAACCTCACGCTCGCCCGCGATGTTTTCCGCGCACGCGACCTGATCCGGGAAAACGGCGGCGAGCAAGTCCTCGCTTCGCATGCGCTGCAACTGCGGTGCGACTTTGCGGCCGCCCGAATAGCGCGGCAAGGCGAGCGCGTTGGTCGCGTTCCAGCGCCAGCGCACGCCGAAAAGCGGTGCGTCGAGCAACGCCTGGATCAGCACATGTTCCGCGCTTGCCGATTTCAGATAACGCCAGACTTCATCGAGCGCGAAGCTGTGGCTGCCCGTGAGCGACAGGACGATGGCATCTTCCGTCGCCGCCGCCTGCAGTTCGAAATTGAAGGTGCGGCAGAAACGCTTGCGCAACGCGAGACCCCACGCTCGATTGACGCGGCTGCCGAACGGCGCGTGAATCACGAGTTGCATGCCGCCGGATTCGTCGAAGAAGCGCTCCATGACGAGCGTGTCCTGGGTCGGGAGCACGGTCAGCGCGGCGCGTGCGCGTGCGAGATATTCGACGATCTGACGCGCGGCATCGGCGCCGATGCCTTCGGTTTCATCGGCGAGCCATGCGATGGTGGGAGCTAGCGAGTCGCTAAGTGCGTCTTTCGCGCTGTCGGCGTTGCGCGCGTCCTTCGCCGCGTTCGCCGCGTACGCGTCATTGGCGCCATGCGCGAGGCTTAAATCCTTCGCGCCCTTGGCCCCGACACCCGCCAACCGCGCATCCACCCCCGCCCGCAACCGCGCGATCGCGAAGGAAAGCTCACTGCTGCGCCCCGGCGCCTCTCCAAGCCAGAACGGAATGTTCGGCGGCTGACCATTCGCGTTCTCCACTCGCACCCGGCCACCTTCGATCCGCATGATCCTGTACGACGTATTACCCAACTGAAAGATGTCTCCAGCCAGACTCTCGACCGCGAAGTCCTCGTTCACCGTGCCGATCTGCAAGCCCTGCGGCTCCAGCAGCACGGCGAAGTCGGCGTTGTCGGGAATCGCGCCGCCGGAAGTCACGGCCGTCAGCTTGCCGCCGCGCCGTCCGCGCAACGTGCGGCTCACCGCATCCCGATGAACATACGACGCGCGCACGCCCTGCCGCCCCGTATAGCCCTCGGCGAGCGTGCGCACCACTTCGTCGAAGCGGGCGCGCTCGAGCGTCGCGTACGGATACGCACGCCCGATCAGCTCGAACAATTCATCCTCGCCCCATTCGCGACAGGCGACCTCCGCCGTGATCTGCTGTGCAAGCACGTCGAGCGGCGCGCGCGGAATGGAAAGCGCGTCGAGTTCGCCACGCCTCACGCAATCGAGCAAGGCCGCGCACTCGATCAGGTCGTCGCGCGAAGTCGGAAAGAGCCGCCCTTTCGGCACGCCGCCGACGTGATGCCCCGAGCGCCCGACGCGCTGCAAGAATGCGCCGATCGATCCTGGCGAGCCGAGTTGGCAGACGAGATCGACATCGCCGATATCGATACCCAATTCCAGCGATGCCGTCGCGATCAACACACGCAATTCGCCGCGCTTCAGGCGCTGTTCGGCGGAAAGCCGCTGCTCGCGCGCAAGGCTGCCGTGATGCGCCGCGACTGCGTCCCGGCCAAGGCGCTCGGTCAGATGCCGCGCCGCGCGCTCGGCCATGCGTCGCGTATTGACGAACACGAGTGTCGTGCGATGCATGCCGGAAAGCTCGGCCAGCCGGTCATAGACGCGCTCCCACATGTCGTTCGACATGATCGCTTCGAGCGGCATCGGCGGCATTTCGAGGGCGAGATCGCGGGCGCGGACGTGACCGACATCCACGATCTCGCACGGCTTTCCGACGCCCGCGAGAAACTTCGCGACGAGCTCGATCGGCTTTTGTGTCGCCGACAAACCGACGCGCACCGGCCGCGCCGCGCCGCGCGCCTCGCACAACGCATCCAGCCGTTCGAGGCTCAGACTCAGGTGCGAGCCGCGCTTGCTGCCCGCCACGGCATGGATTTCATCGACGATCACCGTGCGCGTGGTCGAAAGCATCGCCCGGCCGGAATCGGACGACAGCAGCAAGTAAAGCGATTCAGGCGTCGTCACGAGAATATGCGGCGCGCGCTTTCGCATGGCGCTGCGTTCCTGCTGGGTCGTGTCGCCCGTGCGCACGGCGGCGCGTATCAGCGGCGCGTCGGGGCCAAGCTCGCGCGCAATGCCCGCAAGCGGCTCTTCCAGATTTACGCGAATGTCGTTGGACAAGGCCTTGAGCGGCGACACATACACCACGCGCGTCTCGTCGGGCAGCACTTTGCCGCTTGCCGCGCTTTCCACGCCTTCGCGCACGAGTTCATCGAGCGCGGCGAGAAAGGCCGTCAGCGTCTTGCCCGAGCCAGTTGGCGCAGCCACGAGCGTGGAACGGCGCGCGTGGATGAGCGGCCACGCGCGCGCCTGCGCGGCGGTCGGCGTTTCGAAATGCGCGCGAAACCAGTTGACGACGGCGGGATGAAAGCCCTTCAGGGCGTCGGTGCGGGTCATGCAGTCATTGTATGAGGGGTTTTGAAACTGCGTTTATCAGGCTTTTTCGGACGAATCCCATGCGAGAAAGGTAGGCTGTCACTGATCCTTACGGCTCCGCGCTTCTGGCCATTTCTACGTCTTATGATCGTCATCAGTCTGCTTTTCGACCATGCGCCTGCCGCGCTTGCCAATCATCGGCGTTATGCGCGCGGGCATGGTTATCGGCACATCGAAATCGATATGTCCGAAATCAGCGGCTGCAGCGACGAAACACGCTGGATCATCAAATACGAAACGCTGCTGCATCAGCTCGGCTTGGCGAATGAGGACGAACTCGTCTTGCTGTTGAACGAGAATGCCGCGATTCTCAGGCCGCTCGCTTTGCCGGAACTCATGCAGGGCCGCGACTGGCTTCTAACCTGCATCGAGTCCGATCTGCCGCAACTCGACATGCAAATTTGGCGCAAGACCGAGCACGTCATGCGTGAGTTGTTCGAGATAGTCACGCGATGCCGCAATGGCGTCGTGCTTCCGAAGGAAGAAGCGCTCCTCTTGCAGGCATTTGCGTATTGTCCGTCGCGGTATCGCGTTGGTGATGTCATGGCTGTCGTGCCCGCCTCCACCAACGTCGAGAGCGTCTGGGCGCACTGGTCTGCTTTCTCGGTCAAGATTTGTGACCAGAAGCATCATCGGCGATTCCGCAATGCGCTCCTCGAACATATCAACGACTGCCAGACGCGCGGCCTGCCACTGCTTTCGCTAAACGACACCGGCATTACCGATACATCCGCCGTCAGTATTCGACAGCCGAATCGGTCGGTCGCGATAGTGACGCTATACACGCCGAACATCGCGATTTACGGCCGTATTGCCGAAGCCAATTTCACGCGATACTGCAAACGCCACGGCTATACACTTTACGTGCACCGCGAAATTCCCGCGCATCTGAACGACGGTAAAACTTCGGGCAATTGGCTCAAGGCGGCCTTACTGCGCGAAACCCTCCCGAATCACGAATGGATTTTCTGGGTCGACGCCGACGTGCTCATCAAGGACATGAACCGGCCGCTCGAATCCATCATGCACGACAAGGAAGCGGTGTTTGCACGCGATATCGGCTATTGGCGCTTCAATTCCGGCATCATGGGACTCAAGCGCACCCAACGTAATTACGATTCGCTTCATCGCATACTCGAAGCGTGCAATTGCATCGACGACAAATCCACTGTCTACGCAAATAAGGGCGATCAATATTATTTCAACGCCGAATTTTCCGCGCGCCCCGACTTCGACGCAACGCAGGTAGCCAGTCTTATCGACTTCAACACACCCTGGATTTATCAGCGGCCGACCAGCTTCATGGTGCATTACATCGGCATATGGGAAACCCATAAAGCGCTGCTGATGGACTACGATCTCAGGCAATCCGCCCGCGATTAACCTGCCTCTGCATGCTTGCGGACATCATCTGGCGAACCCAAGTATGATGTTCGCGGCATCGCGTCACACTCCCGCACGGCGCTGCAACTAAAGCGCAACAATAAAGCTCGAACATGGCAAGTACACGCGCCAGGCCGTATCCCGACGCTCGATTTCTCACTTCACCGCAAGGAGATGCAATTGAACGACGACGTCCAAGGCAGGACAGCAACCGAGACGCCTCTTTCCACCGACCTCCTGCGTAAGCTCGACGCATATTGGCGAGCCTGCAATTATCTTTCGGTCGGCATGATTTATTTGCGCGCGAATCCGTTGCTGCGCGAACCGCTCAAGCCCGAACACATCAAACGGCGTTTGCTCGGCCACTGGGGCTCGGACCCGGGGCAATCGTTCGTATGGGTGCATTTAAACCGTCTCATCAAGCGCGACGATCTCAACGTCATGTTCGTCTCGGGCCCTGGACACGGCGCGCCCGCCACGCTTTCCAACTCTTACCTCGAAGGCCATTACTCGGAAATCTATCCCGATCGCAGCGCCGATGAACACGGCATGCAGCGGCTTTTTCGCGCCTTCTCTTCGCCGGGCGGCATCGGCTCGCATTGCACGCCGGAAACACCGGGATCGATTCACGAAGGCGGCGAGCTCGGCTATAGTTTGTCGCATTCGTTCGGCGCAGCCTTCGACAATCCCGATCTGATCGTCGCCACGATGGTCGGCGACGGCGAAGCCGAAACCGGACCGCTCGCCACGTCCTGGCATTCGAACAAGTTCCTCAATCCGATAACCGACGGCGCCGTGCTGCCGGTCTTGCATCTGAACGGCTACAAGATCGCCAATCCGACTATCCTTGCGCGCATTCCCCATGAGGAGCTCGAAGCGCTCTTCAAGGGCTACGGCTACACGCCCTATTTCGTCGAGGGCGACGACCCCGACACCATGCATCAGAAGATGGCGGCGACGCTGGAACATTGCATCGGCGAGATTCGCGCAATTCAAGAGCGTGCGCGCGCGAGCAAGGAAAAGGTGGAGCGTCCGCGCTGGCCGATGATCGTGCTGCGTTCGCCGAAAGGCTGGACCGGTCCGAAAGAAGTGGATGGTCACAAGGTCGAAAATTTCTGGCGCTCGCATCAGGTGCCGGTGGCCGATCCGGCGACCAATCGCAAAAATCTGCAGGTACTCGAAACCTGGATGCGCAGTTACAAGCCCGAGGAGTTGTTCGACGAGAACGGCCGGCTGATCGAGCCGCTGCGCGAACTTGCGCCGGAAGGCGCGCGCCGCATCAGCGCAAATCCGCATGCAAACGGCGGCGTGTTGCGGCAATCGCTCGATCTACCCGACATTCGTGATTTTGCTTTCGAATTCAAAAGCGCGGCCGGGACGTATCAGTCGCCAACGGCCGTGCTCGCCATTTATCTGCGCGAAGTGATCCGTCGCAACATGACGCGCTTCCGCCTCTTCGGTCCGGACGAAACCGCGAGCAATAAACTCGACGGCGTCTATGAAGTTTCGGGCAAGCGCTGGCTTGCGGAAACGCTGCCCGAAGATGCAGACGGCGGCTTCCTTTCCGTCGATGGCCGCGTGATGGAGATGCTCTCCGAACACACGCTCGAAGGCTGGTTCGAAGGCTATGTGTTGACCGGTCGCCACGGTCTTTTCGCGACCTACGAAGCCTTCGTGCACGTGATCGACTCCATGTTCAATCAGCACGCAAAGTGGCTCGAAAAAGCAAAGAATGAGATTGCGTGGCGCGCGCCGGTGCCATCGATCAATTTGTTGATCACGTCGCTCGTATGGCGGCAGGACCATAACGGCTTCACGCATCAGGACCCTGGCTTTCTCGATGTCGTCACGAACAAAAGCCCGGGTGTCGTGCGAATTTATCTGCCGCCCGACGCGAATTGCTTGTTGAGCGTCGCGGATCATTGTCTGCGCTCGCACGATTACGTGAACGTGATCGTCGCGGACAAGCAGCCGCATCTGCAGTATCTGAACATGGAAGATGCCATCGTGCATTGCGCGAAGGGCATTGGCATCTGGGATTGGGCATCGACGGATAAGGGCCACGAGCCCGACGTGGTGATTGCCAGCGCGGGCGATATCGCGACCATGGAAGCGCTCGCTGCCGTCGAAATTTTGAAGGCGCAATGCCCCGATCTGAAGATACGCTTTGTCAATGTCGTCGATCTTTTCAGGCTGATGCCGGATACGGACCATCCGCATGGTCTTTCCGATCGCGACTTCGACTCCATTTTCACGCGTGATAAACCGGTCATCTTCAACTTCCATTCCTATGCGTCGCTCGTGCACAAACTCACGTACAACCGCACGAATCACGACAATTTGCACGTGCATGGTTACTGCGAGCGCGGCAACATCAACACGCCGTTCGAGCTTGCGATCATCAATGGCGTCGATCGCTTCTCGCTTGCCATCGACGTGATCGACCGCGTGGAACGTATCTCCGATACCGCCGCGCATACGAAGGAATGGCTCAAGAATCAGATCATCGAGAGCGTGCAGTATGCCCATGCGGAAGGTATCGACCGCGACGAGATCCGCGAGTGGACATGGAAGGACTGACACCATGACACAGGGCATTCTCGTGTTGAACAGCGGCTCGTCTTCGCTCAAGTTCGGCGTGTTCATGGCGAACGACGGCGATGAAGAGGCGTGGCTCACGGGCAGCGCGAAGGGCATCGGCCGCGACAACGGTTCCTTGACGATGCGTTCTTCCGACAAGCAGATCGATGTCGCGCAGGACCATCTGATGGAGTCGCAGTACGACGCGTTGCAGCGTGTCGCCGATGCCCTGCGCGAGCATATGCGCGAACCGCTTGCAGCGGTCGGGCATCGCGTGGTGCATGGTGGACCGGATGTGCGGGAGCATCGCGAGATTACTGCCGCGCTCAAGGACACGTTGCGCGACGCCGTGCCGTTTGCGCCGCTGCATCTGCCGCAATCGCTTGCCCTCATCGACGAAGCGCAGGGCATCTTCACTGGCATACGGCATTTTGCATGCTTCGATACGGTATTCCATCGCACGATGCCGGAGCGCGCGACGCGTTATGCGTTACCGCGAGAGTTTGCCGAGCGTGGCGTCATGCGTTATGGATTCCACGGACTGTCGTATGAATCCATCGTCAACGCGCTTGGCGCGAAGCTGAAGCCGCGCACGGTCATCGCGCATCTTGGCAGCGGCGCGAGCCTGTGCGCGTTGCACAATGGCCATTCAATCGATACGTCGATGGGGATGACGCCCACCGGCGGCATTCCGATGGCGACGCGCAGCGGCGACCTCGATCCCGGTGTGCTGATTCATCTCTTGCGCCAGGAGTCGCTTGACGCGGATGCGCTGGAGACGCTCGTGAATCGGCAAAGCGGTCTCAAAGCGTTATCGGAATCGGACGACGATATGCAAACGCTGATCGAACGCCGCGATCACGGCGATGCGAACGCAACGCTTGCCATCGACGTGTTTTGCACGGCGATACGGAAGACTATCGGCGGGTATGCGGCTTTGCTCGGCGGGCTGGATGAGATCGTGTTCAGCGGAGGAATTGGCGAGCATAGCGAGGCGGTTCGTGCGCAGATTCTCGATGGGCTTTCGTTTCTTGGGGCTTCGCATCGGGTCGTGGAGACCGACGAGGAACGGCAGATTGCAAGGCATTGTCGGCGGTTGCTTGATGCGTGACTGGTTGCATTTTGCATGCAGTGTGCCGTCGGATGGTCGGCGGCATTTTGCATGCAGAATGCAGCGGACAAGACGTAGATCTTTAGGTTGCGTGCACTCGTACAAGCAACGCAACGCGCTAACCACGATCCGATTGCACGCCGAGTTTCTTTGACTTTTGCATGCAAAAGGCTGCACAACGTGAAAGCACCAAGCGTGAAGAACGGCCACGTGTCGACAAATCCCATTCTGCATTCAACGTACCGAATGCAGCATGCAATAGGCAAAGCGCCCGGTGAACAACCATCGCCGGGCGCTTCTTCAACCTTCCTCGGACCACCTTGGTCCTATTTCTCCGAATGATCCCTTTGCCGCAACGACTGCGGCAGCCCATACAAGAGCAGCAGCGCGCAAATCAGGCTCATCGCACCGATGGCATACAGCGCAGGCGTCGTGCTGCCGGTGACATCACGAATACGTCCGACCATCACCGGACTCACGATGCCTCCAAGCTGTCCAAGCGTATTGATAAGCGCGATCCCGCCCGCCGCGCCTGCTCCCGTCAATAGCTTGGGCGGCAACGCCCAGAACGCCGGAATCGATGCAATCACGCCCGCACCCATCACACCGAGCGCGGCGATCAACAACGCCGTCTGCTTGTCGAACACGCCGGCCGCGAAGAAGCCTGCAGCCGCCATCAGAAGCAATACACAGACGAACTTGCGCCGCTCGCCGGAGCGATCCGACATGCGCCCTACCACGACCATGCAGATCGCCCCGCAGATATAAGGCACCGCCGTCAACAGACCGATGATCGTCGGATTCTCCGTCCCGGCGGCGCGAATCAAATGCGGCGCCCAGAAGTTGAGACCATACGATCCGACTTGAATCAGAAAGTAGATCAGTCCGAGCATCAGAAAACCGGGTGTCTTGATCGCGCCGAAGAGCGAGTGCCCGGAGTCCGTGTGCTGGCTCTGCGTCGCGATTTGGCTTTTCAGGTAAGTCTTCTCGGCGCCCGTGAGCCACGCGGCATCGTCGATACGATCTTTCAGCACCTTCAAAACGAGAATGCCAAGCAGCACGCAAGGCAGGCCGCCAAGCAGAAAGAGCCAATGCCATCCGGCGATACCGAACACGCCGTTCATATGCCCCAGCACGAGACCGGACAACGGGGCGCCAAACAAACCCGAGAACGCCGATGCAAGAAACAGCAGCGACGTGATACGTCCGCGATAGCTCGCCGGAAACCACAGCGTCAGGTAGTAAAGCACGCCTGGCGCAAAGCCCGCTTCCATCGCGCCGATGATGAAGCGCAAGCCATAGAACTGCCACTCGGTCTGCACGAAAACCATCAGCGCCGTTGCGATACCCCATGAAATCATGATGCGCGCTATCCATCGACGCGCACCGACTTTGTAGAGCAGCAAGTTGCTCGGCACTTCGAAAAGCACATAGCCGATCACGAAGAGACTCGCGCCGAGACCGTAGGCGGTATCGGAGAAACCCAACGTGCTTTGCAGTTGAAACTTCGCGAAGCTGATATTGATGCGGTCGAAGAACGCGAACAGATAACACAGCATGATGAGCGGCATGAGCCGCCATGCCACCTTGCGGATGATGTCCGCGGTATTGCCTAGCGCTTGCTCACGCGGCGCACCTACGCTCAAGTCACTCATGTTTGTCTCCTTGCTCGAAGCAAAGTGGCCGGATTGTTTTGTGATATCCGGTCGTATGGTTTGTCGTCGATGATTTCAGATTGCGCGCACGTAATCGGGAACGGGATGCAGGTCGCAGTTGCGTCCTGCCTTCGCGACTTGTCCCGGCACGTCATGGCCGACGAGCGCAGGCAAAGTGCGTGACAACGTGATGAGCTTCTGCAAATCGACGCCTGTGGGTATGCCCATCTCGTCGCACATGTTCACGAGGTCTTCGCTACAGATGTTTCCCGATGCACCCGGCGCGAATGGACAACCACCCAGGCCGCCGAGCGCGGCATCGAACCGGCGTGCGCCTGCGTTGTATGCGGCGAGTACGTTGGCAAGGCCTAGCCCTCGCGTATTATGAAAATGCAACGTCAACGCAGCGGCCGGCACTTGCTCCAGCACGCGCGTAACGAGCCGCGCGACCTGTCGCGGATTCGCCATGCCCGTCGTATCGGCAAGCGTGATGCCATCGATACCCAACTCGCGATATGCCCGCACGATCGACACCACGCGGTCTTCATCGATATGCCCTTCGAACGGACAGCCGAACGCGGTGGCAACCGTTGCATTGAGCATGGCCTTCGTACCTTGCGCGAGCGCGACGATATCCCCGAAGCCCTCGAGCGATGCCTCGCAACTCATGCGCATGTTGGCGCGATTGTGCGTCTGGCTTGCAGACATCACGAGGTTCAGTTCGTCGGCGTTCGCATCGAGCGCACGCTGCGCGCCCTTCACGTTCGGCACCAGCGCGACATAGATCACGCCTTCTTGACGCTCGATGCCCTTGAACACGGCCTCGCCATCACGCAACGCAGGAATGGCTTTCGGCGATACAAACGAGCCCGCTTCGATGCGCGTGAAGCCGCACGCCGAGAGACCATCGATCAATGCAATCTTGTCGGCAGTCTCGACCCATTTCGATTCGATCTGCAAGCCGTCGCGCGGCGCGACTTCCTGAACGAGCAAACGATCATCGTTCATTGAACCGCTCCTTCGGCACGAAGCCTTTGCACTTCGCTTGCATCGAAGCCGAGCGATTCCAGCACCGATTGCGTATGTTCGCCAAGCGTCGGTCCTTGCCAGCGCACTTCGCCTGGCGTATCCGACAGTTTCGGCACGATTCCCGGCATCTTCACCGATGCACCGCCCGGCAAGTCGGCCTGCAGCAACATATCGCGCGCCTGGTAATGCGCATCGTCGATGATGTCCGCAACGGAATAGATGCGTCCCGCAGGGACTTCCGCAACGGCGAGTGTGTCGAGCACATCGTCCATTGCATGATGCGTGGTCCACGCCGTGATGGCTTCGTCGAGCATCGCACTCTGCCGCACACGACCATCGTTGTGCGCGAGCGCAGGATCGTCGGCGAGATCGGGGCGGTCTATCACGTTCATCAGACGCTTGTAGATCGGGTCGCTGTTGCCTGCGATCACGACGAAGCCGCCGTCCTCGGTCCGATAGGTGTTCGATGGCGCGATTCCCGGCAGCGCGCCGCCGCTGCGCTCGCGTACATGCCCGAGCAAATCGTATTCGGGTACGAGGCTCTCCATCAGGTTGAAAACACTTTCCACGAGCGAGACATCGACCACCTGACCGTCGCCTTGTCCGGTCTTGACGCGCAACAGGGACATCAACGCGCCGATCACGCCATGCAGCGACGCGAGTGAGTCGCCAAGACTGACACCGACGCGCGCGGGCAGGCCATCGGCATCGCCGGTTGTATACCGAATGCCACCCATCGCTTCGCCGATTGCACCGAAGCCCGGCCGGTCACGATACGGGCCCGTCTGACCGTAGCCGGAAATGCGTACCATCGTGAGCTTCGGGTTGATTGCATGCAAAACGTCCCAGCCAAGGCCAAGCTTTTCGAGCGCGCCCGGCCGCATATTTTCGATGACGACGTCCGCATCCGCCGCAAGACGCTTGATGACGTCCGCGCCTTCCGGCGACTTGAGATTCACGCACACGGATTTCTTGTTGCGCGACTGTAGATACCACCAGAGTGACGTGCCTTCATGAAGCTTGCGCCATTTGCGCAACGGATCGCCGCCGTTGGGGGTTTCGATCTTGATGACTTCGGCGCCGAATTCGGCCAGCATGCGCGCCGCGAAAGGCGCCGCGATGAGGGTGCCGATCTCGATGACGCGAATGCCCTTGAGGGGTCCGCTCATGGTGCTTGTCTCCATTTATGATTTGCTTGAGACAAGCTTATTGGCGAACGCTCGACCGCGTCCAACCGCATTTTGGCAAGCATCGTTCGCGGATGACGAACGCTCGCTTATGTGCCCGCTTCCACCGATCGCAAATGATCGAACAAAAGACGGCTCACTGGCGACAAGGCGCCCGTATCGCGCACGACGATCACGAGGCTGCGCGCGGCCCACTCCTCGTCGAGCGCGACGGCAGCGAGTCCAAGCTGTCGCCCCATCGCCTCGAACACGCGATGCGGCAACACGCCCACGCCCATGCCCGCCTGAACCATGCGGCAAACGGCATCGAAGCCCGGCACATGAATGCGCAGCCGCAACGCCTTGCCAGCTTGCCGCGCGGCCAGATGCGTGCGCATATTGATGGAACTGGCCGAATGCAGGCCAATATGGTCGAAGTCGAGCGTATCGGCGAAAGTGACGTGCTCGCGTTGGCTCAGCGGATGATCGCCCGGCGTCACGATCACGAGACGGTCATGGCGGTAATGCGTGGATTGAAGTCCGCGCGTGTCGGCATCGCCCGAGCAAATGCCGAGATCGACGAGACTATCCAGCACGCCTTCCACGATGCCGCCGCTCGGCCGCTCCTCCAGATCGATCTTGATCTGATCGTGCACGGTGATGAACGCGCGCAAATCTTCCGGAAGGAATTCGACGATGGCGGAAAGATTCGCCATCATCCGCACATAACCGCGCACGCCGCTCGCATGTTCCGCCAGTTCGATGCCGATATTCTCGACATCGCGCAACACGCGGCGCGCATGGTGCAGTAGCGTTTCGCCCGCGGGCGTGAGCTCCATTCCACGCGCCTTGCGCTCGAACAACACGGCGCCGACCGCTTGCTCGAGTTCCAGCAACCGCTTGCTCGCCGCCGAAACCGCGATCGCTTCACGTTCCGCCGCGCGTGTGAGCGTGCCTTCCTCGAAAACCGCGAGAAAGAGTTGCAGCGTGGTGAGGTCGAGGCGCCGGAGCAGGTTGCGAGAGGTCATGGCATGGTGCTTCAGCGCGCGTACTTGAACGTGCCTTGCGCGCTCGCAATCATCACGCGCTCGTCTATCCACGCTTCGCCGCGCGCAAAGTAAACCGAGCGGCCTTGTCGCTCAAGGAATCCTTTGGCGACCACCTTGTCGCCAATACCTCGATCCAGATAGTTGACCGTGAGCGAAAGCGTGAACCCGTGGATGGGCGTGGAACCGCTCGTGAAAAGACCCGCGTAACCGCAGGCGGCGTCGAGCAAGGTAGCGATCGCGCCGCCCTGAAGAATGCGTTGACGGTTCAAATGCCCCGCGTGAATTGGCATATTGAATTCTGCATACCCGGCGCGCCATGCCGTAAGGGTCGCGCCAAGCGCTTCGAGAAACGGATTGTCCAGATCCAGGTTCGCCACGTTTGCGGATCTCCTTGCATCGTCGATGCTTGTGGGTGCTGCGCGGGTTTGGAATATTGCATTCGATTGTGCCATCGAGGCGCGCAACGTGCCGCCACGTTGGGTTTCTCGCGCACATCAAAAAACCCGCGCGAGGCGGGTTTTGAAGAGGTTGTTCAAGTCTTAAGCCTTCATTTGGTCGGCGCAACTGCGCGCAAAGCGTCGATTCGGCTGACGAGCTTGAGATACCACGCGAGCATGGCAAAAGTCGCGAGCTTTGCCAAAGACTCGACGCTGGATAAGAACGCCAGCCATGGCGCATGAACGAATTCGGCAGGCAAGTCAGGTACGATGGCCAGCACGCTCGTCAAGCATACAAAGAGCAGCAGATAGCGCGCCGACTTGCGTCCGGCAAGCGCAAAGGCTGCGATAGCGCCGAGCATCGCCTTCGAAAAGATGACGCCGGCAATCTCCTCCGTGCTGCTGTTGGCGTCGATTTCCCAAGGCGCCTCGAATATCGACCATGCAACGACTACACACGCCGACGCCGCAACCGCACGGCGCAGACGATCCGCGTCCGCCACGAGATCTTGAAGCGAGCGCTTGCCTGACGGCGGTTCGAACGGTGGCGTGACAGGCAGCTCGAACGCGACCGGCGGCAAGTCGGCTGGTCTGTCGCGCATGCGCCGGGCGGGCGGCGACATCAGTTCCAGTGGCCCGGGATCGTCACCGCCGCTCATGACACGCTCGCAAAACATGCGGTTGCCGAGCGGTCAAATCTTGCCGCTCCCCGATATCTTTCATTGGAATTCTCCATTCACAAGCGTCAGCGTAGGCGATCAAAAAAACTCGCTCCACGTTCTCACGCGACGCCACATTGCCAAAATGCGTCAACCGCGATTTTCTAGCTTGCAATGGAAATAATTTTCCAGCGCCGATTGATGCGCGTGAATCGTGGAAGCTTAATGACCTGAAGCGATCATAAGCAAAATCCTTTTCTCGCGTGAATGGCTTTTTCTATCGGGCAGAGTTGCGCTACGCGTGCCATAAAGCGTGTCGCACGCGCAACGAATCGGAAAAGAAAATGATCAGTTATACCCGCGAATCACGCAGGATTTTTGTTCCTCTTCGGTTTTCTCGCCTGCAAAACGACCGCAGATTTCCGCAACATACTGTGGTGCGCCGCTGACCTGGCTGGACTTGTGACACACCGGGGCAGTTGTTGCCGACGCGGTGTCGGCTTCGTCTTCCAGCCATTGTGCGAGCCGGGCGCTCATATAGGCTTCCATGTCTTGTCTCCGTACTAAAAACGCAAGTTGCGTCTGACGGTTTAAGCATGCGCTTATCGGCGTCTATTGGCCCTAGTGGATTTCATTGATGGACGAACGGCATTTTTGTGACTTGCTCGAAAAAATTGCTATTTACCGCGTGCCCATGTCGTTGACAGCAATCTGCTAATTTCTCTGACGGCCATATTAGCGCCTGCTTTTGCAGACGGTAATGCAGCCATGCTGGTTTATGCAACTCGACTGCATATAGCTTTTTCAAACCACGTTTTTTTCAATGATTGGCCGGCCGGTCAACACGCGCGCCCAATCGAGCGAAGATAAATCCAGCGTGATGTATTTTCCATGCAAGATAAGTTCGCTCAAGCCCCGTCCCGTTGCGGGTCCTTGTTGCAAGCCGTGTCCGCTGAACCCATTGGCAAAAAGGCAATTCTCGATGTGCGGGTGGGCCCCAATGATCGCATTCTGGTCAAACACGTTGTATTCATAATACCCAGACCAGCATCGTTCCACGCGCAGCGCTTCGAATCCCGGAACGCGATGCGCAAGCGTCGGCCAAATGACATCGTCAAAAAGCGCGTGATCGACTTCATCGAGCGGCAGGTCGTCCGGATCGTTGTCCGCCGAAGGCGATGTGCCGCAGATAAACGTGCGTCCCTCAGGGCGAAAGTAGACGCCACTTGGATCAATCAACAATGGGCAGTCTTCGAGCACCGCTGGCGACGATACGTTGAAAATGCTGCGCCGCCGCGCGTGCACCGGAATATCGATGTCGAGCATTGCCGCAATCCGGCGCGACCAAGCGCCCGCCGCGTTGACGACGACATCGCATGCGAACGCTTCGCCGTTCGAGGCAAGCACGCGCTTCGCCTGGCCGCCTTGGCATTCAATATCCGTCACTTCGGCGGCCACGTAACGCGCGCCCAGCGCCTGCGCCTTGCGTCGTAGCGCCTGGACGAGACCATAGCCGTCGAACCAGCCTTCGCCGGTCTCGCCGAACGCACCCGCCGCAAGGTCTTTTGTATTCAACCAAGGGAAGCGCGCGCGCAGGGAAGCGGGATCGAGCAAGGTGATATCCGCGCCGAGTTCGCGTTGCAGCGCATGGTTCTCTTGCAGCGTGGACAGGCCCAGCGGCGTCGCTAGAAAGAGATAGCCGCCTTCGTGCAGATCGACCGAAGGCCGTTCGCCGTTCACTTCGAGCCGCTCGCCAATCGACCGTAAGAACTCGATACCGAACAACGACATACGCACGGAAAGCGGCGTCGAGAATTGCTGTCTGATCGACGCCGCAGACAACGCCGACGACGAGCGCGCGTAAGTCGGATCGCGCTCGATCACCGTGACTTGCACGCCTGGATCCATCAAGCGAAGAAAGTACGCGGTCGAACTGCCGATCACGCCGCCGCCAACGATCACAACCTTGGACACCACGCCGCCTCCGTTTAAGGACTAGCCGAGATTGAAGTCGATGCCCTGTGCAAGCGGCAATTCCGACGAATAGTTGATCGTGTTGGTCGCGCGCCGCATGTAGGCCTTCCACGCGTCCGAGCCGGATTCGCGTCCGCCGCCGGTTTCCTTTTCGCCGCCGAACGCGCCGCCGATCTCCGCGCCACTCGGCCCGATGTTGATATTGGCGATGCCGCAATCGCTGCCCGATGCCGACAGAAAGCGCTCCGCCTCGCGCAGATCCGTCGTGAAGGCGCATGAGGACAAGCCGTGCGCGGCGGCGTTGTTCGCGGCGATGGCGTCATCGAAATCGGTGTAGCGCATCACGTAGAGAATGGGCGCGAAGGTTTCCTTCAGCACGACTTCGCTTTGTGCGGGCATTTCGACGAGCGCGGGACGCACGTAATAGCCATTCTCGTTACCCGTCACGCTCACGCGTTCGCCGCCGAACACCTTGCCGCCCTCGCCCTTCGCCTGTTCCAGGGCGTCCTGCATGCGCGCGAAAGCCTGCACGTCGATGAGCGGTCCCATCAACACGCCGTCGTTCAACGGATTGCCGACCGGGACTTTTGCATACAAATCCTTGAGGCGAGCGACGGTTTCGTCATAGATGCTCTCATGGACGAAAAGACGCCGCAGCGACGTGCAGCGCTGCCCCGCCGTGCCGACCGCCGAAAACAGAATGCCGCGCAGCGCGAGGTCACGATTGGCCGTCTGCGAAACGATGCCGGCATTGTTGCCGCCGAGTTCGAGAATGGAGCGCCCGAAACGGCGCGCCACTTCCACGCCCACCGCGCGGCCCATTTCCGTGCTGCCGGTCGCGCTGACGATATCGGAGCGTTTGTCCGCGACGAGCTTCGCGCCCACTTCACGGTCGCCGATCAGAACCGATGCCAGGCCGGCCGGCGCGGTGCCGAACTCGTCGAGTACATCGCGCATGATGCGATCGACGGCGAGCGCGGTAAGCGGCGTCTTTTCCGACGGCTTCCACACGACCGCATTGCCGCACACGAGCGCAAGCGCCGCGTTCCACGACCACACCGCGACCGGAAAATTGAATGCAGAAATGATCGTGCAGACGCCGAACGGATGCCACGTTTCCGCCATTCGATGACTGGGCCGCTCGGAGGCGATCGTCAGGCCATACAGTTGCCGCGACAGGCCGACGGCGAAGTCGCAAATGTCGATCATTTCCTGCACTTCGCCCAGGCCCTCTTGCAGGATCTTGCCCGCCTCAAGCGCGACGAGCCGGCCGAGCGCAGCCTTCTTTTCGCGCAGGCGATTGCCGAGCAAACGCACCAGTTCGCCACGTCGCGGCGCCGGAACGTTGCGCCATACGGCAAATGCGCTGCGGGCTTGCGCAAGCGCGGTATCGACATCGGCGGAAGTATGGCGTTTCACGCGTCCGATGATTTCGCCGCTGATGGGCGAAGTGACAGTCATGTCGCCCTCGTTCGCGATGCCTGCGATACCGAGGTCGGAGAGAATGGTCTTGGCGTCCACAGTGAATTCCTTTTGCATGCAAGATTAGCCTCGCTGTTTCCGATGCGAAACAACGGTCAAGTTCGGAAACTATACGCCCAGCGTCGCATGCTCACAACGCTGTCAATATTGGGGTTCTCACCAGTCTCGGTTTGCATACCGAATGCAAACGCCCGAAAAGTCGATGGTATTATCGGAAACAAACCACCTTCGACCTCTCATGTCTACTTTGCCCGCCAAAAATTCGACTGAGCAATCCGCAGCCGATCTCGGACGACGGGTAAAGCACGCTCGCAGCGCTCAGAATCTCACGCTGGAAACCGCGAGTCGGCTATGCGGCGTGTCGCGCTCGGCGTTGTCGAAGATCGAGAACGGCTTGATGTCGCCGACTTTCGATGTCTTGCAGAAGATAGTACGCGGCCTGCAGATCGATCTCGCGGAACTGTTCGGCAGCGCGCCCGCTGCCAGCGCAAGCGGCCGGCGCGCACTCACGCGACGCGACGAAGGGCAAAGGCACGCGTATCGCGGTTATCAGATGGAATTGCTGGCGACTGAACTCGCGCACAAGGCGATGCTGCCGTTTCGCATCCGCATCTCGGCGCATACACTGGATGCCTTCGACGACTGGGGCCGTCACGAAGGCGAAGAGTTTTTGTACGTGATCAGCGGTAGCGTATGCCTCTACTCGGAACTCTATGCGCCGACGCATCTGAATGCGGGCGACAGCATCTATTTCGACAGCCGCACGGGCCACGCGGCGATATCGACCAGCGCGGAAGATGCCGAAGTTCTGTGGATGGCAACCGGTGCCGCCGACGTTCAATGAACGATGACGCGGTTCAAGCGGGCCGCAGAGCGAGCCGCATCGGCATGCGATTTGGCACCACCGTGAAGCTGCAGACTTCGTGAATATCGGCGGCATCCTGAGCCAGGCGCGCCGTGAAATTCGCCGTGAGCATCGAAATGACGAGCCGCATTTCGACCGCTGCCAGATGCCGTCCCGGACACACGCGCGGCCCCGCGCCGAATTGCAGATAAGCGCGTGGATCGTGCGTCCCCTGAATTGCGTGCTCCCCCGCCTGCAGCCGATGCTCGCGCAGCCAGCGATCCGGATCGTAGCGCGCGGGATCGCTGAAGTGGCTTTCGTCGAGCATCGCGGGACGATTTAGAAAAAAGAGCTTGGTGCCCGCGGGTAGCCGCACGCCCTGCAACTCGACTTCCGCAAGCGGTTCCAGCGACAAATACGGCGCCACCGGATGCAGTCGGCTCGCCTCCGTGCAGACGGCCTCGCATAGATCGAGTTCGCGCATTGCCTGATAACTCGGACAAACGCGCGCGTCGCCGAACGTGCATTTTGCATGCGTCGCGATGCGCGTCTGCAAGGCTTCATCGCCGCCGAGGAACAGGAGTCCCCATGCGAGCGATGCCACCGTCGTGTCTTCGCCCGCGACGAGCATCGTCATGACGTTGGCGGCGACTTCGTCATCGGTGAGGCCGGACTCGGGCGCGTCACGCAGCGCGAGCATCGCTTCGAGCAAATTGCGCGGCTCGAGTGCAGATGCCTCGTCACGCATGCGTTCGCGCGATCTCGACATCAAGCCACGCACATAGCGATGCACTTCGGCCATTGCACGATCGAATCGGCGGTCGCGCGGCAGCCGCATATAGCGCCAGTAGGGAAACGGCGTGGAGAGGCGCGTCATGATCATCGGCAGAAGCTGCGAGAGATGCTCCTGGATGACGCCGCGTTCTTTTTCCAGCGTGTTCGGGTCTTCGCCGAATGCGAGCGCGCTCGTGACATCGACGGTATAGCGTTTCAAATCGTCGTTCATCTCGACGATACGTCCCTCGCGCGCGGCCGACTCCCAGCGCCGCCGCAAACGCTCGGTGATCGCGGCTAGCGTCGGATAAAACGCCTTGATATGCGGCACGGACAGCGCCTGCATCACGAGCCGACGCTGCGGCGCCCACGCTTCGCCTTCGATGGAAAAGAGACCGTTACAGCCGACTTCATCGAACAAGGTTTCGAGCGGACCGTAACGCCGATAACGATGCGGACGTTCACGCAAAACCGCTTGCGATAGCTCGAAATCCGACCACACGACAATAGGCACGCGGCCGAGCTTGAAGCGATACGGCGTGCCCAGTTCCTTCGCCCATCGCTCGAGCGTCAGATGATGAGTCGACGGCGGCAATTGAAAGAGATTGCCCGCGAGCGGCAAGCCGCGCGGCGAAGGCAAGTCGTCGATTTCGCGCAAAGACGCTGTGACGGACGCGGCATTCATGATCGGCCTCGCAAGCGCTGATGTGCACAGCATAGTGCAAGCGCGACGCGCGCGACGGCCGTTACGCTTATTGAACGAGAGCGCTTTTTGCCCGCTTCTTGCCAGCAGGCGCCGGCGTCTCGGCAACGACCGGAGCTTGAGTCGACGGCCGCTTGAAATAAGGCGAGCTCAAGGTTGCCGCGCTCATATCGGATGCCGCTTCGAGCAGCGCGGGCGCGAGCTCTTTCAGACGCGTTTCCGGCAAACGGCTCGTCGGACCCGCGAGACTGACGACACCCACGACCACGCCCGTCATAGGATGATGAATCGGCGCGGCCATCGACGTCATGCCGGCTTCGTAGGTTTCGCTTGCGATGCCGTAACCGCGTTCGCGCGCCGCGCGCAAGTCGGTCAGGAACTGCTGAATCGTCTTCGGCGCCTTCGGACCGCCTTGTCCGGGCTTGCCGAGTCCGCCTTGCTTCGACACGAGTTCGAGCGCTTCCTCATCGGTCAGCGACGACAGCCACGCCTGTCCGCTTGCCGTGCAATGCAAGGGCGGCTGGCTGCCCATGTCCGGGTCGTAGCGCAGCCCGGACTTCGCGCCCTGCGCCTTGCCGACGAAGGTGATGTGATCGTCCTCCACCACGCCAAGCCGCGCCAGTTCGCCCGACGCCGCCGCGAGGCGGTCGAGCACCGGTTGCGACACATCGAGCACGCCGCCCGTCGAAAGATAGATCAGCGCAAGCGACACGAGCTTCAGCGCGAGCATGTACTCGCCGTGATCCTCGTCCTGGCGCACGTAGCCTTCGTCGATCAACATCGCGAGCAGACGATGCGTGCCGCTGCGGGGAATGCTCAAGGTATCCGCGATGGCGGCAAGCGGCATGCGTCCGCCGTTCTTCGCCAGCAGTTCGATGATGGACAACGCGCGCTCAAGATTTCCTGCCATGTTTCGTTACCTCGAAGTTCCGATTCGGAATTTGAACATGATTCCACCTCGGAATTCAACCGCCATCGTTCAATGCCCGGCATAAACCTCGTCAAGCAAGGCAAGCGTCGCTTCGCGCATGCGCTTCGCGCGCTCGAGCGCGCTGGCGGTCTTGGCCCACTGTTGCGTCGGTATTTCGAGTGAAAGCGGCAAGTCTCCCGGCAGTGCATGCAAAATGCCAGACAAGTCGATACCGCCTTCACCCGGAATCATCCGCTCGCAGCGCGCCTGGAAAAGTAGTGTTTCGAGGTCGGTCGGGCGCTCGGCGGGCGCGTCGCAGAACTGCACATAGCCGAAATACTCGCGCGGCAACTCACTCAGCGTCTGGGTCGACGACCCCGCGCGGTCGAAGTGAAGCGGATCGATGATCAGCCCCGTGTTGTTGCGTTCCGCCGCCTTCACGATGCGCGCGGCTTGCACGATGTCCTTAGCGTCGGTCCACGGCATCGGTTCGAGCGATGGCGAGAGGCCATACGGACGCGCCAGATCGCACAACTGCGCGAGACGCTCGGCGGTGCGCGACTCGTCGGGATCGTTGCCCGCGACGAGCACATAGCGCGCGCCAAGTTCGGCGGCGGTCGCAAGCATCGGCTCGTATGCGGTCACATCGGTGTCGGGTTTGAGGCGGAGAATTTCCGTGTCGAGCACGCCAATGCCGGTGTCCTTCAACGCCGCGAGCGTCTCGCGCACGAGCGGTGTATCGCCGATGATGTCGTGCCGCACTTCGGTATCGGTCGCCGGAAGAAGGCGCAGGCCGACATAGTCATAGCCGGCGTTCGCCGCGCATTCGACCATCTGCGGCGGCGTCAATTCGAGCACGGTCAAAGCTGAGAGCGAAAGTTTTCGTGTGGACATATGGTTTTCCTTAGCGCAGTGGCGAGAACGGTGCGGGCACATAGATGGTCGATTCCATCGTCGTCAGATGCGCGGGTCCGCCCTTCGGCGGCCATACGCCATCCTTCACCGATTCCGCGCGAATACGCGAGCGTTCATCCACGCTCTTGTACGGCCAGATGTTCAGAAAACGCGGCACGGTGCCATCGAGCGCGTACATTGCACCGATCAACGGCGAACGCTTCGTGCGTTCGGGCAAGGCGTTCTGCCACGCGTCGATGGTGTGCTGCAGGCTCGCGAGCTTCGTGCCGTAGACGCGCATTTCATAGATGCCGTTGTGTTCGGCAGGCTCGATCGGCGGCAGGAATGGAAAGAGCGCATAGCTGTTTATTTCGACATCCGTAATGAATTCGCCGCAGCCGAACGGATTGCCTTCGAGCAGAAGGCGCCTGCGTTCATCGATCAGTGCCCCTTCCGATGCGTAGCCGCGCAAGACCATCACCTTGCCCAAGGCACCGATATCGGAATACCAGCATCCGAGCAAGCGCGCGCCTGCTTGCTCGCCGCTCGACTTGATGTTTTCGAAGACCTGCGCGTTCGTGCCAATCTTCACGGTGAGTGTGACTGTGTCGTACAGGGTCATTGAAATGTCCTTGCCTGATTGAATTGAGAGAGAGTGGTCATGGTTTCGATGCGATGCGCTTCGCGTTCACTGCTGTCATCGCTTTGATCTGCAAGTGCGTGGCCCGCGAGATAACCGAAGGTCATCGCCGGACCGAGCGTGATGCCGCCTGCGGGATAGTGGCCGCCCATCATGCTCGCGGCATCGTTGCCAACTGCGTAGAGGCCGGCAATCGGCATGTGCGCTTCGTCCAGCACGCGGGCGCTCGAATCGGTAGCGAGGCCGGCGAATGTACCGAGGCTGCCGGGCAGCACTTTCACTGCGTGATACGGGCCATCGGCAATAGGTGCAACGCATGGATTCGGCTTATGCGATGCATCGCCCTGCATGCGGTTGTAGGGTGTCGAGCCTCGATGAAATTGCGGATCGAAGCCGTCGCGAGCGTAGTGGTTATACGCCGCGATGGTTTCGATGAAACCAGTTGTCTCGATGCCGCAAACTCGCGCGAGCGCTTCGAGCGTGGGCGCGCTTTTCAGATAGCCCGAGCGTTCGTGCGCGCGCAACGGGAATGGAAACGGCTTCGCGGCACCAAGGCCATAGCGTCGCAGAAAACGATGATCGCAGACGAGCCACGCGCACACTTCATCGCCTGCGGGTGTGATGTCCATCAACGCGGACATGAAGTCGTAGTACGACGACGCCTCGTTCACAAAGCGCCTCCCCGCACGCGTCACCGCGATCAGACCAGGCTTGCCGCGTTCGATCAGATGCGCGAACGCGACATGCGGACCATCGCGCTTCGAAACGAGCGAAACGGGCGCCCAAGCCGCGGGGTTTTCGAGCGCTGCATTGAAGTGTGCGCCTGCGGCCTCGCCCATGCGAATGCCGTCGCCGGTGTTGGAACGCGGCGCCGCGGACCAATGTTCGCGGCCCGTCGGCGTATAAGCGAACGTAGCCGCGCGACGTGCTTCATCGTGCGGATAACCACCGCACGCGAGCACCACGCCGCGTCGCGCATGGACCTCATGCTTTACGCCTTCGATCTCGACATGAGCGCCGATCACACGATAGCCATCGCGCAAGAGACCGACCGCTTTAGCGCGCGTGCGCAGATCGACGCCACGATCCGCCGCCGACTTCAAGAGTCTTGCAATGAGCGCATTGCCGTTCAATAGATGCATCGATCTGCCGTAGCGAAGCTTGTCGTGCGCGAACTTGGCGAAGCGTTTGGTGACATGCCACGCGGAGCGCACCGAGCGCGTGGCGTTCAGAAAGTGCGTGAGCTCTTGTCCAGGAGAAATCGCCATGCCGTTGATCGTCGTATCGAGAAGCGGTGGCCGCAGCTTGTCGATGAGCGCCCCGAGTTCGCGACCATCGAAAGGCATGGCGCACACGGAGCGGCCACCCGTTCCCGCGCCTTGCGAGGTATGAAAGTCCGGAATGCGGTTGCCATCGATGAAACGCATCGACGTATTTGTCTCGAAGAACTCGACCATGCGCGGACCGTGTTCGATGAGCGCGTCGACTTTAGCCGCGTCGTATTGCGCGCCGAGTTCGGCCTTCAGATACGTTCGCGGCGCGTCTGCTTCCTCGATCATTCCTGCGCGCGTCGCAAGCGGACTGCGCGGAACCCACATCCAGCCGCCCGACCACGCGGTCGTGCCGCCGAAGACGTCTTCCTTCTCGCAGACCAAAACGGAGAGTCCGCGCGTGGCCGCTGTCACGGCCGTCGATAGTCCGCCCGCACCGGAACCGAGCACGAGGACATCGCATTCCAGTACTGGGTCAGGCTTCATCGCTAGGCCTGGGTTGATGTCTATTGCTTGCCGGCGCACGCGGCGAAGAGTCCTCGTGCAGCAAACGCATGCTGTCTGGTGACGTTCGATGTCGCGTAGACAGCCGAGAGACAAGCTCGCGCATACGGCCGCTTGTATTCGATCTAACCAGCGTCTCCATCATTTTTGTCTCGCTCCTTCCGATTCGGATCGCAGTTATACGCGACTCGAAGCTGCCTTTTAGATGTAGAACTGCCTTTGATATTGGAATCCTATTCCATTTTCGGATCGCGCGCAAAGACCTTTTTAGATTGCTCGGCGTGAGTGATGAAGCCGCTTGGCATTGCGGCCGTCATGGGGCACGATGCGCTCTTCCCGCGACCCGGTATAACGCATGCAAGATTCAACTCCGCGACCTCCCGTGCCGCCGCGTTTCCTGAAAGGCATCTTGCCGATCGACCGGCTCGCTGCGGGACGCGACATCCTTGCGGGGCTCTCGCTCGCATCGATGGATATCCCGCAAGTCTTGGGCTATGCGCGCATTGCCGGCATGCCTGCGGTTACAGGTTTGTATACCGCATTCATTCCGCTCGCCGCGTTCGCGTTGTTCGGGGCATCGCGCCATCTCGTGGTGGCCGCGGATTCCGCCACCGCCACGATTTTCGCGAGCCGCGTATCGACCATCGCGCCGATGGCGAGCGCCGAATATGTCGAACTGGCAAGCATGGTCGCGCTGCTGACTGCCGCGTTGTTGCTGCTCGCACGGCTCTTCAGGCTCGGCTTTCTCGCCGATTTCCTTTCGCGCACGGTGCTGGCCGGTTTCCTGGCGGGCGTCGGCATACAGGTGTCGATCGCCATGCTCGGCGATATCCTCGGCATGACCGTGCCGGTGCCGTCGTCGCGCAGCCTTGCGCAGCTTTGGTATGTTGTCGACCATATCGTCGAAGCGAACTTGCCGACGCTCGCTCTCTCGTTACTCGTGATCGTCGCGATACTTGGCTTCAGACGTATCTGGCCGCGCGTGCCGATACCGCTCGTCGCGGTCATCGGCAGCATCCTCGCGAGCAAGACGTTTGGGTTCGCGGCCCACGGCATCGCGGTACTGGGCCCGGTCGCAGGCGGATTGCCGCCGCTGCGCGTGCCGCACGTCACGTGGCAGCAGTTTCTCGATCTCGTGCCCGTGGCGGCGTCGTGCTTCGTGATGATCGTGGCGCAAAGCGCGGCCGCGGCGCGTGTCTTCGCACAGCAGCACCACGAATCCGCCGATACCAACGGCGACTTGCTCGGCCTCGCCGCCGCGAATGCGGCTGCCGCGTTCAGCGGCGCCTTCGTGGTCAACGGCAGCCCGACGCAGACAGCGATGGCCGATCGCGCCGGCGCACGCAGCCAGATCGCGCAACTCACCTTCGCGGCGGTGGTGGTCGTCGTCTTGATGTTTTTGAGCGGCTTTTTGCAGTACCTGCCGCATTGCGTGCTTGCCGCGATTGTCTTCACCATCGCCGTCGGGCTCGTCAATGTGCAAAGCCTGCAGGCCATTCGGCGCGAGAGTCCGGGAGAGTTCACGCTGGCGCTGATCACGGCGGCGGCGGTCGTTCTGATCGGGGTCGAGCATGGCATCTTGCTTGCCGTGGCGTTGTCGCTGATGCGGCATGTGCGGCACAGCTATCGTCCGCATACGATGGTACTCGCGCCCGTCGCGCCGGACCGCCGGTGGCAGTTCGTACCGACGCGTCCCGGCGTCGTCACCGCGCCTGGCTTGATCGTGTATCGGTTCGGCGCCGATCTGTTTTATGCGAACGATCATCTCTTCGCGGCGGAAGTGAAGCAGTTGATCGATGCGGCGCCTCTTAAACTACGTCATTTTGTCGTCGATGCCGGCGCGATCACCGATCCGGACTACTCGGCCGCGCGCACGTTGAGCGATCTAGTCGCGAGCGTGCGGCATCGCGATATCGCGATGATCTTTGGACGAGTGAATCCGTTTCTTCGGCTCGACATGGATCGGCATGGACTAACGGAAGTGATCGGCAAGTCCAATGTATTCGCGACGCTGCATGAGGCGCTTGCGGCTGCGGGGGTGAGTGCCGAGGCGCATGAAGCGGGGGCGCTTTGAGGTGCGGCGCGTTCGGCACGTAGGGCTCGGAGTTCGGCATTCGGCTTCGGCTTCGGCTTCGGCATCTGGCTTCGGCATCTGGCTTCGACTGCGACTGCGGCTGCGGCTGCGGCTGCGGCGTTCGGCGTTCGGCGTTCGGCGTTCGGCGTTTGGCGTTCGGCGTTTGGCGTTTGGCGTTTGGCGTTCGGCGTTCGGCTTCGGCACGTTCACACTCGTTTTGCATTGGATTTTGTATTTTAGATACCCACAAGTTGCGTACTGCATGCACTTCGCTTACGCTGGCGCTGAAGGCCGTGAGGCACTTCCTCCGACCACTCACTCTGCGTATTTCAAGTAAGCCGAAATCAAAGACCGTTAGTTGCCAATGCATACCGAAGATTGAATCCCATTCCAATTTAGACTACAGTTCATCAACGCTTTTGAGCTAAGACACCCATCCGCGCAACGTCCCCCGACCGAAGCGCACAAAGGAGACATTCAAAGCATGGCGCAGGACACATCCTTCTCCGCATTGCTCGATGCGGGCTTAAGCGGCGCAACTCGCCTCTACTTCATCGTCGGCGATCCCATTGCGCAAGTACGTTCGCCCTCCGGCGTGACCGCCGCCTTGCGCAAGGCAGGACACGATGCAATCGTGATCCCGGCTCACGTCGCACCTGCCGACCTCGCCGCTTTCTTCGCCGGCGTCACGCCGATGCAAAACGTCGATGGCGTCATCATCACCGTGCCGCACAAGTTCAGCGCCGCTGGCTTTTGCGCGTCGCTCGCGGAA
This sequence comes from Caballeronia sp. GAFFF2, assembly GCF_023631485.1. NCBI lineage: Bacteria > Pseudomonadati > Pseudomonadota > Betaproteobacteria > Burkholderiales > Burkholderiaceae > Caballeronia > Caballeronia sp. GAFFF2. The sequence goes on along the minus strand of NZ_JALQDA010000027.1, from coordinate 261,670 downwards.
GAATCCGCGTTCCTCGGAGCGGCCAACATGCTAAGACGCAACGCGGACGGCTCCTGGCACGGCGGCATGTCCGACGGCGCCGCGATGGTCGCGGCCCTCGGCGATGCAGGCTGCGATCCGCAAGGAAAACGCGCGCTTCTAATCGGCGCGGGCGGAGCGGGATCGGCAATCGGTCATGCGTTGGTTAATGCGGGCGTCGCATCGCTCGCTGTCCGCGATTTCGATGCCGCGCGCACCAAAGCCCTCGCCTCGCGTCTGGCGAGTCTGGGTCGCGGCGCCGTGAGCGTCGATAGCGACTCGGGCGCGGAGAACTTCGACATCGTCGTGAATGCCTCGCCTGCCGGAATGCGCGAAGGCGATCCGCTGCCGATCGATGTATCGAAGCTCGATGCAAAGACTTTCGTCGGCGATGTCGTCACGAAGCCACCGCTTACGCCGTTCATCGAAGCGGCGCGCGCGCAAGGTTGCCGCACCGTCACCGGCACGCAAATGTTCGGGCGCGTGTGCGACAAAATCGTGGACTATCTGTTGAAGCGCTGAGGCCGCGCCAGCCGAATAAAGGCTTCCGGTTTTAATTCCATGATCCTTGCTGCACTTTGATGGCCGCGCATTCGCTTCCTTCCGAAGCGCGTGCCGATCTCATCAGCCTCTTCGTAGCAGCCCGGAGCGCACCGCGAGAGTCGCTACGGCATGAAGACGCACGACGGCGCCAAGCGCGATATCGACAGCGCGCTTGAACCGCAAGACGGTCAGTGCGTGACCACCATCCATTCCGCCCAGCGCGGCTATGCGCGGCCCATGCCTGCCACGAGTGCTCATGAGCGGCAACGGCGGGTCAACTCATTTGCCCGCCTTCCTTTGATGCATGCGGACGCGTTGCGCCAGTTCATCGGCAACGCGTTCCACCACGGGCCGCCAGTCGCCCGCCACATGCTGACGCAGCAGTTGCACCGAGTCGTACCACGGCTGCGTCTCGCTGGTTCCCCAACACCAGTGCGATGCAAGATCGATCATCGCCAGCACCGGCCGCCCAAGCGCGCCACCGAGATGCAAGGGCGAACTATCGATAGTCACCAATACGTCCAGCGCCGTGAGCAATGCAGCGGAGTCATGAAAATTGTCTCGATAGCGCTGCGCAACCTCGACGACACACGCACCTGCCGCGCGCATCTTTGCGATATCGCCATCGCGGCTGGGAGCAACCGGATAAAACGTCACGTTCGACAGACGCCACAGCGGCGCGAGCGCATCGACGGGAATGCTGCGTTGACCATCGCGCCGATGCGTCGGACTGCCCGCCCAGACGATGCCGACACGCAAGTTATCGGCGCCTTCTTCTTCGAGCAAGCAGCGCCACGCCGCAACGCGTTCCGCATCGGCATGCAGATACGCGCGGCCCTCGATTTCCGCCGGCATCAAGCCTAGCCAGAACGGCATGCTCATCATGGGTATGGAGTAATCGCAGCCGCGGAATGCATGTTCCGCGACCAGCACGCAATCAGGCACGACACGCTCGATGAGCGAGTGAAGGACATGGCGCACAGCCAGCATCGGCTCGCCGCCGTGCGCGCGCACCAACTCTGCGAATCGCGGATATAGACGCACGAACTGAATATCGTCGCCATGACCGATCTCGCTATACACAACCACGCGCCTTCCCGCGAGCGATTCACCGCGCCAGCGCGGCGCTTCACGTTCCACGCGGGTGACGACGCTCTTGTCGCCATGATGCGGGTTAGTCAAACGATGTTCGAAGCGCGTCCAGCCGTCACGCCACGCGCCGCGACGCAATTCGAGATCGGCTAGATCGATCGGGAGATGCGGCGCATTCGGACTCTGCACAATAGCCTGGCGGTAAAGCGCTTCCGCTTCCTCATAACGCGCCTCTTCGTTCAGATACATCGCGATCGCGCCCGTGACGAGACCGTTGTCCGGATGCAGCCTTGCGGCATCGCGCATGACCGCTTCGGCCTTTATGCAGTCATGCCGCATCCAGTGACTATGACTGAGTTGCCAGGACAGTTCGACATCGCCAGGAAAGCACTGCAGCGCGTTTTCACAAAAGTGCTCGAGCAACGCCCAATCGCCGGAATCACGTATTTCCAAAGCGTGCTTGAGTGCGTGGTTCGCGTCGGGATACTGCTTGAAATCGAATGAATCAACGAGCAGACAAGGCATGAATGAAGCGAGGAAACGAAGCGGATTATCAGTGTAGCCAACGCATGGCGTTGCGCGTGTTCAGAAACGCAAAGATATGTTTGAAAGCGCAACGATGATGCACATCGTTCCGAAGCGCTTACTCAAGCAATGAACCCTGCGACGACGAGGTTTCAGCCTGAACGGAATCACGGCGACCATGAAATGGTGTGCTTCCGATTCGAGGTTGAGCGCCGCCCGGGCGTTTGCCATACTCCTCAATGTTGTCTCCTCACGCGTTCACCCTAACGGGATTTCAACTGGACGCGCTCTCGCCGCCTACCCCGGGCGGCATTTTTTTATCCGTCTGTCTTGCTAACTAATCGACGGATTTTCCTCAGACACTTCAAGCGCTTTTCTATCAGCGCTTAGTGACAAAATAACGCCAAAACTAAGCACTCTTCCGCGCTTCGTAGCAGTGCCAATTGACAGCCACTTGCGAAGCATGAAAGCATCGCCGTCGATCTTCCTCAAAGCCACCGGAGACCTTCGCGATGATCTACCACGCATCCATTCCCGCCCGCGATCCACAACACGTCGCCAACGTGCTCGCCGAACTCTGGAACGGTTTCGCCGCGCCGTTTCCATCGTTTCCCGACTCGTGGATGGCCGTCGCCGGCGATGACCGCGGCAGCATCATCGAAGTCTATCCGGGCGATCGCGTCATCACGCCCGGCGGCGGCGCGGAAACCAGCGTGAGTTTTGGCGCGGGCAAGGTCGACCGTCCGCAATACAGCGCGTTTCATATGGCGATTGCCACGCAGATGGACGCGGCGCAAGTGATCGCCATCGGCGAACGCGAAGGCTGGCGCGCGGTGCGCTGCACGCGCGGCCGCAATTTCTTCGACGTGATCGAACTATGGATCGAAAACTCGACGATGCTCGAATTCCTCACGCCCGACATGCAGGCGCAGTACCTCGCATTCGCCACGCCGGAGAACTTCAAGGCAATGGCCGCAGCCGCCGCGACCGCGTGATTGACGACCAAACGCGAACGGCCGCGCGCATCATTCCTGCAACGCGGTCCACATTTCCTTGTCGCGCTCGGCGGTCCAGATACGCGGATGCGTGATGCCGCTCGCTTCGTCGAAGGCGCGCGAGACATCGAAAGGCAGGCAATGCTCGTAGATGAAGACGTGGCCGAACTTCGGGTCCATCGACTTGCGTGCGAGCGCCATCGCGCCCTTGAGGTCGAGTCGTTGCGCAACGGCTTCGCGCCCGGCGGCAAGCAGTATCGTGACGAAGTCCTTCGTGTAGTCGAGACCCTTGTGCACATCTTGAGGCGTGAGCAACGCGGGGCCACGGCCCGGCACGAGCTTCCGCGCATTCAGCGCGCGCAAGGCTTCGAGCGTCGTGGGCCATTGCGCGAGCTGGGCATCGCCGCAATAACACGCGGCGTCGTATTCGACCAGATCGCCCGAAAACAGCACGTCCTGCGATGGCAGCCATACGACCGTATCGCCCTTCGTGTGACCCGCGCCGAGATGCGCGATGCGCACTTCGAGCTTGCCTAGCCAGAGCGTGATCTCGCGATCGAACACGAGCGTGGGCCATGTCAGGCCCGGCACCGTCTCGACGCCTGCGAAGAGGCGCGGAAAGCGCTCGATCTCCGACTTCATGTCCGCCTCGCCGCGCTCGACGATCATCTCGTACGTGCCACGGCTCGCGATGACCTGCTGCGCGCCTTCCGCGAAATACGCCGATGCACCCAGCACGCGCACCGCGTGATAGTGCGACAGCACGACGTACTTGATCGGCTTGTCGGTGACGCTGCGAATCTTCGCGATGAGATCCTGCGCCATTGCGGGCGTCGCGGTCGTATCGACGATCAGCACGGCGTCGTTGCCGACGATCACGCCCGAGTTCGGATCGCCTTCTGCCGTATAGGCGTAGGCGTTCTCGGAGAGCTGCGTGAAGGTGATCTTCTTCTCTTCCAGGTCCGCCTGGGATGCGAAAGCCTTTGCCATGTCGCGCTTCCATGAGTGAGGGTCGGTGAATCATCGACGCCCATCTGGCGGCTTGTCAAAAGCAACCGCGCGCTCTGTCAGCCAACCAAGGGTAAATACGGGGCGCGTGGCCGGACTATCGCCGCGCCATCTCGGTGCCCGACACGCGAATGGCCGGAAACCAGTCGGTGGGCTTTGCGATCTCGTCCTGCGAGGCGACGATCTCCAGTTCGTAACGCCCTGCATCGTAAGTCGTCTTCACCACCGCGTTGACGGCCGCGAGCGTGTGCTCGAGCGCGTGGCGCAAGGAATCGCCCTGCAAGGTGCGCGCGACGAACACACCGCTCGTCAGATCGCCGACGCCCACTGGCTGACGCGCGAACGGATACAGCGGACGCTGCGCGAACCACGCTTCGTGCGCGTTCACGGCCAGCATGTTGAAGGTATCGGCGCGACTGTTGCGGTCGAGCAGATGCTTGACGAGCAGCGTGCGCGGCCCGCGCGCGATGACTTCGCGGCAGGCATCGACGGCTTCTTCCACCGTCTCGATCGGCCGGCCCGCGAGCTTTTCGAGTTCGAGGTGATTGGGCATCATGGCGTCGGCGACTTCGGGCATGGTCGTCACGAGGAAGTCTTCGATGCCCGGCGCCACCGTGCAGCCGCCCGTCACGCCCATGACAGGATCGCAAAAGAAGAGCGCGCGCGGATTCACCGCCTTCACCATCTTCACGATCTCGACCACCGCGCGGCCTTGCTCGGTCGCGCCGAGAAAGCCCGACAGCACGGCGTTGCAGCGACCGAGCACGCCGATCGCGCCGATACCTTCGATCACGCTCTGAAGCTCGTCGGCGTCGACCACGCTTCCGGTCCAGCGGCCATATTGCGTGTGATTGGAGAACTGCACCGTGTTGAGCGGCCAGACGTTGACGCCGAGACGGCGCATTGGGAAAACCGCCGCGCTATTGCCGGCGTGGCCGAACACCACATGCGACTGGATACTCAGGACGTTGTTCATGTTTTTGATTCCCGGGTGCGGCTTGTTCGGTCAGGAGAATGCCGCATGGCATGCGGCTTCTCTTCGTGCTCGCAAGCGTTTGCGTGTGGATCGCGAAGCTTGCGTAGCCGTATTGTGCCGTGCCTTAACGCACCGCGGCATCGTCCACGCACGATAAATTGCGCAACTGCAACACCCGAGAAGGCCGTCGCACGGGCGTTCGGCACGCTGTTTGCTCGAAAATGCCGCCAGCATTTCCGTGCACTGCGCGCGGCAGTGCGGATCGGTGGAACAAAAAAAGAGCGTCATCGGTACACGAATGCCGACGCGCACCGGATAATGCTTCCACCCTGTTCGTGCGCGCGAACCCATGGACCTACCCCAAGCCAGCGAGCTCGCGCGCCGCCAGCATACGAGGACGAACAAGAGAGCAGCATCAATTCACTAGTCGCAGGTCAAATCAGGAGCTGACATGGAGACGTCGTCAAAGAATCGCACCGATTTGCAAAAGTCGACCCTGGCAATCGTCCTCGCCGGAGGGCGCGGCACTCGTCTCGGACCGCTTACCGACAGGCGCGTCAAACCTGCCGTGCATTTCGGCGGCAAGTACCGCATCGTCGATTTCGCTTTATCGAACTGCCTTAACTCGGGCATCCGCCGTATCGCCGTCGTCACGCAATACAAGGCTCACTCGCTATTGCGCCATCTTCAGCGCGGCTGGGGTTTCCTTCGCGGCGAGTTCAACGAGTTCATCGATATCTGGCCGGCGCAGCAACGCGTCGATTCGAGCTGGTATCGCGGCACGGCCGACGCCGTGTTCCAGAACCTCGACATCATCCGGTCGATTGCGCCGGAGTTCATCATCGTGCTGGCGGGCGATCACATCTACAAGATGGATTACACGCGCATGGTGCTCGACCACGTGGAGAGCGGCGCGGATTGCACGGTCGGCTGCATCGAAGTGCCGCGCATGGACGCGACCGCCTTCGGCGTGATGCATGTCGATGAAAATCGCCGCGTGACGGACTTCCTGGAGAAGCCCGCCGATCCGCCCGCCATGCCCGGCAAGCCCGACGTGGCGCTCGCGAGCATGGGCATCTACGTGTTCAGCGCGAAGTATCTTTATCACCTGCTCGAAGAGAACATCGCCGCGTCGAACACGGATCACGACTTCGGCAAGGACATCATTCCGCGCGTGGTGACGAGCGGCACGGCCATCGCGCATCCGTTCAGCATGTCGTGCGTGACCTCCAGCGCCGATCCCGAAGCGCCCGCTTACTGGCGCGATGTCGGCACCGTGGATGCCTACTGGGCCGCAAACCTCGACCTTGCATCGACCATCCCCGAACTGGATTTGTACGACCGCAAATGGCCGATCTGGACCAATCAGGAACAGTTGCCACCAGGCAAGTTCGTGCGCGATCTCAACGGCCAGCAAGGCGCGATCACCAATCTGCTCGTCTGCGGCGGCTGCGTGATCTCGGGTTCGCAAGTTTCGAAGTCGGTGTTCTCGTCGGCGGTGCGGGTGCACTCGTTCTGTAACATCAATGAGGCAGTCTTGTTGCCTCAGGTGACGATAGGACCGAGTTGCCGATTGCAGCGCGTGGTGATCGATCGCGGTTGCACGGTACCGGAAGGTCTCGTGATCGGCGAAGATCCGGACGACGATGCCGCGCGCTTTTTCCGCACGGAGTCCGGCGTCACGCTCGTCACGCGCGAAGCGTTGCAGCGGCTCGCGGATCGTTGAAGCCACGAAGTAGTCAACTCAACCTACGGGAGCGCCGATGACCGTGTGCGTGCTGCATGTTGCAGCAGAAATGTTTCCGCTGTTGAAAACCGGCGGCCTCGCCGACGTAGTCGGGGCGCTGCCGCCGGCGCAATCGCAACTGGGCACGAACGCGCGCGTGGTGCTACCGGGCTTTCCCGCCGTGCTCGAAGGTCTCACCGGCATCGAGCCCGTCGCGGATCTGGGCGCTGCGTTCGGCGCCGGCAATGTGCGGCTCGAACGCGGTGTGTTGCAGCCGCATGGCGTGATCGTCTACGTCGTGCGGGCCGACCAGTTTTACGACCGTCCGGGCAATCCTTATCTCGATGCCGCGCATCGCCCGTATGCGGACAACGACCGGCGCTTCGCGCTGCTCGGCTGGAGCGCGGCACGTATCGCTGGCGGCGCCGATCCCGCTTGGCAGCCGCAGATCGTGCACGCGCACGACTGGCATGCGGGCCTCGCGCCCGCCTACATGCGCGCGTTCGAGCGTGAAGGCGCGCCGCGCGTCGCCACGGTGATGACGGTGCACAACCTTGCGTATCAGGGCGTCTTTCCCGCGTCCGAGTTCGGCGCGCTGCAATTGCCGGGCGACTTTTTCGCGGTCGATGGCGTCGAGTTCTATAGTCATGTCTCGTTTCTGAAGGCCGGGCTTTACTACGCGGACCGCATCACCACGGTGAGTCCGACTTACGCCCGCGAGATCCAGACGCAAGCCCACGGCGCGGGTCTGCATGGCCTGTTGCAGTCGCGTACTCACGACATCACCGGCATTCTGAACGGCGTCGATTATTCGATCTGGAGCCCTGCCGTCGATGACTCCATCGCGTCGCGCTACACGGCCGCGAAGCCATCGGCGAAAAGCAAATGCAAAGCCGCCTTGCAGGAGCGCATGGGCCTCACGCGCGATGACGACGCCCTGCTCTTCGGCGTCGTCAGCCGCCTGACCGAGCAGAAGGGTCTCGACCTGCTGCTTTCCGCCGTGCCGGATATCGTGCAGCGCGGCGGCCAGCTCGTCGTGCTCGGCACGGGCGACCCGGCGCTCGAAACCGGCATGAAGAACGCGGCGCTCGCGCATCCGGGCGCGGTGGCCGTCGAACTGGGTTTCGACGAAACGCTCTCGCATTCGATCATCGCGGGCAGCGATGTCGTCATGGTGCCGTCGCGCTTCGAGCCTTGCGGACTCACGCAGCTTTATGCGCTGTCGTATGGCGCGCCGCCGCTCGTGCATCGCGTGGGCGGGCTCGCGGATACGGTCGTCGATTGCTCGCTGGAAAATCTCGCGGATGAACTCGCGACCGGCTTTACCTTCGATGTCTTCGACCGCGCGGGAATCGTCGGCGCAATCCGGCGCGCGTTCGCGTTGAAAGCGCGTCGCACGGAGTGGAAGACCGTCGTGAAACGCGGAATGACGCAGAACTTCGGCTGGGAGACGGCGGCATTGCGCTACGCGGAGGTCTATCAGGGCTTGCTCGGCGCGTGAACGTGCCGGGCGCGCACCTTGCTTGCCGCCACGTGACGCAAATCACACGGAAACGCTCATGCAACGATCCCTCGAAGGCCAGATCGCGCTCGTCACGGGCGCGAGTTCCGGCATCGGCGCGGGTGTCGCCCAGTCGCTCGCCGATGCCGGCGCGAAAGTCGCCATCAACTATCACTCGCACGCGGAACCCGCCGAAAAGCTCGCCGCCGAGATTACGGCGAATGGCGGCGATGCCTTCGCCGTCGCCGCCGACGTCTCCGACGAACACGAAACCGACGCCATGTTCGATGCCGTCGTCAAGCGCTATGGCACGGTGGATATCGTCGTGGCGAACTCCGGCCTGCAAAAGGACGCGAGGTTCACCGAACTCACGCTCGACGACTGGCGCCGGGTTATCGACACGAACCTGACCGGGCAATTTCTCACCGCGCAGCGCGCGGTACGCGAGTTTCAGCGGCGCGGGCCGCGGCCGGTGTCGAAGGCGCTCGGCAAGATCATTTGCATGAGTTCGGTTCACGAGATCATTCCGTGGGCAGGGCACGTGAACTACGCATCGTCGAAAGGCGGCATTCAGATGATGATGAAGTCGCTCGCGCAGGAAGTCGCGCCGCTGCGCATCCGCGTCAATTCCATCGCGCCCGGTGCCATCCGCACGCCGATCAACAAGGACGCGTGGGACACGCAGGAAGCGCTCGACCGGCTGCTCACGCTCGTGCCTTATGGGCGCGTCGGCGAAGTGGAAGACATCGGGCGCGCGGCGGTCTGGCTCGCCTCCGACGACAGCGATTACGTCATCGGCACGACGCTCTGCGTCGACGGCGGCATGACGCTTTACCCCGGTTTCGCCGACAACGGATGATCTGTTCGTCCCGACAACAAACGAAGGCCAGCGGGCCGCAACCACATAACCAACGGGACATACGATGAAGACAATCACAGTAGACGTCGCCGTGATCGGGGCGGGCACGGCCGGTCTCGCCGCGTTTCGCGCGGCAAGCGAGGCTGGCGCGAAGGCCGTCGCGATCGAAAGCGGCGAACTGGGAACGACGTGCGCGCGCATCGGCTGCATGCCGTCGAAGCTCTTGCTCGCCGCCGCGAATGGCCTGCACGACGCGCACGCGCTGGCTCCGCGCGGTATCGAAGGCACGCATGCGCTCGATGCCAATTTCGCGCACGTGCTCGACTATGTGCGGCACGAGCGCGATCACTTCGTGAATAGCGTGATCGAGGAAACGAAGCCGTTTCCCGACGGGTCGATCCTGCGCGGCCACGCCCGCTTCGACGGGCCGACGACGCTCGTCGTCAGCGACGAGACGCGCATCGAGGCGAAAACTATCGTGATCGCGACGGGCGCGGCGCCCGTGATTCCCGACGAGTTGAAAGTTTTCGAGGACAAACTCATCACGAGCGACGATCTGTTCGAACTGCACACGTTCCCAAAGCGCATGGCCATCTTCGGCGCGGGACCTATCGCGCTGGAACTCGGACAGGCGCTGTCGCGGCTGGGCGTCGAAATATTCATGTTCGCGAAAGGCGGCGGCGTCGGCGCGATCAGCGACACGCCCGTGCGCGATGCGCTCGCCGCCGCGCTCGCCGACGAGTTCTATCTGGATGCGGATGCGAAGATCGACGAAATGTCGCTTATGGACGGGCAACCGACGCTGCGCTTCAAGACGCCCCAAGGCGACGAGCGCATCGAGCGCTTCGATCTCGTGCTCGCCGCGACCGGACGCGCGCCGAATCTAAAGCCGCTCGACCTCGGCAAAACGGGCATCGAGCTGAACGACAAGGGCGCTCCGCTCTTCGACGAAAACACCATGCAATGCGGCAAGAGCGCGATTTTCATTGCAGGCGATTGCGACGGCACCCGTCCCTGGCTACAGGATGCCGCCGACGAAGGCAAGCTCGCAGGCGACAATGCCGCGCGCTTCCCGGACGTGAAGCCGGTCAAGCGCAAGGTGCCCTTTTCCATCGTGTTCTGCGAGCCGCAGGTGGCGATCGTCGGCGCAGCCTACGACGATCTCGACAAGCAGATGACGGTGACGGGCGAAGTATCGTTCGAGACGCAAGGACGCAGTCGTGTGATGCGGCAGAATCGCGGCCTTCTCCATATCTACGCCGATGCCAAAACCGGCAAGCTGCGCGGCGCGCAAGGCTGCGGCCCGGCGATGGAACATCTCGGGCATTTACTCGCCTGGGCATTGCAACTCGACTTGACGCTGGACGAAACGCTGAAGCTGCCTTTCTATCACCCGGTTGTCGAAGAAGGATTGCGCACCGCGTTAAAAGATGCGAATAGAAAGTGCTATGAAGAACGCTCGGAGACGCCACCGGGATTGCCCAGCGCCGCAGGTTATTGAACGCCTGAAACGAGAAAGGCCGGCTGCAAAAGCAGCCGGCCCCTTTTGACTCAGAGCAAGAACGCGTGATTTAGCTTTGGCTCAAACCATATTGCAGTGCAAGGTCAAATCCGAGGACGACGAGCGAACAGAACAGGCCCAGCGACAAATTCGCAAGGCGATGCCCCACGTCCTTATGCTTCGTCAACACCGCGCCCGCCAGGAAAGCAATTTCAACGATGACCTGCATGGCGAACACGGCGATCATCAACGCGAACTCATAACCCATCGCGTTGAAATTCATGAAATTAAAGCCGTTGACCGCAACGTAAGACCCTACTCGCCAGATTTCGTATGCCAATAATAGCAACGGGAAAAAGTAGCTGGCTACATAAGTCGGCAGCGTGGCGTGCCGCAATTCCATATTTAAGTGTCGTGTTACTTGCATCGCGTACTCCTCGTCTGAGCGCCCGACAGGCCGGGCTAATCGCCTGCATCCAGTAACGCCATTGCAGCCGTGTTTTAACAGTACAAGGGCGTCGTGCTTTCAGAATAGGACAATTTTCGAGAAAGCGAATCATCGTTATCCCGATGATTCCACCCAGTAAGGGGTTCAAAGCGACATGGTGCAGTGCAGCTTAATAAAGCGATTATTACGTTAAGACGAATTAGGCACGCACGTGCGTGCCTAATCAACCTATTGCTTAATCTGCGTTACCGCTCCTGGGTTTTCCGTATAACTTTATAATGCCCGAAAAGTCGAGTCCGCCTAATCCCTGCTGGCTCATCGACTGATACAACTGTTGTGCCAGAGCGCCCATGAAGACAGGCTGTTTTGCGCCGCGCGCGGCATCGACGGCGAGGCCGAGATCTTTGAGCATGAGATCCGCGCCGAAGCCCCCGCTATATCCGCGCGAAGCCGGCGCGGTTTCGACAATCCCCGGATGGGGATTACACGTATCCGAACTCCAGCAACGCCCCGTCGATGTATTGACGATACTCGCCAGTTTTGAAGGATCGATACCGAGCGTTTCTCCGAGTTTCATTGCTTCGGCTACGCCGATCATCGAAATACCAAGCAGCAGGTTATTGCAGATCTTCGCAATCTGGCCCGTTCCGGTTTCACCGCAACGCACCATGTTTTTACCCATGTCCGCCAACACGGGACGCAAGGTTTCGAAAAGCGCTTCTTCCGCGCCGACCATGAAGGTGAGGGTGCCGGCCTGCGCGCCGACCACGCCGCCGGACACCGGCGCGTCCGCGAACGGATTGCCGTGCTTCGCCGCCGCCGCGCCGATGAACTTCGCGGTCGCCGGGTCGATCGTGCTGCTGTCCACGAGCGGAACGCCTGCCTTGACGCCCGCAAGCACGCCGTCATCGCCGAGATAGACCGCCTTCACGTGCGCGGCGGCGGGCAGCATGGTGATGACCACTTCCGCGTCCCGCACCGCGTCGCTCGGGCGCGCGGCGAGCGTCGCGCCCGCCGCTTTCGCCGCATCGAGCGCGGGCGCGGAAAGATCGAACGCCGTCACCGCGTGACCGGCCTTGAGGAGATTCGCCGCCATCGGGCCACCCATGTGCCCGAGTCCGATAAAGCCGATATGCATCGCTGTCTCCTGTTTAACGCAACGCGATGGTCGTGTTGACGCCGTCGTTGACTGTGGCGTCGTCGAACCAGCGCGCGGTCACGGTTTTAGTCTGCGTATAGAACTGCACGACCTGCTTGCCGTACGGACCGAGATCGCCGAGCTTCGAACCGCGCGATCCCGTGAAGCTGAACGCGGGCACCGGCACCGGAATCGGAATGTTGATGCCGACCTGACCGATATCGATCTCGCTCTGGAACTTGCGCGCCGCCGCGCCGCTTTGCGTGAAGAGGCCGACGCCGTTGCCCATCGGATTGCGGTTCACGAGTTCGATCGCGTCTTCGAGCGTCGCCGCTTCCAGCACGCATAGCACCGGCCCGAATATCTCCTGCTTATAGATGGTCATCTCGGTGGTGACGCCCGTGAAAATGGTCGGCGCGATGAAGTTACCGCTCTCGTAGCCTTCGATCGACACGTCGCGTCCGTCGAGCGCGAGCGTCGCGCCCTCTTCCACGCCTTGGCCGATCAGCCCGAGAATGCGTTCCTTCGCTGCCTTCGATACAACCGGCCCGACATCCGTATTCGGCTCCGTGCCGCCGTTGACTTTGAGCGAGCGCGCGCGTTCGACGAGTTCCGGCACCCAGTCCTTGGCCGCGCCCACGAACACCGCGACCGAGGTCGCCATGCAGCGTTGTCCCGCCGCGCCGAAGCCCGCGCCCGCGAGCGCGTTGAGCGTCTGCTCCTTGTTGGCGTCGGGCAGGACGACGGCGTGATTCTTGGCGCCCATCATCGACTGGACCCGCTTGCCGTGCTGGCTTGCGAGGTTGTACACGTGCGTGCCGACCGCCGTCGAGCCGACGAAGGAAATCGCGCGGATTAGCGGATGAGTGCAGATGGCATCCACCACTTCCTTGCCGCCGTGCACGACGTTGAGCACGCCCGCCGGAATGCCCGCTTCGACCGCGAGTTCGACCAGTTCCATGATCGAAAGCGGATCTTGTTCCGACGGCTTCAGCACGAAAGTGTTGCCGCAGACGATCGCCATCGGGAACATCCAGAGCGGGATCATGGCCGGAAAGTTGAAAGGCGTGATGCCCGCGCAGACGCCAATCGGCTGGCGCAGCGTGTAGGTATCCACGCCGCCCGCGACGTTCTCCGAAAACTCGCCCTGTTGCAGCGTACTGATGGAACACGCATGTTCGACGACTTCGAGGCCGCGGAAGATATCGCCTTCGGCATCGGCCAGCGTCTTGCCTTGCTCGGCGGTCAGCGTCTGCGCCACGCGTTTCAGGTTCTGCCGCACCAAATCCTGAAAGCGCAGCATGAGGCGCATGCGCACGCCGAGCGGTGTGGTGCGCCAGGTCTGAAACGCCTTGTGCGCGGCAGTGACGGCGGCATCGACTTCTTCCTTGGTCGCGAATGGCACGCGGCCGACGACTTCCTGCGTCGCCGGATTGACGATATCGCGCCAATCCGCAGTCTTCGAGTCGATGAACTTGCCGTCGATCAGCAATTTGGCCGTGCGAGTCGACGTGTCTGCGCGAGCCGCGCCTTGAGCCGGATGTTCAGCAGCAATATTCACGAATGTCTCCTTGTTGGAATGTCATGCAGAAAGGACGAACGGAAGCGACGGGACGCGCCAGAAGGCCAGCGGCAAGGGAATGAGCATGTCGTCTCCGGAATCGTTATCGGCGCGCCGTCATGCAGCGCACTCGTACCCTTGAGTATAGTTATGCAAAAGTCCATCGACGCGCCATAAAAACACCCGATCGATATGCAAAAACACACGAACTTCGATCTAAGCAAACTCAACTGGGACGACCTGCGCTATTTTCTCGAAGTTGCCCGCACGCAGCGCGCGAGCCACGCCGCCAAGCGGCTGGGCGTGGATTACACGACGGTCGCGCGGCGTATTCGCGTGCTGGAAGACGCACTCGGCGCGCTGCTCTTCGATAAATCGCGCAGTGGCGGTTTCGTCCTCACGGCGGAGGGACAACATCTGCTCGGTTTCGTCGATTCGATCGAGACCACGGTACAGTCCGCCACCGAGCAGATCGCCAACACGGGCCACGCGCTGTCCGGCCACGTGCGTGTCGGCTCGACGGAAGGTTTCGGCTGCTTCTTCCTCGCGCCGCAACTCGCGCGCTTTCAAGATGCGCATCCGAACATCTCCATCGATCTGCTGCCCGTGCCGCATTTCGTGAGTCTCTCGAAACGCGAAGCGGATATCGCCGTCACGCTCGAACGCCCGGAGCAAGGCCAGTACGTCTACACGAAGCTCTGCGACTACCGGCTCAAGCTCTACGCCACCGCCGAATATCTCGACGCGCATCCGCGCATTCAGACGAAGGACGATCTGCCGCGTCATCGTTTCGCGAGTTATATCGACGATCTCGCCTTCAGCTACGAGCTGCTCTATCTGGAGCGCGCGGTGCCGGGCGCGGTTTCGCGCTTTCGCAGCACGAGCGTGATCGGGCAGTACTTCGCCGCGTTGCAGGGCCGCGCGCTCGCCATTCTGCCGTGCTTCATGGCCGCGCCGGATGCGCGACTCGTGGCGGTGTTGCCGGAGCAAGTCGAAGTGACGCGGGCGTTCTATCTTTCTTGCCGCGAGGACTTGCGCAAGCTCAGACGCATCACGACAGTGTGGGATTACTTGCGCGAAGCAGCGGACGCCAACCGCGCGTTTCTCATGGGCAGCGACTCGAACATGACGTGGGTCGACGTCAAGGCATCCTGATTACTTCCGAGATAAATAAGGCCAAAAAGCGGAATTCGTAGCATTTTGATTCGAGACCTCAAATACGCGCATTCGTGCGGCATAATCGCCGGCCGGTTTCCATGTTCGATCCGCGCCGCGATCCTCCTATCCTCATGCTTTCGCCTAGTTTCATCCTGCTTCAATCCGCACGGGCTCACGACGCCCGTTCTGCTCGCGCGTCTCGCTAATGGCTTTCGTCATCTGGTCACGGCGATCGGTATCGAGCAAGCGCATTCGCTTCGTCGAAGCGCGTACCGCGCGTGCAATCGCCGTCGTCGCGCTGATCGCGCTGCTCATCGCGGCGCTCGCGCTCGGCATTGCCATCGGCACGATCTTCGGGCGCAGTCATCTCGGCGAGGAACACGCGCTCGTCTCGCGCAATTCCTACGAGATCGAACAACTCGGCCGTCTCAATGCCTCGCTGATCGAACTCGCGCCGCGCGTGGAAAGTCTTGCCGCGCAAGTCGGCGAACTGCACGATTTCGACGCTCACCTCAAGGCCGCGAACGGCGGCGAGGGCGGAGCACCCGGTGTCCACGACGTCCCCCCGCTGCCCGATAGCGACGAAGGCGGCCCCGCACTCGATGGCGCGGGCGGCCCCGAACTGCCACCGCATCTTTGCGATACGAACAGCAGCGCGACCGGCTCGCCCCGGCAGCGCATGAAGCGCGCCGAGCAGATCATCGACTGTATCGGCGACAAACTCTCGCTGCTCCAGGACAAGACCTTTGCACACTACGCCGCCTACATGGCCTACCCCGGCCGCGATCCCGCGCCGGGCTCGCACTTCGGCTCGCCTTACGGCAATCGCTTCGACCCGTTCACCGGCAGGCTCAGTTTCCATCCCGGCATGGATCTGGTCGCGCCCACGGGCACACCCATTCTCGCGAGTGCGGGCGGTCGCGTGGTCCAGGCCGGCGAGCATTCCGGCTATGGCAATGCGGTGGATATCCGTCACAGCAACGGCGTCGTCACGCGTTACGGCCATGCATCGAAACTGCTCGTGCATCAGGGCGACTACGTGATGCCGGGACAAGAGATCGCCGAAGTCGGTTCCACGGGGCGTTCGACCGGACCGCATCTGCACTTCGAGGTGATCCTCGATGGCGCGCAGATCAATCCGAAGCCCTATCTCATGCTTTTCAGGGGCATCGCTCATGCGCAAGGCTGATTCCAAACGGGCGTCGATGCAACTCGCGCGCCACACCTACTCGCTCACGCCCAAGCGCAGTCTCGCGTTCGTACCGGGCGTCATCGCCGCGGTCTGCGCCATCGCCGCGCTCGGCGCTGCCGGCTATTCGCTCAAGACTTCGCACGAACAGGCGCGCAAGCTCGACGTGCTGTGCGCGCCGCCCGCCCCTGAACAGACGTTGCGCGATCAACTTCAGCATGCGCAATTCGCGCTCGAACAGGAAGCCGCGACGCGCACGGCGCTCGAACAACGCGCGGCGCAGGCCACCGCGCAGATCGAGAAATTGCAGACCGATCTCGCCTTCCTCAAGAAACAGCGTTGATGCGCTTCTCGCCGCGCCGCCGGCGTCGCTCGTCACATCCAAACAGCATTGCAAGGACTCGATATGTTTTCATCGAAGAAAGACACTCAAGGCGTGAAGCAAGCCAAGCTTGCCACGCTCATCGCGCATAACGTTCATATCTCGGGCGACCTCGAATTCAGCGAGGGCCTGCGCATGGACGGTCAGGTCACTGGCAACGTGACGGGCCGCATGGGCGACGAGTCGCTGCTCGTCGTGAGCGATCAGGGCGCGATTCACGGCAACGTCGTCGCGCACGATGTGATCATCAACGGACGCGTGGTCGGCGACGTCACCGTCGCGAATTTCGTCGAGCTTCAGTCCAACGCTCACGTGCACGGCAACATCTACTATCAAAAGTTGCGCATGGATGTCGGCGCCACCGTAGAAGGCAAGCTGACTCGGCTCGATTCGATGCAAGGCGGCCTCGTCGCCACGCTGCCCGCGCCCGAACCCATTCCCGTGCTCGATTACTCGGCGAAATAAGGCGTCGCGTTCTTGCAGCAAGGGAAACAGCGAGCATGCAAGGCGAGGCATTTCCGCTAAGATTCGGGAGATGAAGAGGCCACGCGCTCGCGCCCTCGCATGTCGCTCGTACATGACGCGGCCCGAGCGCCCATCGACGCGTGGCCCGTGACATCGACACAACAAGGGCGCCCCATGCTGGTCAATTGCGCGGCTTATCAAAACGGCCGGAAGCTCGCGGACGTGCATATCGACGATATCAACGCTTATCGCGATCTGCCCGATTCTTTCATCTGGGTTGCATTGAAGGAACCTGGTCCCGGCGAACTCGCCCACATGACGCATCAGTTCGGCTTGCACGAACTCGCGGTTGAAGACGCGCAAAACGGGCATCAACGTCCGAAGATCGAGGAATACGGCGATTCGCTATTCGCCGTGTTCCACACTGTCGAGTTCGATGAAGAAGGCGAAGTGCTCGTTGGCGAGATGAACGTATTCGTCGGCAAGAACTATGTGCTCTCGGTGCGTAACCGGACAACGCAAGGCTTTCAGGAAGTCAGAAAGCGCTGCGAGCGCGAGCCGCATTTGCTCAAGCACGGTCCGGCGTTCGTGATGTACGCGCTGCTCGACGCGGTGGTCGATCGTTACTTTCCCGTGCTGGAATCGCTCGGCTCGGAACTCGATGAAGTCGAGGAGCGCATCTTCGAACAGAACGGCTCGACGGCTTCGCGCGAGATCATCGAAGATCTCTATTCGCTCAAGCGCCGCATGACGATCTTGCAACATCACACGGCGCCGTTGCTCGAAGCAGTCAGCAAACTGTATGGCGGACGCTCGCCGGGGGTGTGCGCGGGCATGCAAGAATATTTCCGCGATGTGTACGATCACTTGCTGCGAATCGTGAAGACCATCGAAGGACGTCGCGAAATGATCGTTACCGCGATACAGGTGAATCTCGGCCTGATCGCACTCTCGGAAAGCGAAGTGACCAAGCGTCTCGGTTCGTTCGCCGCGCTCTTTGCCGTACCGACCATGATCGCCGGCATCTATGGGATGAACTTCCATCGCATACCTGAGCTGGACTGGGCTTACGGCTATCCTGCGTGTCTTGCTGTCATGCTAGCGGTGGATTTAGTACTATATTGGCGCTTCAAGAAGGCAGGTTGGCTATAATGCTGTCTTGCGGAGCTCGCGCCTGGCGCCAAAACGGAACCAAAGCGCGATTTCATTTGTCTAACAGAACATGTCGGCGCGAGGCGCTTCAGGGTCTGTCGGCAGGCTCACCGGTTCTGAGCTGGTAGCTTGAATTGACGCGAAACGGCCTCATATCTCCTCCAGACTGTTGCCAGCGCGCATTCGACACGTTCACTCTAAGCTTCACCTGTACCGCACCAACCGCACGTCGGCAAAAATTCAAGGTCCTGCACGGCCTTGGCCACGCCGATGTCGCCGTCCCGGTCATGCCGGCCAGGCGCTCACTTCCGAGCCGCCATGTCGTTCCGGCCTCTGTCCGTCAAGCTCTCGGGCCTGAATTGAGACGCGGCGCGCTCATTGTCAGGGGCGCGTCGGGCACCGCTTTCGCGCTTTGTTTGCGATGCACGCCGCCCTGCAGCGACCACGCCCGTGCAGCGCCGCCCGCCTTTTTGGCGACTTCCGCGGCGAGGCACTGTGGCAACGGCGCGGCACCCATGATTACTACTTCAACAGGAGCTCCATATGGCGAAAGAAGAACTACTCGAACTCGACGGTATCGTTGATGAAGTGCTTCCCGACAGTCGCTACCGCGTGACGCTGGACAATGGCGTCGTCGTGGGCGCATACGCCTCGGGCCGCATGCGCAAGAACCACATTCGTATTCTCGCGGGCGACCGCGTGACGCTGGAATTGTCGGTGTACGACCTGACCAAGGGCCGTATCAACTTCCGGCACAAGGACGAACGCGCAGGCAGCGGCGGCCCGCGTGCGCCGATGCGCCGTCGTTAAGCGGCAACGTCGTACATGCGGTAACGGTTTGATCAGGAACGCGCCCGCCCGATCCGCGGCAAACGCGTGCATTACCTTGAGCGGATCTTCACAACTTCGACGCGGCCGCTAGCCAGCCCGGTTGGGCAAACCGCCACGGCTGCGCCACGCGTCGATGTCTGTACGTTTCGCTTAATCGAGCTATCGAGCGGCCCGCATCGCCAATATGGCGTCGAGGCCGATAGCGAAACCGTCTTCGTCATTGCTTGCCGAAACCAGGCTCGCGCGCCGTTGCACGGCCTCCGACGCTTGTCCCATGGCAATTGACACACCCGCGATCTCGAACATGGCGACATCGTTGCCCATGTCGCCGAGCACGGCCACACGATCCAGCGGCACATTCGCGCGCTTCGCCAGCTCGCGCACGGCGTCGCCCTTATTGGCTTCGAGGCTCGTGACATCGAGGTAATAGGTTTGCGAACGCGCCGCGTGTGCGCGATCCTTCAGCCGCTCCTCCAACTGTTTCTCGACCTTTTCGATCAGCATTGCATTCGAAGTCGAACCGACGATCTTGTCCACCGCCGACAGATCGAGTTCGTCGAAGCGCTGTACGCGCACGCCTTCGTAGCCCACGGTGCGCGTTTCGAGCGGCACGTATTCGCCATCGGGATTGGTCAAGTACCAGTTATCGTCGATGAACACCCAGGCATCCACGCCCGTTTCGGCAAGCGTGTCCAGCGCGGTCTGCACGGCATCGCGCGGCAGTTTGTGCGCGGCGAACGTTTCCCACGTTCCCGGCTGAACCAGACTGCCGCCGTTGTAGGACCCAAACGGCAAATCCACGCCGAGCGTCTTCACGATATGACGCATGCCCTTGCCCGGCCGGCTGCTCGCCACCGTGAACTGCACGCCCGCTTCGCGCAGGCGCCGCACGGCGTCGACGGCTTTGTCGCCGAGCGTCTTGTCGGTGTAGAGCAGCGTGCCGTCGCAATCGGTGACGACGAGTTCGACCTTGGCGAGCGCCTCGAACGCGGCGGCGCCGTCGCCGGTTGCGCTATGGAGGCCGTAGCGGATATCGGCGGCGCTCATGCTTGCGCTCCCTTTTCCTTCTCCGCGTGCTGCGTATTGAAATGCGGCAACTGACGCGTTTCCCGCACGGAACGCGGATGCCAGAGCTTCGCGCCGCCTTCGATGCCCGCCGCGTTCGACACCACCGCCACGTTCGGCGGTAACTCGAACTTCAGATTCGCGGCATTGCCGCCGCCAATCCACAGCTTGTCGTAATTCACGAGCGACGACAGAATGCCGATGACCTTCTGTACGCGCTTGTTCCAGCGTTTATTGCCCGCCTTCTCGCGCGCCGCCGCGCCGATGTATTGGTCATACGCGTCGCCCTTCTTCGACACCGGATGATGCGCGAGTTCCAGATGCGGCATGAGTTCGCCGTCGCGAAAGAGCGCGGTGCCGGCGCCGGTGCCAAGCGTCAGCACGAACTCCAGGCCGCGCCCTTCGATAGCCGCGAGCCCCTGCATTTCGGCATCGTTGATCATGCGCACGGGCACGCCGCCGACGCGCTGCGAGATCAAATCCGCGAGCGGGATGCCGTTCCAGTATTCATTGCCGAGATTGGGCGCGGTCAGGACGACGTTGTTGCGCACCACGCCCGGAAAGCCGATGGAAATATGCGTCGGCGGTTCGGCAACGAGCGGCTCGACCAGCTTGATGAGCGTATCGACGAGCACTTCGGGCGTCGCCGGATGCGGCGTTGCCACGCGCAGGCGATCGCTCTTCATCTCGCCTTCTTCCGAGATGATCGCGGCTTTCAAGCCCGTGCCGCCCACGTCGATGGCGAGAATGCGCTCGGCGCGCGCGGCGCCTTTGTCGATGGTCGTGCGGCTCTTGGTTTTTTTCGCTACGGATGTCGTGCTCACGCTTTTCGTCCCCTTGATCAGTCGGTTTTCTTGATGGTGTCGGTAAGCGAGCGCCACGCGCGGCCATCGGCTGCGAGCAGCTTGTCGGATGCCTCGGGCCCCGCGCTACCGGCCGGATACCCGTGCACCTCGACCTCGCCGTCATGCGGATGCAGTACGTCGTCCACCGCGGCCCATGCCGTCTCGATGCTGTCCGCGCGCTGAAACAGCGTCTCGTCGCCGAGCATGCAGTCGTAGAGCAGCGTTTCGTAACCGACGTTGGCGCGCTCCGCGAAGAAATCGCCGTAATTGAACGCCGAGCGCACCGCGCCGATCTGCATGATCGGTCCCGGCACCTTCACGTTGAAGTCGAAACTCGTGCCGTGCGCCGGATCGATACGCAGCGTGAAGACGTTGGGCGTGAGTTCATCGACGGGCGTGTCGCGGAACAGGCGAAACGGCACGGCCTTGAGATAGATCGAAATCTCCGTGCGGCGCTCGGTCAAACGCTTGCCAGTGCGCAAGTAAAACGGCACGCCCGCCCAGCGCCAGTTGTCCACATAGACGCGCGCCGCGGCATAGGTTTCGGTGCGGCTGTCTTTCGCGACGCCGTCTTCTTCCTTGTAACCCTTGCCCGCAGGACCGGCCTCGTACTGGCCGAATACGACGTCTTTAGGATGCAGCGGCACGATTGCATCGAACACCTCGGCTTTCTTGTCGCGCACGGTTTCGGCGTCGAAGGAATTGGGCGGCTCCATTGCCACCATGCCGAGCAACTGGAACAGATGGTTCGGCAGCATGTCGCGAAATGCGCCGGTCTGTTCGTAGAAGCTGCCGCGCCCTTCCACGCCGATGGTTTCCGCCGCCGTGATCTGCACGTGATCGATGTACTCGCGCCGCCACATCGGCTCGAACATGGCGTTGGCGAAGCGCACGGCGAGAATGCTCTGCACCGTGTCCTTGCCGAGAAAATGGTCGATGCGATAAACCTGCGACTCCGACGCATACGAAAGAATGCAGCGATTGAGCTCCTGCGCCGTGGCCAGGTCGGTACCGAACGGCTTCTCGATGACGAGGCGGCGGAAGTTGCCGTCCTTCTCTTCCAGCAGGCCCGCGCTGCCGAGATGCTCGACGATAGGCCCGAAGAACCGCGAGCTCACCGCCAGATAGAACACGACGTTGCCGCCCTTGGCCTTTGCGAGCCGGCTTTTGAGGCGCTCGAAGGTTTCGTCTTCGGTGAATTCGCCCGCGAAGTATTCGAGCCGCTCGGTGACCCAGCTCCACGCTTTTTCGTTGAGTTGCGACGTGTGGAACGTGCTCGCTTTGTCGGCGGCGAACTTGCGTAGCGACTGCGTCAGCTCATCGCGCCAGTCGGCGGTTTCGCGCTCGCCGTGATTGACGCCGATGATCTGCATGCCGTCGTCGAGCAGGCCATCCGATGCGAGGTTGTAGAGCGCGGGCATCAGGAGCCGCTTGGTGAGATCGCCGCCCGCGCCGAAGATGACCAGCGTGCAAGGCGGCGCGGGATGCTTGCCGGCAAGCGGCGTGGCCTGTTCCGGCTTTTGCCCGCTCAATTGCGTTGGGTTCGATTGCTGTGCTTCGTTGTTCTCGTTCGGCATGACTCGTTCGCCCCTTGATCGTTTTGTGCAGTACTCAGGACAGACCCCGAGCGACGCGGCACAGTTCAAAAGCTTGCAGTGCTTTGCGGTAGAAGCAATAAAGACGTATGGCTTTTGTAATTAGCAACCTTACGTGTCGTAAAATATGCGCGCCAGCGGCGTGGGTACGGGCGGTGCGGGGCATGCGTCATCATCAACCATCAATGCGACACGGACCTCACATGAATGCCGACGATACCAAGATCGACCTGCCCGCCTATTACAAACGCATCGGCTACGAGCAAACGCAGCATACGGCGGCCACGCTCGAAACACTGCGCGCCTTGCATGCGCTGCACCCGCAAGCCATCCCGTTCGAAAATCTCGATGTCCTGCTCGGCCGTCCCGTTCGCCTAGATCTTGCCTCGGTTCAGCGCAAGCTCGTGACCAATGCGCGCGGCGGCTATTGTTACGAACACAATCTGCTGTTCCGCAGGGTACTAGAAGCGCTCGGTTTTCGCGCGCGAGGTTACGCGGGACGTGTGCTGTGGGGCCGCGACGATCCCGCCATGCCGCCGCGTGCCCACATGCTGCTGATCGTCGATCTCGACGAAGGTCCCTTCCTCACGGATGTCGGTTTCGGCGGCATGACGCTCTCCGCGCCGCTCGCGCTCAAGTCCGGGCTTGAACAGATCACGCCTCATGGCGCGTTCCGGCTCGACGGCATCGAAACCGGAACCATGCTGCCGGGCTACATCCTGAACGCCTATATCGACGGCGACTGGAAGCCGGTCTATCGCTTCGACCTCGATCCGCAATACGACGTCGACTACGAGATGTCGAACCATTTCGTGTCGACTTACCCGAGTTCCGTCTTCGTGAACAACCTGCTCGCGGCACGTCTTGCGCCCGGCAAGCGTTACGGGCTTTTCAACCGGCGCCTGAGCGTGCACGACGACCGCGAAGGCACGAGTCATCGCGAACTGAAGACGATAGAAGAACTAAGGCGTGTGCTGTCGGACGAGTTCGCCATTCGTCTGCCGGACGCCGCCGATCTCGATGGCGCGCTCGCGCGGCTTCCGTAACGCAGCGAGCGCAACGCCGATCCCACTCCCAGCACACGCACGAGACCACGATGCTCAAGAAAAAGACGCGCGGCGGCAGCGATTTTCAGACTCATCATCGCAGTACGATGCTCGCGCGGCAGTTGCCCGCGTGGCGTTCGCAACTCGTGGTGATCGGCCTTGCCGCGGCTTTTTTCGCGCTCGCCGGACGAGCGGCGTGGGTGCAGGTGGTCGACCGCGAGTTCTATATCGGCGAAGGTCAGAAGCGCTATCAGCGCACGCTCTCCTTGCAGGCGACGCGCGGCAAGATAGTGGACCGTCACGGCGCCATGCTCGCCGTCAGCCTGTCGACGTATGAAGTCTGGGCAAGCCCGAAACTCTTCGACGGCACGCGCGGCGACGACATCGCCCAACTGCTCGGCATGCCCGCGCGCGATTTGCAAAGACGCGTCGAAACCGGCCGCAGCTTTGTATTGCTCAGGCGGCAAGTGGAGGCCGAGACAGCGGAGAAGATCGCGCAGATTGGGCGCGCGGGCATCACGCTCGTGCCGGACACCAAGCGCTTTTATCCGGAAGGCGAATCGGCGGCGCATATCGTCGGCTTCACCGACAACGAGGACAACGGTCAGGAAGGCGTCGAACTCGCGGCGAACGCGCGTCTGACAGGCGAAGCGGGTCAGCGCGAAGTGATTCGCGACCGGCTCGGGCGCGTGATCTCGCAGATCGGCGAGCCCGACTTGCCGCAAAACGGCGAGACCATTGCGCTCACCATCGACCGGCGCATTCAGCAGCTTGCGCATACGCATCTGAAGGCGGCGATTGCGAAGCATCGGGCGCGCGCGGGCAGTGTCGTCGTGCTCGACGCCAAGACCGGCGAAGTGCTCGCGCTCGCCAACTATCCGACCTTCGATCCGAACGACCGCAGCCATTTGACCGGAGAGCAACTGCGCAATCGCGCGCTCACCGATACCTTCGAGCCCGGCTCCACCATCAAGCCGCTGGTCGCCGCGTTGTCCATCGACCTCGGCAAGACGCGGCCGGAGACGCGCATCGATACGTCGCCCGGCACGCTCAAGATCGGCCCGAACGTGATCCACGATACGTCGAATCACGGCGTCATCACCGTGTCGGAGGCGGTGCAGATGTCGAGCAACGTCGCGCTCACGAAGCTCGCGCTGCAGATTCCCGCGCAGACCATCTGGGACAAGTACCGCGATTACGGCATCGGCCGCGCGCCGGAGCTGACTTTTCCGGGCGCGGCGGTCGGCAGGTTGCGCGCGCCCGAGCGCTGGAAGCCGATCGAGCAGGCGACCATGGCTTATGGCTACGGCATGTCGCTGTCGCTCGTGCAGATTGCGCAGATCTATACGGCCTATGCTGGCGACGGGCGCTTTCACGCAGCCACGCTTATTCAGGGCGAAACGCGCCGCGACCCGTTGCAGGTCACGAAGCCCGCCACCGCGAAGGCCGTGCGCAACATGCTGGAAATGGCGATGGGCCCGAACGGCACCGGCCGCGCCGCCGCGGTCGAAGGCTATCGCGTGGGCGGCAAGACCGGCACGGCGAGGAAGCAGATCGGGCGGTCGTATGCGGCGAACAAGTATCGCGCGTCGTTCGTCGGCATCGCGCCGATGAGCGATCCACGCGTGATCGTCGCGGTAATGATCGATGAGCCGTCGGGCACGACGTATTACGGCGGGACAGTAGCGGGGCCGGTGTTCTCGGGCATCGTCGGCGCGACGTTGCCATTGCTGGGCGTGCCGCCGGATGCTTGAGCGGGCGCGCACTTTGCTGCCCATTCATCGAGCGCGAACCTTGCCGCATGGCCGCCTTATCGAACTGTAAAGGCCCTGTGCTCTAATGCGGGTTCGCAGAGAACAACGGTCATTCGGGAGACTCATGAAGAAATTTTTCGCGGCGCTAGCGCTGCCTTTGCTCATTACCGCGTGCGGCCGTTTTCATAACGCCGATGCCGGGCAACCCGAAGTCGAAGCCGCATCCACGGATAACCGGGTCGGCGAAATCGTCCAGTGCATCACCGACGAAGCAAAGAAGCACGACACCAAATACAAGTCGACGCCAATCCCGCAGGGCACCATGCTCGAATTCGGCGATTCTAACGTCGTCAAGGTCCGCTACGACAACGGCGAAACCACGTACCGCTTTTATCCCGGCGAGCGCCACGCATCGAATCTTTGGATCGAAGGCGCTGGCAAAAAGTGCGCGCCCTGAGTTCAAATGCGCTCGACCAAAGCCATCAACGCCGTCGAACGGCTTAAAACGCGTAGCGGCAACGCGCACTATGCGGCCGTCTCCATGCCCGGCGGCTACTTCTATCTAATCGAACGATCGGCGGAAGGCTCGCGCAAGATCTCCGAGCCAATGCCAATGGACGATTTCGTCGCCTTCGTCAACGCGCGCGAGCCCGGCAAGCCGCGCAAGGTCAGCAAGCTCGACGAGGCGCTCGAAGCGCAGATCGGCCGCAGCGGCAAGCGCGCGTCCGAGTAGCAGTTTCGTCTTCGCGGGTAGTCCCGCATCCTTCCGAATCTCATCAGCCCTTTGCGCGGCGCAGCGCACATAGCGCCGCACCGCGCCTGCTTGAATGTGCGATGCCAGACGGAGCGCCGCCTCGCCGTTTGCGACTATTTTTTCAACAATTCGCAAGGCGTTGACATGGGGATGTCGTCGCCGCACGAGTCGTGAAAACAAAGACGAGTAAGGGGCGCTCACGACGGTTCGACCAGAGCCGGCGTGGGTGATCGGGGTACGGGGTGAAGCGGCTACGGCGTAGCACGACGATGAGCGATTTCATCGCGCGCTTGCCTGCCGAGAGGAAGACCACAAATGAAAAAAAAGAAAAGTGAGACCAAGGGCAGTCTCTTGCCCTCGGCCATGGCGGATCTCGAACTTCAGCATATCGAGCGCGCAGTCGCGCAGCTTCGCACGATGAACAACCAGTCTTCCGGCACGCTCAATGTCGACTATTGGCGCGAGCGGCTTGCGGCGGTATCGGCGGGATTCGCGCTCGTGCCGGCGCAGAAGCAGCGCATCGAAGCGCTTTCGACGGCGCTCGATTCCGTGAGCAGCAAAGGGCCGAGCGGCCCGGGAAGCCGCAAGAAATCCACGAACAGGCTGTGGGCGAAAGCGGCCTAAAAACCGCTTTCGCCACTCGCGCCGGGCGGCGCGAAATTCCGCGCTGCGGCGCGCGCTATTGTCATATCCGTTCGCGCGAAAGCTGCGCGAGGGGTTCCCGGTGCTCACTGCCGGGCATCGTTCCTGCTCAATGAAAGGTCATCGATTCATACAGGGAACGCCATGTCCAACACATCACACCGCACCTCGAAGATGGTCGCTGCTATCGTTGCCATCGGCACGACGGTGTTCAGCACTTACGGCTTTGCGCAGATCGTCCAGGGCTCCGGCTCCGACTCGCAAGACAGTCGCGCCTCGGATTCGACTTCGCGTGCGAATCCGGCGGGCGTGACGGTGCATGAATCGCAAAAGCCGCAATCGAAGGATGCGGCGGGCGCGGCGCGAGGCCCCAGCGCCGGCAAGGATCACAAGACCGATGGCGCGGGCGGGTTCAACAACGGTCTCTACGGCACGGGAGCTGGCAACAATAAATAAGGCGTGTGGTCGGATAGCGATCAGGGCGTTGCCGGTTACTCGACGCCCTGTGCCGCCTATCCGTTACTTCTCGCCTTGCGGCGTTCCCTCGATTTCCGGCGCAATGGCCGCGTGATTCACGATCGCCACGAGCGATATCCCGCCGAGCATATTGCCGATCACGGTCGGAATCATAAAGACCAGAAAGTAATCGCCGATACTCGCCGCACCGATCATCACCGCATAGGCCGCTTCCACCGATCCCGCGATCACGTGCGTCAGCTTGCTCACAGCAACCGTATAAGTCACGATCAAAATGGTCAGCAGCCGCGCCGAGCGCGCGCTCGGCAGCAGCCAGACCATCAACGCGATCAGCCATCCTGAAAACACGCCGCGCACGAGCGTCACGCCGAAGTCGGCGGAAAACGGCATCTCGGCGACGTGGGCGAGCGCTTCGGTGACTTCCGGCGAGAAGACGCCCTTGATCTGCAGAATGCCCGCGAAAATTGCCGTGCCGACAAGGTTGAAGACGAGCACGATCGCCCAAAGCCGCAGTGTCTTGAACAGCGTCTTCATATCGCGGCGCGTGAGCACCGGCAACACAGCGGTCAGCGTGCTCTCGGTGAACAATTGCTGGCGTCCGAGCACGACGAACACGAAACCGATCGTATAGCCGAAGCTCGATACGAGCGAACGCCAACTCGTCTCCGGTAACGAGCTTTCGAGAATCGACTGGACGAGAAACGAGAAACCCATCGAAAGGCCGGCGGCAAGCGCCGACCACATCAGCGCGCCGAAGGTCCGCTCCATCGCCGCCTCGCCTTCTTCGCGGACGATTTCGTGAACGACGAGCGCATGCGGCGTCGAATGCTCGGCCGCCTGTTCACGCTCGGCGTTATCGAGGTTGGGCGACTGTGCGCCAGCGGAACTTTCCTTGGGAGAAGCTTCGGTGGATGTTTCTTCTTGCTGCGCGCCGGGTTTCGGCTGTGACATGTTTTTCTCCCTGAAAGCCGCTCGATGCAGGGATCGGATGAGCGGCGGCGAAGCTTTCAAGCAGAAAGAATGCCCGACGAGTCAGTTTGAAGACATTTCTAGCGGACGATGCCGCCATCGAGCGAATCATAGCCGCGCCACTTGTAGATCAGCGCTGAGATAAGCCAGCACGCGGCGAAGAGACCGACGATTGCATAACCGAGCGCGCCGAAGTGTTCGGAAAGCACGGCGACCGCGTCCCACAGTCCGCCCTTCAGTTGCAACCGGTCCGCGATCAACCCGAGCGCTTCGATGCCGCCTATCAGCACCGCGATCAGCACCGACACCAGCGTGACCGTGAGGTTGTAGTAGAGCTTGCGGATCGGCTTCATGAAAGCCCAGCCATAGGCGCCGACCATGAGCATGCTGTCGGCGGTATCGATGAGCGACATGCCCGCGGTGAAAAGCACCGGAAACACGAGGATCGACCACACCGGCATGCCGCGCGCGGCTTCCGCGGCGGCGATACCCATGAGGCCGATCTCGGTCGCCGTATCGAAACCGAGTCCGAAGAGAAAGCCGAGCGGATACATATGCCAGCTTCGGCTGATGAGGCGGAAAAGCGGCCGGGCGATGCGCGCGATCGGTCCGCCGCCCGCCATCAGCAGGTCGGCGTCGTCGTCGTGCCATGCTTCGCCGCGACGCACGCGCCCGAACGCGCGCCAGACGCCGCGCAGCACGAACAGATTCATCGCCGCGATGGCGAAGAGAAAAAGCGCGGAGACGGACGTCCCGATCACCCCGCCGATCTCACGATACTGCGCAAAGCGGCCCTGCACGGCGAACGCGGTCGCGGCAATGAGCGCGCTCGCCACCACGACGACCGTCGAATGGCCGAGCGAAAAGAAGATGCCGACGCCAAGCGGACGCTTACCCTGCTGCATCATCTTGCGCGTGACGTTATCGATAGCGGCGATGTGATCGGCATCCACGGCATGGCGCAGTCCGAGCGAATACGCCAGCAGCGACGTGCCAAGCAGCACCGGATAGTGCCGGAACGCGACGAGCGCCCAGAGCCACGCGAGCACATTGAAGACGATGAGCCCGGCAAACATGCGCGTCGACTTGCGTTGCAGACTGAAAGCGCCCATTCGCCCGGCAGTCTCGATGACCGCGCTGTGACTCGGGTTGGCGTCTCTGTCGTGAAATCGGGACATGTCGGTGGATTTGGGGCCACAAAGGGTCAAAGGATACCGCGCTTCGATGGGCGGCCAATAATCGGCGCGGCCACTCCCGCGCGTTCGGCGCGTTCACCGGGCAATCACGTGACCTGCCGCATATATGACTTTTTGCCTATTCCTATTCGCTGAGCGGGGAAAACATAGGCGGATTCATTGGTTGGGCGCATCGAAGCGCGCAGCTAGGATGGCACTTCGCTTATCCCGACTTTCGCCATGCCCCGCTATCTCGACGACGCGCAACGCGAGCAACTCCAAAAACAACGCGCGACGTGGCGTTGGCGCAGCGCGTGGCCGACGTGGCTCGTGATCGTCGCGGTGTACAGCGGCTGGTTCGGCGTGGCGCTCCATGCGCGCACGCTCGGCTTGCCGGTCACGCTCACGCTGCTCGCGGTGCTCTCGTGCTGGTACATGTCGCTGCAGCACGAACTGCTGCATGGACATCCCACGCGCTGGCCGCTCGTCAACATGCTTTTCGGCCTGGCGCCGCTCGCCGTTTGGTTTCCGTATGCGGTGTATCGCGACTCGCATCTGCGTCATCACGACGACGCGCATCTGACCGAGCCCGGCCGCGACCCGGAAAGCTATTACGTCACGCCGGAGCAGTGGGCCAATGCGGGCGTCGTATTGCGCGCGGCTCTCGCTGCCCGCAATACGTTCTTGGGCCGCGTGCTGATCGGTCCATGGTTCTCGATCGCCGCCTCGTGGCGCGAAGCCGCGCAGGCGGTCGCGCTGGGTCAATGGCGGATCGTCGCGAGCTGGCTCGTGCACGCAGCGTCGCTTGCCGCGCTTGCATGGTGGCTCGATGCCCGTTGCGGCATTCCGTGGCGCGCGTTTCTGTTCGGCGTCGGCTATGCATCGCTGGCGCTGGCTTCGGTGCGATCGTTTCAGGAGCATCGCGCGGAAGGCGATGCCCGCGAACGCACCGTTCTGAACGAGGCCGCGTGGCCTTGGCGACTGCTGTTTCTGAACAACAATTATCATTCGGTGCATCACGACTTGCCCGGCGTGCCGTGGTTTGCGCTGGGCGCGGTGTATCGGCAGCGGCGCGAAGCGTACGGCGCGAGCAATGGCGGATTCGTCGTGCGCGGGTACGGCGAGTGGATCAAAAAGCATGCATTCGCGCGCGCGGTTTCACCGGTGCATCCGTTCGCGGGCGGGACGCGCGCGCCGGTGGAATGGATCGCCGATACCGCCGTCACGACGCGCACGAACGCGATGCAACGCGGCGCGGCCAAGCGCTTCGGGCAGCCGGTGCTCGTCAGGGCTGCGGCGTCCACGCGTGATTCGCGCTCGGCGAAGGTTTCGTAGATCGGCTTGCGGCCGAGCCGCCCTGTACGATAGAGCGCTCTCGCTTCTCGCAAAGCTCGCCCATGCAATGGATCACCGCCCTTCCGATGTACAACGTCACGCCCGCGCTGGCTGCCGACTGGCGCGCGCTGCTGACGGACGTGAAAGCGCGGGTGACAGACTGGCTGGACGAACGCGCTGATACGCTCGACATCGTCGATCCGGGCGCGGATCTCACCACTTTCTGGCAACGCGACGATCTGCTCTTGTCGCAAACCTGCGGTTATCCGCTCGTTCACGCGCTCGAAGGCCGCGTGCAACTCGTCGCCACGCCCAATTTCGATGTCCCCGGCTGCGCGAACGGCAGCTATCGCAGCGTGATCGTCGCCGGAAAGCACACGCAGGCGACGACGCTCGCCGACTGTCGCGGCCTCAGAGCCATCTACAACAGCGACGACTCCAACAGCGGCATGAACTTCTTGCGTCACGCGGTCGCGCCGCTGGCCCGCGAGGGCCGCTTCTTCGCATCGGTCGAGCGAAGCGGTGGGCATCTGGCTTCGCTTCAAGCGCTCGCGACGGACCGAAGCGCGGATGTCGCCGCCATCGACTGCGTGACCTTTGCTTACGTGCGCGAACATGTGCCGGAACTAGCCGAAGGCGTCAGGGAAATCGGCGTGACGGCGAGTTCGCCCGCGCTGCCTTTCATCGCCTCGAAGCGGGTTCCGCAAGACGGCATCGAGCGGCTCGCCGCCGCGCTCGCGGATTCCGTACGCGACCATCCCGCGCTTGCGCAACGGCTGCGGCTCGACGGCTTCGTGCGCCCCACGCGCGCCGACTACGCGCCGATTCTCGACCTCGAACGCGATGCCATCGCGCAAGGCTATCCGCGGCTGGCCTGATCGCTTCGGCAAGAATCCCGCACATTCGGCACAATCGACTTTTAAACGCGAGGCGCCGGCGCGGCTTGTCCGCCAGCCGGGCCTGAACGCTGACGGCCACGCTTCTCGCCGTCCCACGCATCCGGAACGTCGCAATGATCCCCTTCTCGCTTCTCGACCTCTCACCGATTCCGCTCGGCTCGACCGCCTCCGACGCCTTCGCGCATTCGCTCGACCTCGCCCGTCACGCGGAAAGCTGGGGCTATAACCGCTACTGGCTCGCCGAGCATCACAACATGACGGGCATTGCCAGCGCGGCGACGGCGGTCGTGATCGGCCATATCGCGGCGGGCACCAAGACCATTCGCGTCGGCTCGGGCGGCATCATGCTGCCGAACCACGCGCCGCTCATCATTGCCGAACAGTTCGGCACGCTCGCGTCGCTGTTTCCGGGACGTATCGACTTGGGCCTCGGACGCGCGCCCGGCACCGACCAGACCACGGCTCGCGCGCTGCGTCGCGACTTGCAAGGCAGCGCCGACTCCTTCCCCGACGACGTCGTCGAACTGCAGCGTTTTTTCGCCGATCCCGTCGAGGGACAACGCGTGCGCGCAGTGCCCGGCGCCGGTCTTCATGTGCCCATCTGGCTGCTCGGCTCGTCGCTCTTCAGCGCGCAACTGGCGGCGGCGCTCGGGCTACCGTTCGCGTTCGCGTCGCATTTCGCGCCGGATTATCTGCTGACCGCGCTGGAGGTGTATCGCACGCAATTCCGGCCATCGGCGACGCTCAAGAAGCCTCACGCGATGGTCGGCGTGAACGTCTTCGCCGCCGATACCGTCGATGAAGCCCTCTTTCTATTTACCTCGCTGCAGCAGCAGTTCATCAATTTGCGGCGCGGCACGCCCGGCCAGTTGCCGCCGCCCGTCGACCAGATCGCGTGGAGCGAGGGCGAGCGCGCAGGCGTCGAGCGGTCGCTCGCGTGTTCGGTGGTCGGCGCGCGTGCGGATGTCGAAGCGGGTTTGCGCTCGGTGATCGAGCAGACTCAGGCCGACGAGTTGATCGTCACGGCGCAGATCTTCGATCATCGGGCGCGTCTGCGCTCGTTCGAGATCACGGCGGAAGTACGCGATTCGATTGCCGCCCGCGGTTGAATCGGCGCAACGACGAAGGCCGCACGACATTCGGGAAAGCCCCTACGCTTTACGCGCGCGCTTTTGACAGGCAATAATGAGACAGGCGGGGCGCGTGCGCGCTTCGCATCTGCTTATCCGCCGTGTCTGCCTTCGTCGTGCGCCCGAAATTCGTGCATGAGAGAGGAGGCGCGGCAAGACAACAACAAATACGTCGCAAGACGGGAGGAAGAATGTCGATGCCGAAAAGCGCCGCCACGGGCGCCATGACGCTCCTGACGGAATACGATGAATCGAGCGGCCAGGAAGTGCGTTCGCTTCGGCTCGAACCCGCATCCGACGGCAAGGCTGTTCTGCTGATCGAGATCGACGAGCGCAAGCCGGGTATTCATCGTGAAGTTCGTTATGAAATTACGCCCGCCGAACTGATTGCGGCAATTCGCGCGCACGGTGCGGAATTGCCGGGTGAACAACATAGTCGTTAAAACAATTTAATAGTTGGCGCAAGCAGCATACAATAGCGTTCAGGCGACGCATCAGCCGTTCGGGAAACCGGGCGGTTCGAGTGTCGCTTTCCCGCAGTTCGTAGCCTCCCGACGTGACCTCCCGCGCGCACCATAGTCGTGCGTCCGTCATGGCGATTCCCGCACGAGCCAATGTCCGAAGCCGGTATTACTGTTATATAGCCGACACAGCGGGGACATTAATCGGTGTGGGCGGCGCGTGTGATGGGATAAGCGCGGTCTGCGGTAAATACACTAATTGACGCACGTTTCACTGTGCGTCACGCTGGATAAAACATATCAAACCTAGTCATCGAGCCGCCCCGGTCCGCGCGGGGCATCGGTTCGTCTTTCGCAAATCAAAAAGCTGAATCAGGAAAGCCGTGGACGAAAGAAAGCGAGACAGCATCATCGCGTATTTACGCAGCCGGATGGTCGAGTTCGGCATTACGGAAGGCGCGCTGGCCGAAGCATTGGCCGACGCACCAGCGGCCGAACCGCCGCCTACCTTTACCAAGACCAACGGCGCCAACGGTACGGCGAAGCCAGCTCGGGCCATGCCGCAATTGCCGTCACTGCCGCAATCCGGAGACGGCGCAGCGCCGATTTTCCGTAACGCCAGCGGCGACACGTGGGACGGCCTGGGCGACATGCCCGAATGGCTGAAGCGCGCCGTACATGCCGGTCAGGATATCGAGTTTTATCGCGTGTAACGCCCTTCCTCGTTTCCCCGCCTTTCGGATACGCATGCACGGTGGCCAATAAACGCCATCATTATGCGTAGTCATTAAGCGCGATTCGTAAGGCATGGGCGTTTCGCCTTCGTCATTGTCACCTCAGGCCATGCAAGCGGAATGCTCCGCGCGCTTCTGCGCGCGCCGGTTTTTCGCAAAGACGGCGTGGTTAATCGCGCCCGCATTTGCCGACCGGCCGTGCACACTCGAAACGCACACGCATGCAATTGCGCGGCTCGGCGCGTGCGAAGCCTCGCGCATAGGCAATTCATCGCGAATAATCAAGCCTAAAAAATTTCGACGATGGTTCCCTTTCGCGGCGGAAAACGTTTATTGGTGGTGACCAGTACCCGGCTTTCCTGAAAGCGCCGCCGTTTCGCGAACACTTCATCGTTACATCCAGCACACCGTTAGTACACCGCAAGTACGCCGAACAGGTCCCGCAGTCTTTGCTCGACAGGGGGAACGCATGAACGCTTACCGACGCCTCGCGCGCCACGATACCGAAACCGAAACTGATTGGCAGCTGCATCGACAGACGAGGAAGCGGAGCACGCGCTCAGGCCTCGCCTTGCATCGCGGCTGACGTATAGCGTCCGCGAAACGCGTATCGAACGAGGAGCGCCATGTTGCCCCGGCCCACTACCCTGCCGAGCGTCGAGCGGCGCATGACAGCCGGGCGCATGTTGCTCGAAGGGGCATCGGTGCAGGCCGTGGCGGAGCATCTGCATCTGTCCTTGCAGACGGTGAAGCGTTACAAGGCAATCGTGTCCGATGGCGGGCTCGACGAGCTCGCGAAAATGGGCGTGGGCGGACGGGTATCGGTGCTGGACCGCGAGGCGCTCGAATGGATCGCGGCCGCCTTGCAGGGCCCGGCGCGCGTGCATGGTTTTGCGAGCGACGCGTGGACCAACTCGCGTCTGCGCGAACTGATCGAGCGGCGCTTCGGCGTGCGTTATTCGCGCGTCTATGTGTGGCAGATTGCGACCAATCTCGGACTTGGGCATCTGCTGTCGAAGTCGCGACGCTGATGCCGGTGATGTTCACATATCAAAGGAGATGACCATGCTTCGAACTTCGCGTCGTGCAGGCAGTTCATGGATCGGATGCGCACTCGTCGCGCTTGCTTGTGGCTCGGCTTTGCCGGCTGCGGCGCAGGATGCCGCGTCGGAACCGCAAGCGCGAGCCGGGGCGGCGGTGGCGCAAGTGCAGGCGCATGTGGTTGGCATCGACCCGGTGACGAACAGCGTCGCGCTAAAGGGGCCGGCGGGGCGCGTCGTGGAAGTAGCCGTCAATCCGCAGGTCGCCGATGTCAAGAAGCTCAAGATAGGCGACACGGTGAACATCGAGTATCGCAACGCCGTGCTGATGCGCGCGGTCAAGGCGAAGCCGGGTGCGATTCGTGAGCGCGTCGACACGCAAGCGACCGTTCCGGCGACGAACGGCGTGACGGCGCAGGCGCGCACGGTGGAGATACTGGCGACGATTCAGCACATCGACAAGAAAAAGCGCGAGATCACGCTACGCGGCCCGACCCACACGGTGACGCTTGCGGTCGCGCCGGACTTATCGCTTGACGGCTTGAAGTCCGGCGATATGGTGCATGCGCAATTCGAATCGGCGACGGCCATTCAAGTGCTCAGGGACGGGCAGCCCTTACGCTGATCTTGACGCGCAATCGCCATCCTCAGGAAAGCCTTTGCGGATCAATGCGTTGGATGGGTCACGCAGCGGCTATCCACAGGGCTTTCAACAGAAACTGTGGATAGTTTCGTGGATGACCCATTTGCATACGCGAATAAAAAAGCCCCGCGACCGCGGGGCCAACCTCTCATTCCCACTACCCTTTCGACCTCAGAAATTGAAGTTATCGATATTCGCCGAATCGAACGTCGTAGGCGGTCCGAGAATCACTTCCCCGCTCTTTCCCACGGTCCGCTTGCCCAGCTTCCCGGCTTCGAACGAATCGCCTTCCTTGCCCGTGATCGTGCCCGACGCAAGACTGGCCGCCGCGTACGCCGCGAGATAACCCAACTGACCCGGGTCCCACAATTGGAACGCCTTGACCGTGCCGTTCTTCACGAAGGCGCGCATCTGGTTCGGCGTGCCGAGACCCGTCACCGTGACCTTGCCCTTGGCTGGCGAACTCGAGATATAACGCGCCGCCGCCGCGATGCCCACCGATGTCGGCGCCACGATTCCCTTCAGGTTCGGATAAGCCTGCAGCAGGCCCTGCGTCTCCACGAATGATTTTTGATCGTCATCGTTGCCGTAGGCGATCTTCACGAGTTTGATCTTCGAATACTCCGGCTTCTTCAGTTCGTCCTGCATCCATTTGATCCAGGTGTTTTGATTGGTCGCGTTGGGCGTCGCGGAGAGAATCGCGAATTCGCCTTCACCGCCAATCAGCTTCGACAGCAACTGGATCTGTCCACGTCCGATCGCTTCCGATTCGGCCTGATTCACGAAAATTTGCCGTCCGTCGGGCGCGGTGTCCGAGTCGAAAGTCACGACCTTGATGCCCTGCGACATCGCTTTTTTCAGATACGGCACGACCGCGTTGGCGTCGTTGGCGGCGATCACGATGGCGTTCTGCCGCTGCGTGATCAACGTGTTGATATAGCTCACCTGTGACGACGCGCCCGCATCCGACGGGCCGACGACCTTGCCATCGCCCTTGAACTCCTTGATCGCGGCCATGCCGCCGTCATCGGCAATGACTTCGTACGGGTTATTGATCTGCTTGGGCAGGAAAGCGATCTTCAGCCCGCTCTTCAGCTCGGCGGCGCTTGCGGCAAGCGCCACGGTGGCGGCCAGCAAGGCCGCCGCGAGCACCGGCCCGCGTGAGAATCGATACGGTTTTTTCATGTATGTCTCCTGTCATTGCGCGCGAGTTTTGCCTTTGGACAAACCGTTGCGCTGGTTATCAACGTTCTTCAATGCACCCTCGACCAGCCCTCAACACCTACGACGTCTGCGCCATGAAGCGTCTTTCACGCGCGGCCCGCCAGCGCGCGACCAGATTGGGAATTAGCACCGAGGACAGCAGCAGCGCCCCGGTCACGATAGTCAGTGTTTCGCTCGATACATCCGCGAGGGTCAGCGCATTGCGCAGCACGCCGATGATCACGAGCGACAGCAGCACGCCGATCATCGACCCGCGTCCGCCGAAGATGCTCACGCCGCCGAACAGCACCGCCGCGATCACGGACAACTCGAAGCCTTCGCCGTTGTCGCCGCGCGCACTGGTGAAACGCAGTGTATAGACGATGCCCGCGAGCGCCGCCATCGCGCCGGACAGCATGAAGAGTCTGATCTTGGTCTTCGTCACGTCGATACCCGAAAACTGCGCGGCCGTGGGGTTCGCGCCGATGGCAAAGAGGCTGCGGCCGAACGGCGTCGC
Organism: Caballeronia sp. GAFFF2; assembly: GCF_023631485.1. NCBI lineage: Bacteria > Pseudomonadati > Pseudomonadota > Betaproteobacteria > Burkholderiales > Burkholderiaceae > Caballeronia > Caballeronia sp. GAFFF2. The sequence continues at coordinate 224,318 of NZ_JALQDA010000027.1, read as the reverse complement.
CTGCAACAGCACCGTGAAGACGAGCGCGCCCGCGATCACGAGAACGAAGGGCATCGGCAGGAAGGTATCCGCGATGGTATCGATGCCAAACGACGTGTACGACGACGGAAAGTCCGCGATGGCCTGATCGCCGAGCAACACGTAAGCGAGACCCCGAAACAGCGCTAGCGTGCCGATGGTGACAGCAAGCGATGGCAGATTGAAGCGCACGATCACGAGCCCGTTGAGCAACCCGGCCATCGTGCCCGCGACGAGCACTATGGCGATGACGAGCGGCATCGGCAAGCCCATGTGCCAGAGCACGCCCATCAACGCGCTCGACACGCCCAGCACCGACGCCACCGACAAATCGATTTCCGCCGCGACGATGATGAGCGTCATCGGCAAGGCGATCAGCGCGATCTCGGTGAAATCGGCGAGCATGTTCGAGAGGTTCGCGCCGGAAAGGAACATCGGCGAAAGCACGCGTCCGCCGATCAGCGAGACGACCAGCACGATGGCGAGCATCGCCTCCCATTGCAGATGACGGCGTTTTGCCGTGGAAAGAGCCGAGTCGGGTTTAGCCATGATCGCGTTTCCTCATCATGCGGCGCGCGACCGAGCGCGCGAGCAACGTATCCAGCGCGATCGCCGCGACGATCAGCGCGCCTTGAATGGCCTGCTGCCAGAACGGCGACACGCGCAACACCACGAGCGCGATGTTGATGACGCCCAGCACCAGCGCGCCGAGCGTCGCGCCCGCCACCGTGCCGACGCCGCCCGTGATCGCAACGCTGCCGACCACCGCCGCCGCGACCACCTGCAGCTCGATGCCCTTCGCCGTGCTGGCATCGACGGTGCCGAAACGCGCAAGCCACAGCACGCCCGCAAGGCCGGCGATCGCGCCGGACAGCAGGAAGCCGATCATCACGCGGCGGTCCACGCGAATGCCCGCGAGACGCGCGGCTTCGGGGTTCGAGCCGATGGCGTAATGCTCGCGGCCGCCGCGATACTGCTTCAGATACACCGACAACGCGATCAGCACGACGAGCGCGATCAACACGAGATTCGGCACGCCGAGCAGCGATCCGGTTGCGATCGAGGCGAAGCTATCCGGCAGACTCGTCGCGTTGATCTGGCCGCCGTGGACCCACGCGTAGTCCGCGCCGCGCACGATATACAGCGTCGAGAGCGTGGCGACGAGCGACGGCACGCGCCCGAAGGTGACGAGCGCGCCGTTCACCGCGCCGATCACGAGCCCGACGCCCATGCCCGCGCACATCGCGACGATCACCGGCATGTGCGGGTTCATCACGAAGAGGCTGCCGACCGCATAGGCGCTCACGCCGACGATCGACGCGACCGACAGATCGATATGCCGCATCAGCATGACGATCGTCATGCCCGCCGTCAGCAAGCCGATGATCGACACATTCAGCAGCACGTCACGCAGATTCTGCAGATTCAGAAAGTCCGGCTTCACCGCAGCGGTCGCGCCAATCAGCACGAGCAGCACGATGAAGAGCGTGAGCTCGCGACTCTTCGCGATCGAACCCGCGAGACTCTCGCGTTTCGTTTCGGCGGCAGGCAGCGCGGGCATGGTGGGAGAGTGTCGTGTCATCATGCGGCGCGTCCCAAGGTTTGCGGCGATGCGCCCAACGCGGCGCTCATCACTCGTTCTTCGTTTGCATCGGCGCGAGCAATGTCGGCGCTGATACGGCCTTCGTGCATGACGAGCACGCGGTCCGCCATGCCGAGCACTTCGGGCAGCTCGCTTGAAATCATCAGCACGGCCATGCCCTCTTTCACGAGTTCGGCGAGCGTGCGATACACCTCGGCTTTCGCGCCCACGTCGATGCCGCGCGTCGGTTCATCGATGATGAGCACCTTCGGATTCGTCGCGAGCCACTTGCCGAGCACGACCTTCTGCTGATTGCCGCCCGACAGCGTGCCGACGGGCGCATCGAGATCGCCGGCCTTGAGGCGCAGGCGCTTGCCCCAGTCGGCGGCGAGCGTCGATTCGCTTTTCGCGGAGATGAGCCCGTGCCGCATCAAGCGGCCGAGCACGGTGAGCGATGCATTGCGCGCGATGCTCAGTTCCAGCGCGAGCCCTTGCGCGCGGCGATCCTCCGGCACGAGCGCGAGGCCCGCCCGCACGGCTGCCGCCGGATGGCCGAGGGCAAGCGCCTTCCCCGCGATCTTCACTTCGCCGCCATCGACCGGATCGATGCCGAAGATGGCGCGCGCGACTTCGCTACGTCCCGCGCCGACGAGGCCCGCGAGCGCGACGATCTCGCCTGCGCGGACATCGAAGGATATGTTCTTGAATACGCCTTCGCGCGTCAGGTTGCGGACCGAGAGACGCACGTCGCCGGGCTGCACGTCCGCCTTCGGATAGAACGTGTCCAGATCGCGGCCGACCATCTTGCTCACGATGGCATCGATGGTCATGTCGCTGGTGAGCGCGTCGTAGACCTTCATGCCGTCGCGCATGATGGTCATGCGCTGCGTCAGTGCGAAGACTTCGTCGAGCCTGTGCGTGATGAAGAGGATCGCGACATCCCGCTCACGCAGCGCACGCACGATGGCGAAGAGCCGCTCCACTTCCGTTAGCGAGAGCGCGGCGGTGGGCTCGTCCATGATGAGCACGTTGGCGTCGAGCGAAAGCGCCTTGGCGATCTCGACCACTTGCTGGTCCGCGATCGACAAGCCGCGCACGAGCCGTTGCGCGCGCAGGTTCACGCCGAGCGACGCGAGCAGCGCATCGACTTCGCGATGCATTTCGTCGTAGCGTATGCGTCCGAGCCGGTCGCGCGGCTGCCGGCCCATGTAGATGTTCTCCGCGATGGAAAGGTCCGCGAACAGCGTCGGCTCCTGATAGATGACGGCGAGACCGGCATCGCGTGCCTCGGCGGGATTGGCGAAGCGGCGCGGTTCGCCATCGACGAGAATCTCGCCTGCATCCGGCTGATACACGCCGGCGAGCAGTTTGACGAGCGTGGATTTACCCGCGCCGTTTTCGCCGAGCAACGCGTGGACTTCGCCCGCGAAGAGTTGCAGGCTGCCGTCGCCCAATGCGCGCACGCGGCCGAACGCCTTGCTCGCGTGCCGCAATTCGAGTCTTGGCGGCTTGTTGGTTGTCATGCGCTGTCTCCTGTTTGTCGGCCGAAGCTGGCGCTTGCTCCGGCCTGTGCAACGCCGTGGACCTTGGCGTTGCGCCTGAGCGCTTACGCGAGTTTCACGCGACGCCTTCGATCAAGTCCGACGCCAGTTCCGGTCTTCGAACGTTGCTATCAAATGCGGTAAATCCGCTCCGCATTACGCACGAATAGTGCTTGCTTTTCGCTGTCGCTCGCGTCGCTCACGATCTGCGCGTAGGCGTTCCACAACTGTTTGTAAGTACCGAAAAGCCTGTCGACCGGGAAGTTCGATGCGAACATCGCGCGGCCGACGCCGAAGGTATCGATGGTTTCGAGCACATACGGCCGGAAGCTCTCCACTGTCCATTCGTGATCGAGCATGGCGAAGCCGCTCAGCTTCACCGCGACGTTCGGACAAGCCGCGAGCGCACGCATGCCGTCGCGCCACGCGCGATATCCTTCGACCGAAGACCGGTCCACGAACATCCCCGCATGATTGACGATGAACTGCGTGTTTGCATGTTCGCGCGCGAGTTGCGCGGCATCGTTCATCTGCGACGGATAAAGCTGCAAGTCGAACGACATGCCGAAGCGCTCGAGCAACGCGAAGTTCCGGCGCCACCGAGGCTCGTGCATGAAGTGCCGCCCGACGTAGTCATACAACGGGTTTTCGTGCACGTTGAGAATCTGCCGGATGCCGCGCGTGTTGGCGAAGGCCGCGTGCGCTTCGAGCACGGCGGGTGCATCGTCGGCCGATAAATCCGCGCCCGCCACGATGCCGTTCGGCATGCCGCGGCCGGTGTCGTCGGCGAGTCCTTGCAGCCAGCGCGTTTCCTCGACAGGATCGGCGGGATCGTGGTTCGCATCGACGTGCACGATCTTCAGCACTTCGATGTCGCCGGCATCGCGCAACAGATCGGCGAGCAGATAGTCATGCTTTAAATCGCGCGCGTCGCCGACGAACGATGTCTGCGGATTCGCCAGCCACGGATAGTGATGCGTGGACAAATCCCACAAGTGGATATGCGGATCGACGACCTGCATGATGGTGTTCCTCACGAGCTTGGAAATGCGCGATTACGGAAGATGAAAGACGGGCGCAAGCGGCACGGCAACAGGCGCGTTGTCCGCATGCGTTTCCATCAGCTCGGCCATGTAGTCCCACCATTTGCGCATGATGGGCAAATGCGGCAACGCGTCGGTCGAATGCGTGCCGGTGCGCTTGTAGGTGGCGAACAGATGTCCGGTCGCTTCGTCGAGAAAAATCCAGTAGTCGCGGATGCCCGCTGCAACGAGCGCATCGGCCAGTTCGGGCCATATCTCGCGATGGCGCTTCTCGTATTCCTCGCGCATGCCCGGCTTCAGGGTCATGCGAAATGCCATTGTCTCCATGGCGGACCGCCTGATTTTGTTTAGTGAGCCCGAATGTTCGCGGCTCGTTGTGCTGCGACTATAATTCGCCGACCGATAACACGACAATCCGAAAGAAGGATTGGCCGATCGCAAATGCGTATCGGTTTGAAGCTACTGCGTTGCATCACCGCGGACCGACAATGAATCAGAACGTCTCACAGGTGGCGCTCGTCAATCGCCTGAAATTCAAGCATCTGGCGCTGCTCGTCGCGCTCGACGACGCGCGCAATCTGCACCAGGCCGCCGATGCCATCAACGTCGCGCAGCCGAGCGCGAGCCGCATGCTGGCCGATATCGAGGAAGCGTTCGGCTTCCTGCTCTTCGAGCGCAACGCGCGCGGCATGCAGCCAACGCCGCTCGGCATGTCCGCGCTCGCCTACGCGCGCCGCTCGCTTGCCGACCTCACCCGCTTCGCCGACGACCTCGACAACAAACGCCGTGGCGGACATGGCCAACTCACGGTCGGCGCGATCATGGGCGCCGCGCCCGACGTGCTCGCCATGGCCGTAACCGAACTCAAGTCGGAGCGGCCGCTGCTCAACGTGCGCATCCTCGGCGAAACCAGCGACCAGGTCGTGCAACTGCTGCATCGCCGCGAAGTCGATCTCGCGCTCGGCCGTCTCACCACGCCTTTGCAGCACAACGACTTCGATTTCGAACCGCTTGCGCGCGAAGCCATGCGGCTCGTCGTGCGCGCTAGACATCCACTCGTTTCGAAGACGACGCTCGCGCTCGATACACTCGTCGGCTGGCCGTGGATCCTCCAGCCGATCACGAGTCCCGCGCGTCATCTCTTCGAGGATGAACTCGCGCGCGCCGGGCTCACCACGCCTGCCGATATCGTGGAATGCGCGTCCATCTTCGCGACGCTGCAACTGCTGCAAAACAGCGACGCCGTCGCAATGCTGCCGGAATCCGTCGTGCGAGATTATCTGCGCGCGCAATTCCTGGTGGAACTGCCCATTGAAATCGGCAAGAGTCTGTCGGGCTTCGGCTTGCTGCGCCGCAAGTTCGAGACGCTTTCCGAACCCGCCGAATACTTCATCGCGCTGTTGCGCAAGTATTCGGCGTCGTCGCTCGCGGTCACTGCAGGTTGACGAAGAGACCGCCATCCACGAGCAGCGACGCGCCCGTCACGTAACGCGCGCGATCCGATGCCAGAAACACGACGCACTGCGCCACATCGTCCGGTTCACCGAGTCTTCCGAGCGGAATGCGCTTTTCCATATAGGCGCGCTTTTCCGTATCGGACAAGTCCTCGGCGTTGAGGTCGGTGGCGATGGTGCCCGGCATCACCGAATTGCAGCGGATGCCGTAAGGGCCGAGCGCGATGGCGCACGACTGCATCAGCGAATGCACACCCGCCTTGGTCGGCGTGTAATGCGTCTGCATGCCGCCGCCGACGAGCGCGCTGATCGAACTCGTCGCGATGATCGCGCCGCCCGTGCCTTGATCCTTCATCTGATTCGCCGCGGCCTGCGTCACGTAGAACGCGCCGTTCAGGTTCACCGCGACCGTGGTTTCATAGACCGATGGCGGCATGTCGAGAAACGCATGGAACGGACAGATGCCCGCGTTGCTCGACAGCACGTCGACGCGCCCGAAGGCGTCCACCGTGCGGCGCACGAGTTCGCGGCCGGTCTCGTGTTCGGCGACATTGCCTTCGACCGCAATCGCGCGACGGCCGAGCGCCTCGATCTCGCGCAGGATCGACTCGACGGCGTAGCCCTTGCCGTACGACTTGTCGTTGTCGCCCCAATAGTTGATCGCGACGTTCGCGCCTTCGCGCGCGCTCGCCAGCGCGATCGCCCGGCCGATGCCGCGCGAGCCGCCCGTCACGATCACCACTTTGTCTTTCAACAGCATGAACGTTTCCTTCAATGAGTGTACGGACGCGTCAACGCGCATTCGGGATTCAGCCGCACGCCGAAGCCCGGCGTCTCCGGCACCTTCATGCGGCCGTTCACCGGAACGGGTTCGTCGAGCAGCAAGGGCGTGAACATCGGCACGACCTGATCGGCTTTCTCGGCCATCATGAGGAACTCGGCGAACGGCGAGTTGTGACGCGTCACCACGAAGTGATAGCTATACACCGACGAACCGTGCGGCACCACGAGCACGTTATGCGCATCCGCGAGCGCCGATATCTTGATGAGCTCCGTGATGCCGCCGCACCAGCCGACATCCGGCTGCACGAGGTCCGCGCAGCCCATCTCGAAGAGCATGCGAAAACCCCAGCGCGTGGCTTCGTGTTCGCCCGTCGTCACCATCATGCCGCCTGGCACCGCGCGGCGCAGTTCGGCATAGCCCCAGTAATCGTCGGGCGGCAGCGCCTCTTCGATCCATTTCAGGCCATGCTCGCGCGCCGCGTTCGCGAGGCGCTTCGCGTAGTTGAGGTCGAGGCTCATCCAGCAGTCGAACATGAGCCAGAAGTCGTCACCGACTTTCGAGCGCATGTCGGCCAGTTTGGCGATGTTCTTCGCGAGCCCTTCCTCGCCTTCGGCCGGTCCATGCTGCAAAGGCATCTTGCCGCCGATGAAACCCATCTCCTTGGCGAGATCCGGCCGCGCGCCGGTTGCATAGAACTGGAGTTCATCTCGCACCGGGCCGCCGAGCAACTGGAAGACGGGTTCCTGGCGCACCTTCGCGAGCAGGTCCCACAACGCCAGATCGACACCCGATATCGCGTTGAGCACGATACCCTTGCGCCCGTAGTACAGCGTCGCGAAATACATCTGATCCCACATCTTTTCGATATCCGTCACGCGCTGCCCTTCGAGGAAGCGCGCCAGATGCTTCTCGACGATGAATGCGCCGATCTCGCCGCCCGTCGTCACCGCGAAGCCGACCGTGCCGTCGCTTGCCTCGATCTCCACGACGAGCGAGCCGAGCACGTTCAGTCCGAACGACTGACGGCTCTGGCGATACTCGGGATAACGCGCCATCGGCGTCGAGATGTGATCGTCGATCCAGTGGTTCGCGCCCTGGTCGTGATAATCGGCGCCGCCGCCGCGAACGGTGAAAGCGCGCACTTGGCGAATGGTGGGCATGGACATGAGTGTCTGTCTCCGTTTGAAGGCGTTGTTGTTCAGGATGCGCTGGCGGGTTTGGCGCGGGCATCGCGCGAGGCGTCGCGCTGCGGCACGCGCACGAAGGCGACGATCACGAGCGCAGCCAGGACGCTCGCCGCGCCGAGCACCATGAGTCCGGCGCTGGTCGAATGAAATGCGGCTTCGGCGGCGGTGCGGGCCATCGGTGCAAAGAATCCGCCGAGGCCGCCCAACGAGTTGATGAGCGCGATGCCGGCCGCCGCGGCCGCGCCAGTGAGATAACGCGTCGGGAACGTCCAGAAGAGCGGCTGGGCGGCGATGAATCCGCTCGCGGCGCAACACAGCGCGATAAGCGATACCACCGGCGTTCCCGCGATGCCCGACACGACGATCGCGACGCCCGACATCACGAGCAACGCGATAGCGCACACGCGATGCTTGCCGGTGCGATCCGCATAACGCGGCACGATCCACGTGACGATGACGGCCGCCACCCACGGCAACGCGGTCACGAGTCCGACACGAAAGCCGACCTTGGTTCCGAGCAGCGCGGACACTTGTTGCGGCAGATAGAACACCACGCCATAGACGGCTGCCTGGATCAGGAAATACGCGCAGCACAAGACCAGCACGCGCGGATCGATGAGCGCCGCCAGCACGCCACGCGGTCCGTGCGATGACGCGTTGCGGGCGTCGTCATCGAGACGCGCGACGAGCAGCGCGCGTTGATCCTGAGTGAGCCAGCGTGCGCGGGCGGGGTCGTCGTCGAGATACCAGAACGCCCAGACACCGACGATCGACGCGAGCAAGCCTTCGACCAGAAAAAGCCATTGCCAGCCCGAGAAGCCGAGCGCGCCGTGCAAGTCCAGCAGCAATCCGGACAAAGGCGCACCGAAGATGAACGCGAGCGGCGCGCCGAAGTAAAACACGCCGAGCGCACGCGCCCGAGCGCTTTGCGGGAACCAGCGCGTCAGGTAATAGACGATGCCGGGAAAGAATCCGGCTTCCGCCACGCCGAGCAGAAAGCGCAACGTGTAGAAGGTCGTGGCGTTGTGCGCGAAGGACATCGCCGCCGAAACAAGACCCCACGTCACCATGATGCGGCACATCCACAGCTTCGCGCCCACGCGATGCAAGAGCAGATTGCTCGGCACCTCGAAGATTGCGTAGCCGACGAAGAACACGCCCGCGCCGAACGCGAACGCGGCATTGGTGAGGCCGGTGTCCTGCTGCAGCGCCTTCTGCGCGAAACCGATGTTCGCGCGGTCCAAAAACGCAAGCACATACATGAGCAGCAGAAAGGGCAGCAGCCGGCGCATCACGCGGGACGTGACGGCGCCTTCCGCGCTAACGGAGTCATTCATGTCTCTCTCCACGTCGCCTTGCTTTTTTATGATGGCGATCGAGCAATCACGGCGATATCAATAAGTCGCGCGTCCGCCCGACAGATCGAACACCGAGCCCGTGCTGAACGCGCAGTCTTCCGACGAGAGCCAGAGGATCAGCGACGCGGCTTCCTGCGGCTGAAGAAAGCGGTTCATCGGAATTTTGGACAGCATGTAGTCGATGTGCTGCTGCGACATCGAATCGAAGATTTCGGTTTTGGCGGCGGCCGGCGTGACCGCGTTGACGAGAATGCCCTTGCCCGCGAGTTCCTTGCCGAGCGACTTGGTGAGCCCGATCAGCCCGGCCTTCGACGCGCTGTAGTGCGAGGCGTTCGGGTTGCCTTCCTTGCCCGCGATGGACGACACGTTGACGATGCGCCCGTAACCCGCCTTCAGCATGTGCGGAACGACGGCGCGGCAAGTGAGATACGGCCCGATCAGATTGACATCGACGACGCGGCGCCAGACATCGGGAGCGAGTTCCCAGGTCGTGCCGTTGCCGCCGGTGATGCCTGCGTTGTTCACGAGGACATCGATATGGCCGTGCGCGGCGAGCGCTTTCTGGACGGCCGCCTCGATGGAGGCTTCATCGGTGAGTTCGACGACTGCGTCGCTCACCTTGCGGTCTTCATGCTTGGCGGAGAGTTCCGCAGTCGTGCGTTGCAGCCGTTCGCCGTCGACGTCCCACAGCACGACATCCGCGCCCGATTCGAGCGCCCGTTGCGCCACCGCGAGGCCAATGCCGCGCGCGCCGCCTGTTACAACCACCGTGCGGCCCGCCAGATCGATCCGGTTCATCCTTTCGTCTCCTTGTTGTTGCGTCATTCATGCAAGAAATGAATGCCGTGAGACGCACTATAGTCCCACGGCAATAGCGCAACAATTCGAAAGGGCAATCGTTCGATAGCGAAAGCGGATCGGCTGGCTTATCGACGAGCAGGTTTTGCGTCGCGTGAGCGAAGTTTGAACATGCGCCGAGGTGTCTCGGGGTGGACTGCAGTCCCAGACCTTTCCAAGTGCTGGTCGTGAAAGGCGCGGTCGGCGAACATGGCAAAGGCAAATAAAGCGGCGATACCGATTGGGCTAAAGAGAAGAATGGCGACGAACACGAGAAACTCCTTAAACTGGCTACGTCGCAGTATAAAGCGATAATCTCGGTCAAATTATCCCCAACTTCGCAAAACGCCGTTTAACTATCGAAGCGACTTTTTAAGATGGAGCCGATTCCGAATGTTCAAGTAGCGTTCGCAGCCATCGTCGGGAACGCGCGTTGCTCTAGCTCTTCACGGTCGCATTGACCAGACGATAAATCGGGCCGCGCCCGAACATTACTCACATAAGAAAGCATGTTCACACCGAAAGCCTGCACTGCCACTTGCGTACTCGACGGAATGCCCGTCACGCTCACGTACTTCCCCGACACCACACTACTGCGCATCACAGACGCAACCGGACATTGCGTCCGCGAGACGCGCTGGCCCGCGCCGTGGCGCACGCTGCTTGCCACCTTGCGCGAATTCAGTGGACGCGACGCCGAAAGCCAGCTTTCCACGCTGCGCGATGAAATGCCCGTCTCGCAAAAATCCGCGCGCCAAGCCGCGCCCGCATTTGCCTGAAACCGGCGCAACCGATGCCTGTTGCGCAATCGAGCGTCGCGGCTCGCGACGCCGATCCGACGCCCCTGGCGGGTCGATCGGCAACACTTACGCACGCCTCGTAAACCACGATCTTCAATGAGCGCCAACGAACGACGGCAGCAATCGCACGAAAGTAAAATGCGAGCTCATTGTCGATCGTCCGCCGGTCCGTTTTGAGTTCGCTTAGCCGCGCCCTTTACAATGTGGCACTCAGGCGTCTTGCCTCGCTCGAACCGCTTCCTTGTCGACACCCCTCTACGCATTTGGCTGTATGGTCACTGAAACGTCTTCATCGGAATCGCTCGCCGTCGCTGAGCGCGTGCGTGAGCTCATGGCCCGCCACGGTATTGGCAAGCGGCAGCAAACCGCCGAACTGTGCCGCATCCTCGACCTGAGTTTTTCGCAAGGGCACCGCAAACTGCGCGGTAACAGCCCGTGGACGCTCGCGCAAATTCGCAAGGTCGCGGACGCGTTCGACGAAGCCGCGCTCAAGCTCTTCGAACCCATCGACACGCGCGCCGACGAGAGTGAAGGCACGGCGCACGACGCGGTGCTCAAGATCGGCTCGCTGGAAATTCCCTGCATGACATGGGTCGGAAATGCGCTGGACGCGGGCAGCCGGCCCGACTTCATCGCGCAGAAGCTGAATAACCGCTGGATCGTCTCGCGTCACGAAGGCGTGCTGCTTCACGAAGCGTTCGACGTCCACAAGATCGAGATCCTGCCGCGCCGCGCGGATATCGAGAAGCCGATCATCGCCGTGGTCGACGACGATCACGCTTCCGCCGACAATCTGCACGACTATCTGGAATTCAGCGGCTTCACGGCGATGGCTTACTACGGGCTCGACGCGTTCCACGAAGCGCTGCAAGTGCAGGTGTTCGATGCCGTGGTGATCGACTGGCTGTTCGGCGTACACACGTCAGCCGGCGCCATCCGCGACGTGCGCGAGTCGGACAATCCGGATGCGCCCATCTTCGTGCTGACAGGCGAATTAACCACCGGCAAGGCGAGCGAGTCCGAAATCAGCCAGGTGATTCGCGACTACAACGTGACGTGTTTCGAAAAACCGGCGCGGCTCGGCATTCTCGTCGCGGATCTTTCCAAGCGGCTTTTGCGTAGTTGAGTCCGCTCACGCCGCGCGCCGCCGCACCGTCACGGCGCGGTGCACAGCGCCTTTCAGCACGTCATAGCGCACGGGCTTCAGCAAATAATCGAAGAAGAGAATCGCCGCGCGCGGGTCGACGAGTTCCGGCGCGTAGGCGCTCACCGCGATGATCGGCACGCTCGCGCCCGGCGAAAGGCGCGCGCGGTATTCGTTGGCGAACGAGTAGCCGTCCTTGCCCGGCATGTGCAGGTCGGCGAGGATCACATCGGCGTCGTTGGCGCGCAGCCATGCGAGTGCGCTGTCCACATCGGGCATTGCGACTGTCCAATACCCCAGGTGCGTGAGCATTTCCGTCAATGAATCGCGGATCGCTTCGTGGTCGTCGATCACGAGGACGCGCGATCTGCCGCTGGCGGGCGTTTCTATCGCTTCATCGCGCGGCTCCGGCAAGTAGTCCACCGATACCGCCGGCAGACTCACGCGAAACGCCGCGCCCTGCCCGACTTCGCTCGATACCTCGATCGTCCCGCCCAGCAAATTCACCAGGCCGCGCACGACCGCGAGACCCATGCCCGCGCCGTCGAAGCGCCGCGTGCTGGACGAATCCAGTTGCGTGAACTCCTGAAAGATGAGCGGCAATTGTTCGCGAGAGATGCCGGGTCCGGTATCCACCACGGAGATGTCGAGGCGCTTGTCGGCGCGCACGAAATGCACGTCGATGGAACCTGCCTCCGTGTATTTGACGGCGTTGGTCACGAGGTTGGTCACGATCTGCCGCACGCGATGCGGGTCCGATTCGAGCGGCCCGCGCGCGCCTTCGAATCCGCCGCGTAACGCAAGACCTTTCGCGTTGGCCGCGGGCGTGTTGGCATCGACGATTGAATCGAGCAGTTCCGCGGGATCGAACACGGCCATGCGCAGTTCGAGCTTGCCCGCGCCGAGACGCGCGTAGTCGGTGAGATCGCGCATCTGCGCTTCGAGATGGCGCGCGCCTGCTTCAAGCCGCTGAATGATCTTGCGATCCGCCTCGGCGCGCAGATTCAGCCCGAGAAGCTCGACCGACGAGACGATGGCGTGCAGCGGCGTGCGCAGTTCGTGGCTGATCATGCCGAGGAACGTGTCTTTCGCGACGCCCGCCTCGCGCGCGGCGCGGGTCGCCTGATGCTCGGCGCTGAGCGCGGCGCGTTGCTGCTCGATGAGACGCGTGCGCCGGTAGCCGTTGAACAGCAATAGCGCCGTGGCCGCCGCCGATAAAAGCCCAAGCAGAATGCCACCGTAGATCAGATACGTGCGCTTCTTTTCGAAGTCGCGCACCACGGAATCGCGCCCGACGATTTCCATCAGACGCCGGCCGCTCGCGAGTTCCGCGACGGCGGGCGCGTTCTGCCGCAACACGCCGATGGTGCGCAGCGTGCGTTGATGGTCGGTGCGCAATGCCTCGACATCGGTTTCGACCGAGCCGAGCGCGGTATCGATCTGCCGGAGAATTTCCTGCTGACGATTGCGCAGCGTGTCGTGTCCGGCGAGCAGATCGTTCGATTCCGCGACCTGCTTCAACCGCGCGCGTAGCTGCCGGTAGCTTGCGCGCACGGCATCGGCGTCTTCATCGATTCCGCCACGGAACAGCAGCACCTGGCTCTCGAAACGTTCGTAGTCGATCTGAAATTGCGCCGCGTCCCAATAGAGGCCGTCGTAAGGCAGCGCGAAGCGATGCGAATCGCGCGCCAACAGCCCCGAATACAGCATGTAGCCGACCGCGCCGATAGGCGGTGCCACCGCGAGCACGATCAGCGCCGCGTACCAGAAACGGCGAAACCACGGCCTTCCGGGCACGCCGGGCGCGGCAGGTTTGGCGGCTATGACGGACATTGCTTTATGGCAGCGTTTCGATGGCGGCTGCCGCCCGCTCCGACGCGACCACGATCAGCTTCATGGTCGCGCGCGTCGCGCCGACGAAGACTTTGCGCGCGGCTTGTTCATCGAGCACGTCGAAGTCGACTTCGGTGAGGATCACGCACGGCGCGGATTGTCCCTTGAAGCGATAGATCGATTCGAGCAGCACGTCGCCCTCGCGATACTCCGGATTGCCGAACAGATCGTACGTGCCGGTGAACGCGCGCAACCGATGCGGCCCGAGATGATCGACGGGCGTGAGCGCCGAACCCTCGCGCCCGCGAAACGACAGCACCGCGATGTCCTGCTTGCGAAAGCCGAGCGAGAGCGCCTGCGTGATGGCGCGCTTGGTCGCCTCGATCACTTCGTCGGAATGGCCGTTCTCGTAGGTGGCGATAGTCACGTCCGAGCCATCGAACGGACTGCCCGCATCCAGCCGCGCGCCCGGACCGACGATCTTGCGGATGAAGCCCAGAAGATCGCGCGGACTGCGGTAATTGGTCGTCTCGCGCAGAATGGTCCAGCCGGGCAGCGGCACGGGCTCGCGCAGATACAGGTTCTGCATCGGATCTTCGAGCCACCACCACGCGCCGTCCGGATTCAGCAACCGTTCCAGCGGTTCGACCCATCCCGGCTGAAAATCCTGTCCCTCGTCAACGATCAACACATCCGTCTTCCAGTGCTCGGGCACGGGCACGGCGGCGAAGCGTTCTTCGAGCGTCGCGAAGACATCGGGCTGGGAGAAGTCGGGCGGACTGCCGGCATCGCGCGCCACCGAGGCGCTCAGCTGATGATAATTCGCGATCCTCGCCTCTTTCGGCGCAATCGCGCGGATATGATCCGCGAGCGGCCGGTTGAAGCATACGTACAGCACGCTCTTGCCCGCCGCGAGCGAGTCGCGCATGACGCGCACGGCGAGTTGCGTCTTGCCCGCGCCGGCGGTTGCGATCACGCGCAAGCGAAACGGCGAAAACTCCAGCCGGCGCGCCCATGTCGCCAAACCGCCTGAAAGGCGCGTGACGAGCGTGTTGGCTGCGCCGACGAGCGCGTTGGTATCGGGCGTGAGCGAGAGTTCATCGGCGAGAAAGTGATGGATGCGCGCGGCCGACTCGAAGCGCGGCTCGTCGGGCGGCAGAATCTCCAGCACGACTTTCGGCAGTTGCGCCTTGCGGCTTGCATCGACGATACGTCCGGGCGGCACGCCGGCAATGGCCGCGTCCTTCACTGTGTAGTCTGGGCAATACAGCAGTTCCTCGATGCGATACGTTCCCGCGCCGAACGCCGCCGTAAAGCGCCGATGCAGATTTTCCAGCGTGCGCGCGAGTTGAATGGCGACGTTGCGTTCCTTCTGCAAGTAGACCTTCACGAGCCCCGCGCTGGTCTCGCGCAGGAAACCGGCTTTCTGCTCGATCATCAGCACGCGGCCCGATGGCGCGACCACCACGAAATCCGCTTCGCCGAAGACGGAGAAGCCTTCGTTGACGCGCGTCCAGTGCACGCCGTGATACACCGTGTAGTCCTCGGGCAGCTTTTCCAGCAGCGCGAGCGTTTCGAGCTCGCGGGCCGCTGCGCCGGTTGCTTCCAGGTTCTTCCAGTCGTCGGGAACGATTCGAGCCATGCTTGCCTTGGAGCTTGGTTGCATCTGCGATGAAGTCGCGCTTCATTGTACGCAACGGCGCGCGCCGAAGCGTCGGGCGCTATCCGACGCTATCCCGCGAGATCGTAACGGCCGCCGCGCTCGAGCGCACGCTGATATGCAGGCCGCGCGTGAATGCGTTCGAGAAACGCGCGCACATGCGGCAAGCTCTTCGCGCCCGCGCGCTGACTGCCGGCTTCGAGCGGAAAGCTCATTTGCACGTCGGCGGCGCTGAAAGTGTCGCCCGCGAACCATTCGGACTTCGCGAGTTCGCTTTCGATATAACCGAAGTGCAGCTTCAATTGCGGATCGATGAAACTGGTCTGCATGGTCTGCGCGATCCGGCGGCCGATCGGCTTCACGAAGAACGGCATCTTCGCGCTGCCGATGCGCAAGGCCACGAGCTTGAGCAGCAACGGCGGCATGGCCGAGCCTTCGGCGTAATGCATCCAGTAATTGAAGCGCACGCGTTCCGGCGATGCGCCATGCGGCGGCGAGAAACGCCCTTCGCCGTAGCGATCGACGAGATACTCGAGAATGGCGCCCGATTCCGCAATGGTCTGCGCGCCATCCGTGATGACCGGCGACTTGCCGAGCGGATGCACGGCGCGTAATTCGGGCGGCGCGAGCATGGTGTTGCGATCGCGCTCGTAACGCTTCAACTCGTACGGGACGCCGAGTTCTTCGAGCATCCAGAGGACGCGTTGCGAGCGGGAATTATTGAGGTGATGGACGGTGAGCACGCTGTTGCCTCGTATTGTTATCGTGAGCGTTGGTATGCGACTTGCAAGCCGACACCACGCGAGCATACGTCGAAGGATAATGTCCGCGCGCCCGAGGGCGCATCTCTTTCACACGCACACAGGGACAACAGGAGAAACCGTGACGCTGATCATTTATCTGGTGGGCTGGCTGATTTTCATCGGCGGCGTAGCGTGGGGGCTCGTTGCCATGCACGTGTCGCAACATACGATCGCCATCGTAGCCGTCATCCTGCTCGGCATCGCCGTCATTACCGGCGCAACGCGCGCCCGCAATCGCGACCGCTCGTAGCCGCTTATCGCCTGCCTTTTCCCGCTGTCTTGCGCTTGCAGCCGACGCCGCTCGCGCAAGACAAACGCGAATTCAAGTCACCACACGTGCCGACAGCGCGTCTTGAATCAGCGCCACCAGTTCATCGGGATGCGCGGGCTTCGTCATGAAATGCTGGAATCCTTCGCCGATACTTCGTAATCGGTATTCGTCGCCGTCGTGTCCTGTCAGCGCGATGGCCACGGAAGGCGGGAGATTGCCCCGTATTTCGTGGTCGCGCAAACGTTGCACGAGGTAGAAACCGTCCATTCCGGGAAGGTCGAGATCGCATATCACCGCATCGGGAAGATTCCGGATCGCGGCTTCCGCGCCGTCTTCGGCGTCGGCTACGGCGATCACATCGGCGCCTTCTTCTTCCAGCAAAATTTGCAGTGATGCCCTGCTTTCGGGATCGTCTTCGACCAGCACGATCCGCGTGTGCCCCAGTCTTGCTACTTCGTTCATGATGTTCTTTTCGACTGCCTAAAACGGAATTCTCGCGCACGGTCTCCACGGCTCGCCGCTCCTGACTGCCTGGGCAACCTTGCGTCGACTGCGCGCACCAAGCATACGTTGACAAGAAAACGCGGCGGGAATTCCGAACGCACCGTGTTCTATGCTGCGCGTGCACCGGTGCGGAATGCCGCGCAGTATGTCTCGCGCCGGAACAACGGGGGTAATGCCGGTCTCGGCGCACCGAAATCGAGCAAGAACCGGACCGGTCTGCGGCGTCGCCCGCAGACCCTTGACTGGTGGCGGTTTCAGCGTTTTTCTAGTGGCGCACCGGCCGGTAAAGCCGCACGACCGTGTAATTAAAACCGCAGCCATGCCCCGATTTCTCGTCAGACATTTAGGTTCGCGGCGGAATCGGGGCGCGTGGAAGACGGCTGCGGCGCCTGCGACGTCTGGAAGAGCGCGCGATATTCCGTCGGCGTAATTCCGACCGTCGCCTTGAACTGCCGCGTGAAGGCGCTGTGATCGGTGTAGCCGCATAACGCTGCCACGTCCGTCACCTTGTTGTCGTTTGAGACGAGCAGTGCGGTGGCGGCATCGAGCCGGGTCTTCAGCAATACCTGGCGCGGTGTCAGGTGAAAGACCTTGTGGAAATATCGTTCGAGCTGCGCGATCGACATGTTCGCCATCTGCGCGAGTTGCCGCATGTTGAGCGGCTGCACGAAATTTTCCTGGATGTGCTGCACGACCGCCGCGAGCCGACTGTAGGCCGGATGCGTGCCTTCGGCCGCTTGCAGATCGCGCGAAATACCCGCGAGACCCACGATTTTGCCCGTCGCATCATGCAGCGGCTGTTTGCAGGTCATGCACCAGCCGGGCTCGCGGCCGGGATACAGATGCAATTCGAGTTGATCGATAAGCTGAGTGCCCTGCGCGATGATCGCCTGATCCTGCGCCGTATAGATGCGCCCGAAGCGGCTCGGAAAAACGTCCTCGGCGGTTCGGCCGAGCAGCGCGGACTTGTCGTCCTTGTGGCCGCAGCGGCGCGCGAGGGTGCGGTTGACCATCGCGTAGCGCGCGTGGCGATCTTTCACGAAGAACACGATGTCGGGCATCGCGTCGAACACCGGCGCGAGCAGCGCGAAGTGCGCGAGCATGGCGCCGAGCGTCGATGCAGGCGAGGCATCGGCTGCGGGTTCTTCGTCGGGAAGGCCGGGCGAGGTTGGCATGCGTTTTCGGTTGGGCTGACTTTGAACGCGATGCGGGTGATTATAGGAGCGCGTGCATCGGGACAAAATTGAGCGTGGCGTCTGCCTTGCATGGCGGCTCATGCGTGAGCGGGCGTCGGTTCTTGAAGTTGGCGTTGGCGTTGGCGTTGGCGTTGGCGTTGGCGTTGGCGTTGGCGTTGGCGTTGGCGTTGGCGTTGGCGTTGGCGTGAAGCATATCGCGGCACGGCTTCATCACGCTAGTACGCGGTTCATCGGCCGCCAAGATCTCAATCCACCGCGCCTTCGTCGAGTTCCGCCATCAATGTATCGATGCGAACCGGCGCGAACGGTGGACGCGTCATCGGGCGTTCCCAGCCGAAATACACCGCCGCCGCCTCGCCGCAAATGCGTCCCTGGCACGCGCCCATGCCGCAGCGCGTCTGCAGCTTCGCATCGCGCCAATTGGCATGCGCCGCGACGTCGCCAAAGCGCACGTCCTCGCAGCGGCATATGAGCGTGTCGGCGGATGGCGGCGTGCGTGCGGCGGCACCCAGCTCGAAAGCGCGCTCGACGCGCCCGGCAAACGCACGCCAGCGCCTGCGTTCGCGCACGAGACGCATGTCGATGGCGAGCCCCAGCGCCGCGCGCGCCGCAATCAATCCTTCGACGCGCGCCAGCTCCATGCCGCCGATGCCCGTGCATTCTCCGGCGGCGAACACCGCATCGAGCGAAGTGCGCTGAGTGTCGTCGACGCAAAGGGCGGCGGTATCGGCGAATGCGCAGCCTAGCGCCTGCGCGAGCGTCGTATTCGGCACGAGCCCGTAACCGCACGCGATGCGATCGGCTTCGATGACTCGCTCCCGACTGCCAGTGCGGATCGTGACGGCTTCAACGCGCTCACGCCCGTGCGCCTTCACGACGACACCGCCCGTCCGATAGCCAGCCGTCCCAAGCGCCATGGCCTGCGCGAGCTTCGCGGGCGTCACCGCAAGTGACGCGACAAAACGCGCGATGCGCCCAAAACGCGCCTGCTCGATGACCGCGAGAACTTCGGCGCCGTGACGGCGCGCGGTATCGGCGGCGGCGAGCAGTAGCGGACCGCTTCCCGCCACCACGACGCGCTGCCCGCGCACCGGCATCCCGCTCTTGATGAGCGCCTGCAAGCCGCCCGCGCCCGTGACGCCGGGCAACGTCCAGCCCTCGAACGGCAACAGACGCTCGCGCGCGCCGGTCGCGAGAATCAGCTTCGACCATGCGATTTCGAGCGATGCCGTCTGCTGCTCCAGCAGGAGCCGCTTGTCGCCGGAGACGGCGGCCACTTTGGTCGAGCTCAAGCGTGTGAGATTCGGGCGCGTGGCGGTATCGGCGAGCCAGTGACGAAGTGGATCGGCGAGCGCTGCCTGCGGACCCTGCCGCCAGATCTGACCGCCGGGACGCGGGTTATCGTCGATGAGCGCGACCCGCGCGCCCGCGCGCGCGGCTTCCTGCGCCGCCGCAAGCCCCGCCGGCCCCGCGCCGACGATCGCGAGATCGAACATTTCGGGCGTCATCGCGGCGTCGCCATCGTCTGGATGACGAGGCCTTCGTCACACAACGTCTGACAGCCGAGCACATGCGCGCGGCCCGCCACGACGACGCGGCACTCCTGGCAGACGCCCATTCCGCAGAGCGCGGCGCGCGGCTCGCCCGAAACAGAGCGGCGCGTGCCTCCGATCGAGCGCATCGCGAGCGCGGCGGCGATGGTGGTGAAAGCGGCGACGTCGAGCGCTTCACCGTCGATGAAGATGCGGACGGTTTCAGCCATCTGGATGATCTTGTAAGAGCGCGAGCGGACCCGGCGCTTCGCCGTCGATTTCGCCACGCCCGGCAGCAATCGTCGAGGCATTCCTGCTTGCGAGCTTGCGAAGCCAAAGCGGCCACGCAAGCGGCAAGCGCGCAATTTCAACCATCGACCGGCTCCCGCGCAAACCGCTGCGGCGAAAACGCAGCCGCGTAAGGCGCTTGCATCGCGCCGAGAATCTGATCCGCCAGCAACGCGGCAGTGCCTAGCGAAGTCGTGACGCCCAGCCCTTCATGCCCGGCCGCAAGCCACAACCGATCGCCCGCAAACCGCGCCGGGCCGATCAGCGGCATGCCGTCCGGCGTCGCCGCGCGCAAACCGGTCCACGCGCGAATCGCGTTGAGCGCGCCGATGCCCGGCAAAAACCGCGACGCGCGTCTGAGCATGAGCGCGAGCACGCGGGCATCGATGGCCGGATCGACATTGCCGAACTGCCGCGAAGAGCCGATCAAAATCTGTCCCGTCGGTCGCGGCTGCGCGTTGAACGCCACCGACACGCCGCGCGCGTGATGCGCGCTCTTGATATACCCGAGTTCCGCCACCTGATGCCTGATCGTGCCCGGATAACGATCCGTGATCAGCAGATGCCCCTTCTTGGCTTCGAGTGACACGCCATCGATCAACTCCGCCGCCGCAATCCCGTTGGCGACGACCACATGCGCCGCGTGACACCGCTCGCCGCCGCGAAGCGTGATGCTCGCAGCGCTGTCGGTCGCGGCGACGCCAGCGACCGCGCAGCCGGTGACGACGCGAATGCGCGCGGCGCCTTCGGAGCGCGTCAGCAGCCATTGCGCGGCTGCAGGCGCATAGACGATGGCGTCGTCATCGACGAGAACGCCGCCTCGCAGCGCGTGACTCAGCGATGGCTCCGCCTCGCGCAAGCCGGTCGCATCGAGCAAATGCGCGCGCACGCCGCCTGCCGCGAAGGCATCGCGCATGGTTTGCGCCGCGTCGAGTTCCTCGTCGTCTTCGGCGGCCCAGACGGTGCCGCATCGCACGAAGGCGTCGCGTTCGCGCAAGTGCGGCGCGAGCGCCAGCCACAAGTCGCGCGACGCGCGGGTCAGCGCGAATTCGGCGGCAGAATCGTTCATCACGACGATATGCCCCATGCCCGCCGCCGTCGCGCCGCCGCCGATACCCCGCGCATCCACGACATCGACCACAAGCCCGCGCGCAGCCAGTTCCGCCGCGCACGCCGCGCCGACGATGCCCGCGCCGACGACGATCACATCCGCCGACATGTGCGTCACGCGGCAACGCTCGCCGGAATGCCGCGCGCGAACGGATCGCGCTCGTCGAACACGAGCCGCCCTTCGCCCATGACGTGCGCAAAGCCGGTGATCGTCGGCACGATCTCGCCTTGCGCGTGCTCGTAGCTCGCCTCGAACACACTGCCGATGATGCTTTCCTGCCGCCAGATTTCGCCCGGCGCGAGCAATCCGTCCGCCGCGAGACACGCGAGCTTCGCGCTCGTGCCGGTGCCGCACGGCGACCGGTCGTACGCGCTGCCTGGGCACAGTACGAAGCTGCGGCTGTCGATGCCCGTCGAAGGCGAATCCGCGAACAGTTCGATATGGTCGATGTACGCTCCCGCCGCACCCGTTATGCCCTGCGCCTGCAGCGCTTCGCGGATCGCATCGGAAAATGCCGTCAACTCCGCGATACGCGCGCCGTCGAGCGTGCGTCCGTGGTCCGCGACGAGGAAGAACCAGTTGCCGCCCCACGCGACATCGCCCGTGAGCGGACCGTAGCCGGGCACATCTACCGTCACCGCGCGCCGATGCCGGTATGCCGGCACATTGCGCACGCTAACGCTGCCGTTCGGATTGAGCGTGGCATCGACGGGACCGACGGGCGTATCGATACGATGCCGCCCCGCCGCTATCCGTCCCGCATGCGCCAGCGACGCCACGAGCCCGATGGTCCCGTGCCCGCACATGCCGAGATAGCCGACGTTGTTGAAGAAGACGACGCCCGCAGTCGCGGTGGGGTCGTCGGGCGCGCAGAGAAGCGCGCCGACCATGACGTCGGAGCCGCGCGGCTCGGTGACGATGGCGCGGCGCCAGTCGTCGAAACGCGTGCGAAACGTCTCCAGCCGTTGCGCGAGTGTGCCGTCGCCCAAGTCCGGACCGCCCGCGGTGACGAGGCGGGTCGGCTCGCCGCCCGTATGCGAATCGATGATGTCGATGGTTTTCATGCCGCCTATCCTAAAAATGCGCGCGGCAGGCGTCTTGGAGCGGCTACGCGATTTCGATGACGATATCGGCATAACCCGCCCTCGCCCGATGACGCTCGCCGGAGCCCGCGCGCGCTGTGCCGAAATCGGCACGCGCCGCGCGCGAAACGCGCAAGACGCCTTGTTTTGCCGTGCTTAAACTGCACAGCGTTCAA
Organism: Caballeronia sp. GAFFF2; assembly: GCF_023631485.1. NCBI lineage: Bacteria > Pseudomonadati > Pseudomonadota > Betaproteobacteria > Burkholderiales > Burkholderiaceae > Caballeronia > Caballeronia sp. GAFFF2. The sequence continues at coordinate 202,114 of NZ_JALQDA010000027.1, read as the reverse complement.
ACATTTTCGGAGAGCCGCCGTGTCGCATATCTGGGAAGGCGTGATGCCCGCCGTCACCACCAAGTTCAACGCCGATTTCAGCATAGACCGCGCGTGGACGAAGAAGAACATCGAAGCGCAGATCGAGGCTGGCGTGGACGGCATCATCGTGTGCGGCTCGCTCGGCGAAGCTTCGACGCTTTCGCTCGACGAAAAGCTCGACGTGCTCGATATCGCCGTGGACGCGGCGCGCGAACGCGTGCCGGTACTGCTGACCATCGCGGAAAACAGCACGCTCGACGGCTGCCGCCAGGCGGCGCGCGCGGCGAGCCGGGGCGCGAAAGGCTACATGGTGCTGCCGGGTCTGCGTTACATGTCGGATCGGCGCGAGACGCTCAACCATTTCCGCATGGTCGCGGATGCAAGTCCGCTGCCGATCATGGTCTACAACAATCCGCTCGCGTATGGCGTCGATGTCACGCCGCGCATGTTCGCGGAACTGGCCGAAGACAGCAAATTCGCGGCGATCAAGGAATCCAGCGGCGACGTACGGCGCATTACCGACCTGATCAACGAAGTCGGCGACCGCTATGCGCTCTTTTGCGGCGTCGACAATCTGGCGATGGAAGCCATGCTGATGGGCGCACACGGTTGGGTGGCTGGCCTCGTGTGCGCGTTTCCGCGCGAGACCGTGGCGATCTACAAGCTTTTGCAGGCGGGACGCATGGAGGAAGCGCGCGCGATTTACCGCTGGTTCGCGCCACTGCTCGCGCTCGACGTGTCGCACAAGCTCGTGCAGAACATCAAACTCGCGGAAACAATCGTCGGCCTTGGCACGGAGCCGGTACGCCCGCCGCGACTTCCGCTTGCCGGCGACGAACGCAAGGAGATCGAAGCGCTGATCCGGCAAAGTATCGAAACGCGGCCTGAATTGCCGCGGTTCTGATTTCGCCGATCACAGCGATGCCGTCTCGCGACGGAATCCATTATGTGAAAGCGTGAGTCTTTCAAGGCAAACGCAAAAATGCCGTCTCGCGACGGCATTTTTACTTGGTGCTCTTAAGCAGCAATACGGGCATGCTCGGGTTCGACGCGCTCGTCGCCGGTTTCCTCGCCATCGCCATACAGATGCAACAGGCGATAACCGCTCTTGTACACCGGCTGCAGTCGGAAGTGATTGACCGGCTCGATTTCCAGCGCCAGACGCAGACGCGACACGTGACTGTCGATAGTGCGAGTGGTTTCGCGGAACTCGCGACCCCAGACCATCGCGAAAATATGATCGCGCGACAGCACGCGACCGATATTCGAGAAGAACAACTGGGCGAGGCGGAATTGCGTGCCGCTCAACTGCACCGGACGGCCGCGCACCGTGACGGCTTGCTGACGCGAGTCGAAGCGATACGGCCCGACTTCGAGGCAAGCGCTCGACGTGGTTGGATACGCCCGGCGGATCAGCGCTTCGATGCGCGCGCCGAATTCGCCCGGGCGCACCGGATAAACGACGTAATCGTCCGCGCCTGCCGTCAACGCGCAAACGACGTTGTGTTCGGCGCCGTCGGGCGTGGCGAACATGACCGGCACGCGCTCGCCGAAACTGGAGCGCACGGATTTGAGCAGGTCGAGACCGCACAGACCGGATGAATTCCAGTCGAGAATGAGCAGATCGACCGTGGAACGCGAGAGCGCCTTGGACAACTGAAGGCCGTCGCCAAAGGTCACGCACGCGTGACCAAGCCGCTTGACGACGTCGCTGATGAGATTTCTATAACTTGGGTCGGTTTGCAAAACGGCGACGCGCATAGGGTCTGGCCTGATGAGTCTGAGGGGCAATAAGCAGATGCCTTGTCGAACGGGCACCGCAGGACGTCTCGTTACAGACTGAGACGGTTAAATACAGGCGGCATTCTGGGCAGACCTGTTTCCCTTTCCCATCGGACTCATCCGAATTTGTCAACGCATGTGACGATTTCGACACCGTGTCGCACGCGCAACCATCTCGAAAATAGATCGGCCGTTCTGCCGGAGGTGGCCTTTCATCCTGTAACATCGCGCGTCTGGCTTGAACGTCCCCGTTTGCGAGCTCTTACCGATGTCTCGCAAAGGAACGCTGCCGCGCGACTCCGAGTCGTTCGCGCAGCGCGGCCGCCGGGCGCGATACGATAATGCGTCCGTCGGGCTCATCATCCGGTCCTTGATTCGCGCTCACCCGGCGCGTCTTGAAAAGCCGCAGGACAACGCCTCTTCTTGCGCGGCACGTCCCGACACGTGCGCGGCTCTTTTCATTTACGGGTTCTTTTTTCGATGCATGCAACACCTCTGCCCGGCGCCCCGGACACCACGAGCGCCGCGGGCCGCCGTCTCACGCGCGGCGACTATAAAACGCTCACCCTCGCCGCACTTGGCGGCGCTCTCGAGTTCTACGACTTCATCATTTTCGTGTTCTTTGCGCCGGTGATCGGCCAGCTGTTCTTTCCCGCCACGATTCCTGACTGGCTGCGGCAATTGCAGACTTTCGGCATCTTCGCGGCGGGTTATCTTGCCCGGCCGCTGGGCGGTATCGTCATGGCGCATTTCGGCGATCTGCTCGGCCGCAAGCGCATGTTCACGCTCTCCGTGCTGCTAATGTCGGTGCCGACGCTCCTGATGGGCCTGCTGCCCACTTACGCTTCGATTGGCATGATGGCGCCCGTTCTGCTGCTCCTCTTTCGCGTGATGCAAGGCGCGGCCGTCGGCGGCGAAGTGCCTGGCGCGTGGGTTTTCGTGTCGGAGCACGTGCCGAGTCGTCATGTCGGCTACGCGTGCGGCACGCTCACGGCGGGACTGACGGCCGGCATTCTGCTCGGTTCGCTGGTCGCGACCGCGATCAACAAGAGCTTCGTGCCGGCGCAAGTCGCGGACTTCGCGTGGCGTCTGCCGTTCCTGCTCGGCGGATTATTCGGGCTGTGCTCGGTGTATCTGCGACGCTGGCTGCATGAAACGCCCGTGTTCGCCGAACTGCAAAAGCGCAAGTCGCTTGCCGCCGAGATTCCGCTCAAAGCCGTGCTGCGCGATCATGGCCGCGCCGTGATCGTGTCGATGCTGCTCACGTGGAAGCTTTCCGCGGCTATCGTCGTGGTCATTCTGATGACGCCGTCGCTTCTGCAGAAGCAATTCCACATCGCGCCGGCGACCGTGCTCGCGGCCAATTGCATGGCGACGCTGTTCTTGACCATCGGTTGCGTGCTGGCGGGCGCGATTGCGGGGCGCATCGGCGCGGGCAGGACGATTTTCATCGGCGCGATTGCGCTCGGCGTGTCGTATTACCTGCTGTTCCGGCAAGTTTCGCTCGATACGTCCGTGCTCTTGCCGTGGTACGCGTGCGCGGGCTTCACGGTTGGCGTGATCGGCGCGATTCCGTTCGTCATGGTGAAAGCGTTTCCGCCCGCCATTCGCTTTTCGGGCATTTCGTTTTCGTATAACGTCGCATATGCCGTTTTCGGCGGACTCACGCCGATCGTCGTTTCGCTGATGATGAAATCCAGTCCGATGGCGCCCGTGATCTACGTCTGCGCGCTGTGCGCGGTGGGCGCGGTGACTACGCTGTTTATCCGGGAAGCGGCGGTCGAGGCCTGAACGGCGGGCCTGATCCGATCAGGCAACGCGCACTCCCCGTGAGTGCGCTTTTCTCGCCTTGAACCGCCACGTTTCACCCGTGCCTGAAACATCGAGCGTGCGCCGCGTCTAGCATTGAGGGCATGAACTCGAACCTCGATCTCGATCCCAAAACGGCGCGCCTGAGCGCGCGTCAGGTGCTTATCGTTGCCGCCACCAGCGTCGGCTTCGTCGTCTCGCAACTCGATGTATCCATCGTCAATGTGGCGCTGGCGAGCATCGGTCACGACCTGCACGCGAACGTCGCGAGTCTGCAATGGACCATCGACAGCTACGCGCTCGCCTTTTCCGCGCTGATGCTTTCCGCCGGCTCGCTCGGCGATCGCATCGGCGCGCGGCGGCTTTTCGCGGGCGGGCTCGCCTTGTTCGCGCTGGCGTCGCTCGCCTGCGCGTTCTCGCGCGATGCCCCGCAGCTGATCGCGGCCCGCGCGCTGCAAGGAATCGGCGCGGCGGCGATGCTGCCCAATTCGCTCGCGCTGCTCAACGCAGCCTGCGGTCACGATCCGCGTTTGCGGGCGCGCGCGGTGGGTCTGTGGACGGCTGCGGGCTCGATTTCGATCGCGGCCGGGCCGATCGTCGGCGGTGTGCTGATCGCGGCGTTCGGCTGGCGCAGCATCTTCTGGGTCAACGTGCCGATCTGTGCGGCGGGCATAGCGGCGACGTTCGCGTGGGTCCGCGAAACACCCGCGCAACCTGGAACCGGTCGTGGCGCGCGCGGTATCGACCTGCCCGGTCAGGCGCTTGCCGTGATCGCGCTCACGGCGCTCGTCGGCGCGGTCATCGAGATGCGGCCGCTCGGACTCACGCATCCGCTCGTGCTCGGCGGGGTTGCGCTGGCGTTGCTGGCGGGCGCGTCGTTCGTCGTGATCGAAGGCCGCACACGTTCGCCGATGCTGCCGCTCGCGCTCTTCAAGGATCGCACCTTCAGCGCGGCGGTGGTGTTCGGTATCGGCGTGAATCTTACCTACTATGGGATGGTGTTCGTGCTGAGTCTGTACTTGCAGCGCGTGCTCGGACATACGCCCTTGCAGACCGGTCTCGCTTTTCTGCCGCTGACGGGCGGCTTTCTGCTGTCGAATCTGGCGAGCGGACCGGTCGTCGCGCGTTTCGGCTCGCGTGCGCCGATGATCGCCGGCGCGCTTATCGACGCCGCCGGTTTCGCGGCGCTCGTTTTCGTCGATGCCCACACGCCCGCGCTCGCGCTCATCGTGCCGTTCCTCCTGATTCCAACCGGCATGGGCGTCGCGGTTCCGGCAATGACCACCGCGCTTCTCGGCACGGTCGGTCAGGAGCGCGCGGGCACGGCGTCCGCAGTACTGAATACGGCGCGGCAGGCGGCGGGTGCAATCGGCGTGGCGGCATTCGGCGCGCTCGCGGGACATGGCGAAGGCGGCGCGGCAACGGCGCAGATCGTCGATGCGGTGCGCTGGTCGGCGGGCATATCCGTCGCGCTCCTAGTCTGCGCTTGCTTCAGCGGGTTTCTCGTGCGCGATGCGCGTGGCAATCGCCCGATGAGCGCGGCTCGGCAGGCGACGGAGTAGTGCGACGAGACTCGGGAACGCGCGTTGCAGACGCATGAGGGACGCCCGGCATCGACGAAACCGTGCCGGTCACACATGAACTGCATACTCTGGAGAACACCCCATCATGTCGACGATGCCCCGCTCACCCGAAGAGCCGATGGAACCGGACCCGGACAAGCTGCTCGACCCCGACGCGGCGCCGAATCCCGATGATCCGGACATGCCCGATGGCCCGGATTCAGCGACGCCACTGGTTCCCGCCGATCCGAGGAATGGGCAGCCGCGCCTTTGAACACGCGCGTTGTTCGAGCGGCGCTGCTTTCGTGAAACGGACCGCGCGGCTCCGCTGAATTCCGGCGCCGGTCGAGGTCACGCCTAACTGACCGCAGAGACGGCAGACCGAGTAAGCAGCGCGCTGTCTGGCTCGCACTATCTTCCAAACACAGAAAGCACAACGCCCGCGCGACCGAACATCCCCGCGCGGGCGTTGTTGCTGTCTAAACCAGAATTACAAATTCGTAGTTTGCACGGTACCCGTCTGCAGCGCGCGCTCGATCAAGCCTTCCTCCTGCGCCCGCTTCACGGCATCCGCGACGAACGTATCCGGCGCCTCGACTTCCGCTTTGATGACACCGATAATGCCGCCCGCCTCCACGATCACGAGCGATTCCGCCGAATCCGCCCGGCTGATGATGACGCGCCGGGGACCGCCGCCGTCCGCGATACTCGCGCAGAACTGCATGCTTTGCCCGCCGATTACTTGTTCGAATGTTTGAATCATCGCTGTCTTCCGCGTTGGTTGGACAAAAGCCATGGTTAGCCGCTTCGCTAAAACGCCGCGTGCTCATTCATTGATTCGCGCCGCGTCGTCAGGTTCAATTTTGTAAGCTGATGGCCGTGAGCGCAACGACATCTCCGCGAGCGCGGTAGCCGTAAATTCGTCGGCGGGAAAAAAGGCCTCGATTGCCAACTCGGATAGCGTGATGTCCACCGGCGTGCCGAATACCGTCGTCGTGCTCAGAAACGACAGTGTGCCGTGTGGCGTCAAAAGGCGCAGCGGCACGACCACGGGATCGAGTTCGGCACTCCTCGCCTTGCCGGCATGCGGCGGCGTTGGATACGCCTCGAGTTCCACGAGCAGCGCGGCGAGCGTGGCGTCTCCAGAAACCTCGATCTGCCGACGCACACGCGCCAGTAGATGCGAGCGCCATTCGTGCCAGTTCTCGATTGCGTGAGCCAAGCCTTGCGGATGCAGCGACAAGCGCAGCACGTTCACGGGCGGCGCGAGTAGCGACGCATCCGCCGCGAACGCAACCAGCGCCGCCACGGCGGCGTTGCCAGCGATCATCGTCCAGTGACGATCGACGGCCAACGCCGGATACGGCTCGTGTCCCTTGAGCACGAGTTCGACGGCACGGCGCGCGGCATCGAGTTGCGGATCGGCGAACGGGCGTTCGCGATATAGCGGCGCATAACCCGCCGCCATCAGAAGCGTATTGCGCTCGCGCAGCGGCACATCGAGTTGCTCGGCCAGGCGCATGAGCATCTCGCGGCTTGGCAACGATCGCCCTGATTCGATGAAGCTCAGATGACGCGTCGATACATCGGCGTCGCCAGCCAGGTCGAGCTGGCTCATGCGCCGTTTCTGGCGCCATTCACGCAACAGCGCGCCGACCGTCGCGGGCGGCGCAACACTCGATGCAACGAACGCAAAAGTCGAATTCATGCCGCCGATGTTAGTCGATTCGTCCATCCGCGATCCATTACCTCACGCGTAATGACCGGTCAAAGTTGCGTCGAATGCCGTCGTAACATTTACCTCGCAAACCATTGCGCAGAAATCTTTGCGCGCGTAACCCTAAATCTCGGGTGGTCCGCGCCGTTAAAAGCCATCAACAAGCCAATAAAGTTTCGCGTGCCGTGCGTGTCTCATGTCGAGCTCGCAGTGCTCGCGACGCCCTGACTTCTTGCGGAGAGATCATGTTTGTCATTATCGGTTGGGTAGTGGTCATCGGTTCGGTGATCGGGAGTTTTATCGGCGTCGGCGGGCATCTGGCGGCGCTGGTTCAGCCGTTCGAGTTGCTGTGTATTTTCGGGGCGGCAATCGGCGCGTTCGTCGTGTCCAATCCGACCGCAACGCTCAAGAAGACCTTGCAAGGTCTGCCGAAGGCCTTTAAGGGCGGCGCCTACACGAAAGAGAAATACCTTGCGCTGATCGCGCTGCTCTATGAGCTGCTGCAAAAGGCCCGCAAGGAAGGGATGATGGCGCTCGAAGCCGACGTCGATGCTCCCGAAGCCAGCCCCGTGTTCCAGAAGTACGAACACGTGATGAACGATCATCATCTGCTCGAATTCATCGTCGACTATCTGCGCATGATGTCCGCAGGCAACGTCAACGCGATGGAAATGCAGGACCTGATGGACGAAGAACTCGAAACGCATCACACCGAAAGCGCGATTGCCGGCAACGCAATTCAGAAGATGGCGGACGGCTTGCCGGCGTTCGGTATCGTCGCGGCGGTGATGGGCGTGGTGCACACCATGGGCTCGGTCGGCGCCGCGCCCGCCGTGCTCGGCGAGATGATCGCGGGTGCGCTCGTCGGAACCTTCCTCGGCATTCTGCTCGCATACGGTTTCTTCGGACCGCTCGCTGACTTGCTCAACGCAAAGGGCGCGGCCGAAGCCAAGCCGTTCCAGTGCGTGAAGTCCGTGTTGCTCGCGTCGATGAACGGCTACGCGCCGACCATCGCCGTCGAGTTCGGCCGCAAGGTGCTCTTCACGGCGGACCGTCCGAGTTTCAAGGAACTGGACGACGCCGTGCGCGCCACCAAGATGCCGAAGTCCGCTTAAAGCCGCTCGCGCTCATTACCGGAAAACACGTTCATGGCTGAGAAACCTTCACGCGATCCGCTGCAATCCGTGCTCGCGCCGACCATCATCGTGCGCCGCAAGAAGAAGGCGCACGGACACGGTCATCATGGCGGCGCATGGAAGATTGCTTACGCCGACTTCGTCACCGCGATGATGGCCTTCTTTCTCTTGATGTGGCTGCTGGGCTCCACGTCGAAGTACGACAAGGAAGGCATCGAGGATTACTTCAACACACCGCTTTCCGCGCTCTTCGGCAACGACGGCGGCGCATCCGCGCACACGAGCGTGATTCCGGGCGGCGGACGCGATCTGTCGAGCACGCGTCCCGGCGAAGGCAAGAAGAGCCAGACGCAGCCAGTGCCGCCGCAAATTGCGCGTGCCGCCGTCGCTGCGGACGACATGCAGCGCCTGCAGCAACTGAAGCAGAAGCTGCAAGCGCTGATCGAACAGACGCCCGCACTGAAAGCGTTCAAGGATCAGATTCGGATCGCGATCACGAGCGAAGGCTTGCGTATCGAGATTGTCGATTCGCTCAAGCGGCCCATGTTCGCGTCGGGCAGCTTCAAGCTCGAAAGCTACGTGACGACGATTCTCACGAATATCGGCGCGTCGTTGAATGACGTCGATAACCGCGTGTCTATCGCCGGTCACACGGACGCCGTGCCCTACTCCGGCAATCAGACGGGCTACTCGAACTGGGAGCTGTCGAGCGAGCGTGCCAACTCCGCGCGCCGGGCGCTGGTCAGCGGCGGCATGAAGGAAAGCAAGATTCTTCAGGTGCGCGGTCTCGCCGATGCACTGCCGCTCAATAAGGACGTTGCCGACGAACCGACCAACCGCCGTATCAGTATTCTCGTGCTGAACAAGGCTGCGGAACAGGCATTCTTCCGCGATGGCGGCCGCACGACGGTGGATCAGACCTTGCCTCCCGAAACCGCGATTCCGGCGGCCGTGGCGGCGAAATCGACCGCACCGGCAGCGGTGGTCAAGTAACCTCCAGCCTTCATCGACAGATGCGCCATGCACGAATCACGCGTGCATGGCGCTTTCTTTCATGCGCTCAGGAAAGCCAGTCGCTCACGGTCTGCACGACGAGCCACACATTCGCCACGCTGATCACGACGAACAAGAGCCACGCCAGCAGCTTCGTGGTCATGGCATTGGCGAACTCGCCCATCAGCGTCCGATCGCTCGTCATGCGAATGAGCGGCCACAATGCAAACGGCAATTGCAGGCTCAGCACGACCTGACTCGCGACCAGCAGCTTGCCGACCGCGCCGTTGCCCATCGCATACACGCCGATCAGCGCGGGCACGAGCGCGAGCGCACGCGTGATGAAACGCCGCTGATAGCACGGAATCTTCAAGTGCAGGAAGCCTTCCATGATGACTTGGCCTGCGATGGTGCCGGTAAACGTCGAGCTTTGTCCCGAAGCGAATAGCGTCACCGCGAAGAGAACCGCGGCCAGCCCGGTGCCGACGATAGGCGCCAGCAGCTTGTAGGCATCTTCGATCTCGGTGACTTGCGTATGCCCTGTCGCATGAAACGCCGATGCCGCGAGAATCAGAATTGCCGCATTGATGAGCAACGCAAGCACGAGCGCGACGATAGTGTCGATGCGCGACAAGCCGATGGCCGACGCCAGGCTCTTCTTATCGCGCTGAACCACGCGCGTTTGCACGATCGACGAATGCAGATAGAGGCTATGCGGCATCACGGTTGCGCCGAGAATGCCGATGGCGAGATACAGCGGCTCGCGCTGCGAGAAGAGGCTGATCGAAGGCACGAGACCTGCGGCGACCGAAGCCCAATGCGGCTTCACGAGCACGAGTTCGACAATATAACCAAGCCCGATGGTCGCAATCAAACCCAGCATGATGGCTTCGAGATCGCGAAAGTTCTTGCCCTTGAGACCGAGCACGATGAGCGTATCGAACGCGGTGAAGATCACGCCCCACATCAGCGAGCAGCCGAATAGCAAGTGAAACGCGAGCGCACCGCCGAGCACTTCGGCGAGATCGCACGCGATGATCGAGAGTTCGGCGAGCGCCCATTGCGCATGAGCGACGGGCTTTGCGTAGCGTTCGCGTGATAGCTGCGCGAGATCGCGTCCGGTGACAATGCCGAGGCGCATCGACAGACATTGCAGCACCATCGCCGCAAGGCTCGAAAGCACGACCACGAAAAGCAGGTCGTAGCCATAGCGCGATCCGGCTTCGATATCGGTGGCCCAATTGCCCGGGTCCATATAACCGATGGAGATGAGCAGCCCCGGCCCCGCGAACTGCAGCAGCTTTTTCCAGAACGACGCGCCAGGCGCGACGGCGACGGAGCCTTTGACTTCAGACGGACAGAATGGCGCGGTGGCCGTGGTCGGCAGCTTGAACGGCAATTGACGGTCCCGGTGTCGATGTTTGAACGAAAGATGTTCGAACGAAAGATGTTCGAACGAAAGCGAGCGTCACTGAAACGAACCATGCCTTTGTCTTACAGGACGCTCGAAGCTCGCGAGTCTATCATCGGGCGCTTGCCGCCACAGGCGAAAACGTTTGTGACAGCGCCCGCTTCAATCTGACCAAAGCGCCATTTGACCGCCAGCATCTCGTCACGGTGCCAGACATAGAATCGGTGCCGTGGCGGTGGTGGGTGTAACGAGCTTCATGACGCTCGAAACCACGAAACCGCACGCCGCGAATCGTCCTTAACTTTTCAGGGAGTTCGCCATGAAACTACTCGCTCGCATCGCTATCGTTACGTTGGCCGCAGCGCCACTTGCCGCCTTTGCTCAAAGCGAAGGACTCACCCGTGCACAGGTCAGACAGGATCTCGTCAAGGTCGAACAAGCCGGCTACAACCCGTCGGAGCGCGATGCGTTTTACCCGAACGATATTCAGGCTGCCGAACAGAAGGTCTCGAACCCGTCGTATGGCGCATCGTCGGAAGGCTCGTCCGCATCGGGACAACCGACCATGACGACCACGCCGCTCGGCCAGACTCCGCAATAACGTCATTCAACAGTCACGCCATTCCGAACGAGGCCAGCGCGGCTTCCGCTGAATTGAAGCGATCCCGCGCCGTCTCACTGCGGTACTCGCATTGCCTTTCGCGCGATGCATCGACGTACTTTCCGATTACGTTCACCTTCCATTGCGCGCTGCCGGCTTTCCTTTCGAGCGCCTAGTATTACGCACGCCTTTCATTTCACGCAAGATGACGAAATCGCCATTTTCGCGTCATTATCTCGTTGGTACGTTGGCACTACCATAGGGCACCGAAGGCGGCTCACCGACCCGGCTTCGAGACTCGTCCCGCGCGTGAAAGCACCTGCGTCCCTCCCTCGCTCTTCCGAACGCCTCAATGTGGATTGTCAACGTAGCGCTGAAGCGGCCTTATACGTTCATCGTAATGGCCATCATGATCCTGCTGGCCACGCCATTCGTCATTCTGACGACGCCGGTGGACGTACTTCCGGAGATCAACATTCCGGTTGTCAGCATCATCTGGACGTACACGGGCCTCTCGTCCGAGGACATGGCCAACCGCATCACGTCCGTGAACGAACGCAGTCTCACGACCACCGTCAACAACATCGAGCATATCGAGTCGCAGTCGTTGCCGGGTATCGCCATCATCAAGCTGTTTTTGCAGCCGACCGCGAACATTCAGACGGCGATCGCGCAGACGGTGGCCGTCGAACAGGCGCAGCTCAAGCAGATGCCGCCCGGCGCAACGCCGCCGCTCGTCATCAGTTATTCGGCGTCGAGCATTCCGGTGATCCAGCTTGGATTGTCGAGTCCTAAGGAGTCGGAGCAATCGCTCAACGATACGGCGCTCAACTTCCTGCGCCCACAGCTCGTGACCATTCCGGGCGCATCGGTGCCGTATCCGTATGGCGGGAAGTCGCGTCTCATCTCCATCGACCTCGATACGCGCGCGCTGCTCGCCAAAGGCTTGACGCCAACCGATGTGGTCAGCGCCGTCAACGCGCAGAACCTGATTCTGCCGACCGGCACGGCGAAGATCGGGCCGAAAGAATTCACCATCAACATGAACGGTTCACCGACCACCGTGGAAGGCCTCAACGACCTGCCCGTGCGAACCGTGAACGGCGCGACGACTTATCTGCGTGAAGTGGCGCACGTGCGCGATGGCTTCTCGCCGCAGACCAACGTCGTGCGTCAGGATGGCCGGCGCGGCGTGCTGATCTCGGTGCTGAAGAACGGCGATTCATCGACGCTCTCTATCGTCAACACGTTGAAGGGTCTCCTGCCGCAAGCGCGTTCGTCGTTGTCGGAAGACATCAAGATCACCGCGCTCTTCGATCAATCGGTGTTCGTGAAAGCCGCCGTGCAGGGCGTGGTGCGCGAAGCGCTGATCGCCGCCGCGCTCACGGCCGCCATGATCCTGCTCTTCCTCGGCAACTGGCGCAGCACCTGCATCATCGCGATCTCGATTCCGTTGTCCATTCTGTCGTCGTTGATCGTGCTGCATGCGCTCGGGCAAACCATCAACATCATGACGTTGGGCGGGCTCGCGCTCGCGGTGGGCATTCTCGTCGACGACGCCACCGTCACCATCGAGAACATCGAACGCCATCTGCACATGGGCACCGATCTGCACGAAGCGATTCTCGAAGGCGCGGGCGAAATTGCCGTGCCCGCGCTCGTCTCGACGCTGTGTATTTGTATTGTGTTCGTGCCGATGTTCTTCCTGACCGGCGTGGCGAAGTTCCTGTTCGTGCCGCTCGCGGAAGCCGTGGTGTTCGCCATGATCGCGTCGTACATTCTTTCTCGGACGCTCGTGCCGACGCTCGCCATGCTGCTGATGGGCCACGCGCATGCACCCGATGCCAAGAAGAAACCGAATCTCTTCATGCGGCTGCATCGCCGGTTCGATCACGGCTTCGAGCGCATGCGCGCCGCATACATCGTGATTCTGAGCAGCCTGCTCGTGAAGCGGCGGCTCTACGGTTCGCTCTTTCTCGGCTTCTGTCTCATCTCCACCGCGCTGGTGTTCGTGCTCGGCCAGGACTTCTTTCCCACGGTCGATGCCGGCGACATCCGCATGCACATGCGTGCGCCGACGGGCACGCGTATCGAGGAAACCGCGCGTCTCGCCGATGAAGTCGAGAAGGTCGTGCGTCAGGTCGTGCCCGCCGATGAGCTCGATACCATCCTCGACAATCTCGGCCTGCCCTATAGCGGTATCAATCTCTCGTACAGCAACTCGGGCACCATCGGTACGCTCGACGGCGAGATACAGGTCGCGTTAAAGGAAGATCACGCGCCGACCGAAAAATATATCGACGAACTGCGCGCGCTCTTGCCGCAGAAATTCCCCGGCGTGGAGTTCTTCTTTCAGCCCGCGGATATCGTCACGCAGATTCTGAACTTCGGCTTGCCCGCCGCCGTAGACGTGCAGATTCAAGGCCAAAATCAGCAAGCTAACTTTCAGGTCGCGGCCAAGCTGATGAAGCAGATCCGCATGATTCCCGGCAACGTGGATACGCACATCCAGCAAAAGCTCGACGAACCCGTCATCAACCTGACCATGGACCGCACGCGTCTGCAGCAGCTCAATCTCTCGGCAAGCAATGTCGCGCAGAACGTGCTCGTTTCACTATCGGGCAGTTCGCAAACGTCGCCGGGATTCTGGTTCAACCCGAAGAATGGCGTGGAATACAACCTCGCGGTACAGACGCCGCAGTATCAGGTTTCATCGGTCGACGAACTCTTGCGCACGCCTGTGTCTGCCTCGCTCACGGGACCGACGCAGTTGCTCGGCAACCTCGTGCGTGTCTCGCCGCAGAATCAGTTCGCGGAAGTCTCGCACTACAACATCCGTCCCGTGATCGATCTCTTCGTGAGCGTGGAAGGAAACGATCTCGGCAGCGTGGCGCGTCAGGTGAATCATCTCGTCGATGAAGCGCGCCGCACGCTTCCGCGCGGCACGCAGATCAACGTGCGTGGTCAGGTCGAGACCATGCGTACATCGTTCTTCGGGCTGGGCGTTGGCGTGGCCATGGCGATCGTGCTGGTGTATTTGCTTATCGTCGTCAACTTCCAGTCGTGGGTCGATCCGCTCATCATCGTGAGCGCGTTGCCGGCGGCGCTCGCGGGTATCGTCTGGATGCTGTTTCTCACCGGCACGCATCTGTCCGTGCCCGCACTCACGGGCGCGATCATGACGATGGGCGTCGCCACCGCCAACAGTATCTTAATGGTGTCGTTCGCGCGGCAACGTCTGACAGCGGGCGTGCCGCCGCTCGCCTCCGCGCTCGAAGCAGGCGCAAGCCGTATTCGCCCGGTGCTGATGACAGCCTTCGCGATGATCATCGGCATGATTCCAATGGCGCTCGGTCTCGGCGAAGGCGCCGAACAGAACGCGCCGCTCGGCCGTGCGGTGATCGGCGGCTTGCTGTTTGCCACGGTTTCCACGCTGTTCTTCGTGCCGCTCGTCTTCGCGGGTATTCACGCGCGCCTTGCTAAACGCGCGGAACGCAAAGGCCAGAAACCGCACGGCGAAGCGCAGTCCGACGACACGAACACGCAGCACTGAATTCAATCCAGGCACTCCGACGAACATGACTGAAAAGAACCACGCCTCGCTCGCGATTCCCGCGCGTGATCCGAATGAAGGACCCGCGCTGCCACCGCGCCATGTCGAATGGAAACGCGCGAAGATCGCGCTCGTGATCGTGCTTGCGCTGCTCGCGCTCGGCGCGGCGCGCACCGTGATCAGCGACATGATTCACAACCGCTCGGTCGTCACGCGCACGCAACAGAACGCCCAGCAATACGTCAACGTGGTCGCGCCGACGCAGACCGATGGCGGCGGCAACACGACCTTGCCGGGTACGCTGCGCGGCTTCGTCGAATCGCCGATTTATGCGCGCGCGACGGGTTATCTGCTGCACTGGTACGCGGATATCGGCACACGCGTGAAGCAAGGCCAGTTGCTCGCCGATCTCGATACCCCTGAAATCGATCAGGAGCTCGCGCAGGCGGTCGCGCAACGCGATCAGACAGCATCGAGCCTGGGCCTTGCGAAAAGCTCGCTGCAACGCTGGCAACAACTGCGTCAGCGCGATGCCGTCTCGCAGCAGGAACTCGACGAACGTCAGAGCACGTATAACCAGGACGTGGCCAATCTCGCCGCCGCGGACGCCAACGTGAAACGTCTGCGTCAGCTCGAATCGTTCAAGCGCATCGTCGCGCCGTTTGCAGGCGTGGTCACGCAGCGCAACGTCGATGTCGGCGATCTCATCGACGCGGGCAGTGGCGCGAGCCGCGCGCTCTTTGCGCTCGCGCAGTCGGACCCGCTGCGCGTGTTCGTGCAGTTGCCGCAGGCGTATGCGCAGAACGTGTCGGTCGGTCAGTCGGTGATCGTGATGCAGGCCGAGCTTCCCGGTCAGCAGTTCCACGGCAAGATCACGCATATCTCCGGCGCGATCGACGTGCCCACGCGTTCGCTGCAAGTCGAAGTCACGCTGCCCAACGCCGATCAGCGCCTCCGTCCCGGCGCCTATGTGCAGGTCGCGGTGCCAGCCGTCGTCCATGCACGCCTGCTCGTGCCGGGCAATGCGTTGCTCTTTCGTGCGGAAGGACCGCGCGTCGCGGTGGTCGACTCGAACGGCCATGTGCATCTGAACAAGATCGTGATCGCGCAGGATCTCGGGCAGTCGCTCGAAATCGAGAGCGGTATCGAGCCGACCGACAAGATCATCATCAATCCGAGCGATTCCATTGCGGACGGCGATCATGTCGTGGTCCAGCCGCAGAAGCAGCAGAATCAGCACGATCCGCAGACTCCGAATCAAAAGGCCGCGTCATGAGAGGCATCGTTGCCATCGGCATGTTGACGATGCTCGCGGCGTGCACCGTCGGCCCCGATTACAAGCGCCCCGTCGCCGAGACGCCGCCCGACTGGCAAACCGACTCGTACTGGCGAGTCGGCGAACCTTCGCACGCGCCGCTCGCGCTCGACTGGTGGACGGGCTATGACGACGCCACGCTGAACACGCTGGAGACGCAAGCACTCGCGCAGAATCAGACGCTCGCGGCCGCCGTCGCGCATTACGAACAGGCCCGCGCAACGCTCGCGCAAACCTCATCGCTCGCGCTGCCCGAGGTGGATCTCGGCGCGCAGGCCGACCGTCTGCGCGTATCGAAGAATCGTCCGGTCACGAGCTACAACACGCCGGTCATGAGCACGGTTCAGAACGACATCAAGCTCGCGCCTTCCGTGAGCTATGACCTCGATCTGTTCGGACGCATTCGCCGCGAAGTGGAAGGCGCACAGGCAACGGCGGAACAATCGCGCGACGACCTCGCCAACGCGCGGCTCGTTCTCACCACGGAACTCGCGAGCAGCTATTTCTCGATGCGCGAACTCGATGCCGAGATCGACGTGCTGAATCGCTCCGTGGGGCTGCAAAAGAAAGCGCTCGATTACGTGACCTCGCAGCACGATCTGGGCGCGGTATCCGGTCTCGACGTGCTGCAACAGCAGTCGCAACTCGACTCGACACGCGTGCAGGCGCAACTGCTGCTGAATCAGCGCGCGCAATACGAACACGCCATTGCGGCGCTCGTCGGCACGCCCGCGCCGCAGTTCTCCATCGCGGCGGACATCAAGGATCGTCCGGTGCCGTCGATACCGCTCGGCCTGCCGAGCGACGTGCTGCAACGCCGGCCGGATGTGGCATCGGCGGAGCGTTCGATGGCGTCGGCGAATGCGCAGATCGGCGTCGCCAAGGCTGCATTCTTTCCGAGCCTGACCTTGAACGGTAACGTCGGCTGGGAGAGCACGGCGTTCTCGAGTCTCATCTCCGCGCCAAGCCTCTTGTGGACCATCGGCACCATGGCGAGCCAGGTCGTGTTCGATGGCGGCCGGCGTTCCGCTGCCGTCGACTTCGCGAGCGAAGGCTACGTGGCGGCTGAGGCGAATTATCGTCAGACCGTTCTCGGCGCGTTCCAGCAGGTGCAGGACGGTATCGTCGGGTTATCGGTGCTGGATGGCGCGGCGAAGCAATCGCATGCAGCCGTGGTCGACTCGCAGCGTCTGCTTTCGCTTGCCAATGATCGATATTCGGGCGGCCTCGTCGCTTATCTCGACGTGATCACCGCACAGCAGCAATTGCTCACGAGCGAGCGCCAGGATGTGCAGATACGTGGCCAGCAACACACCACGTCTGTCGCGCTCGTCAAGGCGCTGGGCGGCGGATGGGACGTGCATGACGCGGCGCAGGAACAGGGTGCATCGAATCAGAGCGTCGAGGAATCATCGCGTTGAATGGCGGTTCGATGCAAGCATGTTAGACGTGAGGATCGTATAGTAATCACCTATAACAATAAGCAAGCGAGCGGTAAGCAAACCCCTTGAAGAGGCAGGCATGAAAGTCCTGATAGTGGAAGACGAACACAAGGTAGTCGATTACCTGCGCTCCGGACTGACCGAGCAAGGCTGGGTCGTCGATGTGGCGATGGACGGCGAGGAAGGCACGCATCTGGCCATCGAATACGATTACGACGTGGTCGTGCTCGATGTCATGCTGCCACGCCGCGATGGCTTCGCGGTGCTGAAGGCGCTGCGTCTGCAGAAGTCGACGCCGGTCATCATGCTCACGGCGCGCGATCATATCAATGACCGTGTGCGCGGTCTGCGCGAGGGCGCGGACGACTATCTCACCAAGCCTTTTTCGTTTCTCGAACTCGTCGAGCGACTGCACGCGCTCGCACGGCGCACGCGCGCGCAGGAATCCACGCTCATTTCCGTGGGCGATCTTTACGTCGATCTGATCGGCAGACGCGCCACGCGTGACGGCGTGCGCCTCGATCTCACCGCGAAGGAATTTCAGCTGCTGAGCGTGCTCGCGCGCCGTCATGGGGATATCCTGTCGAAGACGGCCATCACCGAACTCGTCTGGGAAGTAGATTTCGAAAGTCATACCAACGTGGTGGAAACCGCCATCAAGCGGCTGCGTGCCAAGCTCGACGGGCCGTTTCGCACCAAACTCCTGCATACCGTGCGCGGCATGGGCTACGTGCTCGAAGTGCGCGAAGCACGCGACACGCGGGAAACCAGGGAAGACGCGAGAACATCATGAACGTGCAGTGGGCCAAATCCGGCGACGGCGAACCGCGCTCGCAGCGATCCATTGCGCGGCGGCTTGCGGTCATGTTCGCGGTCGTCGCGTTGTTCGTGTTCGCGCTCGTAGGCACCGGGCTTTTTCTCGTGCTGCGTGTGCAGCTCGAACAGCATCTGCGCGACTCGCTCGACAATCGCGCGGAGATCGCACGGCTGATCGTCTCGCACGTATCGAACCCCGACAAGTGGAAGATGGCCAAGGAGAAGCTCGCGGACATCACGCCGCGTGACGGCTCCACGATGTTCGCCGTGGCCAGCAACGACGGCCTTTATAACTACGGCGCGCCGCCCTTGCGCGATCAGATCAAGCGCGTGCAGGACCATTACGGGCACTTCCAGCCCGAAGGCCGCGCGTATGAAATGCTCATGACTACGCTGACCATTCCGCCGTATATGGACCGTCCGCCGTTGCAGCTTTTCGTGGCCGTGGACTGTTCGCCGAACGTGCGGACCATGCGCGCCTTCGGGCTTGCGCTTGCCGCATTGACGGCGCTCGCCACGGTCGCCGTGTTGTTCCTAAGCTATTCGGTGGCGCGACTGGGCCTTGCGCCTTTGACGCGTCTGACACGCGACGCGCAGAACGTAAGCCCGAACAATCGCTCGCAGCGGCTCAACACGCGCTCGTTGCCCTTTGAACTCGAAGACCTCGCGAAGTCATTCAACGGCGCGCTAGAACGGCTCGATCACGCGTATGGACGGCTCGAATCGTTCAATGCGGATGTCGCGCACGAGTTGCGCACGCCCGTCACCATCCTCATCGGCCAGACGGAAGTGGCGCTCACGCGCGACCGGCCGATCGAAGAATTGCGTCATACGTTGCAGTCGAATCTCGAAGAGTTCGAGCGCGTGCGCGCGATCATCAACGACATGCTGTTCCTCGCGCGTGCCGATCAGGGCGAACGCGCAACGGGGCTCGTCGAAGTGTCGCTCGCGGCGGAAGTGAACCGCACGCTGGAGTTTCTGGAGATACCGCTCGAAGAAGCGCAAGTGCGCGCGACGGCAAGCGGCGATGCACGCGCCTTCGTCAACACGTCGCTATTCGGCCGCGCGCTTTCCAATCTCGTGATGAACGCCATTCAGCATTGCGCGCCGGGCGCGACTATCTCGGTCAACATCGCGCGCGAGCATGGGCGCGTGCGGATCGCGGTGGCTAATCCCGGCGAGCAGATCGCGCCGCCTGTCATGGAGCATCTGTTCGATCGTTTCTATCGCGCCGAAAGCTCGCGCACCAACAGCCGGGAGAATCACGGGCTGGGACTGGCTATCGTGAAGGCCGTGGCGGAAATGCATCGCGGCACGGTATCGGCGACGAGTGCCAAGGGCATCAACACATTCGCGTTCTCGGTGGCGCGATTCGGCAATGAGCATCGGCCCATGAGCGAAGGCGGAGCATCGGCCGGGGCGCCGTTATCCGCCGAGCATGCGCAGCAGGCGCGCATTGCGATGGGCCTTTCGGAACGGCATTCCACGGGCTGATTGTTCTCGCAGTGCTTTCCCTCGACGTCAAAAAAAAGGGTTGGCCCTTCCGATGTATCCACATCCGAGCCAACCCAAAAAGAAGAGACGGCTGTGAAGCACATCTCCATGCTCCAGAAACGCCACCTTGCCTGGTTGCCTCCGGAGTTCCAACGGTGTTACTGAGCTGTTTGCGACGTCGGTTTAGTCGCGGCAATGGCAATGGCAATGGCAATGGCTATTGCAATGGCGGCAAGCTTCGCTTCGTGTGCCGTGTAGCATGGAAGCGTCCGCAAGAAACTTATTCGCCATCCGAAATAACCGTGCCTTCGTTTCAATCCCTATAGCCATTCGACGATGCCCGCTGACGCTCATTTTTGTCGATGCGCCTGTGGGAAAGGACTGTAAGGAGATTTGCGAAAGGAATTGGCGGGCGAACCAACATATGCGCTGAAATCGAGCTGATTCATCAGATGTTTGGTTCGACAACGCTCACAGGGCGCTTATTGGAAGACGGCATGAAGTAAAAACGGGCGCCGAGGCGCCCGCTTCTTGCCGCAGCCGTCAATGACAAATCAAACCGTGCTCAACCGAGCCATCTCCGTTTCGACGATCAGCTTCTTCAACTCCGGCACGCACGATCCGCAGTTGCCGCCGGCCTTCACGCAAGCGGTGACCTCCGCGGCCGTCTTCAGACCCTTGTCCTGAATCGCCTTGCAGATCGTATTGCGCCCGACACCGAAGCACGAGCAGACTGTCGGTCCTGTGTCCTCGCCCTTGCCTATCGGCTGGCCGAGCAAAAGGCTCGCGCGGTCTTCATCGTCGAGACGCTCTTTATCGAAGAGACTCGCAAGCCAAGCGCGCGCAGGCAAGTCGGGGCGCTCGGAAACGAACACGCAACTCTCGATGCGATCGTTCACCACATGCGCCGCGCGATACACGCCCGCACTTTTGTCCTCGTATTCGATCCAGTCCGCATGCGGATCGTCGATGCGAAAAAGCGCGCGCGCCCAGTCGCGATGATCGTCATGCGCGGCATCGAAACGATTGCGTCCTGCCAGTTCATGGCGCACGAAACGCGCGCCGTGCACGCGCGTCCAGTGCGTGACGGAATCGAGCGCGGGCGCGCGTCGCGAAAGCGCAAAGCCGTGCCATGTCACGTGGAATTGCTCGATCGACACAGGCGTGTGCTTGAACTCGGGCTCGCCCGATACCGGATCGACGACCGGATTCACCACCGCGCCGACGCGCGCATCCGAGGCAACCTGATCGTTCCAGTGGATCGGCACGAACACGCTGCCGCGCGACATGCCGCCGCCGAATTGAACGCGCGCGATCATCGAACCCCAGCGGCTCGTCACGCGCGCGAGTTCTCCTTCGCGCACGCCGTATGCAAGCGCGTCTTGCGGATGCATGTCGATGAACGATTCGCTGATATGCCCGGCGAGCTTCGCCGAACGCCCGGTGCGCGTCATCGTGTGCCATTGGTCGCGCACGCGGCCCGTGTTGAGAATGAGCGGATAGTCGGCATCGGGCGCGTTGACCGGATCGCGCGGCGGCGTCGCGATGAAACGCGCGCGCCCATCGGCATGACTGAAGCGTCGTTCCTCGAAGAGTCGCGCGCTGCCGGTGTCGTCTTTCGAGCGCAGCGGCCATTGCACGGGTTCGAGCAGGTCGTAATCTTGCTCTCCGAGTTGCGTTAGTCCGCCGATATCGAATGCGCGATAAACGCCCGTCTCCGTGTCGTTGCGATACGCGCTCAAACGCGCGTGTTCATCGAAAATTTCATGCGGCGCCTGGAAGTCGAAGCCTGCAAAGCCCATGCGACGCGCGACATCGCACATGATCCGCCAGTCGGCGCGCGCTTCGCCCGGTGCCGGCAGAAACGCGCGCTGCCGCGAGATACGGCGCTCCGAGTTGGTCACGGTGCCGTCCTTCTCGCCCCAGCCGAGCGCGGGCAGCAACACATCGGCGCAAGCGTTGGTATCCGTACGCTCGATGATGTCCGAGCTCACCACCAGGTCGCACTTTGCAAGCGCGCGCTTCACGCGGTCGCCGTCCGGCAGACTCACGACCGGATTCGTGCCCATGATCCACACTGCTTTCACGCGGCCGGCTTCGATGGCGTCGAACAGATCGACGGCCTTCAATCCGGCGCGTTCGGGAATCGCAGGCGACGCCCAGAACGTCTGCACGATCTCGCGATGCAACGGGCTATCCAGTTCGAGATGCGCCGCCAGCGTGTTGGCAAGGCCGCCCACTTCGCGCCCGCCCATCGCGTTCGGTTGTCCCGTGAAGGAAAACGGTCCCATGCCTGGCTTGCCAATGCGTCCTGTCAACAGATGACAGTTGATGATGCTGTTGACTTTGTCCGTCCCCGCGCTCGATTGATTCACGCCTTGCGAATAAACCGTCACCACGCGTTCGGTGCGCGCAAAGAGCCGATAGAAGGTCATCAAGTCGTGCGCATCGAGCTTGCAGTCCTTCGCGGTCTGCGCGAGATCGGACGGTCCTGCTGCCGCGAGCGCGGCATCGAAGCCGTTGGTGTGTGCATCGACGAAAGCGGAATCGGATGCGCCATGCTCCGCCAGAAACGCGAACAGGCCGTTGAACAGCCGCACATCGCTGCCGGGCTTGAGCGGCAGATGCAGATCGGCCATCTCGCACGTTGCCGTGTGGCGCGGGTCGATCACGACGATCTTCACGTCCGGCCGCGCTTCCTTCATCTTCACGATGCGCTGAAACAGGATTGGATGACACCATGCCGTATTCGATCCGACGAGCACGATGGTATCGGCAAGTTCGAGGTCTTCGTAATTCAGCGGCACGAGGTCTTCGCCGAACGCGCGCTTGTGTCCCGCCACCGACGACGACATGCAAAGCCGCGAGTTCGTATCGATGTTCGCGCTGCCGATATAGCCCTTCATCAGCTTGTTGGCGACGTAATAGTCTTCCGTGAGCAATTGCCCCGATACGTAGAAGGCGACCGCATCCGGACCGTGACGTTCGACGATGCGAGCGAATCCGCTCGCCACGGTGCCGATGGCATCGCTCCAGGAGACATCGGCGAGCGCGCCGGTTTGACTGTCGCGCAGCTTCGGTTTGAGCAGACGTCCTTCGAGGCTCACCGTGTCGCCGAGTGCCGAGCCTTTCACGCACAAGCGGCCGAAGTTGGCCGGATGTGTTTCGTCGCCAGCAATCGCCACGTCGATAGCCGTGCGCGGTGTCGCCATTACGCCGCAACCCACGCCGCAATAAGGACACGTCGTGCGAACGGCAGCGGCCTGAACCGGAATGATGGGGATTCTCGCGTTCATATCTATGCTTGCGCTTCGCAAAGCGTCTTGCCGAACAACAAACGTCCGCGCAGATGCGAGACATCCGTGCGGTTCTGAATCAGCTCGAAATACCATGCGCCGTCTTTCACGTCGCCATACAGCACCGCGCCAATCACACAGCCCGCCTGCAACACGAGACGCTTGTAGACGCCGCGACGCGGATCGCGCAGCACGAGGTCTTCGGACGAATCGTCGCCGATGAAATCGCCCGCCGAGTAAAGATCGACGCCCGTGACTTTCAGCTTGGTCGCGGTCGCGCGCTGCACATAGCGGCGATGTCCCGCGCCGGCGAGATGCGCGCCGGCCACACGCGCCTGATCCCAGATCGGCGCCACGAGACCGAACGTAGCCGAGCGATGCTGCACGCATTCGCCCACTGCATAGACGCGCGGATCGTAAGTCTGCAAGGTGTCGTCGACGACGATCGCGCGCTCGCAGTGCAGTCCCGCTTCCTTCGCGAGCGCGATGTTGGGACGCACGCCCGCGGTCATCACGACGAGATCGGCTTCGATCTCGCGGCCATCGGCAAAGCGCACCGCCGTCACGCGTTCATCGCCCACGATCTCCGTCGTCTTCGCGGCCATCGCGAAACGCAGACCCTTGGCTTCCAGCGAACGCTTGAGCAACGTGGACGCGCTCGCATCGAGTTGACGGTCCATCAGGCTTTCGCTCGAATGCACGACCGTCACCGACATGCCCTGACGTTGCAAACCGTTGGCCGCTTCGAGACCGAGCAAGCCGCCGCCGATCACCACCGCGTGACGATGATCGCGCGATGCCGCCAGCATCTTTTCCACGTCTTGAATGTCGCGAAACGCGATCACGCCCGGAAGATCGCAACCCGGCACGGGAATGATGAAAGGCTTCGAACCCGTCGCTATGAGAAGTCGGTCGTAGCGCACCTCGACACCGCTTGCCGAGCGCACGATGCGCCGCACGCGATCGATTCCGACCACGGCGTCGCCTGCATGCAGCGTGATGTCATTGGCTCGATACCATTCGCGCGTATTGAGGATGATGTCGTCCACGCTCTTCTCGCCTGCAAGCACGGGCGAAAGCAGAATGCGGTTGTAGTTGCCGTAAGGCTCGGCGCCGAACACGGTGATGTCGTACAGCTCGGGCGCGATCTTCAGCAATTCCTCGACCGTGCGCATGCCCGCCATGCCGTTGCCGATCACGACGAGACGCTGACGCGCCTGCACCACCGGTACATCGGCCGCGCCAGCCGCAACCGCATATTCCGTCTTCATGCGGCAATCCACACTTTACCGCCGGCCACGCGTGCGCGATACGCGGTCACGGAGCGCTCGGGCGCTTCGAGGCATTCGCCGGTACGCAGATCGAAGTGCTGCTTGTAGATCGGCGATGCCACGACAATGCGCTCGCCCAAGCTGCCGACGATACCGCGCGAGAGCACCGCCGCCTGCGAATGCGGATCGAAGTTGTCGATGGCGAAGACGCTCTGCTCGTCGCCCGCCACATGAAACACGGCCACCTGCGCGCCCTTGAAAAGCGCACAGACGCCGGTGTCGGGCACGATGTCATCGAGTGCGCAGATCTCGGTCCAGTCCTGTTCAATGCGGTCATTCATGGTGGTCTCCAGCGCTCAAACGGTTTCGACGACGACAGGAATGTCGATCAGCTTCAGCTTGCGTTCCTCGGGCGTCGCGGGACGAATCTGGCCGCGCTCTTCCACGAAGGTCACGTTCTCGTCGCTCTTGTCGCTGTTGACGAAGTGACGGAAGCGCTTGCGCGTTTCGGGGTCGGTGACGGCCTTCTTCCATTCGTCTTCGTACGTATCGACGACGAGTTGCATCTCCGCTTCGAGTTCGGCGGCGAGTTCGAGCTTGTCGTTCACGACGATATCGACGAGATAATCAAGGCCGCCTTCGAGGTTGTCGCGCCACACGCTCGTGCGTTGCAGGCGGTCCGCCGTACGCACGTAGAACATCAGGAAGCGGTCGACGTAGCGAATGAGCGTGACTTCGTCGAGATCGGATGCGAGCAGTTCGGCGTGACGCGGCTTCATGCCGCCGTTGCCGCAGACGTAAAGGTTCCAGCCCTTCTCCGTCGCGATGACGCCGATATCCTTGCCCTGCGCTTCCGCGCATTCGCGTGTGCAACCCGAGACGCCGAACTTGATCTTGTGCGGCGTGCGCAGGCCCTTGTAGCGGTTTTCCAGCGCGATGGCGAGACCGACCGAATCGCCGACGCCATAGCGGCACCATGTCGAACCGACGCACGACTTCACCGTGCGCAGCGACTTGCCATAGGCATGTCCCGATTCGAAGCCCGCGGCGATCAGCTCTTCCCAGATGAAGGGCAACTGCTCCACGCGCGCCCCGAACATGTCGACGCGCTGGCCGCCCGTGATCTTTGTATAGAGCCCGTACTTCTTCGCCACTTGTCCGACCGCGATCAAACCATCGGGCGTGACTTCGCCGCCCGGCATGCGCGGAACGACGGAATACGTGCCATCGCGTTGAATGTTGGCGAGGTAGTAGTCGTTCGAATCCTGCAGGCCCGCATGCTCCTTCTTCAGCACGAACTCGTTCCAGCACGAAGCGAGAATGCTGGCCACGGCAGGCTTGCAGATATCGCAGCCCAGACCCTTGCCATGCTTCGCGAGCATCGAGCCGAACGTGCGATGTCCTTCCACGCGCGCCATGTGATAAAGCTCCTGGCGCGAATACGGGAAGTGTTCGCAGATATGGTTGTTGACCGCGAGCCCCTGGCGCTTCATCTCGCTCTTCAGCACCTGCGTGACGAGCGGCACGCAGCCGCCACACGATGCGCCCGCCTTGCATGCGCTCTTCAACGCGCCGATGCTCGTCGCGCCCGCGCACACCGCCGCGCAGATTTCCGCCTTGCTCACGTTGTTGCACGAACAGATCTGCGCGGCATCGGGCAAGGCTTCGACGCCGAGGCCGGGCTTCGCCTTGCCGTCGCTTTGCGGCAAGATCAGGAATTCGGGTGCTTCCGGCAGCTCGATCTTGTTGAGCATCATCTGCAAAAGCGTGCCGTATTCAGTGGCGTCGCCAACCATCACGCCGCCCAGCAGGAACTTGCCGCAATCCGACACGACCAGCTTCTTGTAGATCTGCTTGCGCTCGTCGCTGAACTGATACGAGCGGCTGCCCGGCGTCTTGCCATGTGCGTCGCCGATACTCGCCACGTCCACGCCCATCAGCTTGAGCTTGGTGCTCATGTCCGCGCCCGCGAACATGGCGTCGTCCGCGCCAATGACCTGCTTCGCGACGATGCGCGCCATGTCGTAACCCGGCGCGACGAGGCCGAACAACTGCCCTTGCCACAGCGCGCATTCGCCGATGGCGTAGATATCCGCATCGCTCGTGCGGCAT
Source organism: Caballeronia sp. GAFFF2 (assembly GCF_023631485.1). Lineage (NCBI taxonomy): Bacteria > Pseudomonadati > Pseudomonadota > Betaproteobacteria > Burkholderiales > Burkholderiaceae > Caballeronia > Caballeronia sp. GAFFF2. Next base: position 175,783 of record NZ_JALQDA010000027.1, on the reverse strand, counting down.
GCGTCGTCGATCACGATGCCACCGCGCGGCCCGATCTCGAGACCGGCCGCACGCGCGATATCGTCACGCGGACGAATGCCCGCGGAGAACACGATCATGTCGGTATCGAGATGCGCGCCATCGGCAAAATTCATGCGATTCGCAGCACCCTCGCCATCGACGATGGCAAGCGTGTTGCGGCCCGTGTGCACCGTCACGCCCAGTTCCTCGATCTTGCTGCGCAGCACGCGTCCGCCGCCGTCGTCCACTTGCACGGCCATCAGACGCGGCGCGAATTCGACGACATGCGTGGTGAGCCCGAGATCGCGCAACGCCTTCGCCGCTTCGAGACCAAGCAAACCGCCGCCGACGACCGTACCGACTTTCGATTTCGCACCGAAGGCACGCATCGCTTCGAGATCTTCTATCGTGCGATACACGAAGCATCCCGCGCGCTCCTTGCCTTCGACGGGCGGCACGAACGGATACGAACCCGTTGCGAGCACCAGCTTGTCGTAGGGCAGCACTTCGCCCGTGGATGCCGTCACGGTACGCGCCGCGCGATCGATCGCGACGGCTTTCGCATTGAGCTGAAGCGCATAGCCCGAGCGATCGAAGAAGCCTTCCTGCACGAGCGAAAGCTCATCGGCCGACTTGCCCGAAAAGAATTCGGTCAGATGAACGCGATCATAGGCCGCGCGCGGTTCTTCGCAGAGCACGGTGACTTGCAGCGTGTCATGCCCGCTTTCGGCGAGACATTCGAGGAACTTGTGGCCGACCATGCCGTGGCCGATGACGACGATTTTCATGGAGACTCTGCCTGAGTGATGACTTAACCAGCTACACGGTTGTTGCCCGCGAGCGCGCTTTCACGCAACGCGGCTTCGCGTGCCTTGTGTTCCGGAGTAAAGCGCACGGCCAGCGCGCACAGTGCAGCGCCTCCGACCATCACGCCGAGCATCGAGAGCGTGGCTTGCGCATTGCCCACGCCTTTCATGAGGAAGCCCGCCGCGACCGCGCCGACGTTGCCGCCCGCGCCGATCACGCCAGCCACGCCGCCCAGCGCCTTGCGGTCGATGAACGGCACGAGCGCGTAGGTCGCGCCGCAAGCCATATGCGTGAAGAGTCCGAAGATGAGCATCGATACGATGGCGAGCGCGACGCCTTCGGCGTGCGCGAACGCATAGAGACCGATGCCTTCGCCCGCGATCAGTACGAACAGCAAGGTCGCGCGAATATCGAGGCTGCGGCGCGCGGCCGCTTTATCGGAAAGCCAGCCGCCGAGCGCGCGGGCAAAGAGCGCGAGCAGACCGAAGCTGCCTGCCGCCAGTCCTGCCGCGCCGAGCGAGAGCTTGAAGTGATCGACGTAATACACGGCCGCCATGTTGTGGATGAACACTTCCACGCCGAAGCACGCGCCGTAGGTCACGAACAACATCCACACGCGATAGTTCGAGCATGCGGTCACGAAACTCTGCCAGCCGCCCTTCTTGCCGCCGTCGATGGCAACGCCCAGTTCGCGCAGTTGCGTGAAGTTGCCTTGCGGACAGTCTTGCGTATAGCGCCAGTAAAAGTACGCCATCACAGGCATGGCGATACCCGGCACGATCAGCGCGATGCGCCACGACGATGCCGCGCCTGCGCCCAACGCGATCGCGGCGGCAACCAGCATCGGCACGAGAGCTTGCGCCGCGCCTGCGCCTGCGTTGCCCCAGCCCGCGGTCGTGGCGTTCGCGGTGCCGACGACGTTCGGCGCGAACATCACCGACGTGTGGTATTGCGTGATGACGAAGCTCGCACCGATTGCACCGATGGCAAGACGACACCACAGGAAGCTGTCGTAGCCCGTGGAAAGCGCCGCGCCGAACACCGGCACCGCGCCTGCGAGCAACAGCGCGCTATAGACCTTGCGCGGGCCGAAGCGGTCGCACATCGGGCCCACGATCAGACGTACGAGAATGGTCACGGCCACGGCCGCGATATTGAGGTTGGCGACCTGGTCGTTGGAGAGGCCGTATTCGCGCTTGATGAGCGGCATCAGCGGCGCGCAAGCGAACCATGCGAAGAAGCATACGAAGAACGCCATCCATGTGAGATGGAAGGCGCGCATCGGCGCCGTGCGCATGCTGAAGAGATCGATCCGGGTGGCTTTGTCCATCGTCTTTCCGCCAAAAAAGAAAGGCGTCCCGCGCATCAGCCGGGAAGCCGATGCGGGGGACGCCGTTGTCCGATGCCCGCATGGCTTTAACCTGCCGGGCGCTGTAATCAGGACGGATCGCCGTTGATCCGATGGCGGGACATAAGGCAAGGGATATGCCATGTTGAAGGCGTGCAGCTCAAAACCATGCGGCATAAGCGTTCGAGCCATCCTGCACCGGCAACGCGCATTGGCTCCGCGTCGCGTTTTGATGCGCGCGGGCACATCGCTGGTGCGGCGCAGCACTGATGGCGTGCGAACGTCGCTTATTTTTGAACCGTCTGGTTAATCGTGCGAATGAACGTGGGACGCCATGCGTTTGGCAACGCATCGAGGCATGCGCGCGCTGTTCGGGTGCCGGCTGCACATCGACAGTGCCTCCTTGCGGTGCGACGTGATGCGCGCGTCGAGGCGCAAGCCCTCGCGACATCTACGCAAGCGCGTTCCCGGCGCAAATGGCCCGCTTATTGCATTGCTCGAAGCGCTGCCGGCAACGGCGCTGGCAGCAGCGCAAAGCATGCATACATCGACCGATGCGTGCATCGACCAAGGCCCAAGGACAACGGCGTCCCCTCGTGCAACGACACGGGCGGACGCTTTTTGCATTTCGTCCCGCCGCGCCGATGCGCCCCACCGATACAGGCGAGTCATCTCGCCCCGAGCCGAAAGAGAACACGATGAATCACGTTGAAGGCAAAGTCACCCTCCTGAGCGCGGGTCCCGGCGATCTCGACTTGCTGACCTTGCGCGCGGCCAAGGCGCTCGCCGCCGCCGACATCCTCATGCTCGACGACCTCGCCAATCCAGAGATCGTCACGCTTGCGCCCAACGCGCGCGTGATTCGCGTCGGCAAGCGCGGCGGTTGCCGGTCGACACCGCAGGCGTTCATCGAACGTCTGATGCAGCGTTATGCGAGAAAGGGCCTGCACGTGGTGCGCGTAAAAGGCGGCGATGCGCTGCTGTTCGGCCGCGCGGGCGAGGAAATCTCGGCGCTACGCCATGCAGGCATTGCCGTGGATATCGTGAACGGCGTGTCGTCGGGATTCGCGGCGGCAGCGGGGCTCGGCATTTCGCTGACGCATCGGGATCATTGTCAGGGCGTGACCTTCGTCACGGCACACATGCAGGATCACAGCCAACCGGACTGGGCCGCGCTCGCCGCCACCGGCACGACGCTCGCCATCTACATGGGCATGAGCCGCATTGCGAGCATCGCTCAGGCGTTGCTCCTGGCGCTGCGTGCCGATACGCCGGCCGCGGTCGTGCAGCACGCGGGATCGCCCGATGAGAAGCGCCTCGTCACCACGCTCGATCGTCTCGCCGCCGAAGCCACCGCCGCCGGACTCGGCAGCCCCGCCGTCATTCTGATTGGCAGCGCGATCGGCGAAGCCGTCGAATTCGCGTGCCATTCCAGGCAAGGTCTCGCGCATGCCGCTTGAACGAATAGCTCGCGATGCAACGTTGAATCCGCGCGTTCGTCGCAACGAAAGACGTTGGTCGCGCACATTCGCACGCCGTATTGCCTATGCCATTCGGCCAGGTTCTCAAGCGGCCTGGCGCACGTTAGAGTCGAAGGTATCGCGTATGCCTTCGTTCCGACCGTTTCCCGCATGACTCCTGCTCCATCCATGTTGCGCGTCTTGCTCGTCACCGACACCGCCAAGCCCATCGGCGACTTGCGCGAGCAGCTGGCGCGTCTCGGTTACGACATGCTCGCCGAGGTCGCCGCGCCTTCCGCGCTGCATGCGGCCGTGGAGAGCCAGAAGCCGGATGTCGTCATCATCGATACCGATTCGCCTTCGCGCGACACACTCGAACAGCTCGCGGTGATGAACAAGGCCGCGCCGCGTCCCGTGCTCATGTTCAGCAACGACGCCGATCAGCAGTTCATTCGCGCCGCCGTCGGCGCGGGCGTGACAGCGTATTCCGTGGAGGGGCTCGCGCCCGCGCGGCTTGCACCGATCATCGAAGTCGCGCTTGCTCGCTTCGCACACGAGGCGCAGTTGCGGCAGCGGCTCGCGCAAGTGGAGAACGAGCTTGCGGAGCGCAAGATCATCGACCGCGCGAAGCGGCTGCTGATGGATCGCCGCGGCCTGTCCGAGAACGACGCCTACGCCATGCTGCGCAAACGCGCGATGGACCAGGGCGTGAAAGTCGCGGAGATCGCGCGCCAGCTTCTCTCGGTCGCGGATTTGCTGCCCTGACCGAGCACACTGCACAGACCATGAACTTGCCCGAAACGAATACATCCCCGTCCGCGTTGCCCGAACGCACGCATTTGCGGCTCGGCTTCGTCGCGTTGAGCGACGCCGCGCCGCTTGCCGTCGCGGCCATCCACGAGATGGGGCGGCGCCACGGCATCCGTATCGAACTGTGCCGTCAGCCTTCGTGGGCCGCCGTGCGCGACAAGCTGCTTTCCGGCGAGATCGACGCCGCGCACGCGCTATATGGGCTCGTGTATGGCGTGCAACTGAGCATCGGCGGGCCGCAGGCGGACATGGGCGTCCTGATGGTCCTCAACCGCAACGGTCAGGCGATCACCTTTTCAAACCCGCTCGCCGATGCCATTCGGAATGGCGCGAGCGTGAAAGATGCGCTGGCGTCGCTCGACCGCCCGCCCGTGCTTGCGCAGACTTTCCCGACCGGCACGCACGCGATGTGGCTGTATTACTGGCTGGCGGCGAATGGCGTGCATCCGCTGCGCGACGTGCAAAGCGTCGTGATTCCGCCGCCGCGCATGGCCGATGCGATGGCCGAAGGCATGCTCGACGGCTTCTGCGCGGGTGAGCCGTGGCATGCGGTGGCCGAAGCGCGCGGCGTGGGACGCACGGTTGCGTACACGAGCGAAGTCTGGCCGGATCATCCGGAGAAGGTCCTTGCGTGCCGGCGCGATTTCGTCGCGCTGTATCCGAATAGCGCGCGGGCGCTGGTGCGTACGCTGCTCGACGCATGCGCGTGGCTCGACGCGCGCGAGCATCGCGTGGAGATTTCGCGGGCGCTGGCTTCGGCGGAGTTGCTTGGCGTCCCGGCGGCGCTCATCGAAAGCCGGCTGGCTGCTGCCGATGGCGGCGACGCGCGCGCGCTTCCCGTGCGCTTCTTCGACAATGGCGCGGTGAACTTTCCGCGCGTGTCGGATGGCTCGTGGTTCGTCACGCAGTATCGGCGCTGGGGCATGCTTTCCGGTGAACACGACGATGCCGCCATTGCGTCGGCAGTGAACCAGACGGCGTTGTATCGCGAGGCGGCGCTGGCGGCAGGCGTAAGTGTGCCGGACGAGTATCGGAAAGCGACCTTGTGCGATGGACGCGTTTGGGATGGCGGCGATACGGCCGGTTATCTCGCGGGCTTCGATGTGAAGGCTTGAGCGCGGGCTGTTGTCTCGTCTCGCGAAACTGCATCGGCCGGTGCGAGGGCCAGGCGCAAACGTCGCAAGCGACCAAGACACGCCGTACGCCAGCTTGCATGCACGTCGGTTCGACCCGGTCGTGAGCACGCCAGCCAACGCAAGGTTCAGTGGCGACTCGGCCTCCGCGCCACGATCAAGCCGTCTCGATCCCGCCAAGCCTTGACTTAAGCGCCTAAATCAAGAGAATGGGCGCCGCCGCGCGACCCTCGCGGGCGGGTTTTAGCGCCCCGGCGCCAACATCATGGACAATATCGGGATACGGATCGAAACGCGCTGACGTTCTCGTCGCGTGCTTCGGCTCACGCAACCGCGCTCAAACGGCCTGCCGTGCCGCCGCTCGCGGCATCGGCTGCCGTTTTCCGCACACCAGAACCGCGCCGCCACCGGCCACCAGCGCCGCCGAGGATAGGTCGTCCTCGCAAGCAGCCACAAGGAGCATCAAACACATGACCGACATGAATCCGTCCTTCTTCGGCAGGATAGGCATTGCCTTCGGAGCGTTCTTCGGCGTGCTCGGCAACGGCGCGTTCGCCGGCCGCGTGCAGCGCCTGCGCGAAGCCCCGCATGCGCCGGAAGCGCCCGTGCCCGCCGCCGCGCCGGTAGCAACCGCGCCGGTCGCGCCCAAGCCCGCGCCGTCGCCGCTGAAGGAATCGAGCCCCGTCGCCGCCTTGCAATTGCTCGGCCTTTTGCAGCGCGACGCCCGCTTCATCGATTTCGTCGAGGAAGACATCGCCAACTACAGCGACGCCGATATCGGCGCGGCCGCGCGTCTCGTGCACGACGGCTGCCGCTCGGTGCTGCGCGAACATTTCACCATCCAGCCTGTGCGCAACGAAGCCGAAGGCAGCCGCATCACGCTGCCCGAAGGTTTCGACGCCAGCGCCGTGCGGGTGACCGGCAACGTCGTCGGCAAGCCGCCGTTCTCGGGCAATCTCAGCCATCGCGGCTGGAAGGTCGCTGAAACACGTCTGCCGAAGCTCGCGGACCAACACGACGCGAGCATCGTCGCACCGGCCGAGGTGGAGCTATGAGCGATCATCACGAAGAGAACGCGCCGCGCTATTCCATCGGCGTCGATCTCGGCACCACGCACTGCGCGCTGTCCTACGTCGACTTGTCCGCAAGCGACGGCGAGAAGACCGCGCAAGGCGTGCTGTCCATCGCGCAACTGACGGCGCCTGGCGCGGCCGAGGAGCGCGAGTTGCTGCCTTCGTTTCTGTATCTGCCGCATCCGAGCGAACTCGCGCCCGGCGATCTGACCTTGCCGTGGACGCAGGAGCGGCCGTTTATCGTCGGTGAGCTGGCGCGCAGCCGGGGCGCTGGCACGCCCATCCGCCTCGTCTCCAGCGCGAAAAGCTGGCTCTGCCATCCGGGCGTGGATCGTCGCGCGGCCATCCTTCCCGCCGATGCCCCCGAGGAAGTCGAACGCGTCTCGCCGCTCGAAAGCTCGGTGCGCTATCTCACGCACTTGCGCGAGGCATGGAATCACGCGCATCCGGACGCGCCTTTCGATCAGCAGGACGTCACCGTGACGATTCCCGCCTCCTTCGACCCCGCCGCCCGCGAACTCACCGCCGAAGCTGCGGCGGCGGCCGGCTACGCGCGCATGACGCTGCTCGAAGAACCGCAAGCCGCGCTCTACAGCTGGATTCAGAAGTCGACGGGCGGCTGGCGCAAGCAAGTGAAAGTGGGCGATGTGATTCTCGTCGTCGATGTCGGCGGCGGCACCACCGATCTCTCACTGATCGCCGTGGTTGAGCGTGAAGGCAATCTCGAACTGCATCGCGTCGCGGTCGGCGAACACATCCTGCTGGGCGGCGACAACATGGACCTGGCGCTCGCGCATATCGTCGCGCGCAAGCTCGCGGCCGCCGGCACACAACCCGATCCGTGGCAACTGCGCGCGCTCACTTATGCGTGCCGTTCGGCCAAGGAAACGCTGCTCACCCATCCGGACACGGAAACCGTGCCGCTCGTCGTGCCGAGCCGTGGCTCGAAGCTGATCGGCGGCTCGCTGCGCACCGAGCTCACGCGCGCCGAACTCACGCAGATCTTGCTCGAAGGCTTCTTCCCGCAAGTCGATGGCAGCGCGCGCCCGGTCAGCCGCGCACGCGCCGGTCTCACGCAACTCGGTCTGCCCTATGCGCAGGATGCCGCCGTGACGCGTCACCTCGCCGCGTTCCTCGGCCGTCAGGTGAACGCGCTCGCGGAAATCGAAGGCTTGCCGCACGAAGCCCCGCAAGGCGCGACGCTGCTGCATCCGACCGCGGTGCTCTTCAACGGCGGCGTGTTCAAGTCGCCGCTCCTGGTCGAGCGCGTCATGTCCACGCTCAATTCATGGCTCGCCGCCGAGAACGCGCCCGCCGCGCGTCTGCTCGAAGGCGCGGACCTCGATCTGGCGGTGGCGCGCGGCGCGGCCTATTACGGCTATGTTCGGCGCGGCAAGGGCGTGCGCATTCGTGGCGGCACGGCACGCGCATACTACGTCGCGGTCGAGTCGGCAATGCCTGCCGTGCCCGGACTCGAACCGCCCGTGCAGGCACTGTGCGTGGCGCCTTTCGGCATGGAGGAAGGCACGGAGGCCGCGCTGCCCGCGCAGGAGTTCGGGCTCGTGGTCGGAGAGCCGGTGCATTTCCGCTTCTTCGGCTCGTCGGTGCGCCGTCAGGACGAGGTGGGCACGCTGCTCGAATACTGGCAGCCGGACGAACTGCAGGAACTCGAGGAGATCGAGGCATCGCTGCCATCGGAAGGGCGCACGCCCGGCGAAGTCGTGCCGGTCAAGCTGCACGCGCGCATCACCGAGGCCGGCACGCTCGAACTCGAAGCCGTGCCGCGCGGATCGTCCGAGCGCTGGAAGGTCGAGTTCGACATGCGCGGCGGCGTGAGCGCCGACTCGGGCATGGGCCTGTAAGTGCCGGCGCGTAAGAAGGCGGCGGGCGCGCGCTATCGCGTCGGTATCGATCTGGGCACGAGCAATACCGTCGTCGCCTATGCCGAAGCGGGCTCGGACGAAATTCGCGTCTTCGAGATGGAACAGCTCGTGAGTCCGGGCGAAGTGGCGGCGCGCCCGCTCCTGCCGTCGTTGCGGTATCACGCGGCGGCGGGAGAACTGAACGCGAACGACTTGCAGTTGCCGTGGCCCCGTGACGCAAATTCCGGGGCACAGCCCGAGGTGGTTGGCCAGCTCGCGCGCGTGCTGGGCGCGCAGGTTCCGGGGCGGCTCATTTCGAGCGCGAAAAGCTGGCTCTCGCATGCTTCGGTGGATCGCGTCGCGCAAATTCTGCCGTGGGGCGCGGGCGACGACATCGAAAAGATCTCGCCCGTCGCCGCGAGCGCGAGTTATCTCGCGCATGTGCGCGCGGCGTGGAACCATCGCTTTCCGGGCTCGCCGCTCGAAGCGCAGGACCTCGTGCTCACCGTGCCCGCATCGTTCGATGAAGGCGCGCGCGCCCTCACGCTCGAAGCGGCGCGCATGGCCGGGCTTACGGCGCTGCGCCTGCTGGAAGAACCGCAGGCGGCGTTCTACGACTGGCTGTTTCACCATCGCGAAAAGCTCGCCGATGAACTCGCGGCCACGCGGCTCGTGCTCATCTGCGATGTCGGCGGCGGCACGACCGACCTCACGCTGATCCAGGTCGCGATGGACAGCTCGGAGCCGCGCCTGACGCGCATCGGCGTGGGCAACCACCTGATGCTCGGCGGCGACAACATGGACCTGGCGCTTGCGCATCTGGTGGAGCAACGCCTTGCCGGCAACGATCAGGAGCGCCTCTCCGCCGCGCGTCTTTCGCAACTCGTCGAACGTTGCCGCGCGGCCAAGGAGCAATTGCTCGGCGCCAACGCGCCGGACAAGGCCACGATCACGCTGCTCGGCGCGGGCTCGAAGCTGATCGGCGGCGCGCGCTCCACGGAAGTGACGCGCGAGGAGATCGCGCGGATCATCGTCGATGGCTTCTTTCCGATGGTCGCGCCCGACGAGCGTCCGCGTCGCGCGCGCGGGGGTTTCGTCGAATTCGGGCTGCCTTATGCAAGCGATGCCGGCGTCACGCGGCACGTCGCGGCGTTTCTCGCACAACACGCCACGCAGGCGCGCGAGGCGTTGGGCGAAGCGGCATCTGACCAAGCCAGCTTGCCCGTTCCCGACACGCTGCTCCTGAACGGCGGCGTGTTTCGCGCCGAACCGCTTGCGAGCCGTATCGCCGAGGCGCTCGGTTCATGGCGCGGCGCGCCGGTCCACGTGCTGGCCAATCACGATCCGGACGTTGCCGTGGCGCGCGGCGCGGTCGCCTATGCGCTCGCGCGCGCGGGCCGCGCACCGAAGATCGGCGGCGGCTCTGCACGCAGCTACTTCCTGCTGCTCGACGAAGACAAGAGCGACGCTGGCGAGCGCGGCGTCTGCGTGCTGCCGCGCGGCACCGAGGAAGGTCAGGCCATCCATCTGGCGGACCGCACCTTCGCGTTGCGGCTCGGCGCGCCGGTGCGCTTTCACCTGGTGTCTTCGGTGGCGGATGCGACGTTCAAGGCAGGCGAAATCGCCGATGTCAGCGCCTCGGCCGGCGACTTCGTGCGCTTGCCGCCCATCGCCACGGTCGTCGATCCGCGCGGCCAGGAGGCGAATCACGCGCACAAGCCCAACGAGACGCCCGTGCAATTGACGACTTCGCTCACTGAAGTCGGCACGTTGGAGATGCACTGCATCGCCACCGACGATCCCGCCAAACGCTGGCTGCTCGAATTTCAATTGCGCCGGGAGAATGCGTCGAACGACGCGGCGGCAAGCGAAACGCATCCTGCGTTGCCGAAAGCCATCGATCTGATCGACCGCACTTTCGGCGCGCGTTCGCAGGACGTCGGCCCGAAGGAGATCAAGCGCCTGCGCGCGCTGCTCGAACAGGCGCTCGGCCCGCGCGATAGCTGGGATCTCGCGCTCTTGCGCGAGCTTTACGGCGCGCTGTGGGACCGCGCGAAACGCCGCCGCCGTTCCGCCGATCACGAACGGCTGTGGCTCAACCTGACGGGCTATTGCTTGCGGCCGGGCTTCGGTCATCCGCTGGATGGCTGGCGCGTCGAGCAATTGTGGACGCTCTTCGACCAGGGCATCCAGTACGGCAACGAAAGCCAGATCTGGTCCGAGTGGTGGACGCTATGGCGGCGCGCGGCAGGTGGTCTGCCCGAAGCCGCGCAACTGCGCCTGCTCGACGACATGGCCTTCGTGCTTCAGCCGCCCGGCACGAGCCGCTATCGGCGCGCGGCGGGCGCTGCGCGCGCGGGCTATGAAGACATGGTGCGGCTCGCGGCATCGCTCGAACGCGTGCCGGTCGCGCGCAAGATCGAAACCGGCGAATGGCTGCTCACGCGGCTGAAGAAGCCTTCGGAGAACGTGCAGAGCTGGTGGGCGGTCGGGCGGATCGGCGCGCGGCAGCCGTTCTACGGCAGCGCGCATGGCGTCGTGCCGCCCGAGACGGCGACCGCCTGGCTCGGCACGATCCTCGCGCTCGACTGGAAGAAGGTCGATCCGGCGGCGTTCGCGGCCGTGCAGATCGCGCGCATGACGGGCGACCGTTCGCGCGACCTTCCCGACGACATTCGCGCCGCCGTCGTGCAGCGCCTGGAGACGATGGGCGCGGCGGAAGCGTGGATCGCCATGGTGCGCGAAGTCGTCACGCTCGATCGCGCCGACGAAGGCCGCGTGTTCGGCGAGGCGTTGCCGGCGGGGCTCAAGCTCATCGGCTGAACTGGCGTCGATGCGGCGCGTCGAGACCGCGAATTGCTTCGCTCTCAGAAGCTTTTTGCGAAAGACGGCGCGAAAGCCTTGCGCCGTCTTGATTCCCGGCTATGCGCGTCCTATGGTTATCAGTGTGTTCGTCCTGGACACACACTGAAGGAGGTCATCATGCCATCCCCACGCAAGGCTCAAGCGAGCAATCCCGCCGAAACCGAAATGTCGAGCCGCAAGAAAACGGCCGGTCCCAAGGCATCGCCGCCCAAGGCAGCGGGCGCCAAGGAAACGCAGGTCGCCAAACGCAGCACCAAGGCCAAACCGAAATCGTGAATGCGTGAGGCGCGGTATCGCGCACTCTCGCGCGGTACGGTTAGCCCTCGTCATCGCGGGGGGGCATCGGTCGTGGCTGTCCTTCGATACGGCGAGCAGGCATGCCCGGCTCGCCGTTCGACTGATCCGGTTCGAGATACACCGGTTGCTTTGTGCGTCGACTCTCTCCTCCTTCTCCGCCGCTGCCGTCCAAAGCCATCTTTTTTCAGCGTCCGCCCGCCAAAAGCTCGCATTAATTTCCGTTTTTAACGGTTGATGCCTAAAAAAAGGCGTATTGGTAAGACCAAGTTGGCCTACAGTAGATATCCCCAAAACCGCGACTCGAACAAGCGATGGCCGTCCCTCAACGCGCCGAACGTGTGCGCACTCCCGAGATTTTCTCCGCCGCGCGAGAAGCGGGGCTCAGTCTCGTTCGCAATCTTTCCATTCCGGCCGCTTTCGCCGACCGCGCGCTGGAAGCGCAATTCCTCGAAGATCACGCGCAGCGCTTCTGCGCGTTCAGGCGCGCATCCGCGCTGCTCGCGCTCGTCATCTGGACCTGCTTCCTCTGGTGGGACTTCAGTTTCTCGCAAGGCAACAGCGCGCTGAACGGGCGCCTGTCCGACATTCTGGCAATCCGCTTTGCGGGCATCGTGTTGCTGATTCTCGAATGCTGTCTCGTCCTGCGGCCCTCGTTCCGCTCGCACGCGATGTCCGAGAAGGTCATCCTCACGGGCATCTACGGGCTCTTGTGTCTGATCCTCGCGCTCTTCGCGATCACGCCCTCGCCCTATAACTACACGCAGCATTTCACGGGGCTGTGCCTCGCGCTCTTCGTGCAGTTCAGCTTCTTCTATCTGCGCTCGCGGGTCGTGCTGACGGCGGGCATCGTCACCATGGCGTCGATCGTGGTGCTGCAGCTCACCGCGCATCTGCTCAATCCGGAGAATTTCTTTGCCGGACTGTTCTATATGTTCAACGTGATCGTGGTCGGCCACGGCGTCTGCGTGCACGCCGAACGCGTCTCGCGCGAACGCTTTTCCGCCGAGCGCGCGCTCGCCTCGCTCAACGACGAACTGCGCGCCGCGAACGGCTCGCTCGCGCGCAAGAACGACGAGTTGGAGATCTCCAGGAAGGACCAGGAGAACAAGACCACGGCATTGCTCGCGTTGCGCGAACAGCAGATGATCGCCGCGCAAACCGCGAGCCGCGAGAAGTCCAATTTCCTCGCCGCCGCGACCCACGATCTGCGCCAGCCAATGCACGCGCTCAACCTGTTCCTGCAAGCCGCCGCCGAGGCCATCCGCAACGGCGAGTTCGAGCAGGCGGAACGGCTCATCGACGAATGCGGGCGCTCGTCGATCATTCTGGCGCGGCTCTTGAATGCCGTGCTCGATCTCTCGCGGCTCGAATCGGGCCGCGTGGTGCCGCGATATCATGTGTTCGACGTGCGGCGAACCATCGAGGAAGCCGTCGAACAATTGCGTCCGTTCGCCATGAGCCGTGGCGTCGACTTGCGGCTGCGGCTGCCGAAGTCGGAAGTCGTCTGCGTGCGAAGCGACGCGCACTGGCTCGGACGCGCCATCGCCAATCTGATCTCGAACGGCATCAAGTACGCCGATCAAAGCAAGACCGCCAAGCCCACCGTGATCGTCGGCGTGGTGCGCTCGCCGACGCGGGCGCGCATCGACGTGCTGGATAACGGCATCGGCATTCCGGCCGATTATTTCGATGCCATCTTCCAGCCCTTCTTCCAGGTCGACAACCCGGAGCAAGATCGCGACAAGGGGCTGGGACTCGGCCTGTCTATCGTCAATGCGGTCATTTCGATGCTGGACGAACACCGCATCGAGCTCAAGTCCACCGAAGGGCGCGGTTCGCGTTTCTCGCTGGAAATGCCGCAGTGCGGACCGACGCTCGACAAGCCGTCCACGCGCGCGCCTGCATTGTCCGAGGCGAACGAAGCGGCGGCGCTGAGCGGGCGCTACGTGCTGCTCGTGGAAGACGACGGCCTCGTGCGCGCATCCACCGAGGCGCTGCTTTCGCAATGGGGCGTGCTTTACGACTCCGCCGCGACCTTCGACGAGTTCGAAACCATTCTCGCGGACATCGAGCGCTTCCCGGATCTCATCATCACCGACTACCGCCTGCGCGACTCCAAGACCGCGCGCGAAGTGGCCATGCTGGGCACCGCAAGGCTCGGCCGTCCGTGTCCGTGTCTGGTCGTGACGGGCGAACCGTCGGCCACCATCGTGCCGCTCGCGTGCGAGCAGGATGTGCTGAGCAAGCCCGTGAGCCCGGCGGAATTGCGCCGCGGCATGGTCGCGTTGATGCCGAACGCAGCCGCCGGCCAGAGCGCTTGCGAGGCAGCCATCGCATGAGTGTGCACAAGGTCATCTACGACACCGACCCCGGTATCGACGACGCTATCGCGCTCGTGTTTCAGACGTTGCATCCGCGGATCGAACTCATCGGCATCACGAGCGTGTTCGGCAATGCCGACATCCATACGACGACCGCCAACGCGCTCTATCTTGCATCGCGTTTCGCGCCGAACGTGCCGGTCGCGCGCGGCGCGGCGGCGCCTTTGCAACGCGCCGCGCCCGAACCTATTCCGCATATCCACGGCGACGATGCGCTCGGCAACGTCGAGCGCACGGAAGCCGTCACGGTGAAGGAGGACGGGCGCGCGGCACATCGGTTCATCATCGAGAAGGTGCGCGCGGAGCCGGGCGAAATCACGCTGCTCGCGGTCGGGCCGCTCACGAATCTCGCGCTCGCGTTGCGAGACGATCCGGAGATTGCATCGCTCGTGCGCGAGGTCGTCGTCATGGGCGGCGCGTTCGGTTACAACGGCGCGCTCGGCAACGTGACGCCCGCCGCCGAGGCGAACATCCATGGCGACCCGGAAGCGGCCGATATCGTCTTCGGCGCGCCGTGGAAGGTGTCGATCGTCGGGCTCGATGTAACGCATGAAACCGTGATGACGAACGCGTTTCTCGCCGATGTGCGGGACAGCGCAGGCAATGCCGGCCGGTTCGTATGGAACGTCTCGCGCTTTTACGAGCGCTTTCACGCGAACGACGGCGAGACGCGCGGCATCTACGCGCACGATTATTCGGCGGCCGCTTTCGTCGTCGCGCGCGAACTGTTCACGACGAGAAGCGGGCCGGTGCGCGTGCTGACCGAAGGTATCGCGGCGGGTTTGACTGTGCAAAAGCCCACGTCGATGCGTGCCAGCGCGCCGGATTGGGACACGCGGCCATCGTGCGACGCGTGTATCGGCGTCAATGCGGACGCGGTGCTCGAACTCTTTGCTCGGACATTGCGCGGCTGACGTGCTTGTCTAGTGCACCGCTTCTTTCATGCAACCGGCGCGCGCCGCGGCAATGCCGACACGCTGCGGCTTCCACCTTGCCGAAGCGGATCGGCGGGCATACCAACGCGGCGCTTCAACCCTCGCGCAAGCGCGCACCCAGCCACTCGCGCAGTGCTTCCACTTCCTCCATGCAGACCGAATGCGGCATCGGATACGTATTCCATTCCACCGTGCAGCCCTGCTCGCGCGCGAAGTCCACGGCTTCCTCGCCTAGCCGCACGTTGAGTACGTCGTCGAAGCTGCCGTGCGCGGCGAAGATCGGCGTGTCGCGGTTCGCCTCGCTAAACGAGGCATCGATCAAGCCTTTCGACGGGATATAACCCGACAGCACGATCAGCCCCGCGAGCTTTTCCGGATGCGTGAGCCCCGCCTGATAGGTCATTGCGCCGCCCTGCGAAAAGCCGGCGAGAAAGATGCGCTCGGAGGCGATGCCGCGCGCGTTCTGCTGCGCGACGAGTTCGCGCACGAAGGCCACAGACGTCTCGATGCCCGCCTCGTCCACGCGCCGGTTGATACCTTCGAACGACAGGATGTCGTACCACGCGCGCATCACGTAGCCGTTGTTCGCGGTTACGGGAATCTCCGGCGCGTTCGGAAACACGAAGCGCATGGCGGGGGCATCGGCCAGACGCAGTTCGGGCACGAGCGGCACGAAGTCGTTGGCATCCGCGCCGAGTCCGTGCATGAGGATCACCGCGAACTCGGGGTCCGGCGCGGTTTCGACTTCCACTACCGATGGATCGTACGGTTGTGCGGACATGCAATCACTCCCTTGAGGTCGATCACGTTCAATCACGCGTCAGATGATGGGCACGAGCAATAACACGATACCCACGATGGAAATGAGCCACACCAGCGAGCGCACGAACGGCACACCGCCCGCATAAAGCGGCACGTAGCACAGGCGCGCGACGAAATACATGAGCGCGCCATAGTGCGTAAGCGCATTTTCGCGCCCGGCGACATGCACGATCAGCACCGCGACAGCGAAGATCGGCAAGGTCTCGAAAAGGTTCGATTGCGCTCGCATCAGACGCCCGGTGAGCTTGCGCGGCGGCGGCGCCGGGCCGTCGCGCGGACCGGCGTTGTATCTGAGGCCCGTCTCCTTGTTGCGCAAGAACGCGGGCAGCAGCACTTGCGCGAGAGCGAGGATGAGCGTCCAGGCCAGCATCGTCAGTTCGAAACTCATGGCGTCTCCAATCGGTTTGTTGGCGATGCAAGCGACGGTCCATCATGCCATCGGGCCGTGCGAACGTGTACGCTTGTTGGCATTCCTTCGACTTACGCTCGTTCTCACGCTTACGCTTGCGGCGAAACTCCCATGCACACGCTTACCCTGCGTCTTTCTCCCGGCGATGACCTGCGCCTCGCGCTCGATCTCGCAGTTCGCTCGCAAAAAAGCGCGCAAGAAGCGGGCGCGGCGTTCGTCCTGCAAGGCATTGGCAGCTTGAGCGTGGCTGCCTTGCGCTATGCCGGGCGCGACGAGGCAACCGTTCTGCGCGGCGACCTCGAAATCTTGACGCTGGCGGGATCGCTATCGGCGGATGGGCCGCATCTGCACATGAGCATCTCCGATGCCGATGGCCGCGTCTTCGGCGGCCACGTCACGGCGGGATGCATCGTGCGCACGACGGCGGAAGTGCTGATCGCAAAGTTGCCGGACGAACGCTACACGCGTGAGCACGATCCCGCGACAGGTTTCGCGGAACTCGTCATCCGGCGTACATAGCTTCCTGAGTTGCAGCAGCACGAAGCGCTCCAAGAGCGTCGATCAGGCGGATGCGACTGTTGCCGGTTCGGCGGCGGCGCTATCCAGCGCGAGATCGTGACGCGCGATCAGCTCGAAGCGCTCGCTTGTTTCCACATAGTCCCAGCGCTCGACGGTCGTGCTGCGCGTACCCGATGACCCGTCGTAGCGAATCACGTTCACCGAATTGTCGATGGTCCCGCGCGTGCGCCGGGACAGCGCCGTGCCCGCCTGCACCGCCCACAGCTTGCGCGGCAGGCCGGCGAAGGTATCGTGCAGCGGCAACACGTAGGGCAGATGAATGTGCCCGCCAAGAATGAGATCGGCGCCCGCGCGCGCCCAGCGCTGCACGGCGCGCTCGTGTCCATGCAGAAGGTTGGCCTCGTCTTTCGCGCGCGTGACCGCGACCGGCTGATGCGTGACCACCACGCGCAATTGCTTCGCGCTTGCCGCTTCGAGCCGCGCGGAAACGCGTTTGACCTGTTGCATCGAAATTTCGCCGTCCTTGTGACGGAACGGACGCGTGGTGTTCACGCCGAGCACGAGCAGCGTGTCCGATTCGAACGACGGCTCGAGCTCCGCGCCGAACACGCGCTGATGATTCGCATACGGACGAAAAAGCCGCGCGAGCGGATTGAAGAGCGGAATGTCGTGATTGCCGGGAATGACGAGCCGGGGCCGCGTGCCGAGGGCATCGAAGAAGGCGCCCGCCAGCGCGAACTGATAACGCCGCGCGCGCTGCGTGATGTCGCCCGAGACGACGACTAAATCGGGCGAGATGGCATCGGAAAGCCGCAAGAGCGCCGCCACCACCGTCGGGCGTTCGGTGCCGAAATGCGGATCGGATATTTGCAGCAAAACGTTCATGAGCGATTGGCTTCGGCCACGGCCGGCTCGGGTTTGAGCAGCAGCAATGGCTTGTCGGAAACGCGGAATTCCAGCGGCATCTGCAGCCACGCCACTTCGCCATCGGTTGCGATCTTCACGCGACGGCGTCGTCCGGACGGATGCGTCACCGTAATGCGCTCGAATGTGAAACTCGTCACGTGATCGGAGTCGGATAGCCGCCCTGCCGCGCCGCGCAAGGACAGGAACAGATGCGCGAGCCGCCCGACCGGACGCGGCGCAATGGCCACGAGCAAGCCATGTTCCAGTGCGCCGGCTTCGGCCATGCCGATCTGTTCGAGTTGCAGCCGGTTGTTGCCGACGAAGAGCGTCGATGAACGGATGTCGCGCACTTGCCCTTCGTGCTCGATGTGCAGCCGCAAATGCCGATGCCGCCGCAATAGCGTGTTGAGCGCGGACCACAGCGCGACCAGACGGCTGCGGCCAAATTGCTGCTTGTAGGTTTCGCGATCTTCCAGCAGCTTGGGATAAAGCCCGAGACTCGCATTGACGATGAACATCTGGCCGTTCACGTAGCCCACCTGCGCGGGAAACACGCGCGCTTCGAGCAACAGGCGGGTGGAAAGCTCGAGATCGGCGGGAATACCGTGATCGCGACTGAAGTAATTGAACGTGCCGCGCGGCAGCACCGCGAATGGCACGCCGCGCGTAAGCGCCGCTTCCGCCACGGCGCATAGCGTGCCGTCGCCACCGGCACCGACCAGCACGCCGCCTTGATCGAACGCCAATTGTGCCGCCTCGCGCGCGGCGGCGGGCAAACGGCCAGGGTCATCGACGACGCACATTTCGAAGCGCCGACCCGCTGCGCCAAGTTCGCGGTCCAGCACGGCGCGGGTTTCATCGGCCTGCTTGCGGCCCGATCCCGCGTTCATCACGATGAAAAACGGCGCGTGCGGCGCAAGTGTCTGCCCTTGTTCCGCGCCTCGAGCAGGTTCGGCGGGTATGACGGGTGTGGCGGTCGGGGTCATCGGCAGCGCTCCTGGCATCGTGCGATTCGTCCCGCCTGGCCGCCGACGTGCCGTGGAAGCGCGCTTAAGACGCCACGTCCCGCCGACACGCACGCAACGAAACCCGGCGAGTATCTGCCGAATCATAACAAAATGCTTACAGCTGCATGACGAGACGCACGCGCCAGACGTGCGCCATCGCTCAAGGCAGATCAGGTGTGTTCGCCGCCGCGAATGTAGTACTCGAGCTGCTGAATGGTGAACTGCTGCTCGGAGATGATGTTCTTCACCAAGTCCCCGATGGAAATCATGCCGGTCAGCTTACCGTCGTCGATCACCGGCAAATGGCGCATGCGCTTTTCCGTCATGAGCGCCATGCAGTCGTCCGTGGTCTGGTCGGGGCGGACGTAACGCACGTGCGAGGTCATGATGTCGCGCACCGGCGTCTGCTTGGACGAACGGTCCATCAGCACGACCTTGCGCGCATAGTCGCGCTCGGTCACGATCCCGACGATCTCCTCGTTCTCCGTGACGATCACCGCGCCGATATGGCGGTCGGCCATCAATCTGATTGCATCGTAGACCGATGCAGTTGCCGCGATCGTGATGACCGTCTGATCGGGTTTGGAACTGAGTACCTGTGCGACTGTTGCCATCGAGCGCCTCCGTCTGGCTTCGCGCGGCTCACCGGCCGATGAACACGCGCTTTTGTTGTGCGGAACCGATGTTGCGCGTAACGGGCGAGGCAGTTCGTCGTGCGACATGTAGCGCGGGCTTAAAAGTGACCGGCTGCATCGGCGAAAGTCCGACCGTGGAAAAAGTATAGATCAACCCCGGCTCGCGGATATGCGCCCGTCCGCTCGCATGTTTTCGCAAGCCCGCTGGACTTGCGTTTGCGCGCGCATGGCGCGTCGCCTTCAGTTTTGTCGATTCGTGCCGCTAATCAGACACGCGCGCCGCGATGCGCGCATCAAGCGGCGCAATGAGGCGCCGCTCATGGAGATGACAAAGGTGAGCAGTTCACAACAGGATATCGAGCAGCGCGTGCGGCTCGCGGGCAGCAACATGTTCGAGCTGCTTCTGTTCAGGCTCGGCGAGGCGCCGGGTTCGGAACAGCGCGAGCTCTACGGCATCAACGTGTTCAAGGTGCGCGAGATTCTCGCGATGCCGACGATCACCGCCGTCGCGGGATCGAGCGCGGCAATTCTCGGCGTCGCCGACATTCGCGGGCAGATCATTCCCGTGATCGATCTGGCGCGCATCACCGGATGCCGGCCGAAAAACGGTCCGAAGATCCTGCTCGTCACCGAGTTCGCGCGTACCACGCAGGGCTTCGCGGTCGAGGAAGTCGACGACATCGTGCGGCTGGAGTGGAATCAGGTGCTGTCGGCGGAATCGCATTCGGGCGGCAGCACGGTAACGAGCTTCGCGCGGCTGGACGGCAACGTCGACGGATCGCGTCTTGCGCAAGTGCTGGATGTCGAGCGCATCGTGCGGGAAGTGCTGCCGGGGCAGGAATCGGATATCACTGAGGAAAGCACGGGCCGCCTGCGGCTCAAGCCCGGCGCGCGCGTGCTCGCCGCGGACGACTCGGGCGTGGCGCGCTCGCTCATCGGACAGAGCCTCACCGCGATGGGCGTGCCCTTCGTCATGACCAAGACCGGTCAGGAAGCGTGGGACGTGCTGGAATCGGCGCTCAGAAAGGCGCAGAAGGACGGCACGGAAGTGTCGGATCAGATCGCGCTCGTGCTGACGGACCTGGAAATGCCGGAAATGGACGGCTTCACGCTCACGCGACGGATCAAGGCGGAATCCGGTTTGCAGCATATTCCGGTGGTGATCCACTCGTCGCTTTCGGGTTCCGCGAACGAGCAGCACGTTCGCAAAGTCGGAGCGAATGCGTATGTGTCGAAGTTCGAGGCTTCCGAACTCGCAACCGTCATGCGCGGCGCATTGGCCAACGCGGCCTGAAAACCGAGCGATCAAACAAAATCGGCGCCCGAGAAAACAGACCTTGTGAGTCTGTTTCTCCGGGCGCCGTTTTCTTTGCTTATTGCGTACTGGTCAGTCCGTTCAGCCGAACGATAATCCGGCCGGACTGCTTCGATCAGTGACCGAAGAAAACCGAGTTTGCGTTGTTATCGCCGTTGGCTTGCGCACGGTTGCCCGATTGAGCCAGCGAGTCACGCGAACCGCCGAAAGCGCGATTATCGCCATGAGCCGCTTCTTCAGCAGCAATGGTTTGTGCGCTCGGGCCTTGTTGCGAGCTCGGCGCGCCGACTGCCGGACGGTAAAACGGAGCCGGGCCGTAGCCGCTTGCAAATGCGGGTGCTGCGAGCGTGGCGGAAGCGGCGATCAAAAGAGTAGCGATAAGATTGCGTTTCATGGTGAGCTCCAAAGACGGTTGACGTTCAATCAGAAAGCGCCGCAGCGGTCTTGCGAGAAACTGTCTGCTACGTCGATGAAATGCAGTGTATACCCCTACTATCGTTTTTTTATCTCGATATCTTTCAATACACTTTTCACGCTGAACCAACAATCGCTGGCAGCACGATTGTGCTTAAGTTCTGAGTAGCCTTTTCGGATAAGGGTTTGCGGACGATGCAGTCCAGCAGCGGCGCGAACTTTGTTTAGCGGGGGCAAAACGATTATTTATCGCACGAGCGTGCAATAGACGGGTAACTCGGGCTGATTTCCGGCGTTATCTCTCAATGCACCTGCACGAGCTTTTCGATGAGCCGCACGAGCGCGGCCGGCGAACTGCCCTTCTGGCAATAACCGTCGAAACCGGCGTGAAGCCCTTGCGTCCTGACGAGTTCTTCACCGAGCGCGGTAAACGCAATGATCCCGGCGTCGCGCGTCTGAGCCACGCGGCGCAAGACACGGGCGGTGGCGAAACCGTCGTGCTCGGGCATGGTGATATCGAGAATGACGATGTGCGGGCTCCAACGATCCACCGCATGCAGCGCCTCGAGGCCGCCGAGCGCGACGCGCGTCTCGAAGCCATCGGCGAGAAAGGCGGCAGAGAGTGCCTCGGCGCTCGTGGCGTTGTCATCCACGATGAGAATGCGCCATTGCTTACGGTCGACGTCGACGCTGCGGTTGGTCCACAGCGAACACGGTTGAGAAGACGAGGTCAGCGAAGTCAGAGGCATGGCAATCCGGCAAATTCATTTTGCCGAACAGCCAGCAGGTTTCGGACCAGAGACGCGCGCCGCCGCTTCTCGGCGTGCGCGGTCAGTCTTTTTTGCTTTTGCGACGCTTGCCCGCGACCACTTCTTCGCGGTCACGCAGGCGCGCGTTTGCTTCCACGAGCGATGCGGCGTCGTGCTGACGCAAGGCCAGATCGAGTTCGCCGAGCGCCGCGAAAACCGCGTCCCGCTCCGCTTCTTCGTTTTCCGCCACGCGCCGGGCTTCCTTGTCGATCCGCTTGAAAAGCTTGCCGCCAAAGCGCGTATCCACCGCGCCTTCGCGCACGAGAACAGCGATCACCGAAGCCAGCCGGACCACGCCTGCTGCCGTGGTTTGCGTATCGCCATCCAGTTCATCACGGTCGTCCACTCTTGCCTCTCCCCAGTTTGGGCAAATGATTCGCGTCGATATCGTCCGATGCGAGGGCGCGCCGCGCCCTTCTTGCGTTGCGCCATGATACGCCCGCTTTGTGACAGCCATATTTGCACGGGTATGAAGAACCAGGCTCGCGCGCCCCATTCGACAGACGCGCGAGCAATGGCACACTAACGCCTGCCGCCCTGTCACGCCAGTCGATATCGATGACGCCGTTTAGCCACTGCCACCGACCGCCCGCATGAATCCCGCTACCCTGCATAGACCGTCCTACGGCTCCGACTTCTCCGGCCTCGTCTGCGGCTTCCGGTTTCATCTCGACCAGCCGGGCGTTGCCATCGACGCCGACACCGCGAGCGCTTGGCTCGCCCGCGACGATACGTCGAAGGAATTCATCTGGCTGCACTTCGATCTGGCCAATAGCGCGTGCGAACGCTGGATGCGCACGCGGCTCGGCCTTCCCGACACATTCTTCGAGACGCTCAGCGAAGGCTCGCACTCGACGCGCATCGAGCATAAGGAAGGCGCGTTGTTCGCCGTCATCAACGATGTGATCTTCAACTTCGAACTGACGCCGTCCGAGATCGCCACCTTGTGGGCGTATACGCATCACAAGATTCTCGTCACCGCGCGCATGAAGCCGCTGCGTTCCGTTGACTCCCTGCGCGAATCGGTGCGACGTGGCGAGCTGTTTCGTTCGCCCGCGGAATTACTCGCGCATCTGCTGCGCGATCAGGCGGAATTGCTCGTGCAGATCGTGCGGCGCACGAGCGTGGAAGTGGACGGCATAGAAGACCGCTTTCTGTCGCTGCATTCGCCCACGAGCCGTTCGGATCTCGGCGCGTTGCGACGCGTGCTCGTCAGGCTGCAACGCCTGCTCGCGCCGGAACCGGGCTCGGTATTCCGGCTGCTTGCGCGTCCGCCGCGCTGGCTGCACGCGCAGGACATTCAGGAATTGCGCGACGCCACCGAGGAATTTTCGCTCGTGCTCAACGATCTCGCGGGACTCGTCGAGCGCATCAAGCTCTTGCAGGAAGAGATCGCGACGCGCATGGACGAGCAGAGCAATCGCACGCTGTTCACGCTGACGCTCGTGACCGTGCTCGCGTTGCCGATCAATATCGTCGCGGGTTTCTTCGGCATGAATGTGGGCGGCATTCCGCTCGCGGAAAATCATCACGGCTTCTGGCTGCTCGTGTTGATCGTCGCGAGCTTTACCGTGCTCGCGGGATGGTGGGCGTTTCGCCGCCGTCGCAACATGTGAGCGTACGCGCGTGTTAAAAGCCGAGATCGCTCAGGCCGGGATGGTCGCCCGGCCTGCGTCCGAGCGGCCAATGATATTTGCGATCCGCTTCCCGAATCGGCAAGTCGTTGATCGACGCATGGCGGTGCGTCATGAGACCCGCCTCGTTGAATTCCCAGTTCTCGTTGCCATAACTGCGATGCCAGTGGCCCGAATCGTCGTGCCATTCATAAGCGAAACGCACGGCAATGCGATTCCCCGTATACGCCCACAGTTCCTTGATGAGTCGATAGTCCAGTTCGCGATCCCACTTGCGCTGCAGGAACGCTTCCACGGCGGCCCGGCCGTCGACGAATTCCGCGCGATTGCGCCAGCGGGTGTCCTGGCTATAAGCCAGTGCGACTTTCTTCGGGTCGCGCGTGTTCCAGCCATCTTCGGCGGCACGGACTTTCTGCACGGCGGTTTCGGCGGTGAACGGCGGGAACGGCGGTTTGCTTTCCATGGCGAACTCTCCTTTGCCTCTGACATGTAGTCGATATGGGGAGACAGGTCTGTCTACCTGCGGCCTACTCTAGCGCAGGTAGACGAACCTGTCTACAATCGATTGCATGAATACGCATACCGAAGTCACGGAACTCACGCCCGACGCGCGCATCCTGCAAACGGCTCACGATCTCTTCTATCGCGACGGCATTCGCGCGACCGGCATCGACCGGGTGATTGCGGAATCGGGCGTCGCGAAGAAAACGTTCTACCGTTATTTTCCGAGCAAGGACGATCTGATCGTCGCGTTCCTGGCGTTCCGTCACGAGAACTGGATGACGTGGTTTCGCGACGCGCTCGCGCGTCACGGCGGCTCGCTCTCAGCGCTCGTGCCCGCGCTTGCCGAGTGGTTCGGCGGCGACACGTATCGCGGCTGCGCGTTCATCAATTCGGTGGTGGAAGTGGGCGGCACGTTGCCGCCGGCCGTGGATATCGCGCGGCGGCACAAGCAGGATATGACAGCGGCAATTCGCGCACTCATGCCGGCATCGCGCACAGCCAAGGCCGATGCACAAGCGCTGGCGCTCGCCGTGGATGGCGCCATAGTCGCCGCGCAATTCGCCGACTCCCCCGCCGATGCATTGAAGGCGCTCGCACGCGTGGTGCGAGCGGTGAAACGCGGAGCGAGCGCGGACTAGAACGACCCGCCGCTCGCTTTCGCCGATGCCGTGAGCGCCGTCTGCGCGCTGCAACACAACTTCGCGTTCATGGCCTCGATATCGTTCGTGCTCAAGGTCGCGACATCGGCCTTCAGTTTCAGGAACGCGACGATGGCATCGTAGCGAGAGCGCAGCAGATCGCGGCGCGCGGTGTAAAGCGCGTCGATGGATCGAAGCACATCCGTGCCCGAACGGCTGCCAACCTTGTAGCCGATCTGCGTGGCATCCAGCGTGTCTCGCGAGGATTGCACGAGATGCGTGAGCGAATCCACCCGAATCCGTTGACGCGTATAGCGAGCAAAGTTGTCGCGCGCGGACGCTTCTGCTTGCCTGGATGCCAGCAGATACGCCTGCTCCTCCTTGTCCGCGAGCGCGAGCGTCTGCTTCACGCGCGCCTGAACCTCGCCGCCCGAGAACAGCGGTATCTGCACCTGAAACATGGCCGTGGTGGTAGTCGTAGGCCGTGAGTAGCCGGATGCAGCGCCCGCAGGCTGATAAGTGCCCGTAATGCTTGCGACGGGATAATGCGCGGCGCGCGCCTTCGCGGTATCGAACTTCGCGATCTCCCAGCCGAGTTGCTTCGACTGTACCGAATAGTTGGACGCCTTCGCCTGCTCGGTCCACGACTCTTCGCCGTCGGAAAGGGCGGGCAAGGTCATGCCTGGGGGCAACGCAAGTAACGCCGAGAACGGCTGGCCGGTGACTTGCTCGACCGCGCGGCGTTTCGTCGATACATCTTCCTGCGCATCCGCCTGCTGCAATTGGGCTTGTTCGCGCGCGGTGTCGGCTTCTCGCTGGTCGATGAGCGTGGCCTCACCCGCCGCCCGCTTGCGACGCACCTGATCGAGCTGCAAGTCGATGGCCGCGAGATAGTCCGCCGTGCGCTTCTGCTCGTCTTCCGCGGCGAGCTCATCGAAATAAGCCTGCACCGCGCGAAGGATCGACGCCTGTTGCGCCCCCGCGAAGTCCACCGCGCCTTGCGCCACCGTGAAATCCGCCTGACGATACGCGGTCCACTTGCTCCAGTCGAAGAGCGGTTGCGAGACGGTCACCATCCAGCCGTTCTGCCAATAGTCCTGACGCGGAAAGCCGTCCATGACGATGCGGTTATACGCGCGTCCCCAGCCGCCTCCGACTTGCGGCAGCAATGCGGCGCGCGCGATCGGCACCGCTTGCTTCGCGGCCTCGTAGCTTGCGCGCGCCTGCGCGAATTCGGCGTCGTGACCGAGCGATTGTTGAACGACCGCCATGAGATCGTCGGCATGGGCGAACGACGCGTGTATCAACATACCGAGCAGCAAGCTGCGCTTCAACGATTTATGCATGAGCTTCTTCTTCCGGCGTCGCAACCACAGGCGCTTGGCCTTCGCGCACGAGTCCACCATCCTCGAAGCGATAGCGCGTATCGAAAGCCGAAGCCAGCGACATATCGTGCGTAATCACGACGACGGTGCGATCGAGATTGCGCAACAACCCGGCGATATGCTTCACCGATGCAGGATCGAGATTCGAGGTCGGTTCGTCGAGCAGCAATAGCTCGCGATTTTGATAGAGCGCGCGCGCCAGCAACAGACGCTGCCGCTGCCCCGCTGATATATTCGCGATGGTGTCGCTAATGACAGTGCGCGTTCGCATTGGCAAACGCATGATGTCGGGTAACAAGCCGACGTCGTCGAGCAGCTTGTGGATGCGCTCCTCGTTCGCCTGGCCCGTGAAGAGCGTGATGTTGTCCGCGATCGATCCGTGCAGGATGATGTCGCCCTGACGCATATGCGCCTGATGCCGGCGGATTTCATCGACGGCGAGATTCGGCCAGGCGATGTCGTTGAGCGCGATATGCCCTTCCTGCAACGGCTCGGCCGCCGACAGTAACTTGAAGAGCGTGGACTTGCCGCTACCCGACGGCCCCGTGATGACGATCTTGTCACCCCTGCGCACTTCGAAGCTCGCGTTCTTCAGAACCGGTTGGTCCGAAATGCCATAGCTGAACGTCACATCGCGCACGTCGATACGCTCGAAATGACGCACTTCGGTGGCACGCTGCGCATCCGCGAGCGGCGTATAGCGTTCGTTCTCGTTCTCGGCGATATCGTCCACGCGCGCGGTCGGCACGCTCAGCATGAAGTACTGGAACATCGCGTTGATGGCGCTCGCAAAGCGCTCCGACATAAGCGACTTGTAGATCAGAAACGAATAGAACACGCCGACCGACACCTTGCCGCCCAGCATAAGACGCGCCGCCAGATACGTGATGATGATGGTATCGGCATAATTGACGAGCTTGAGCATGCCGTCGCGCGTGCAGGTCAGCCGGCTGCTCTTGAGAAGCGCCGCTGCGTAAGCCTTGTAGACGGTCATATAGATGGCCGTGCGGCGGGTCTCGCCTTGCGCGAGCTTGAGCAGCGAAGCCGCGCGGATGGTCTCGATCAGCGAGTCGTCGCAACGGGCCGAGGTTTCGAGCACGAGCGCGTGATTGTCGCGCATGGCCGCGAACATGCTGAGCGCAACCGCCACATACACGGCGAAAACGACGAGCGCGACCACGGCAAGCTGGCGGCTCTGAATGAACATGAGCACGAGCGCGAGTGCGCCGACTGCCAGATCGATATGCAAGGAAATGGCGGAGCGCGTGGCGAACACGCTGATCTCGTCCTGCGCCTTCACGCGCGCGAAGACGTCGCCGACGTGACGCTTCTCGAACCATGACATGGGATTGCGCAGCAAATGGCCGATCAGCCCCTCGGTCATGTTGATCTGCGTGACGTTATAGAGCAGTTCAGTCAGATACTTCTGCACGAATTCGCTCAGCGCGCCAAGCACGAAGATGCTTGCGAACGTCATGATCAGCACGTTCAGCAAGTTGCGATTGTCCGCGGCGACCACGTAGTCGAGCACCAGATTGCCGAAGTACGGCGCGGCGAGAATGGCGAACTGACTGCCGAGCGCGACGAACAGCACCTTGGCGATGAGCGCCGTGAGGTCCGGATTAAGTGCGCGCACGCGCTTCAACGCTGCGGGCACGCGCGATTTCGCGCGGATGCGCGGCATTTGCGGCGTAGGCGCGAACTCCAGCAGAAAGCCGGAGACGGCGGAGCGGAACGTGTCCATCGAGATACGCCGGCGGCCGCTTGCCGGATCGAGCACGCGCACGTAGCCGTGACTCGCCTTTTCGAACACCACGAAGTGCGAGCCGCCGAAATGCATGAGCGAGCCCTTCTTGACCTGCGAGAGATCGTTGGGATCGAAGCGGTATGCCTGCACCGCAAGGCCGAAATCGGTGGCGACATCGTACAGGTCCATCAAGCTCAGCCCGTTCGCCGAAATGGGCTTGTAGCTCGACAACTCGCGTACTTCGGTCGCCCGGCCGAGATGCGACAGCACCATGGCCAGACACGCATAGCCGCATTCGGCCACTTCATTCTGATAAATTACCCGCACCATCAACCTCTCAGCATTCGGAACAAGGGCGCCAGCACCCATTCGGCAATCGTCCTTCGCTCGACGACGATGCTCGCCGTCGCCCGCATCCCCGGCAAAATCTTGAAATGCTGTCCCTCGAAGTCGAAGGTGTTGCCGCGCAGCGTGGCCCATGCGAGGTAATCGCCTTCGCCTTCTTTCGAGCTATCCGTCTGTTCGGTCGGATCGGGCGCGCCTGGTGTGCCGGGTGGACTGGGCGGGCTCGCCGGCAGCACGGTGGTGCCGGAGATGGAGTCGATGCGCGCCTCGTACGTGCCAAATTTGGCGTACGGAAATGCATCGAACTTGAGCCGCACGATCTGACCTTCGCGCACGAAACCGCGACGCCGAGAAGGAATGCTCAACGCGGCGCGCAAGGGCCCGCTCTCGTCTGTCGCGATGACCATCGCCACGTCGGCCGTCGTCAACATGCGGCCCGCGACGAGGCCCGAAAACGTGACCGTGCCGCCCTTCGGCGCGGACACGGTCGCGTCCTGACGTTCGCGTTCGAAGCGCGTGCGCACGTCTTGCACGTCGCGCTCATGTTGCGCGTCGAGGCCGCGCAATTGCGCTTCGAGATCGGCTTGCGTGCTGCTCGACGCGCTGACTTCGCCCGCCAGTTGCTGCTGACGCGCGACGCTTTGCGCGGCCGTCGCCTTGCCCTGATGAACATCCGCGCGAGCCTGTTCGACCTTGTCGGCGGCAACGTAATCCGCCACCGAATCCAGACGCGCCAGCCGCTGCTGGAACTCGCCGACCAGTTGATTGTTCTGCGCGATCTGCGCGTTGAGCGCCCCAAGCTCGGCGCGGCGGCTCACTGCTGTCAGGCGCGCCGATTCGCGCTGCGCATTCAACTGGATGCGGCGCTCGTTGTACTGCGCGTCGATGGAGCGAATCTGGTCATCGCGCATTTGCTCGTCGAATACTTGTCGGCGACGTCCGTCTGTCGTCAGCGAGAAATCCCGCTGCAGCCGAAAGAGCGGCGTGCCGGGCTGCACCTTTTCGTCCGTGCGCGCGTAGATGCCCGACACCAGTCCACTCAAGCCTTGAATCTTGACCTCGGACGGAGACATGACTTCGCCACTGACATCCTGCTTCAGTTCGACCTGATGGAAGAACGCGAAAGCGACGGCGGCGACAGTAAAAATGGACGTCGCGTAGGCTATCCATCGCCACGGGACGTCTTTGAATTCGGGAAGATCGGTCGGCTGCATGAGAATGAAGGCTGGCTTCGCTGCGTGGTCTGCACCGGGTGCGTGACGCGCAGATTCGGTTGCGCTGATTAGCGATTGGGAGCGAACGAATACATGGCGGGATGACCGCCCGGAGTCCACTGCTGATAGTTATCGGTCAGCGCGCTTTCGATGTAATTTGCGAGCCGCTGGGGCGCGTCGGGCGCGGCGAGCGGAATGTGGTCGAAGATATGCGCCTCGAAATGTCCGCGCTCGAAGCGCAAATAAAACGGCAGCAACAGCGCATTGAAACTCTCGCCCATGCGGAACACGCCGTTATGAATACGCGCGCTGCGTCCGAACATTCTGACCTCGGCGGTCTCCATGGGATAACGATGCATGGTGAATGGCGGCACGTCGGAGAACAGAACGACGACGCCATCGCGTTTCAGCGAACGCGCCACGCGCACGCCAAGACCATTGCGATTCGCATCACCATAGGTGTAAAGCACTTTAATGCCGGGAATGAGCTTGTGATCGTCGCCATATTGATTCCTTGGCACGCCCGAAACCACCGAAAGCGACTTCAGGTCGAGCAAGGCGACAAGCCGCTCGACGATATAAATATTCGCGTATTGCGAGACATAGTGAAAGGGCGAGACAAACACGGGCTGATTCGGCACATCGCGTTTGAGTTGCCTGATTCGCGCCGCCAACTTCTCCGCGATTGCGTCTAACTCGGGCAGGGCTTCGTGCTTGCGAATATCGCGGCCGAAATAAATGCGCTGGTCGATCAACTTTTCCAGTTGCGCTGCCGCGCGTGAACGCTTTATTTGCACGGCTGGCAAATGCAGGATATCGCGCGCGATCTCTGCGCGAATGTTGCCGTGCGCGCGGCAGACGGCATTGAATAAACCGTTGACGCGCAGCATGATATTCGCGAGCTGTTCCGCTTTGGTCATCGGAATACGTCCGATCACCGCGCGCTTCACGCGATGTCGACACACCGCGAGCCACTTTCTCAGCATTGGGCGCAACGATGCCATGGTATTTTCTGTTAGATATTGAGAAAGCGGATCTCGCACTCTTAGGCGAGATTGGATACAGCGCGGATTATCCGTTCTTTACCCTTGCGATGACCTCTCGCGGAGAGCAAACCAGGAGAGGTCAAAAGCCAAGCAATCAATCGCCAGCACTACCCTGTTGGCCACCACTTACCGCCGCCCGGGAAGTGCTAAGAGGATATTCGATTTAGCCCGTGATGTAGATGTTGATCACGGTTTGCGACTTAGCCGACGAACCCTTGTTGCAGCCGCCTGCGATGTCAGCGTATTGGAGTGCGTTACGTTCGATTTTTTGCATGATTGCCTTGAAACTATTTTTAGATTGACGATACGCGCAAGAATTCAAGTATGAGGTTCTTGCGAATTACATTGCCTTTGATATCCGAATCTTGCTGAATATCAAAGGAAGGCGAATGATACGGCATCCCGAAACGAATTTAAACTTCGATAATTCCGAAAAATAAAACTGGTCATAGGGGTATATACATGCCCACAGGCAATCAAATAAAGTTTGTGATTGCCGAGAAGCCCTTATCGGTTGCTTCAATTGAGCTTTCATTGTCATCGTGGACTGTTTTTTAAAGGCAAACGACAACGGGGCCACTGGCCCCGTCGTTCAATCGCTTCTTCGGACAGAATGAAACCGTCAGCTGACCGCCACGGAGATTCTTGCCTTGTCGTTGAAGTTCCCAGACGTAATGGAAATGGAAACGTTAGTATTTGAACTGGAATTGCTCGACGTCTTGGCTTCACCACCGGCGATATAGCATTCGCCCAGCGCATCTCGATCGATCTTATGCATAAATATGGTCCTGTTTGTTGCTAAGTAGGAAGATTTGCTTGAGCCAGTTTTAACAGGCAATCAGAGACTACATACCGACTCCGTGGAATCAAATAAGTAGTTTTGCCAGCTATGTTTAACGATGCGATTGAAACCTTAGTTATAAGTGAAGTTCACCGTAGCCGATGCCGTCACCGTGCCGCCGGTCATCGTGCCGAGCCTATAGTATTGGGCGACCATCGGAACGGTCATCGAACCCGAAGCGTCCGCTGCGCCCAGCGTGAGCGCGCTATCCAACGCGAGAGGCGAACCCGTACTGTCACCCACATTCGTGGCCTTGAGCAATTGCACGCCCACTTGCGCAGCAGTACCCGTGTTTTTCAGGACGCTTGCCACCGTATCGATGGTTCCATTGACGGTCATCCCTATATTCGTGCCGGCCGCGCAACTGACCAGCTTGACGTTGAACGCCTGCGCGGAGTTGGTTGCGCCAACGGCTGCAAAGTCGGTCGTTTTAGCCTGTTGAAGCGTGATTGTCTGATTAACGGAATCCGTATCCACCGTGCATGTCGGCAAGATGATCGTTCCGGTGAAATTGAGCGTGGCATCGGCGGCAAATGACGAATGCGCGGCAACGAGTGCAAGCGCGGCCACGCCGGTTTTCAAAAGCTTCATTCGAGTTTCTCCTTTGTGTTGATGAGCGGTCAGACAATGCGCGGCGATATCTCGGTGCAAATTCGCCGCGCGTTGTCACAGATAAAGCACGGTCAAGGTCATCGTGGCGTTGGCGGGTCCCGCACTCAGCGCGCCGGTGCGGTAGTAACGGGCCGTCATGGGGAGCGTGTAACTGCTATTGCGCGTGCCGTCGAATCCGCTCAACGTGCGGTTGACGCCAAAGCCGAATACCGAGCCCGTGCTGTCATACAGCTGGATGCCCACGCCGCCCGCACTCGGACTGCCATTCAGCGCGGCCACGTCGGTGAAGCCGGCAATGGTTCCGTTAGTCGGATCGATCCGGTACTGCACGCTGTGGATCAATCCAGCCGACGTATTCGGCACCGCCGCACCGGCCGGGCAATTGTTGAAGCTCAGATTGAAGCCGATGACCTTGCTAGGCGCGGCTCCGACGGATGGCAGGTCGGCTGGTCCCTGCGTTCCCATTGGCACGGTCACGTCCGGTGTCTCGCAGGTCAGAACGGTAATCACGACCGGCGTGATGTTGAAGTCGATCACCCCGGCGGACAGCACGTTGCCAGCGGGCGGTGGTGTCAAGGTCTGCCAGGAGAAGGCCTGGGCGATCGTTCCCGCGAGTGTGCCGGGTGTCACGTCTCCGATCTTCACCAAAGCCACGATCAATTGCCCGCCGTTGTAGATCGTGCCGGGGTAGTTCCACTGCGAACCCATCTTTTCGAACGAGCGAAGGTTCGTCTGTCTGCCATCGGGGACGACGTAACCGCCCATCGCGATGCCTATACCCGGCACAGTGGTCGGGTACACAGCGAACGCAACGCCGTTGTAGGTCACGGTATATGTGGTTCGACTGTCCGTCGTCACTCCCGCGGTCTCGAAGTCGGTCCCCGTGTACACGGAGCCAACCACGGTGCACGTGTAATAGTCGCTCTTCAATGGCGACAGTGACCATGCGGTCAAGATCGACCCATTTGGCAGATCGCGCGCAACGGCCACGGCGGCGGGCATCGAAAGCGTGAATGCACTGTAGTTGGACCGGCAAGTAGCGGAATCCGCATATGCATTCGCCGGTAACAGCGCCCACGCGACGAGCCAGCACAGCAGAGCGCGCACCAGCGCCGAGGCGACCTTGTCGATCATACCCATATGGTTTTCTTGATTAATCATCGCGTCTTCTCCTCACTGACACACGCCATCGCCGATGGAGATCGAATTGGGTTTGGTTGCATCGACGGACTGCGGCAACTGATAGCGCACCACGCAACGCTGGCTGGCTCCGTCGCCCCATTTCACGTTCAACGCGCCCGCGTCCGCCTTCAACCCGGTAGCGATGATGCGGCTGCCTTGCGCCACGGTACCGACGGTGTGGGCGTCGCCGTCGAATACCTCGGCACCGAACGGCAGCGGCGTGCCATCGGCCTGCGTCACGCGCATGACCGCTGGCTTGCCCAGGTTTTCGGTTTCGAACTTCAGGGCGACCACCGCACCGGCGGTCGGCGCCGTGCGCTGCACCGTCGACTTCAGCGCGATGTTGAGCGGCAGACCCTTGGGGTCGATTTCGACCTCGTTGTTCGAATAAGGCTGCATGCCCGAGATGACCGCATGCCCCCAACGGTCGACGCGCAAGCCCGCACCATTCGCGAGGCGCGCGCCTGCCGCGTCCTTGGCTTCGACCACGGCGACCGTATCGCCCATATTCGGGGTGAACGCCACGCCGTCGCGCCACGCGACCACTCCGCCGGAAATGCCCGCGCCGACCTGCGAATAGTGGCGTCCGGTACTGGCGTTTGCGGTCATCAACGCGAATGGCGACATGTAGCCGACGTTGCCGCCAGCGCTCGTCGAACTGCCCGAGCCATTTCCGCCGTCGCTGTAGTTGGCGTTGACGCCGTAGCTGAACGCGTTGTCCGCGCCGAGCGTTCCTGTCACCGATTCCTGCAACGTGGAGCTTCTATCGCTCGTATCGTGCTGGAAGGTCGTGGACGATTGCGGTGCGTGCGCGCCGAAGCCGAGCGGCACCATGAGGTTGAGCATGATGCGGTTATCCCAGCGATTCGTGTTCACTTGATACTGACGCACCGCCGATACGCCATACGTCAGGCGTCGCCAGCTATTGCTGTAGCCGATCTGAAATTGCGTGTCGTGATCGGACCGGTTCCAGTAGTTTTGAATCGATCCCACGGCATACACCGAGCCGTACTTGCCGCCCTCGCCCAGACTCTGATTCAGAACGAACTGAACGCGCGACTTCTGGCGAGCATCGAGAAAACCTGGTTGATGGTCTTCGTACAACTGGCGCAGCGCGACGGCATCCTGCAGCGTGTAAAAGCCATTGGTCGAATAGCGATAGGCCGCGACCGCGATATTCGTATTCGTCGGCTCGAACAGACGGCTGAAGCTCAAGCGCACACTCGCGCCATTGTGCGTGCCGTAGCCCTTGAAGCTCGCGGTGGCGTGGCTCACGTCGAGGCCGAATGCGCCGACGCTCGTATTCAGCGCGGCGCCGACCATGCCGGAGAAATACATATCTCCGCCGATCATGCCGCCGTAGAGCGTCACGAGATTGTTGACGCCGTGCTGCACCGTTGCCTGCGAGACGAACGGATGAATATCGATGCTCGGATCGCGGTACTGACCGATGGTCGCGCTATAGCGGGTGACGCCGGGTCGCAACGCGTTCACCGCCGCCGCATAAGGCACGGTGGAAATGTGCTGCGAGCCGTCGGCTTCCGTGACGATGACATCGAGATTGCCGCCGTAACCCGTCGGATAAAGATCGTTGATCTCGAATGCGCCGGGCGCGACGGTCGTCTCGTAGATGATGTTGCCGTTCTGCCTGACCTGCACCCGCGCGTTGCTGTTTGCAATGCCGTGCACCACGGGCGCATAGCCGCGCTGCGACTCGGGATACATGCGGTCGTCGGTGCCGAGCGTGACGCCGCGCACTCCGTAGCTGTCGAACAGCGCGCCGTCCGTGAAGGTATCGCCGGCGGTAAGCTGGCTCTTGATGTCCCTGAACGAACGCTGCACGTAAGTCTGCACGCTCTGATAGTGCTGACCGCCGATGGTGTTGTGCGTCAGGTTGCCCTGATAGCGAAAGCGCCACGGTCCCGCATTGATGCCGCCGATCAGCCCGAGATACTGCGAGTCGTTGTTGTATCCGCCGGACGAGCTGTGATAAACGTTCGCGTTGTACTGCAGCGTGCCCGCGTTGATGCCGTCGTCCCAGTACTTCGGATCGACGTAGCCGCGTGCGCGCGAATTCATCGCGATTTGCGGAACGGAGACGTCGAGACGCTGCTCGCCGTTGTCGAACGACGCGGTTGCTCCAGCAATGAGATCGGGCAACGTAAGGCAGGCATCGCCCGCGTTATCGAGCTTCGCCGATGCCTCCGGCGACAGCTTGCGCAGATCGACACCCATGCGATCGAGCAGGTCCGCATTCACGCAAGGCTGCATGGCGACAACACCCGCGCCTGCGCCCGCCTCGCGGATATCGATATCGAACTTGCCTTTCCAGACGGCGTTCACGTAGGTATCCGCGCGATACGTTCCAGGCAGAATCTCTTGTCCCTTGTTGAAGCGCGATATGTCCAGCTTTTCGCCGCTGCCGTTTTCGAGGAATTGTTCGTTGAATTCGACGGCCGCGATCTGCTGGGTAGAATCGGCCCATGCGTGAGCGCTCAAGCCCATTGCGGCCAATGCCTGAAGCGTGAACAGGCTGATGGGTCTCAGGCGCATGCCGGACACATGAGCGCTTCGGTATTGCATATTCATTTAGTGTTCCGAAATTACGGCAACAGCGTGACTCGGCACGCTATGCGGCATGCTCCGAGTTCATCCTTAACGAGTGATGGCGATGTTCAGCGCAACGCTGCGCTATCGCGGGGAATCGGCCTGCTGGGCAGGCCCGACGAGAAGCCTGCGAATGACTCAGGGCGCCAGACTGGCATCGCCGTCCTGCGGGCCGCCGTAGTCGTTGATTGCGGTATAGCGAATCTTCGTGCTGTTCGCGGGCACCTCGCCCTTGAGTGGGAAAGCCCTGCTTTCGCCCGGGCCTACCATGCCGCCGTCAGTGAACTCCGATGCACTCGCGCCGTTGCTAACCTGCACGCGGTCGAACGACACGTGATACTGCGTGGGGTTACTCGCCTCGATCGAGTTCTTGCCGCCATCGTGTTTGAGATGCCACACGATCTGTCCTGGCGCGTCCGTTGCCTGGCCTTTGAGGCCACTCGGGCGATAGAAAAACTTGATGCGCGTGCGAAATGCAAGCTGCAGCTGGTTCGCGCTCGCTTCGTCGCCCGTGGGTTTCGGCGGCACTTCGAGCACGTTCAAATAGAAGATGCTTTCCTTGTCCGCAGGCAAAGGCTCGCCCGTCGACATGATCCGCAAGGTCTGCGATTTACTCGGATCGATACGCATGATCGGCGGCGTGATGGTGAACGGCACGTCGATGGCGTCCGGCTTGATGTTCGGATCGCCCTTGTCCATCCACACCTTGGTCAGGCCGGGAAGCTTGCCGTTGTTGGTCAGCTTCACCGTGACTTCGGAATCGCTTTGATTGAAGACGACGCGCGTGCCGGCAATCACCACCGACGCATTCGCGGAAGGAATGAACCCTTGCATCGCGACGATAAATGCCGCGGTCGTTATGAGTCTCTTTGCCACTTTCATGTTGACGTAATGCCCGAAACGGAGCGCGAGTGTAAAGATAAAGCGGGCTCGCGCCCGCATATGTACGGGTCTTCAACCGATGATCGCGCCGAAGACCCCGTTCCACTACCGCAAGATCACATGTAGTCGATGCTGTAGATCACGGACGAGTTGGCTGCGCCAGCGGTCGTCGCGCCCGTCGCGTAATACTGAACTTGATAGCTGAGCGATGCCGCGCCGCTGGAGATGTCGGCCGACTTCACGTTCTGCAGCTCACGCGAGTAGCCTGCCTTGATCATCGAACCATCGGAGTTCAGGAGTTGCAGCTTGACGTTGCCCGCGCCGCCCGTGGCCACGATCAGGCGACCATCGTTCGCATCGACCGTTGCACCGGCTTCATAGAACACGCCCGCTTCGCTCGTTGCCGTAACCGGCGCGCAACCCGTCAACGCGATGTTGTACGAAGTCGTGCCGGCCGTCTGGCCCGATGCCGTCAGGGTCGACGTGGAAACGGTCGGCAGCGTGACCGTGAAGTCCTTGCTGCTGGTGCCGTTGCCGTTGATCGTGCAGGTCGTGGCCGTCAGCGCGCCATTGAACGTGATGGTGCCGTCCGACGCGAACGCGGCGCTTGCTACGAGGCCCAGTGCTGCGGCGACCATCGCCGAGATCAAGGATTTTTTCATTTGGATATGCTTATAAAAATTGACAGGGATGAGTCGTCAGATCAAGCTGAATGTTCGGCCGCGAAAGGCGGTCGCACACTCCTCGAACTTGACGCCCAAATGCCGCATCTCGGCTTCCAGGTTTGCTACAGATAGACATCCGCTTACGCGCTACGTTTATCTCGTCTGGTTGAAATGCGAAGCGCAACGATAATCGAGACCGTCGAGAAACGGCACTCGATTTTTCCTAATTTGTCAGGGAATAGTTAGTGATGCGATAAATGCTGCCTGACGCAAGCAGCAGCTCTGTTCGACGTGACTTTGGTCAGCGAACATCCGACGGCATGCAAGGCGCTCGCCTGCTTCGATTGCGCTTCAGCAGTTATCTTGACCGCCCCGCCGCGGTCACGCGGCGCAATGGTGCCAACGAGCCGTCATCACACCTGCATCGCCGGCGAGAGCGCCATCTCGATCGATTCGGCGAGCTTCGCAAACGCGGGCGCGATCTCATCGTTCGGCACGCACGCGTAGCCGAGCATGAGACCGGGACGCGCGGCATCCGCGTTCATGTAGTAATTGGCTAGCGGCCGTGTCACCACGCCCGCCGTCATTGCGTGACGCGTGATTTCGCGGTCGTCGACGTGTTCCGGCATGCCCAGGACGAAGTGCAGTCCGGCTTGATCGCCGTGCACCGCGAGCGTATTGCCGAACCGCGCGCGAATGGCGTTGATGAGCAATTCCCTTCGTTCGCCGTATAGCCCGCGCATGCGCCGCACGTGCGAGGTGAGATGCCCGTCGAGAATGAATTCGGTGAGCACGGCCTGCTGCATCAGTTGCCCTTCGCGATACAGCTCCGCGACGCCCGTGCGAAACGTATCGACGAGATTTTCCGGCACCACCATATAGCCCATGCGCAAACCGGGGAACAGCATCTTGCCGAGACTGCCGACATAGATCACCTGTCCGGCGTCGTCGAGTCCCTGCAGCGACGAAAGCGGCCGGCTGCCATAGCGAAACTCGCTGTCGTAATCGTCCTCGATGATCCACGTGCCATGTTGCCGCGCGAACTCCAGCAAAGCGCGACGCCGCGCGAGGCTCATCACCATGCCGAGCGGATACTGATGCGAAGGCGTAACCAGCGCGATACGCGGCGGCGTGGCCATGTCACGCGCGTTCGGATTCAAGCCTTCGTCATCTACGGGCACGGGCACGAGCAACAGCCCGGACGACTGCAGGACGCTTCGCACGCCCCAGTAACACGGTTCTTCGACCCACGCGCGGTCGCCGAAATCGGTGAGCAGACGCACGGTCAGATCGATCGACTGATGGATGCCCGTCGTGATGATGATCTGATCGGGCGAGCACTTGACCGAGCGCGCGACACGCAAATAGTCCGACAACGCGCGCCGCAGCGGCCGGTAGCCGCCGCCGGGCGCATAGGTCAGCAAATCGGGATTCGCGCGCTTCCAGAGCCGCGCTTGCAAGCGGCTCCAAGTTTGCGCGGGAAACTCGCGTACATCGGGCACGCCGGGCATGAACGCGCCCCACTGTTTCGGCGATACCCCCGCCTGCGAGATCAAGCGCGCGCCGCGTTGCGAAATCGCGCAGGGCTTCTGAGCGGCGTCGGCGCTCGACTTGGCGCCCGGCTTCGCAGCGGCGCGTTCGCGCGGCGCCGTATCGGCCACATAGGTGCCGCTGCCGGTCG
This sequence comes from Caballeronia sp. GAFFF2, assembly GCF_023631485.1. Taxonomy (NCBI): domain Bacteria; kingdom Pseudomonadati; phylum Pseudomonadota; class Betaproteobacteria; order Burkholderiales; family Burkholderiaceae; genus Caballeronia; species Caballeronia sp. GAFFF2. The sequence goes on along the minus strand of NZ_JALQDA010000027.1, from coordinate 136,993 downwards.
TCGACGTGACATAGCCTTCGGCCGTCAACTGGTCGTACACGTGCAGCACGGTATTGCGCGCGATGCCGAGATCGCTTGCCAGCATGCGCGAACTCGGCAGCTTGGTGCCGGGCGCAAGTTGACCGGTCAGGATGGCCTGCTGCATGAGTTCCAGCATCTGCCGGTACATCGGCTCCGCCTGCGAGCGTTCGACGAGTCGCGTACTCAGCCAGTCCGCGAGGATGATGGTATCCATGAATTTCCCCGAGCCCTCAGGAACCTCGCCAGAAGGCAAAGTGGTTCCAAGTTGAATATTGAAATGGCTCCACATTGTAGAACCGTCACGGGCTATAGTTATCGCAGGCAGTGGAAAAATTTCCGAGCGCCGCAAAGGCGCCGGTCAGGCGCCGTAGAGGCTTGATACAGGCCGCTCCCAGCTACAACGCATCGATTTCCGAAGGAGACACGGAAGATGAAATCCGATCAGGTGATCGTCAGTTTTCGCGGCGTTAGAAAGACTTATGACGGGGAAACCCTAGTCGTCAAATCGCTCGACCTCGATATCTATCAAGGCGAATTCCTCACGCTGCTCGGGCCGTCCGGTTCGGGCAAGACCACTTGCCTGATGATGCTCGCGGGCTTCGAATTCCCGACTGGCGGCGAGATCTGGCTAGACGGCAAGTTGCTCAACAAGGTGCCGCCGCATAAGCGCGAGATCGGCATGGTGTTTCAGAACTACGCCTTGTTTCCACATCTTTCCGTGCAGCAGAACGTGGAATATCCGCTCACGGTTCGCAAGATGTCCGCCGAGGAACGCGCGCATCGCGTCGACAACGCACTCAGGATGGTGCGCATGGAGAGCTTCGCGAAACGTTACCCGGCGCAATTGTCGGGCGGTCAGCAGCAGCGCATCGCGCTCGCGCGCGCGCTCGTATTCGAGCCCAAGCTCGTGCTGATGGACGAGCCGCTCGGCGCGCTCGACAAGCAACTGCGCGAGCACATGCAGTACGAACTGAAGTCGTTGCACGAGAAGCTTGGCGTGACCTTCGTATATGTCACGCACGATCAGGGCGAAGCGCTCACCATGTCGGACCGCGTCGCGGTATTCGACAAAGGCATCGTGCAGCAACTCGATACCGTGGACCATCTCTACGAAGCGCCGTGCAACGAGTTCGTCGCCAACTTCATCGGCGATAGCAACCGCTTGCGCGGCACCATCGAGCAAACACAAGGCGAGTTCTGCGATATCCGCCTGGCCGACGGCACGCGGCTTTCCGGGCTGAATGTCGCGAAGGCGAAGGCGGGTGCGTCGGCTATTGCCTGCATCCGGCCCGAGCGCATGAAGCTCGCGGCCATCCGCGAACAGAACCATGCGACACATAACGCGCTCGCTGGCGAGGCCAAGAGCCTCATCTATTTCGGCGATCACGTACGCATGCGCTGCGGCGTACGCGAACAGGACGAATGCTTCGTGAAAGTGCCACTCGGCAATGCGTTGCTCGATACCTTCACGCCCGGCGCGCCCGTCGCGCTTGAATTCGCTCCCGAGCATTTGCGCGTATTTGCCTAAAGCGGCGCGCGCTTCATCGCTTTTGCTTTGCCTACTCGCAAGTCCACTGCTAACACCAAGCCAAAAAGGAAGAGAGGAAACCACCATGAAGAAGTTCGCACTGTGCTCCATGGCGTCGGCGGCGCTCGTGTGCATGTCGGGCGCATCCGCATTCGCGGCGGAACTGACCGTCGTCAATTTCGGCGGCGCGAACGGCGATGCGCAAAAGGCCGCATTCAATCAGCCTTACGAAAAATCATCGAGTAACAAGGTCACGGCCGTCGAATACAACGGCGAGCAGGCCAAGGTCAAAGCGATGGTCGAAGCGAAGCACGTCAACTGGGATGTCGTCGAAGTCGAATCGGGCGATCTGGGACGCGGCTGCGACGAAGGTCTGTACGAAAAGCTGGACTGGTCGAAGATCGCTAAGAAGTCGGAACTCGTCACCGAATCGCCGCAAACTTGCGGAGCCGGCTTCTTCGTCTGGTCGACGGCGCTCGCCTATAACGCCGACAAGCTCAAGGGCGCGCCGGCCGGCTGGGCAGACTTCTGGGACACGAAGAAATTCCCCGGCAAACGCGGCATGCGCAAGGGCGCGCGCTACAACCTCGAATTCGCGCTGATGGCCGACGGCGTCCCGCCGAAGGATGTCTACAAGGTGCTCGGCACGAAAGCCGGCGCCGATCGTGCGTTCAAGAAGCTCGAAGAACTGAAGCCGAATATCCAGTGGTGGGAAGCGGGCGCGCAGCCGCCGCAATTCCTCGTCGCGGGCGATGTCGTGATGTCGACGGCCTATAACGGACGTATCGATGCCGCGCGCAAGGAAGGCAAGAATCTGAAGGTCGTCTGGAACGGCAGCATTTATGACCTCGATTACTGGGCCATTCCGAAGGGGTCGCCGAACAAGGATGTCGCGACGCAGTACATCGCATATTCGGTGTCGCAGCAGCCGCAGGAAACGTACGCGAAGAACATCGCCTATGGTCCGGTGAACAAGGCGGCCATCGCGGCGCTCGATCCGAAGATCCAGGCCGACATGCCGAATTCGCCCGCCAACGCGAAGAATGCCGTGCTGCAGGACATGGCGTTCTGGACCGATCACGGCGACGAGCTCGAACAGCGCTTCACGGCGTGGTCGTCGAAGTAAGCGTTTTTTGGTGAAAGCACGGCTGCGTTTCGTGCAATGCGAACCGCAGCCAACGCCAAGCCTTTGCATGGATAGGAGACAGAAAGCGTGAACACCATGACGATCGCCGCGGACGACACGCGCGAATCGAGCGCGCGACTCAAGCGCGAACTGAAGCTCGTCGATGCGAAAAAGCGCGCAATGGCGCTCGCGCTGATTGCGCCGCTCGCCATTTTTCTGTTCCTGATCTTCGTGGTGCCAATCGGTGCGCTGCTCACACGCGCCGTGCAGAACCCCGAAGTTGCGAACGCGCTGCCGCACACGGGCGCGGCGCTCGCAAGCTGGGATCGCAAAACCGCGCCGCCCGATGCCGCTTATGCCGCGCTCGCGCAAGATCTCACCGCGATACAGGACGGCGAATCGTTGGGCGCGCTCGCTCGCCGACTCAACACCGAGATTCCGGGCTATCGCTCGCTGGTTGCAAAAACTGCCCGCGCGATGCCGCTCGCCGCGGACGACGGCAAGCCGCTCGCCGCGCCGCAGATTCGCGCGAAGATCGTCGAACTCGACGAGCGCTGGAACGATCCCGCGTATTGGCAGGCAATCGCGAAAAACGCCGGTCGATATTCGCCGTTTTATCTGCTCGCTTCGCTCGATCACCGGCAGGACGGTTTCGGTGACATCGAGCATGCAGGTCCGGATCAATCCATCTATTTGAACGTCTTTGGACGCACGTTCGTGATCGGCGTCGCGGTGACGTTTTTCGCGCTGCTGCTCGGTTATCCGCTCGCGTACTGGATTTCCATGCTGCCCGCGCGCCGTGCCAATCTCGTGATGGTGCTCGTGCTGATTCCGTTCTGGACCTCCGTGCTGGTGCGTGTCGCCGCGTGGATCGTGCTGTTGCAAAGCGAAGGGCTCGTCAATAAGGCGCTGCTCGCGAGCGGGCTGATTGGTTCGCCGCTCGCGCTGCTGTTCAATCGCGTGGGCGTTTATATCTCGATGACGCACATTCTTCTGCCCTTCATGATTTTGCCGCTCTATAGCGTGATGAAGTCCGTGCCGCCGACTTATCAGCGCGCGGCTGTTTCGCTTGGCAGTCATCCGTTCGCGGCGTTCTGGCGCGTGTATGTGCCGCAGACTTATCCGGGCATCGGGGCCGGCGTGCTGCTGGTGTTTATCTTGGCGATTGGTTACTACATCACGCCGGCGCTTCTCGGCGGGCCGAACGACCAGATGGTCAGCTACTACATCGCGTATTTCACGAACGTAACGATCAACTGGGGCATGGCTTGCGCGCTCGGTGCGCTGCTGCTTGCCGCGACGCTCGTGCTTTATGTCGTCTACGGTCGATTCACGCGCTCGAACGTAAGCCTGGGGTAAGACAATGAAACTCGCCAAACCGATGTTCGCGCCGCATACGTCCGCTATCGAGCGCGTCTGGTATTTTGCATTGCGCCTCATTTGCGTGCTGACGTTGCTCTATTTGATTCTGCCGGTACTTGCCATCGTGCCGCTTTCGTTTTCGTCGAGCACGTTTCTCGTCTATCCCATTCCGGGCTATTCGATGCGCTGGTATCACAATCTCGTCATGTCGGACGAGTGGCGCATGGCGGCGAAGAACAGCTTTATCGTCGCGCCCTCGGCTACGCTCGTCGCGACGATTCTCGGCACGCTCGCGGCGGTTGGATTGACGAAGGCGAATTTCGTCGGCAAGAGCGTGCTCATGGCCGTGCTCATTTCGCCGATGATCGTGCCGGTGATCGTCGTCGGCGTCGGCATGTATTTGTTCTTTGCGCCGCTCGGCATCGCCAACACATATTTTGGGTTAATTCTGGCGCATGCGGCGTTGGGCGTGCCGTTCGTCGTGACCACGGTTGCGGCGACCTTGCAAAACTTCAACATGAATCTCGTGCGGGCGAGTCAGTCGCTTGGCGCAAGTCCGCTGCGGACGTTTTTTCGCGTGACGCTGCCGGTCATTGCGCCGGGCGTGATTTCGGGTGCGTTGTTCGCGTTCGCGACATCGTTCGATGAAGTGGTCGTCACGCTGTTTCTCGCGGGCGCCGATCAGACGACGCTACCGCGTCAGATGTTCACGGGCATCCGCGAGAACATCAGCCCGACGATCGCCGCGTTGGCCACGATTCTGATCGTGTTTTCGACGAGTTTATTGCTGGCGCTGGAGTGGTTGCGGGGCCGTGCGGCGGCGCGCGCGGTTGCGGAGTAATGATCTGCAAGCGGTCCAAGCTAGCTCGCCAGATCGAGACAAAGCGTTGCCGGCTGAGGCTTCGAGTAGGGCCTCGGCTGCGAAAAGCACTGCAATGCGATGTCGCCGAAGTCGTATTTTCAGGTTTCGGTCGGCGATAAGCGAGAGTTCGGCGTGCTCCTTTCAATGTCGACGCTTTATCCGCAATGTCTTCGCTAATACGCCAGTCCGCAAGCGTGCCCACCGTTGGCGTGAGGCGCTTGCTGGCTACGCCTTCGATTGGGCCCGCGACCGCCAAACGACATGCAGTTTGCTAACGCTGAAGTCACCTTTCCACCGAGGCGCTGCTTGTAGATACTTCATTCATCGCGCGGCAACTGACTCACAGCGCGCGTGAAAATGTGACACGATGGTCATACACAGCGACAACGGCAACGTAAGACGCGGCACGCGCTGCTTGCGTCCGACACCGGCTTCGTTGCGCCACGCGACAGACCCAGGATGGCCACTTTTTGCGCGTTGACGCTTCGCCGGCCGTCAGATAAAGCCGTCGCTTTCCGGCAGATTCGCATATAGCGCAACGTGTGGAAGAGCGTGCCCGGCGCATCGTCGCTTCCGGGACGAAGGACGCGTAAAGCGCCCGCTTACCCGCTTGCCTCATTGCTATGTCGGCCAATTAAGCCGCCAAGGCCGCCACTTCGGAGAACGATCGTACAATACCGGCGGTCCGCGATCGCAAGCGTCCGGCGCTCAAACCCATGTCCAGCAAGCCTTCGCTTCGCCAGCGCGCGATTATTCGCGGCAACGGGACAGTGTTTTCACCTATGCACTATTTATCGGAATATGCTTAATAGCGTACGTTCTAGGTCGAGTCAAAGCCTGGAACAATGCCATGACAGCTTTTTCGAAAATTGCAGACCCGTGGTCACAGACGGTTCACCTGCTCGAGGCGGCGCCGCATGACGCCGCCCACACCAGCCCCTCGCAAAAAACCGCGCGTATCGAAGATAGTTTCCTCGACCGCCTGACGCGCGACTGGAACCGCGCCCACCCGCATCCGCGCCCGTCGGATGACCGCCTGCCTTTCCCACAGGCAGTCGTGCGCGTGATCGAGCGGCCGTCCAGCGCGACGGCGCTCGTCTACTGGTCGGACCCAGGTACCTGCCACTATGGTTATCAAGGTTGGCGCGCGACGACGGCGAGCGCCGAAGGCATCTGCTCGCTCTCGGGGATGCCGATTCATCGCGGCGATCAGGTGTATCGCCCGTCACAGCGCGATCCGAAACCGCAGAATGCCTCCGCGATGATTCTCGCCGCAGCGATGCCGGCCAACAGCGAGGAAGTCGAATGCGACGTGCACGACTAAGCTGACCGCTCGGTCGCGCAGCGACGACGGCGACGGGTTCCGGCACCCCAGGGTGTCGGGATCGTCGCCGCCTTGCGTCTATTGGTTGCTGTCAGTAACCGACGGTGAAACGCTGCTTGATATGCGCTCCGCTCTCGAATTCATCGAGAAACGCGATGGCAAAGTCAGCGAAAGAGATCCAGCTTCGGCCATTGTTATCGACGAGCAATTCGTCCACGCCGATACGGAATTTTCGCGTGCGCGGACCGTCGACGAATTCCGCGGACGGCGAAACGAACGTCCATTCGAGTTCGCGCTCGCGACGCAGCGCGTCGAGAAATGCCGCGCCCGCGGTTGCCTCTGAACGGTACATTTCCGGAAAATCGGGCAGATCCAACACGCGCTGGCCCGGCCCGACATAAAGACTCGCCGCGCCGCCCACCACGAGCAAGCGCCTGACGCCCGCGCGTCGAAGCGGCTCGGTGATCGCACTCTCCGACAATGAAGCGAAATGCGCGGCGCTGAAGACGGCATCGTGACCGGCGACGGCTTCGCTTAGCGCGGCCGCATCCGATGCGTCTACATTCTTCGCGTTGACTTCAAAACGCTGGGCGATCTCCGACGTGTTGCGTGCAAGCGCCGTCACCGTGTGTCCGCGCCGCAACGCTTCCTCCAGCAACTTGCTTCCGGCATGTCCGGTCGCGCCAATGATCGCTATTTTGCTCATTGTTGGTTCTCCTTTGTGACACCGCTTTCGCCGGCGATCGGGCCTGCGTTTAACTTACCCCACTTCGCAATAAATCGCTCATTCGAAAGGCGTTTCGCAACGATTCTTCATCATAGTCGCGTCATACGACGATCTCGTTTTTCGCCGCGTGTTTAGCTACATTTTTCTCGCTAAAAAGGACGCAAGTTTCGAGCCGAAAAACAGATTTGCAAGACAATTCAGAACATGCTTCGTCATAATCAGAACGCACATTCACACGAGCACGTCGCCCTTACACTGTAGGGCCCCGTGCTCTTGGGAATATGCAACTGCAGCGGTCATCGGCGCACCGCGCGAAGCACGCTCATCGAGAGCTTCCATCGATTCGTCAATTTGTCATGTCATTGGTTTATATTGCATTTCCTCGCCGCTCCATTACCGGAAGGAGTTAATCGTGAAGAATCCGCAATTACAGGGTGCCATCGAAGGACGCGACAATCCGTCTGGCGAAACCGCCTACGAGTCGCTTCCGGTCAGTGCCGCGCCCGAAGAGTCCGCCGACGAAAACGGTTACTCCGATGCGCTAGACATTCCGCTCGACTACGGCATCGTCATGGATGCAGTTCGAGACGCGGTGCGCGCAAATCCGTGATCGTTGCTTGCCAAGAAAAAAACGCCCCGCTCGGGGCGTTTTTTTTCGCCTGTCACGCGTTAGAGAGTTGCGCTGAGTCGCGCCGATTATCGGTCACATTGACCGATATCAGTTCAATCTACAGACATTTTTAAATGCCTCGAAACACTAATGTCAGACAAAAAGATGCATTTTGTCTCAACGCAATTAATAAGAGGATTAACCCCTTCCTGTGATTGTCAATCCGTATGAATCAGGCCTGAGTTTTGTCGTTTGATAATATTAACAAGATGGTACACTCTCGCGTCCACGACCGCAGAGCCATAGCGGGCGGGCCTTCGCCCGAGCTTGTCTAAATTTTGTCGAAAAGGCAGGTTTATTCGAATGCTCGAACTGAGCCGCAATCGCATGCCTATTCGCTCAATACGATAAAAAAATGCGCTGATAGTCTTTCCACTGGCGAAAAAAAACCCAGTGGGATACCTTCAGACGTGTTTTATCGACTGGACAAACCACCGGATCGGTGCTCTGTCGCGCAGTTAGACAGTCGCAGCGTTCCAGGTAAAAAGAACCGACGACATTGCAAGAATTCTTGCAGACTCCCTTAGGCCATTCTGAACGGCAACCATGTCAGCTACTTTCGATTACCTCTTCGACCACACGATTTCCAGGCAATGGCGTGGATTTCTTGGCGCGCTTGCCGAGGAGTTCGAAGCGCAGATCGGTCGTGCGGAACTTCGACAGTTGATGCATCGAGTCGGCAGCCGATTCGCCGATGCCCGGCCGCTTCCTCAATGCGATTCGACCGCCGACCTCGCACACGCGCTGAATGTTTTGTGGCGCGATTCGGAATGGGGCTTCGTCGAATTAGCCGACGAGCGCGAGTATCTGAGCATCGTTCACTACTGCGCGCCGTTGCCGGCGTTCGGAGAAAGCGCGCTTGCATGGACACCGGCTTTTCTTGAAGGCGCTTATCAGCACTGGTTGAGCGGTTTGGGCGCGCAAGGGCTTGCTATTTCCCAGGCAAGCGAATTGAGCAGTGATGGTGCAGTCGAGTTCCGGCTCGCGCGCGCCGCAACGAGATAAGCGACGCAACTGAAGCGGCGCTGCAAGGATTCAATCAATTTCAACGACCGCCGTTATATATGAAGGCAACGGCGATATCGACTGTCCATGCAACGGACAGCGCCAAAAATATTGCATCAGGCCAGTTCGACGCAAGGCACGACGAGGATGCGGCAACATGAATACATCACGCGACATCGAAAAGCTGTTCGATCATTTCGGCGGCAATGCAGGCGACTACCAGGAAATCGGCCGCGAAAACGAGGCCAGGAATGCCCGCACGCGCTGGCCGCTCCTGGCCACGCTCGATTTCGCGCAACCGGCCATCCCGGAAATCGCGCCGCGTCGTGATGTGCAGGCGAGTCCGGTGCACAAGCGCGAGTTTGCGGCACAAGCGGATGCCGACCGTGCCACGGCCGCGCCCACGCCAATGCCGATCAATCGCGCCAAGCCGCCGCTTTTCGCGCGTGCGCATCGCCGCACGATTCCGCCCGTCACGCCGCCCGCCGCGCTCGATTCGCTGAGCGCCTTGCGCTTTTCGGCGCTCGCCGACGCCGCGCCGGTTGCCGTCGAGGCGAAGCCCGAAAGCGCGGCACCGATTCCCGATTCCGCTCCAGCGCCTGTCTTTGCGCGTCCGAGCGCGCCGGCGCGGTTTTCGGCGTCGCCCTTCGCGTCTGAGCAGGGGAACGCTGGTGCCGTGACACCTCCGGCCATTCTTGCGGCGGAAGCGAGCGGCAGCATCAAAACCGCTTCGAACTCCCTCGCTCGGGAAGGCGCCTCGACCTTCCGCGCTCGCGAAATACCCGCCGCGCTCGACCCGGCTGTGCAAACCCGCACCGGCCCGCGCGAACAGGAAAGCAACGCGCCTTCCATTCTCGGCAAGCTCTTCAAGCCACAAGAGCCACAAGCACCGCAAGCCCCCGAAGGCTCGCTCACCGCGATGTTCGACCGCCTGCGCCAACCGAGCCCGTCATCCGGCGCAACCGATTCCGCGCAGCCGAACCGCGCCCTCTTCGCTGCCCGCCTCACACGCTCATGAAAGTCATCACGGTAGTTTCCGCGAAAGGCGGCGTCGGCAAGACCACGCTCGCCGCGAACCTCGCCTCGGTGCTCGCCGCGCGCCATCGCCGCGTGATCGTCGTCGATCTCGATCCGCAAAACGCGCTGCGCTTGCACTTCGGCATTCCGCTCGACAGCATCGACGGCATTTCGCGTGCAACGCTCGCGGGCGACCCGTGGCAGACCGTGATGTTCGATGGCGTCGACGGCGTCACCGTGCTGCCCTACGGCGCGGTGCTGGAAGACGATCGCCGCCGCTTCGAGGCGCTCGTCGACCAGGACCCCGCGTGGCTCGCGCGCTCGCTCGAATCGCTTGCGCTCGATCTCAACGACATCGTTATCGTCGATACCCCTCCGGGCTCGTCGGTCTATACGCGCACCGCGCTGTGCGCCGCGAACTTCGCGCTCAACGTCGTGCTCGCGGATGCCGCCTCCTACGCCGCGATTCCCGGCATGGAGCGCATGATCGACGCCTACGCCGCGCCGCGTCAGGACTTCGGCGGACAGGGCTACGTGGTGAATCAGGTTGACCAATCGCGCCAGTTGAGCAAGGACGTGCTCAAGGTCTTACGCAACATGCTCGGCACGAAGCTCTTTCCGGGCGTGATCCATCAGGACGAAGGCGTCTCCGAGTCGCTTGCGTGCGACACGACACTCATCCACTACGACCCGCTCTCGCAAGCCGCCGCCGATTTGCGCGCGTGCGGCGACTGGCTTCTCGCCACCGTCGACTCCATGGCCGCTTCGAGGAACGTCGCATGAGCTCCGCCAAGATTCCCTCGCAGGAAACGGAAGTCAGCGTCGCCACGTCGCGGCTGGAACGTTTCGTCGATGCGCGCATCTGGGGCAGCCGCATCCTCACGGTGTTGCTCACGCTGTTCGCGCTGTTCTCGCTCTACTTCGTGGTGACGGTGCCGCTCGCGTTCGGTCAGCAGCTCGCTTTCGCAACCGTTTGCTTTGCCTGCGCGCTCGGCTTCCGGCGTCTGCAAGGCCAGTACGCGACGCTCGTCATGATCATGTTGTCGGTCGTATCGTCGGGACGCTACATGTTCTGGCGTCTGACCGAGACGACCTACTGGGAGCGTCCGCTCGACGCCGCGTGGGGCCTGTTGCTCGTCGCAGCCGAGGTCTACGCCACGCTCGTGCTGCTGCTCGGCTACTTCCAGACCGCGTGGCCGCTCAAGCGCAAGCCGCTGCCGCTGCCCGCCGATCGCAACGACTGGCCGACCGTCGACGTCTTCATTCCGACTTATAACGAACCGCTTTCGGTGGTGAAGCCGACCATCTACGCGGCGCTCGCGCTCGACTATCCGACCGACAAGATCGCGATCCACGTGCTCGACGACGGCCGCCGTCCCGAGTTCAAGGCGTTCTGCGAGGAGGTGGGCGTCAACTGGACGATCCGCACGCATAACCGCCACGCGAAGGCCGGCAACATCAACGAAGCGCTCAAGATCACGAAGGGCGAATACCTCGCCATCTTTGATTGCGATCACATTCCGACGCGCTCGTTCCTGCAAATCTGCCTCGGCTGGTTTTTGCGCGACAAGCTCATGTCGATGCTGCAGACGCCGCACCATTTCTTCTCGCCCGATCCGTTCGAGCGCAATCTCGGCACGTTCCGCAAGGTGCCGAACGAAGGCGAACTGTTCTACGGTCTCGTGCAGGACGGCAACGATCTGTGGAACGCGACGTTCTTCTGCGGCTCGTGCGCCGTGCTGCGCCGCTCGATGGTCGAAGAGATCGGCGGCATTGCGGTCGAGACCGTGACGGAAGACGCGCATACCGCGCTCAAGCTGCATCGGCTGGGCTATACCACGGCGTATCTCGCGATTCCGCAGGCAGCCGGACTTGCCACGGAAAGTCTTTCGGGCCACATCGGTCAGCGCATTCGCTGGGCGCGCGGCATGACGCAGATTTTCCGGATCGACAATCCGCTCACCGGCAAGGGCCTAAAGCTCGGCCAGCGGCTGTGTTATCTCAATGGCATGCTGCACTTTTTCTATGGCGTGCCGCGTCTCGTGTTCCTTACCGCGCCGCTCTCGTATCTGTTCTTCGGCGCGCACGTGATCGAGGCGGCGGCGGGCACCATCGCCATCTTCGCGCTGCCGCACATGATGCACGCGAGCATCACCAATTCGCGCATGCAGCGTTCTTTCCGCCATTCGTTCTGGGCCGAAGTGTATGAGTCGGTGCTGGCGTCGTACATCACGGCGCCGACGCTGCTGGCCGTCATCAACCCGAAGCTCGGCAAGTTCAACGTCACGGCCAAGGGCGGCCAGATCGCGAAGGATTACTTCGACTGGGGCATCTCGCGTCCTTATCTGTTCTTGTTGCTGCTGAACCTGCTTGGCTTCATCGCGGGCGTGGTGCATATCGTCATCAACTGGCATATCCGCAGCGAAGTGCAGACCACCGTGCTGAATCTCTGCTGGACCGTCTACAACATGCTGATTCTCGGCGCGAGCGTGGCGGCGGCTAGCGAGCGGCGTCAGGTGCGCAGCACGCATCGCGTGACGATGAAGATGCCCGTCATGCTCAAGTTCTCGACGGGGCGCACGCTGGCTTGCGAGACGATCGACTATTCGGAAGGCGGCGTCGGCGTGAAGCTGCCGAACGACATCGAAGTGCCGATGCACGAACGCGTCACCGTCTCGCTCTTTCGAGGCGACGAGGAATACGCGTTCCCGGCCACGGTCGGCTTCACGGCGAAGGGCCGCGTTGGCCTGCGCTTCTCGCAACTCACGCGCGAGCAGGAATACGACTTCGTGAAAACCACTTTTGCGCGCGCGGACGCGTGGACCGGCTGGTCCGAAGGACGCCGCCCCGATACGCCGCTGCGCGGCCTTTCGCACGTGCTGCTGGTAGGCACGCGCGGTATCGCGGGGCTTTTCGAGCATCTCTACAGCGACCTTCGGACCTGGACGAGCAAGCGTTCAGTCGACATGAAGAAGCTGAACACCAAAGACCAATAAAGGCACCGGCATGGCGAAGTTGCGTGTTGATCACGATGCGGGCGAGCGCGCGCCGCGTTTTTGCGAACGCCCGCTGGTGCGGGCGCTGGCGTTCCTCGCGGCACTGCAGACCGCGCTTGCCGGCCCGCTCGCGTCCATCGCGGCAGCGGCGGATGCCGTCGCGGCCAACGGCGCGCCGACGCAGCAGGCCACCGGCGTCGGCAGCGTGCCCGCGCCAAGCCCGGCCGTGATCTACAACTCCGCGACGATCGTCCAGCCCGCGCTCGCCATGCCGGTTCCCGCGTTCTCCGGCAAGCCGTCCTCGCCGCTCGCCGCGCGTCTTCCGACTACCGCCGATCCGGGCACGCTCGTTCCCGGCGGCCGTCGTCAGACGCTTACTTTCGTGGACCTCGGCGCGCAGGACCCGCTGCAAATGCGCGGCACCGATGGCCAGAACGGCGTGGCGTTTTCCGTGCGCGGCGACGAAGTCGTGACGGCCGCGGTCCTGCATCTGATCTATAGCTATTCGCCGTCGCTGTTGCCGTCCATCTCGCAATTGAAGGTGCTCGTCAACGGCGAAGTCGCGGCGACCCTGCCCGTGCCGCGCGATCAGGCCGGCACGCTCGTGGCGCGCGATATCGCCATCGATCCGCGCTTCATCACCGAGTTCAATCACCTCAACGTTCAGCTGATCGGCCATTACACGCAGCAGTGCGAGGACCCGTCGAATTCGACGCTGTGGGCGACGGTCAGCAACGCGAGTTCGCTCGATCTCACTTATGCGTCGCTTGCCAGCAAGCCCGATCTCGCCGCGCTGCCCGCGCCGTTCTTCGACCGGCGCGACGTGCGCCGCCTGGAACTGCCGTTTGTCTTCGCGGGCAAGCCGAGCCTGCCCGCGCTCGAAGCGGCGGGCACCGTGGCGTCGTACTTCGGCTCGCTCGCGGGGTATCGCGGCGCGATCTTCCCGGCACAGTCCGATAACGTCCCGCTCGCGGGCAACGCCGTCGTGTTCGCCACCGGCGATGCGAAAATCGCGGGCGTCGATCTGCCGCCGGTTTCCGGTCCGACCATCGCGGTCGTCGAACGCGATGCCGCCGCGCGCGGCCGCTTGCTGCTCGTGATGGGCCGCGACGACAACGAGTTGAAGACCGCCGCGAAAGCGCTGGGTGTCGGTCGCAACGCGTTCTCCGGCACGAGCGCGACGATCACGCAATTCGCCGATCTGCAACCGCGCCGCCCCTACGATGCGCCGAACTGGCTGCCGTCCGACCGCGCCGTGCGTTTCGGTGAATTGGCCGAAGCGCAGGATCTGACCGCGCGCGGTTACGACGCCGACGCCGTGCGCGTGAACCTGCGTGTGCCGCCTGATCTCTTCATGTGGCAGACCAAGGGCGTGCCGGTCGATCTGAGCTATCGCTACACCGTGCGTCCGGCGCCGGACCGTTCGTCGCTCAATATCAGCGTGAACAATGGCTTCGTGCAGTCGCTGCGCATCCCGGCGGTATCGACTTCGACGTTCGATCTCGGCCAGTACTTCAGCCGCGTGATGCCGGACAAGACCGTGGCCGCGCGCCGCGAGGTTTATCTGCCGCCGCTTCTGATCTCGCCGCGCGCGCAGTTGCGCATGCACTTTTACTACGACATTCCGAAGACCGGCGAATGCACCGGCCGTCTGCTCGATAACGTCGTCGGCGCCATCGACCCGAATTCGACCATCGATCTTTCGAGCTTCCCGCATTACATGGCGCTGCCCGATCTGGCCGCGTTCGCCAACGGCGGTTTCCCGTTCACGCGCATGGCCGACCTGTCGCAGACGGCGGTCGTGCTGCCGAACGATCCGAACTCGGCGGACTACAGTCTCTTTCTGCTGGAGATGGGCCGCATGGGGGCGTCGACGGGTTATCCGGTCACGGGCGTCACAGTGACGAGCGCGAACGATGTCGACCGCTTCGCCGACAAGGACTTGCTGGTCCTCGGCTCGCCGGGCCGCCAGCCGCTTCTGCAACGCTGGGCGAAGAACATGCCCTTTTCCGGCGACGGCGACGCGCGCACCTTCCAGCTGAGCGATGTCGCGTTCAAGCTGGTCGACTGGTGGCATGGCGAGCATGGCCCGGAACGTTCTCCGGCGCGCGCCGATCTGTCGCTCGTGAGCTCCAACGGCGACGCGCTTCTCACCGGCTTCGAGTCGCCGTTGAAGAGCGGGCGCAGCGCGGTGGCGCTCATCAGCGCGGCGGGACAGTCGGATGCGGATTTGTCCGCCGCCCTGCTCGACAACGACTTGTTGCCATCCATTCAAGGCGCGATGGCGGTGATTCACGGCCGCACGGTCGCGGTCACGTCCAACGGCGAAGCCTATTACGTCGGCCAGCTTTCGCCCATGCACTACATGCGCTGGGCCTTGTCCGCGCATCCGGTGCTGCTGGTGTTTTCCGCCGTGATCGCCGCGCTCATCATCGCTGCCGTCTTTTATCGTGCGCTGCGCTCGCTCGCCGCGCGGCGTCTGAGGGACTGACATGCGGGGTTCAATTTCGAAGGCCGCCGTCGCGGGTGTTCTTGCCGGCGCGGCGTTGAGTTCACAATCTGCACAGCAATGCGAATGGCCGGCGTATCGGTTGTTCGTCGAGCGCGTCGTGCAGGCCGATGGCAGAGTCGTCGACCATTCCACCGACGCGCAGCAGACCACCTCAGAAGGCCAGTCCTACGCCCTCTTCTTCGCGCTGGTCGCCAACGACCGCGCGACTTTCGACCGTCTGCTCGACTGGACGCGCGCCAATCTGGCCGGCAATCAGTTCGATGCGAACAACGTGCGTCTGCCTTCGTGGCAATGGGGCAAGAAGCCGGACGGCAGCTATGGCGTGATGGACCCGAACTCGGCATCGGATTCGGACTTGTGGATTGCATACGACTTGCTGCAAGCCGGACGGCTGTGGAAGGAGCCGGCTTATACGAAGCTCGGCCAGGCGCTCGCGGCGCAGATCGCCAAGCAGGAAGTGGTCGATATGCCGGGCCTCGGGCCGATGCTGCTGCCCGGTCCGCAAGGCTTTCGCACAGGCAATGTCACGCGTCTGAACCCGAGCTATCTGCCGCTGCCGCTCCTGCGAGCATTGGCTCGCGACATGCCCGACGGCCCGTGGGCGAAGCTCGCGCAAAGCGCCGCGCGCATGATCAAGATCACCGCGCCGCGCGGCTATGCGCCCGACTGGGCGGCGTATCAAACAAGTCAGAACGGCCAGTTCGTGGTCGATCCAAAAAGCGGCGATACCGGCAGCTACGACGCGATCCGCGTCTATCTTTGGGCCGGCATGACGGCAGCGGGCGATCCGCTCGCGAAGCCCTGGCTCGACGCGCTCGGCGGCATGCGCCAGAGCGTGGCGCAGACGGGATTTCCGCCGGAGAAGGTTTCTTCGACGACCGGTACGGCCAGCGGCGAAGGCCCGCTCTCGTATTGGGGCGCGCTCGCGCCATACTTCAAGGCGCTGAACGACCAGCACGGCCTGGGCCTCGCGCGCACGCATCTCGAAGCACTCGTCGCGCCGCCGGGCGCGGGCCGCGAACCGGTGTATTACGACCGCGTGCTCGGTCTCTTCGGTGGCGGCTTTGTCGAAGGCCGCTATCGCTTCGACGAATCCGGCCGTCTCGTGCCGAACTGGAGAAGCGCATGCTGATGCGGGCCAGACAACGTACCTTGGCCATCCGCATCGCGGCATTGTTCGCGGCGGCGGCGCCGGCCATCGCCATCGCGCAGACGAGTGCCGATCCGCTCAACGTGTTGATCGACCAGGGCAAATACTGGCAGTCGCACAAGCGCGGCGACCTCGCGGAGCAGGCGTGGCAGAAGGTGCTGCGCCTCGACCCGAAGCAGCCCGATGCGCTCTTCGGCATGGGCATGGTGCTCGCCGATCGCAAGGACGGCAGCGGCGCGCAGCAGTATCTCGCGCAACTGCGTCAGGTCGCGCCGAACTATCCGAACATCGACGATCTGGGGCGGCGTCTCGGCGAAACCAGCGCGCGCGATCAGACCGTCAACGACGCGCGCCGTCTCGCGCAGAGCGGACAGAGCGCGTCGGCGGTGCAGGAATACAAGCGTGCCATCGGAGGCAAGCCCGCGACGCCCGAACTTCAGCTCGAGTATTACCAGGCGCTCGCCGCGACGCCGCAAGGCTGGGACGAAGCGCGACGCGGCCTCGAACAACTCGCGCGCCAGAACGCCGACGATCCGCGCTACACCCTCGCCTATGCGCAGCATCTGACGTATCGCGATTCGACGCGGCGCGATGGCATCGCCCGGCTGGCGGCGTTGTCGAACGACAGCACGGTCGGCGCGCAGGCGAAGAAGAGCTGGCGGCAGGCGCTGCTGTGGCTCGGCGCGCGCGCATCGGACGCACCGCTGTTTCAGGCGTATCTGCAAGGTTCGCCCGACGATGCCGCCGTCAAGGCGCGTTTCGATTCGATGGTGCTGCAGGACAAGGAAGCACGCGAACGCGCGCAGGCGGGCGCAGTCGTCGATGCGCGCGGTCGCACTGTCGCAGAAGGTTTCGCTGCCGTGGATCGCGGCGATCTGGTCGCGGCGCAGGCGCGTTTCTCGTCGGTGCTCGCAAGCGATCAGAACGATGCCGACGCGCTCGGCGGCCTCGGCGTCATCGCGCTGAAACAGGAGCGTTTCGCGGAAGCGCGCAGCTATCTCGAACGCGCGTCGCGGGCCGGCAATCCGGCGCGCTGGAAGGACGCGCTGACGAGCGCGACGTACTGGACCTATACGAGCGATGCCATCGGCGCACGCAGCAACGGCGAGATCGCGAAGGCCAAGGCGCTCTTCGAACGCGCCATCGCGACGAGTCCCGCCGATGTCACCGCGCAGACGCTGCTCGGCGAAATGCTGCTCGCGAATGGCGATCCGAAGGGCGCGGAAGCGGCGTACCGCATGGCGTTGCGGCGTCAGGCGGACAATCCCGATGCCATTCGCGGACTCGTCGGCGCGCTCGCGGCGCAGGGACGTGGCGATGAAGCGCTCGAATTCGCCAACAAGCTGAACGCGGAGCAACAGGCGAAAGCCGGCGGCATCAACAAGCTGCGTGGCGATGCGCAAGCCGCGCAGGCACGCGCCGCCGAAGCACGCGGCGATCTGGGTACGGCGCGCAGTCTCTTCGAGGACGCGCTGCTCAATAGCCCCGACGATCCGTGGCTTAGGCTCGACCTCGCGCGCATTTACGTGCGTCAGGGCGCGGTCGGCAATGCGCGCAGCATGATGGACGGCTTGCTCGCGGCGCACCCCGACATGACCGACGCGCTCTACGCGAGCGCCCTTCTGTCCGCCGAAACACAGGACTGGTCGACGGGTCTATCGCAACTGGACCGGATTCCCGCCGCGCAGCGCACGCCGGCGATGGGCGCGTTGCAGCATCGTCTGTGGGTGCATCAGCAGACCGAACTCGCGACGCGCGCCGCCGCGGCCGGTCAGCGCCAGCAGGCCTATGCGATTCTGCGTCGCGCCGAGCCGCTTGCTGCCGGCAACGCGGAACTGACGGGCGCGGTGGCGTCGGCGTATCTGAAAGCGGGCGATGCATCGCGCGCACTCTCGCTCACGCGCGGCGCGATCGCCAATTCGCCGAACGATCCCGGTCTCTTGCTGCAATACGCGGGCATTCTCTCGCAGACCCAGCAGGACGCCGAACTCGGTTCCGTGATGCGCCGGCTGCAGTCGATGCCGCTCACCGCGCAGCAACGCGCCGACTTCAACAATCTGAACGTCGGAATCGTGATCGCGCGGGCGGACAACGTGCGCCAGAGCGGCAATCTCGCGGCGGCTTACGACGTGATCGCACCTTGGCTCGCCGCGATGCCCGACAACGCCGACTTGCAGGCCGCGCTCGGCCGCATGTACACCTCGGCGGGCGACGACCGCAGCGCGCTCAACTGCTATCGAACTGCGCTCGCGCGCCGTCCGGACGACGTGAATCTGCAAGCCGCCGCGATGTCGGCCGCCACCGGCGTGCGCGATTTCAAGCTGGCGGAGACGCTTGCCAAACAGGCGTACGACACCGCGCCAAACGATCCGGGCGTGCTTGCATCGATCGGGCGAATGTATCGGGCAGAAGGCAAGCTCGATCTCGCTGCGCAGTTCCTGCAGCGCTCGCTGCTTGCGGCCAATACGCCGCTCGCGCCTGCTCCCGGTCAGCCAGCGAGCAACCTGCCGCGCGACTGGCAGACCGCGATGAGCCGCATCGGCACGATGCCGTTGCCGGGCACCAATCCATTCGAAGGCAAGACCGCCGTCGATACGGCGCCGTCCGCGCTTGCCGCCGGATCGAATGCGTTTCCGGGGTATCGCCAGAACATCACACCGACTTATTCGCAGCCCGTGCCGAACTATTTGCCGCCTCCTCAGACCGTGCCTTATTCCGCGCCTTATGTGAGTCCTTATAACGGCGCGCCGGGGGCGCCTGCCAATGTGCCTCGTCCGGTTGCGGGCGGTGGGTATGGCGGTGCGGCGGATGGGTCGGGGGAGTCGGGTGGCGGGGTCGTCCCTGTCAGGGTGCCGCGTCCGGTCGAGGGCGGCTATGGTCCCGACAACTATGGCTCGGGGCAATCCGGTGCGCCGTTGCAGCCGTACCCGGGACAGGATCAGGGCGCGGGTGGCGCGCAGCAGGCTTACCCGGGTCAGCAGACTCAGTATGCGCAGCCGGCTTCGTATCCTCAGCAAGCGCAGTACGCGCAACCCGCTTCATATCCGCAACAAGGTCAATACGCGCAGCCCGCGCCGTATCCGCAGCAAGCGCCGATGTATCAAGGCGCGCCGTCTGCCGCTCAGGACGCGTATAACAGTTCGCCCTGGCCGATGTCGCCCGCGGCGCAAGCCGCGCAGTCGGAAGCTTATGCGCCGCAAAGCGCGAGCACTCGGGCGGGTACATCGACGGCGAAGCGCTCGGCATCGCGTAAAGCCGCCAACGCGCCGCAGCAGCAGTACGCGCAGGCGTCGTATGGTCAGCAGGCTTATGCGCAGCAAGGCTATCCGCAGCAGCAATATCAGCCGCCGTATCAGCAAGCGTATCCGCAGCAAGCTTATGCGCAGCAGCAATATCAGCAGCCCTACCCGCAGCAACAGTATCCGCAACAGCAATATCAACAACCCTATCCACCGCAATACGCCCAGCAACAGTACGTGCCGCAACCACCCGCCGGTTACGCGCAGCCGTATTATCCGCAAGCCGCGCAAGCCGGGCAGCGCGCCGCGTCCGCCGCCACGATGAACACAGGCGGCATGCCCGCGCCCGTCGCGAATCCGCAAACTGCAGGCGTCGCCGATGAACTCGCGCAGATCGAGCGGGAACAGGCCAGCACGGTGTCGGGCGGGATCATCTTCCGCAATCGCAACGGCGAAGACGGTCTCTCGAACCTCACCGATATCGAAGCGCCCATCGAAGGCCGCATCAAGGCCGGCAACGGCCACGTGATCGTGCGGGCGACGCCCGTCACGCTCGACGCCGGCACCGCCAGCAGCGAGCAGAACACGCTCGCGCGCTTCGGCTCCGGCATCAACGCGATCGCTCCGGCCGCCGGCAACCAGTACGGCTCCCAGACGGCGACCGGCGTGGGACTCGCGGTCGGTTACGAGAACCGCAACTTCAAGGGCGACGTCGGCACGACGCCGCTCGGCTTTCGCGAGACCAACGTCGTTGGCGGTTTGCAGTATCAGAACGCCATCACCGATAAAGTCTCGTACTCGCTCGCCGTCGCACGACGCGCGGTCACGGACAGCCTGCTGTCCTATGCCGGCGCGCGCGATCAGCTTGCGGGCGCGACCTGGGGCGGCGTGACATCGAGCGGTGCGCGCGGCGACCTCGCCTGGGACGACGGCACGAGCGGTGTCTATGTCAACGCGATGTACCAGTTCCTCGACGGCAAGAACGTCGCCACGAACAACGCGGTCAAGGGCGGCGGCGGTGTGTACACGCGCATCATCAAGGACGCGGATCAGGCGCTGACCATCGGCGCGAATACCACCTTGATGCACTACGACAAAAACCTTTCGTACTTCACCTACGGACAAGGCGGCTACTTCAGTCCGCAGCAGTACGTCATTCTCAACTTTCCGGTCGAATACATGGGCCGCACCGGGCTTTTCACATACGACCTGAAGGGCTCGATCGGCGTGCAGCATTATCGGCAGGACGCGTCGAACTACTTCCCGACGGAGCCGAATTATCAGGCGGCGTTCACGGCGGCCAACCTTGCACCGGATGCCGGCGCGGTCTATCCGAGCCAGAGCAAGACGGGCGTGTCCTACTCGCTCAACGCGACGGGCGAATACCAGCTTGCGCCGCAACTCGCCATCGGCGCGACGGCTTCGTTCGGCAACGCGTATCAGTATCGCGAATGGCTCGCTGCCGTGTACGTTCGATACAGCTTCACGCGGCAAACCAGCGTGCAGCCGCTCTTCCCGCCGCAGGCTTTCAGCTCGCCGTATTTGTCGTTCGCGAATTGATGCGGACTCGACGCCATGCGCCTACGTTGCGGTGCATGGCGCATCGAAATTGCATGACGCTGCCTCACATCGTTGCTCCTCCTGGAACCCGCCGCGCGCTTTGCTGCACTGCGTGACAGACATGTCTGACGACGCGCGAGAGAAAGCGCACAATGTCGGGACTTCGCGCTCAAGGCCGCGAGGAGGAGGAGCAACATGACCGCCATCACCTGGGTTCTGGCCGCCGATGACAGCCGTGCCCGGATCTTCGAAACCAGAGGGCTTAAGCTTGACCTCAGGCAAATCGAGGAGCTTCGTAACCCGGCGCCCCGCGCCCCGCAGTCCAATGAACGCGACCGGCAATTCGCCAAAACCGTTGCCGAAATGCTCGAACGCAGCCGTGTGAATCATCGCTTCGATCGCTTGCGGCTGGCAGTGGAACCGCGTTTTCTCGGCACCTTGCGTGAGTATCTGAGCATCGAGATTCAAAAGCTCGTCCATGAAGATGCCAGCGAAGACTCAGCCGGCATGAGCGCGCGCCGCCCCTTCTGACGGCGCGCGCTCATGCCGACATCTGTGAACAAATGTTGAAAGTCCTTACAACGGCATACTAAGGGTCAACGAAAGACCCAAGCGCACGTTGATTCCGCATCGCGAGCCATCCGGCTTGCGGTCATGGAATCAGGAGCGCTTTAAATGAAAAAGATTTTCGCCGCGATCGTCATGGCTTCGCTGTCGCTGAGCGCGTTCGCCGCGCACGACAAGCACGACAAGCATGAAAAGCACGAGTACCGTCACGAAGAGCGTCGCGACGAACGCCGCGTCGATTCGCGTCGTCACGACGAACGCCGTCCGGACGCACGCCGTCGGGACGAGCTTCACGCCGACAACCGCGGCATGGAGCAGAATCGCGACCACGAGCACGCGCCGATGCAAGCACCGGAACACGGCGCTTTCCCGCACTAAGCCGTAACGGCAAGAAGTCGCGCCTGAGTTTCCGGCGCGGCTCAATGAACCTCTGCATTGCCAGCGCCACGCTCGCCACGATCACGGCTCGCGTACCCCGCGCATGCGCCGACTGAAGTGAAGATGCCCGCCTTGTCGGACAGACGCACCAGTTCCGCGAGCGAATGCGCTTCCATCTTTTCCATCACACGTGCGCGATGCACCTTCACGGTCTTTTCGACGGTGCCGAGTTCACTCGCCACCTGCTTGTTGAGCCAGCCGTTCACCACGAGTATCAGCACTTCGCGTTCGCGCGGCGTGAGTCGTTCGATACGGCGTTGAATTCCGGCCATTTCATCGCGGCTGGCTAGCGCCGCGGCCGAACGAAGCAGCGCGGCATCGATTGCATTGAGCAAGGCCGTATCGCCAACGGGCTTTGACAGAAAATCCGTCGCGCCCGCTTTCATGGCGCTCACCGTCATCGGAATATCGCCGTGACCGGTGATGAAGATGATCGGCAAGGTCTCGCTCGTGTTGCATAACGCGCGTTGCAAGTCGAGTCCGCTCACGCCCGGCAACTGAACATCGAGCACGAGACACGCGGGGTCCGCGCGCTTGCGCGCATGATCGAGAAACGCTTGTGCCGATGCAAACGCCTCCACGCGATAACCCGCCGCGCCCACTAGACGCTCGAGCGCGCGGCGCACGGAAGCATCGTCGTCGACGATGAAGACTTCGCTCATGGCGCGGTCCTTACGTGATCCCGAATCGGCAACCTGAAATGAAACGCCGCGCCATGTCCGCTGTTGCTCTCCGCCCAGATGCGCCCGCCGTGCATCTCCACGATAGTGCGGCTGATGGAAAGCCCAAGCCCGAGACCATCGCGCTTCGACGTATGAAACGGCTTGAAGAGTTCGTCCGTGAAAGCAGCGGGCAAGCCCTCGCCTTCATCACGCACGGTGACTTGCAGCCACGCATTGCCATCACGCGCAGCCGATACGGTCACGACGCGCTTGCCGGTGCAATCGTTCATCGCGTCGAAGGCGTTCAGCAGCAGGTTCAGCACGACCTGTTGCAGCTGAATCTTGTCGCCGTGGATCTGCGGCAAGTCGGGCGCCAATTCGAGCACGACGCGAATGCCGCGCACGATGGCGTCGCTATGCACGAGCAACGCGACATCGCCGATCACGCCAGCCATCGACAAGGGCGCGACTTCCAGCTCGCCCTTTTTCACGAGCGCGCGAATGCGTCGCAAAATCTCGCTCGCACGATTGTTGTCGGCGACGAGATCGCGCAGAATCTCGCGCATTTCGTCGAGGTCGATCGGCTCGCGGCTCATGAAGCGCTGGGCCGCCTGCGCGTTGCTGAGTATGGCTGTGAGCGGCTGATTCAATTCATGCGCGAGCGATGCTGCAAGTTCGCCGAGCATCGACACGCGCGTCATATGCGCGAGTTCCTGGCGATTGCGCTGCAGCTCGTAACGGTCCGTGCGGTCGATGACCACCGCAAGCGTGAGGCAGGCGTCGCTGCCGTGCATCGCGTTGAGGGCGACATCGGCCAGAAACTGCGTGCCGTCCTTGCGGCGTGCGAAGAGTTGCGCGACGGTCGTGCCGATATCGCCAGGCTGCTGCAGGCTCGCCATCTGCAAGCCGGGCACGACGAGCTCCGCGAGTTCGCCGATCAGCTCGCAGCGCGCATAACCGAGCAGCTTTTCGGCGCTGCCGTTCACGAACTCGATACGGCCATCGGCTTGCAGAATCAGGATCGCGAGCGGAAGGCATTCGAGCGTATCGCGCAAGGACGAATTGGGTTCGATGCTCGCGGGCACTGCAATGGCTTGCGATGCGGCACCATGCGCATGCCGCTTGAACGGCGGCACGGAGAACAGCGAGCTGAAACGAAGCGAGAGCGACGCGCGCGCCACCCGAATGTCCCGCGCCGGCGCGCGCTTGCCGAAGGGCGCGAGCGTCAGTCCCATCAACGCGGCCGCGAAGGCCGCTGTGGCGTGCACGATAGCCATGACCCCGTGCTCCTGTCAGTCCGTCGCCCGTTACAAACGCGGCGGCGTGAAATGGCATGCAGGACGTAGGCGATGCCCCGGCATTTGCCAAGCGCGTCGCTACTTTCTTCTCTTGCCGATCAAGGTCGCAGCGCCAACCCGCCATCTGCAAGGCGCAGCGCGAATGTTGCGTTCACCGAAAACCTCGATCGTCAAGGCTTCGTCCAAGCAATACCACAACCGCACCGCGCGGGCACGTCCCGTGCGTTCGAGATGCGTTGAAAACGAATCAACGAACGCAACCATCAGGCAAACGCCATGAAGAACCCTTTTCTGAGCATGTGGTTGTCCGGCGCCAATGCCGTGGCCGGATCGGTGCGCGGCCACGCAACGGCGGCAGCCAGGCGACAGACGAAAACGGCGACGCGCCGCAGCCAGAAGCAAGTAGCCGACTTCTGGACCGCCGCGCTCACGCCACCGAAAGCCACCAGGAAAAAGCGCCGCTGATTCAGGCGCGTTCGAGCACCGCCATTTCGCGCACCACGACGAGCAGCATCGACAGACTCGTGCCGCCGCTCGCTCGAAGCTCGGTGAGCAAGCGCGTGTAGCGGTCGAGCGCCGCCTCGCGTTTGGCGCGCCAACTCTCCACGATCACATCCGGATCGTCGATGCCTCTCGACTGTTCGAGCGCACTCACCGTCAGCGCACGCTTGAGCCGGCCGAGCTCTTCGAGCGCGGCGGCGCGGGCCAACAAGTCCCAGTGCGTGGTGATGGGCAAAGCCATCGCGCGCTCGGCGATACCGCGATAATCCAGCAACGTGCCGATGCCGAAGTAGACGCTCGCCACGATTTCGAGACCACGCACCGAGCAGGCGGCCACTTCCGCGCTATCGAGCACCGCCGTGGCAATCTCGCCACTCGCGACACGTGCGGCGAGACTGCTTTCCACGCCGGCGTCTTCGAGTTCACGACGGCGCGCGTACCAGGCATCGAGTTGCGTGGCCGGCAAGAGCGCGGGCAGTTGCGGCGCGAGCCTATGCGCGGCTTCACGGCAACGCGCGAGCACGCCCGCTGCATCGCTCGGACTTTGTTCGAGCGTTCGCAGAAACCAGAGTGCGGTGTCGTCAAGCAGACGCACGACATCGACGAACATGCGTGCCTGCACTTCATCCGCGACGAGATTGTCCAGTCCGTCGATATTGCGCCACAAGTCATCGAGGCTGAAGACGTCGCGCGCCATCAATGCGGCGCGCACGATATCGCTCGGCCGCGCATCGGTTTCCTCCATCAGCCGATGCACGAACGTGCAACCCGTGCGATTCACGAGCACGTTGGTCAGATGCGTGGCGAGAATTTCGCGCTTGAGTGGATGATGCTGCATGGTCGCGCTAAAACGGCGCTGCAGCGGCTTCGGAAAATACGCGGGCAGCAGATCGGCGACGAGCGGATCTTCCGGCACGTCGGATTCGAGCAATTCGTCGTAGAGCCACATCTTGCCGTAGGCAAGCAGCACGGCGCGTTCGGGCGATGTCAGTCCTGACCTTGCAGCGGCGCGCTCGGCGATTTCGTCGTCGGATGGCAGGAACTCGATCTTGCGCTTGAGCCGGCCCGCGCGTTCGAGATAACGCATCATGCGCGCCTCGGCATCGAGCGTTTCAGCGACGTGACGGTTCGCAATCGACAACGCCTGCGTCTGCGCGTAGTTGTCTTTCAACACGAGCAGGCCCACTTCGTCCGTCATTTCCGCGAGCAGCACGTTGCGCTGCTTCTCGGTCATCTCGCCGTCCGCGACCACGAGGCCGAGCAAAATCTTGATGTTGACTTCGTGATCCGAGCAGTCGACACCCGCCGAATTGTCGATGGCATCCGTATTGATGCGTCCGCCCCGCTGCGCGAACTCGATGCGCCCCAGTTGCGTGAAGCCCAAATTGCCGCCTTCGGCGACGACCTTGCAGCGCAGTTCCGCACCGTTCACGCGCACGGCGTCGTTGGTGCGATCGCCGACTTGCGCGTTGGTCTCGATACTCGATTTCACGTACGTACCGACGCCGCCGTTATAGAGCAGATCGGCTTCGGCGAGCAGAATCGCGCGGATCAGCTCGACGGGCGCAAGACTCGATGCCGTGATGCCCAGCACCTTCTGCACTTGCGGCGACACGGGAATGGTCTTCGCCGTGCGCGCATGGATGCCGCCGCCCGCCGAAATCAACGCGGTGTTGTAATCGGCCCAGCTCGAACGCGGCAACGCAAAGAGACGCTGACGTTCCTCGAAGCTCGTGGCCGCATCCGGATTCGGATCGAGGAACACATGCCGATGATCGAACGCCGCGATCAGGCGGATATGCCGCGACAGCAACATGCCGTTGCCAAACACATCGCCCGACATGTCGCCGACGCCGACCACGGTGAAGTCGGTGGTCTGCGTATCGAAGTTCATCTCGCGGAAATGCCGCTTGACCGACTCCCACGCGCCACGCGCCGTAATGCCCATCTTCTTGTGATCGTAGCCAACCGAGCCGCCCGAGGCGAAGGCATCGTCGAGCCAGAAGCCGTATTCATGCGCAATGGCGTTCGCATAATCGGAGAAGGTGGCCGTGCCCTTGTCCGCCGCCACGACGAGATACGGATCGTCGGGATCGTGGCGCACGACATCGGGCGGCGGCACGATGCCATCGGGCTTGCGGTTGTCGGTGACATCGAGCAGGCCGCGCAGGAACATCTGATAGCACGCGACGCCTTCCGCGAGAAACGCTTCGCGGTCGGTGAGCGGCGGCGGATTCTTCACGACGAAACCGCCCTTCGAACCGACCGGCACGATCACCACGTTCTTCACCATCTGCGCCTTCATGAGGCCAAGCACCTCGGTGCGGAAGTCTTCGCGCCGGTCCGACCAGCGCAAGCCGCCGCGCGCCACGCGGCCGCCGCGCAGATGCACGCCTTCCACGCGCGGCGCGTAGACCCATATCTCGAACATCGGCTTGGGTTCGGGCAGACCCGGCACTTTCGAAGGATCGAGCTTGAACGACAGATACGGACGCGGTTCTCCGTTCGGCTCGCGGCGGAAATGATTCGTGCGCACGGTCGCCGTGATGACGCCGAGGAACTGCCGCAGAATGCGGTCTTCATCGAGATTCGGCACCTTGTCGAGGGCCGCTTCGATATCGGCGAGCACGCGTTCGACGTGCGGTTCGCGCTCTTCGGCCGAGCCGCCGCGTGCGGGATCGAAACGCACCATGAAAAGTTCGAGCAGCTTCGTCGCGATTTTCGGATTGCCGGTGAGCGCGCGTTCGATATACGCGTCGCTGAAATTCGAGCCGACCTGCCGCAGATACTTCGCATACGCGCGCATGATGGTCACGTCGCGTGCGCCGAACTGCGCGCGCAGCACGAGGCGATTGAAGTCGTCGCTCTCGGTTTCGCCGGTCCAGACGCTCGCGAACGCGTTTTCGAAGAGCGGCTTCACGCGGTCGATATCGAACTCCACGTCGTCCTGCAATTCGAGACCGAAATCGTGAATCCACGCGGTAGGCGCACCGATCGGCTCGATCAGATACGGCCGCTCCTCGTCCACGCGCACGCCGAGATGTTCGAGCATCGGCAAGCTTGCGGACAACGCGATCGGCTCGCCCACGCGATACACCTTGAAGCGAAACGCGCGCCGTCCCGGTTCTATGGCCGCTTCGATCGGCCGATAAAGACTCATCGCGAGACCGCCGGGGCGCGAATGCGTCGCCTCGATCAGTTCGATGTCGCGCACCGCCGTGCGTGCCGGATAATCCTCGCGATAACCGGCGGGAAACGAATCCGCATAACGGCGCAACAGCCGGTTGCCCTCTTCCTCGCCGTGACTGTCGATGAGCGCATCGGCGAGATCGTCCTGCCAGCGGCGCGCGACTTGCACGACGCGCGCTTCGAGTTCGCGCGTATCGACTTCGGGCATTGCGCCACGATCCGCGCGCACGACGATATGAATTCGCGCCAGCGGCGACTCCGACAACAGCGGCGTGAACTCGATGCTCTTGCCGTTGAACGCCTCCATCAGCACTTTGGAAATGCGGCGGCGCAAGTCGGTGTTGAACTTGTCGCGCGGCACGAACACGAGACACGACACGAAGCGGTCGAAGCGATCGCGCCGCACGAACAGACGCGTGCGCTGATGTTCCTGCAGACGCAGCACGCCGAGCGCGATGTCGAAGAGCACGTCTTCATCGGCCTGGAAAAGTTCGTCGCGCGGATATTGTTCGAGCACGGAGATGAGCGACTTCGCGAGATGCCCTTTTTCGAGGAAGCCCGCGCGCCGCACGATGTTCGCGCACTTGCGCCTCACGATAGGAATCTCGGAGGTCGGCACGAGATAAGCCGTCGATGTGTAAAGCCCGAGAAAGCGCCGTTCGCCCGTGACCTTGCCGTCGGGCGAGATGCGCTTCACGCCGACGTAATCCAGATAGCCCGGCCGATGCACCGTGGCACGCGAATTCGCCTTGGTCAGAAAGATCGGCGCCGCGCCTTCGACGATAGTAGCCGCGCCCGGCGGCAGCGGCGTGAGATCGCCGCCCGCCGGCTCGCGCAGAATGCCCGCTCCCGAACCCGGCACGCCGCGCAGCGCGAGACCGTCTTCGTGCTCGACGAGGTCGTAATCGCGGCAGCCGAGGAACGTGAAGTGATCGGCCACCATCCATTCGAGAAAGGCGCGCGCTTCGAGACCGTCGGGAGACGTATCGCGCGTTTTCAGATCGGCGATGGACGCGCGCGCCGCATCGACCACTTTCGGCCAGTCCTCGACCGCCTCGCGCACGTCCCCGAGCACCCGCGCAATGCTCTCGCGCACTTCTTCGAGCCGCTCGCCTTCGCTGCAGCGGTCCACTTCGAAATGAATGAACGATTCGAGCGACGAGCGGCCATCGCCTGCATCGGCGTGACCTTGTCCTATACGCACGATCTCGCCGGCGTGCGGCCCGGCATCCGCGCGCCACACGCGGAACACCGGATGAATGGCCGAATGCAGCGCAAGACCGAGACGGTTCAGCTCCATGGTCACGGAATCGACGAGGAAAGGCATGTCGTCGTTGACGATCTCGACCACCGTATGGTCGGAATGCCAACCGTGCTGTTCGAGATTGGGGTTGTAGACGCGCAGGACCTCGCGCCCGCCCGCGAACTGCTGCGCCGTTTGCCAGTGCGCCATGGCCGCGCCGTAGAGATCGGCGATATCGCGGCTCGCGATATCCTCGATATCCACCTGGTCGTAGTAATGACGCAGGAAAGGCTCGATGAGCTGGAAGGCGCCGTCAGGCAGACGCCCGCGTGCGAATTCGAGCAGATCCTTGATGAGATGTTCGACCTGCGCTTCGTTCCTGACCAGCATGGTGCCCTCCTCAGTCTTTTCGAGTCTGTCGGATGCTCTGCAGGATTATGCGCCCCGTCGTGCGGAAGCCTTGGATGGACCATGTGCGGATGCACAATGCGCGAGCGCTCGTCAGGGCACCTTATTCCGTCACGATGACGAACGCGCGACAGCCCGAAGACGGGCTGCTCAGTAACCCAACGCGCCGTTGCCGCCGGGAAAGTCGATGGTGCCGGAGTCGGAGAAACGCGTGCCGCCGAATGGACCGCCCGCGAGCTTGCCGCGCGCGACGTAGGAGACCTTGCTGACCGAGTCGCCGGATGCATAGCCGAGCGCCTGACGCGCCACCGATACCGCCGACACCGTCACCGGCACCGACACCACGACTTCGCCGAAGCGCGGCACCGTGCCGCTTTGCGGACTGACGCCGCTTGCGAAGGAACGGCCGTTGACATCGAGATCGAGCGCGACGCCGTCGAAGTTCACGGCGGCATCGTTCGGATTCTGCACGCGCAGCTTCACGGCGAAGCGCATTTCGAGCCCCTGCCCTTCGAGCGGTTCGATGCCCGCGACGCTCACGCGCAGGCTGTCGCGGTTGAGCAGACTCGCGCACCCGGAGAAGGCGAACAGCATCACGAGAGCGGTGATCAGGAAAAGGAAACGGCTTCGCGCGTGATTCGGTTGCATCGGCAAGGGCTCCTGTTGCGAGAGATTAGGCAACGGACATTCTAACGGGGTGATGCCTTCATGCCGGACCGGTCAGCACATGCACCGCGTTCAGCAGCATGCGAACATGCGCGTGATGGAACCAGAGATCGTCCACGACATAGAACGCGGCAACCCATGACAAGCCGACCACGATCAGGTCGCAGGTTCCGCTCGTCCAGAGATTGAGCGAATGACGCGGACCGATCCAGGGCACGCCGAGCGGGTTGGGCCAGTCCGCGAGCAAATGCATGATGCCGCCGCACGCGAACCCGAAGCCGACCGCCGCGGCGGGATGTTGTCTCAACAGATGCCACGAAAGCGCAAGCAAGGCGCCCCAGCCGATGCCCCAATGCGTCAGCGTGCGATGCGTGATCCAGAGCTTGCGCCTCTTGCTCCACCAGGCGACTTCGAGCCAGTCCGGCGCGGTTGCACCGGCTACCCCAGCAAGTAACGCCAGCGCAAGGTAAAGGTAATACATGCCGCCGCTGGTCTTGTCGATGCCTTGCGCGCTGCCGATGTTGCCCATATGGCCAACGATTGCCGCCGCGATGATTCCCGCAGCCCACCCGGTCGCGTGATGGGCCTTGCTCGATGCCATGACTGCCTTGTCCTGCTTGCAATGAAGAGCGCAGATGTTCGCATGGCGCGCGTCTGCCGGAGCGGGCGGATACAGAAACTTACGTAAATGCGGGACCTGCAACACCGCTCATGGTTCTTTCGGCGGCGAGATGGCGCAGCGTTGACTAGAATGAATAAAACAACGCTGCGCGTGCGCGCCTTCGCGCATCTTTATCTATCGACTTTTATCGTCATGCAACAGCTGAAATACCTGAGCGCTTATCCGAATACGCTACAGGACAAAGTGCGCCGATTGATTGCCCAGCAACAGCTCGGCAGCTATCTCGAAGCGCGTTATCCGCAGAAGCACGCGGTGCAGTCCGACCGCGCGCTCTATCAATACTGTGCGGAGCTCAAGAGCGAGTTTCTGCGCGTGGCGCCTTCCATCGACAAGGTTATCTACGACAGCAAGCTCGATGTGCTGCGTCATGCGCTCGGTCTTCATACGGCGATTTCACGTGTGCAGGGCGGCAAGCTCAAGGCGAAGAAAGAGATACGGATCGCATCGCTCTTCAAGGATACGGCTCCCGAGTTTCTTCGGATGATTGTCGTGCATGAACTCGCGCATCTGAAAGAGAACGATCACAACAAGGCGTTTTACCGGCTTTGCGAATTGATGCAGCCGGGGTATCACCAAATCGAGTTCGATCTACGGCTTTATTTGACGCATCGGGATTTGGTGCGGGGAGGATGATCAGGAAGAAGGCTAAGGGTGCGACGCCTGCTCGCTCAGTGCCCGAGCGAGGGGTCGTACTTTCAAGTACGCCCCTTCGCGATGACTTAGAGTTGGGCCGTCATTTGGAATCCAACCGTAACGCGTGAGGTTGGAAACCCTGACGGCTTGTAGATTGGCGTGCCGGCAAAAAGGTCGTAACTCAAGCCCGCATATTTCGTTGGGACGCCGCCGCGAATGCCGATTACCGCGCCCACGAGCTGCGTACCCGCGAGAAACGCCGTGTTCGGGCCAAACACGCGTCCATAGTCGATGCCGGCATAGAGCGCTTGCCCTGTCTTTCCGATCGGCGCTTGCAACTCGTTGCGCCAGTA
This sequence comes from Caballeronia sp. GAFFF2, assembly GCF_023631485.1. Taxonomy (NCBI): domain Bacteria; kingdom Pseudomonadati; phylum Pseudomonadota; class Betaproteobacteria; order Burkholderiales; family Burkholderiaceae; genus Caballeronia; species Caballeronia sp. GAFFF2. Next base: position 105,254 of record NZ_JALQDA010000027.1, on the reverse strand, counting down.
GAAACCGCGCTCGGCCGCGAGCATCTGTTCACCGTCGAAGCCACGCACCGTGTAGCGGCTGCCAATGGTCAAATCGTCGATGTAGTTGAGCGTGTCGTTCGTGTACTGGCCGTGGATCGTCGTCACGTAGCGAAGCGCTTGATTTGCGATGGCGAACGGCACCGAGAGGTTCGCATCGAGCACGGCCATGTGGAAGCGGTAAGTCGGGCCGCTCGGCTTGGTCGCCGGCGTCGGTGCGATATTCGGGTCGGGCGGCAAGGATGGATCGGGCGTCGCGCCAAATGCGCCGATGCCCTGGCGAAACGCGAGCGTGCCGTCGAACTGCGCGCCACCCAGGTAATGCCGATCCGTCAGACCAAGTTCCAGGAACGTGTTGTTGCGGTGCTGGAGTTCGATCTCGGTGTCGTCGATGAAGCTCGCGCCGAAGCGCTTCGACAGTTGCACGTAGGTGCCGAACACGTCGCTTTGCCCGCGATGTAAGACGCGCGCGAGTTTGACGCCGGCGGTCTGTGAGTTGCCACTCGACACGAAGGTCTGGTTGGCGCCCGCGATCTGTTGATAGTACGTGTTGGTGTTGCCGAAGACGGTCGCGGTCCAATAGCCCCATGGCATCGAATACGATCCGTTGAAGCCATGCGAGCCCAAGCCCTTGTCGCCGAACTCGAGGTCCTGATTTGCGCCGACAGTGAGGATGTCATTCAGGCCAAGGAGGTTGTCGATGCCGAGACTGAGGTTGCCTTGGAGCTTGCCCGTCGCGCGGCTGCCCGAGTTATCGACCGATGCGACGAACGAATAAGGCTTGCCGCGCTTGACCGTGAGCACGACATCGCTCTCGCCGGGGATGTCGGTCGGCTCGATCTTCATGTCCGCATCTTGACTGGCGACGCGCTTCATCTGTTCGATGCCTTGTTCAAGATCGCGCAAGTCGAGGACGTCGCCGGGTCTTGTGGGGAAAGCGGTTTTCCACGAGCCCCGTGACAAGGGTTCGGCGAACCGTATGTCACGAATGACGCCGGGGACCAGCGCGAACTTGAGCGTGCCATGCGACAGGTCTTGCTCGGGTAACAACACGCGCGTGGTGATGTAGCCGCGACTCAGGATCGCTTGCTGCAGGCCTTTGGTCAGCACGTTCACGCCTTCTTTTCCGATGCATTGATCGGTGTAGTGGCCGAGCCATTCACGCGCGAACGCGAACGGATCGAGCGGTAAGGCTGATGCGCCTTTGGCTCGTATTGCGTCGGGCAGGCTTGGTGGAACGTCGAGCGTGAACGCGTCGATGCGGAAGCACGGCGATTCGGTTGGCAGGGTTGGAAAGCCCTGATCGCCGGGAACACTTGAGCGCACGGCGGGCGTTTGAACTGACGTCTCACGTTGCTGCGCTTCGCGTTGCTGCTGGACCTGTTGTTCTTGCTGGGCGTTGGCGCGCGCTGCTGCGGTCTCATCTGCGTTGTTCGGAGCTTGCTGGGCGTGGACCGCGAACGCAACCAAGGCTGTAAGCGGCAAAGCCGCCAGTCGCGCGACTCTTTTCATAGCTATTTTATTCGGCATACCAATTACAACTGCGTAGAAACAAAAGACTCGGCCGAAACCGGGTGTTGAGTTATGTTGACATTCCCGTTCCCTTATTGGGAGCGAGAACTCGATAAACGAGATTAAATCCGCTTGCCCGTACAATGGCACGCGCTTGCTCGAAGAGACTTACGCCAGCTACTGAGAGCGGGTATTTCGCGACTATTCGATTTTGCACTTCGCATCACGAGCATCAGGATAGTTCTCGAAAATATCTCCACTTTCCATGAAACATAGGTACCCGTTGATTTTCTCTTAAAGAAGCCAAAGGTGCTCCTTTTCCAACTCCACATCGTCCCATCCCACGTGATCGGAAATGTCGAGTCAAGCGATTTTCTTTTCGGGATCGACACTAATGAAGTCGACGGTGGTCGAATCAGTAATGGACATTTAGTTGGTTCCTGTCTTCTATGGTGGTCTTACGATATCTACCTTAGTAGGTGGAATCACAGTGCCCCCGAAAATCCTGGTTTCCCTTTACCCGCGATCACGCGCCCGATCTCTTCAATTTGTTTGGGAAAGCGATAGCTTGGTTTGATGTCAGCGGCGCAGTGGAAGATGACTTACATTCGATACACCCAATTGTACCTTGCGCGTCTTTCGTCATAATGTCCACTCTGGCGCGCGCTCCATCATTCGTCTTGATGGTTCTTGCTGACCGATCTGGGCATTTTGACCACTTGATCAGTCGAGCATCTCTTGTTCAAATGCGTCGCCCTTTGCCTTGTTCCGTGCGATCGTCGATCCCTTCGCGGCAACCGCGCCGGTCAGAAAAGCAATCGCTGCAGCGCCATTGTCAACTTTTGCACAGTCTTCTGCCCAAGCGCCGCTCGCTCTGTATCCAGTATCTTCCGAAGTTCTTTAGCTTTCTTCGCAGCCTCGCTTTCGCTCTTGTCGTTTTGCCGGTTATACAGGTTCACGTTCGACGCCATATTGCCATTGTCGGTGGCTCGAACAAACTGGATTCAAACCCGATAGCCGCGTGCGCGTTCAGGGTCGAGGATGGAAGGCTTATCACTATGCCTACTGAACGGCTCTAGAAGCAACAAACCCGGCTCGGAGCTGGGTTTGTTGTCTTGACGTTCCTAGACACACTTTTCCAAGTCGGCTCTCGCGGTTTCCACTGTCTCTACAAACTTCGCAAGACTGAACTTCATTTTCACGCTCTCCGGTAAAACGTACAAGTCAGCTAGAAACTCGATTTCAATCCGATCATTCCCACCTTCTTTGTCCAAGACGCAAAGCCGCTGACCATTGAAGCTAATTTCCGCCATTAGGTGTTCGTGATCCATATCACTAACAAAGTCGATGCTAAATCCTGTCATTTAAATCACCTTATTTTCTTGGGTCTAGAACGCCAGAGAACGAACCGTCTGCGTTGTATCTTATTCCCTATCCATTAGGAATGGCATAATTCAACACCGCCACGTGAGAGTTGTTCTTGTTGTAGCAGGATCATTCAACACTTGATTCACAAATTCACTCGCCGCCGCGTTTTTGTGAGTAATAGAACCTGTGAGTGGGTCGAATGTTCCTCCTGCTCGACCTGCATGCTTGTCCCACGCTCTTGCTGCAGCAGATAACCCTGAACATTGAACGGTTGATCCGCTGCGTTTTGTAAGTCACTGACGCTGCTAGTGCGAGCATCGCCTTGCGAACCCTGTTCACCATTTCCGCTATTAAAGATTGCATTACTAGGCCCATACCCCGATCCCACTTTACGAAGTCTTTAATTGCGCTATCGTAGCGTGTACAACGGATTGAAATTCGCCGCGCGTCAGGATTACTTCGCGCGAGGTTGGCATTTCGCTACGGCTACCAAATACAAGTTTGGCCTGTTCTCCCGACTCCACTAGAAAGACATTTTCGTCGTCATCCAGCAGGCTACCAATTGAAACCAGATGACTGTAATCGCTATGTGCCACGTCCGAATCCATTGGCGGAAAAGCTCGCGCAACGAGCTCTGCGTATGCGCTTGAAGTGGGCAGATTGAACAGTCGCACATCTTCAACGCTGTGCTTCAAGCAGTTCAGCCCAGATAGCATAAAAGTTCTCCACCTATGGAAATAGGCAAAGCAACCGTTCTTAAATCGATCTGTGGACCATGAATCGACGGCGTCGCACCAGATCGCGAAACTATCAGGGTTGCCAACTAACATTTATTTTCCTTTAAATCCGAGGGCCGCCTAACACCTATAGGGATGGTTGAAACGTCGATAGGTGATCTGGTATCGCCAGTGGAACCTGTCCAATCAGGAGTCGACCATGGCTGATGCCAATCTTAAAGCAACGAACACGTTTTCTGTGCGCTCGACCACTTGCGACTCCAACGAGCGCAACATGCCTCGCATCCGGGTCATGGGTCACTGGCTTGAACAAGCCGGATTCAAACCCGATTCCCGTGTCTGCGTGCTTGTGCAGCACGGGCAGCTAATCATTACGCCACTGCCTGCCATGCCTTAAAACAACAAAGCCGGCTGCGGCCGGGTTTGTTGTGGGTGCCTACATCGATGCTTCTTCGTCCGCTATTGCTTTGGGCAAGAATTCGCGGCCCCGCTTCACGATTTCCTCCCACTGCTCAATAGTCAATGCAACGTTTTTATCATTTGCATAAAACGTAAATGCAAGCTGCTTTTCATCGGTAACACCTATTTCCATAAAAGCATTTCCTTCTCCCTCTACATATACACAAATGTATGGGTATAGACTATTAACGTCACCAACCTTCTCGAATATCAAACCGTAGTTCATTTCTGCAATCCTCTAAATCCGATGAACTCACCCGATGTTGTCCAGCTAGCCGCTCGACCATCAGGAAGTGTGTACGTAATCCAACCATTCGGATACCGACCTCCGGCACCTTTCGTCTGTGTGCCATTTTGCAAGATATCTTGGACCGCTTGCGATGCAAGTTCATTCAACTGAGCACCGCTTCGATAGGTCTGCCGCATATCCTGTGTAGAGTCGAAACCAAAGTACTCGGGATGCTTGGTAGCAGCACGACCAGCATTGGTTATCGCTTGCCCATCTTTAAATGGTTCATTTGCTGCATTTTCAAGGTCGCTGACATTTCCACTGTTTGCGGACGCCTGGCTATCGCTGCCGCTATTCAGTATGGCATTACTAGGCACATACCCCGATGCGGAATCTATTCGAAGACCATGGCAAAGCCGTCTCCTGATAAGTTCATACCTACGTACTGAGTGAGCAATCCTTCTATGAGGCTGGAAGCCACAGCTACCGAGCGACTGACGTCAACCCCATCAAGATGAAGCGAGAAAACACTCTGATTACCGTCTTCATTCCACGATACAAACATATCTTCACTGCGTGAAATCCAAAACTGCGTTTTTGAGCGCCCTTGACTTAATTTCGTGTAAAAGGTTTTCCGTGGCGGTCACGATCTGCTCACCTTCATCAGACCAAGAGGTTACTCTTCCAGTCTCTGGATTTTCGATCACCAAGCCCGCCGAATTGAGGCAAGCTGCGATAAAAGTGAATGCCAAAACTAGGCGTCCTGGAATCGAAACACGCAAGATACGAGTTGCCATCATTTGGTCCCTGAGATGATTTTTACGTTCCCTTCGCCAAGAATTTTGGTCGCAAGGTTGATTGCCGATTGCGGGGTTCCTTCGGCGAAGTAGACCTGTGCCGACACGCCACGTTGATCAGCAATCGTTTGATAGATTCGAAGCTCCTGCCCCAACTTGCCAAGGTTGTTTGCCTTCGCGGGACCACCCACCGCAATAAGGTCACCGTTTGGCGCAACCACGTCGATGTCCGTCGATCCCATCGTCTCCGTGCTTGGTCGAATGGCCATAGGCATTTTCGACTGGCGTTTTATCCTTAGTGGAGGACCAGAACGAACTCTTATCGTTATCCCCACCGTCCGCACCGCTATCTCCATTTCCGCTATTCAGTATGGCAATACTCGGCACACCGCCCGAAGGAGGCCAGCGGGTGAGAATCTAGGTCGAGCGCAGCAGGCTCGTCATCACACCGGATTGAACGACTCTACAGACGACAAGCCCGGCGGCGGCCGGCGGCGGCCGAGTTTGTCGTCATCAGCGAGTAGCTTTATCCAAACTCATGAGTCGATGGGCAACAGTTCTGGTATGTAATTCATCTCCATCGAGACCAATATGCTCGACCTCAATCCACCTGAGGTGAGAGTACAGTTCGTCGACTGTCTTTTCCTCTCGAAGCATACGGCTAATATCCTGGACATATGAGTCGTATTCATCGTCCGCCTCAGGTGAAGCGCCAACACCAATTGGATCCCATTCCTTGAGCAAGATTTTTTTCACATCCAGATCCAGACCAATAAACGTTCTCGTCATTTTAAGGTGCTCCAGGGATAACCGTGACGACAAGCCCGGTTTTTGAATTCGTGACGACCCGAACGTTGTTCACCGGATCATAGTATCCCGTTGTTCCAGGACGCGTAGGGTAGTTAACGCCATTATCAATGGTGTTTTTCACCACTGAGGGTGGCACACCCCGACCCTGCATTTGGTCTATAGCATGAGCTGAGTAATCAACTCCTCCAATGGTCGCCGGGGCATTAGTACCCCGTGGCACATCCATTGGACTACCGCTGACCCCCACCGGCGTACTTGCATCCTGCGACCCAGAATTGTCGCCACTATTAAACGTCGCATTACCCGGCCCATACCCCGGTGTCCCAGGAACAGCGTTTGCCGCCGTGGAATCCGCGAGCACCACTCCTGGACTGGCAGCAGGCGGCTTGCCACCGCCCGTACCTACTATCGCATTGAGCCCGTTCGCCGCGCCTTGCGCCATTAGGTCCGCCGGCGATTCGGACATCTTAGCCTGCGCGCCGGACTTCATCAGCCCAACAAACTGGTCAATCAGCGTACCAAGCGAAATCGCGTTGAAGTCAGGCGGGTTGCCGAGCGCTTGCGCAATTACGGCTTTCACATGGGAGTCTTTCGCGGCTGCGTCCTTGTCATTTCCCTGGTTGTACAGGTTCACATTCGATCCCATCGCCGCGCCCGCTGTGCCACCCACGGCCGCACCGGCCAGACCTGACAGGATATTCCCAGCGAGGTTACCCATCAACGACGAACCCGTCGCACCCGTCACTGCGTCGGCCGCCGCTTTCGTCTGGTCTGCGAGCTTCGAGGAAATAGCCGCGCCCGCTGCGCCACCGAATGCACTGAATGCACCGCCGCCCAGCCCGCCGATCAAGGCGCCACCGCCTGCTTGGAGAATCGCACGCGAGTCACCGCCTTCACGCCAATCGGCGTAGTCGGCCAGCGCCGCGGCCAGCGCCTGCGGATCATCGCTCTTGGCTGCCGCGTCGACCGCATCGACCGCCTCGTCTCGCTTCATATCCGCATACGCCCCGATCCCCTGCGCCACCACCTGACCCGCTGCCTGCGCGGCCTGCATCGTATCGGCTTGCTGGCTGAGAATCTTGTTCACGTCCGGCGTCTTCGAAACGGTGCCATTCGTGCTCGTCGTGTCGCGAGAAAGACCCGCCACATCCTGCGTCTGACTTGAAACGTTCGTGATGCTGAAACCGGCATCGCCCGCATTGATCCCGGCCTGCTCATTGACGCCTTGGTAGTTCGAATCGGCATGACCGTTTTGTGCGCTGAAGCTCGCGCTACCGCCACCCTGGCTGATCGTAACCCCGCCGCCCGCGCTGCTCTGGTGCGCGGCGCTGTTCGTCACGTCCTGCACGCTCGTGATGTTGAGGTTCCCGCCCACATCGGCCGCAATCTGCTTGCCGTTCAGCTGCGAGCCGATGATGTTGGTGTCGCCGCCCGAAATAACCGTGACGCTGTTCGCCCCCGTGACATGCGAGGCGTTCTGGATCGATGCGTCACTGTTCGCATCGCCATGCGCGTTTGCCATCGCCGCCGAGACGCCATAGCCGCTGCCCAACGTGTACTGGACGCCGATGCTGGCGCTGCTCGAACTATTCGAGCTACGCGTCGAGTCGGTGTCCGTCGTGTTGACGATATTCACTTGGTTCTTGGCCGCGAGCGATACGTCGTTCGCGCCCACATTCGAACCGGCGATGGTCACGTTACCGCTGCCCGGCGTGCCATCCCCGGTCGCGACGAACGCCACGGTGCCGCCTGCCTGCACACTGGAGCCGCGCTGCGTGGTCTGATCTTCCGACGACTGGCTCTGGCTCTTGCTCGAACCGATACTCACCTTGACACCGATGTCGGGCTTGCCGCCACCGGCGAGGGCTTTTGCACCGTTCGCGACCATCGCGGCGTCGCCCACCGCCGCGATGCTGTGGAGCGCTGCCGCCCGGTCATTGCCACTGCTGGCCGAATGGCCGATCGCCTGAGATTCCGAATACGCGTTGTTGATCGCGTCGCCCACCGAACCCGCGAGTCCGAGCGTGACGCCGCTGCTGCTGGTCTTCTGCGTCTGCGCCTGATGCGAGGTATCGGTTGCAGCGTCGATGATCACGTTCGCCGCCGTGCCCGCGAGGTTTCCGCCCGCAACAAGATCGCTACCCGTCACGTGTAACGTGTTGCCGGCCTGGATCGACAGGTCGCCGTTGATCGAGCCGACCGTACTCGCGTTGTTCGTCACGCTCGATGCCTGATCGGTCGTGGCGAGCTTGTTGGTGCCGACCGTGACAGTCAACCCGCTCGTGCCCAACCCCGTGCGTGTCTCCTGATGGCTGCCCGACGACTGCATGGTGTCTTGCGTCGTGGTGATATTCACGTCGTGCGTGGCATTGAGCGACACATCGTTCGTGCCGACAATCGTGCTGCCTTGCACGTTGATATCCTTGCCGCTGGTGATCGTCACCGCATCGGCGGAAATCATGCTGCCTTGCGAAAGGATCGCCGTCGAGTTAGACGAACTCGCCACCTCCTTACCGCTCACCACATTGCTGTGGCTATGCGTTTCCTGCGAGTTGTCGACATGCGTTTCGGTGGCCGCGCCGACATTGACATTGCCCGCCGCGGCAAGCGTCGCCGTCCCTTTGTCGAGGCTGATTGCGCTGCCGGTGAGGCTGATGTCTTTGCCCGCCACCACGCTCAGCGAATTGCCCGCGTTGAGTGTGGTGGCCGTGAGCGTATCGTCGGCGGTGTGCATCGACTCCGCATAGCTGCCGTGGTGGTCGCTGCCCGCGCTGCTGGCGTCGATCGTCGAGGTCGCCTTGGCTGCCTGCAACGTTACGTTGCCATTGGCCGCAAGCGAGCCGCCGCCGCCGAGATTCAGGTTCGCGCCGGTCGCCGTCAGATCGCCACCCACGCCAATCAGCGATACACCCCCGACGTTCACGTTGCTGCCCGTCGTCCGATTGATATCGGTGTTCGACACACCGTTCGCGCGCTCGACCACCTTGTGCTCACCGGTCTGCACCGAGCCGAGATCCCAGTCGCCACCGACGATCATGCCGAGGTTGCCACCCACGTTCAGGTTGCCCGCGTTCTGCTCGACGTTACCGCCCGTCACGATGACCGCGTTGCCCGCGACGTTCAGGCTCGCGATGGGTCCGAGCGTTGCCGTGGTGCGCGTGGCGCCCGTCGGGCTGATCTGATCGACCGTCTTCACCGCCGTGTTGAGGATCAAATCGCCACCGGCATTCAGCGCGAGACTGCCGGCGTTCACGCTCGCCGACGTTAGATCGACATTACCCTTCGTCGTGAGCGACATGAGGCCGCCGCTTTGCAGCGTGCCGAAGGCGTTGTTGATCTGATTTCCCTGAATCGACAACGTATTGCCCGCCTGCACCGTGCCGCTGTTGGTGAAGGTCTGCGCGTTCTTCAGATCGATGTCGGTCGCCGCGATCAGCGGTCCGTTCATGTTCTGCTGACTCGACTTTGCCAGATACACGACCGGCACCAGCACCGACTGCCCGTCGACCACCTCGGTCTGCATGATGATGACGTTGGACGTCAACGACGCCACCTGTTCCGGCGACAGACTCATGCCCAGCGGCAGATTCAACGATTGCGCGAGCGATGCACCCGCGCCGAGCATCGCCTCGTACATCGACTGGAGATCGGTGTACGGTCCCAGCACCGCCTTGCCCGTCAGCGACGTGATCTGATTGCGTACGAGCTGCTGCTCGTAGAAGCCATCGCCCAGACGCTTCTCGACCTTCTGCGGGTCGATGTCGAGCTGCTGCAGGTAGTAATCGCTGGAGATGAAACTCTTCTGGTTCGTGAAGGCCGGGTTCGTCGCGATCAGATACGTGACGCCCGGCGCGGTGGTCCGACTGAACAATCCGCCTGCGGGAATCGAAAGATTCTCCAGGACATTGAGCGCCGTCGCGCTGGCGATGACGGGATCCACGAGGCCCGAGCCGCCATTGACGCTCGCCGCGCCAGCCTTGGCGCCGCCCGCACTACCGTTCACTCCGCCGATGCTCACGCCTGACATCGCCTGACCGGGCGCGAGTCCCATCGACGGAATGCCCGCATTGCCTGCCGTGTTGTCGATGCTGATGCCCGTGCCCGAAAGCGTGCCGCCCGCGACGAAGCTCGATTCGTCGCTTGGCAGCGCGTACAAGCGGACATCGGCGGGCGCGGCCTGACTGTAGCCACCGGGCCGACCGCCCACAAAAGGCGCGTCACCAAACGGCAGCGTCCAGTTGTGTTCCGAGTTGTCGTAGTTGTTGTAGTGGTAGTAGCCCGAATAGGTGATCTGCACCTGAGGCGCGGATTGCCCCTGCCAGCTGTTCTGGTCGAGCGAAACGGGCGCGGCGATGTTGCTCACCGCCGTCACCGCGCTCCAGTAGTTCTGGAACAGCCCCACCTTCGACGCGTCCAGATTGCCGCCCGCCACGATCTGCGCTTGCGGGCTGATGGAGGCGATCAGGTTCGCCACCGCCACGCCCGTATAGGTCGTGTACTGGTAGCCGCTGTTCCACTGGCCACCGTGCGGCGGCTCGATATTGACGCCGCCAATCATGTCCGGGGTCGAGGTGGTCCAGCCCACATCTTGACCCGCGCACGCGGCGGCAACCACCGCTGTGCATCCAGACAGACTGATGCCGAGTTGCGTCAGCAGATTCGGATCGACCGGCTGATTCAGCCCGGTGGTGGTCATCGTCGTACGGGTGTTCGTGACCTGATCGGCGTGCAGCGCCATATCGCCCGCCGATTCGATCAGCGCAGACTGGTTGCGGATCAAGTTTGCGTTCGTATAGTTGCCGTTCGCATCCTTGGCGCCTGCCAGCACGACGTTGCCGAGACCGAAGATCGCAGTGGTGGCCTGCGTATCGGTCATCGTCGTGTCGTCGCGGTTCTCGATGTCGGATGCGAGCAGCTCCAGCAAACCATTGCTGTCGGTGGCGCCGATCAGTGCGGTCGGTCCGACGTTGGAGAGCGTGCTGTTCGCATTCAGCGAGACGCTGCCACCGATGATCGCGCCGGTGTTCGTCAGCGTATTCGAGTGCGTGGTGAGCGTGCCGCCGGCCATCATGACGCCGCTGTTTGCGATGTCGCCTGCGTTGACGTTCAGGTTGTTGACCGACTCCAGCGCGGCGCCGTTGCTGAACGTGCCGGGCAGGGTGAAAGTCAAGTCGTGACCGGCGTTGAGTTGCAGATCTGAAGCGAGCGTGAAGTTGCCCTGAACGTTCACCGCAACGTCGTCGGCCGCGCTGTATGCACCGCCGCCCGCGAGGGTGGCAGCGGTCACCAACAGATTGTGACTCGCGCCAATTTGTCCGTTCGTGTTCGTGATCGCGCCGGTGGTCGTGATGGCGACATCGCCCATCGTGTCCGCAAGGCTGCCAATCTGGCCAGCGCTGTTGTCCACGGTGTCCGCCTGCACGGCGACATTCGCGCCACTGAGTTGCGCGCCGTTGGTATTTACGAGCGTTGATGTGTCGACGGCGACATTACCGTTGCCCGTGATCACGCCACCGCTGTTGACGATCCGGCTGCCGCCTTGCACGTGCATGTCGCCTGTACCGAGATCGCCGATAAGCCCGCTCGTGTTATCGATGGACGCCGCCTGAACGTCGAGCGTGCTTGCATCGCCGGTGTCCGTGCCAGACTGAATCTGGCCATTCGTGTTGCTCAGCGCGCCGCCGCTCGCAAGCGACAGCGATCCAAGCGAACGCATCGCGCCCTGCGCGTTGTTCACATCGCCCGCGATGTTGGCCGCGAGATTGCCCTGCGCGGCTAGCACCCCGTTCGCGTTGTTCAGGCTGGCCGCTTGCGCCGCAATCTGGCCAGCCGCGATGATCTTGCCGCCCGCGTTCGAGAAGGCGCCCGCGCCGTTGCTGGGCGCAATCGTCAATGTGCCGCTGCCGGCCGCGAGGATGGCGCCGCCGTCATTGATCAGCGTGGCGGGCGTGAGCGTCAGGTCGGTGCTGTTGCTCTGAAGCGTGCCGCCGTTCGAATTATCGAATGTGCCAACGACGTTGAATCCCATCGTCGCCGTGCCGTACTGCGTGATCGTGCCGCTGTGGTTCAGCAAGTCGGTCGCGGTCAAGGCGAGTTGGTTCGCTTCGATGTCGCCGGCGCTGTTATCGAGCGTGCCGCTGGTCGCAAGCGTGAGATTCGGGGCGACAATGGAGCCGCCGTTGTTCGTCAGCGATCCGGTACGAATCGTTTCGTTCGCGCCCGCGCCGATCTGCCCGCCGTCATTGGTCAGCGTGCCGCTCGTAACGCTCAGATCGGCATTCGACAGCAGCTTGCCGTTGGCGTTGTTGAGCATGCCGCCGACTGTGGCCGCAAGGCCTTTCTGGCCGATCAGCGTGCCTGCTGCGTTGTTGAAACTTCCAGCCTGCGCGGTGACCTGCCCGTTGCTCTGGATGGTCCCGCCCGAGTTCGACAGTGCGCCCGCGCCGTTGGCAGCGTTGATCGACAGCGTGCCGTTCCCGGCATGCGTAATCGTGCCGCCGTCATTATCGAGCGTGGCGGGTGTCAACGTCAGATCCGTGCTATTGGTCTGCAGCGTGCCGCCGTTCGAATTATCCAGCGTGCCCGATACGGCGACAGTCATCGGCCCGGAGCCCGTCTGCGTAATGATGCCCGCGTGATTGACGAGGCTCGTCGCGTTTAGCGACAACTGCGCCGCCTGCATGGCCCCTGCGCTGTTGTCAAGCGTGGTCGCGCTGAGTGTGGCGCGCTGCCCCGCCGTGATCGACCCGCCGTTGTTGGCCAGATGCGTGCCGGCGTTCACCGTCGCATTGCCGGCCGCCGCGAGCGTGCCGTTGCTGTTATCGAGCGAGGCGCTCGTGAGCTGCAAATCCGTCTGCGCGCTCACCGCGCCGTGGTTCGCGATGCTCCCGCCTTGGAGCGTAACCGCGCCATTACCACCGATCACGCCACCCTGCGCGCCCGTCGCGGTCGCGCCAGCCACGTTTGTGAGCTGGCCGATGGTCGACAGCGTTAGGCCATCGCCGTTGAGCGACGTGATGCGCCCAGCGGTATTGTCAAGCGATGTCCCCGACACCGACAGCGCCGCCGCACTTTGCATCGTCCCCTGATTGTTCGCGATGATGCCACCGCGCACCTGCATCGCGCCTTGCGATACGAGCGAGCCGCTCTCGTTGGCAATCTGACTCGCGCTCTGCACGACGAGCGGTCCTTGCGCCGAGACCTGGCCCCCTTGATTCGAGAGCCTGCCCGCGTCGAGCGTCACACTGCCGCCAGCCGTCAAGGCCCCGTGATCATTTACAAGCGCGCCTGCTGCACGGGCCACCACCGATGAACCCGCGCTCGTCGTCGCGCCCGACAGGTTTAGATCCCCTGCGGTCGCGGACAACGAAACGTCGCCGTTTGCCGCGGTCTGGCTGCCCGCAAGATTGATGCTGCTGCCGAAGAGCGTCGCACTTGCGCCCGCCACGTTCTGACCGGTCGCGCTTACCGCACCCGTGCCCATGACGGTCAGATCGCCGCTCTGAGCGACCGCGCCATTGGTACTCACGCCCGCGCCGAGCGTCCCCGTCGATGCGACGCTGCCTGCGCTGACTGACGTGTTCTGCTGCGCGGCCAGTGTGCCGCTATTGTTCAGCGCACCACTCGTCGTGGCGATGACATTGCCTTGCGCGTAAGTCGTGCCACTGTTCGAAATGCCATCGAGCGCCGATGCGTTGATCGAGCCGCTGGCATTCGTCGTTCCGGCAAGCACGAGCTGACCATTCGACTGCAGCGTCAGATCGCCGGCTTGCGCGGCCAGCACACCCTTGGTCGATACACCGACGCCATATTCGTTGCTCGTGAGAAAGATCCGGTTGGCGTACATACCACCCAGGGCGCTCACGTCGATCGCGACTGCCGGTGCCGTGCCATTGCCAGCGATGGGCGTCGCAGCAAGGGTGTCGTGATCAACCTGATTTGAACCTGCGATGGCGTTCAAATTGTTGGCGTACACCGCCGCATTGATTTGAATCGCGCGAGCCAGAAGATCAACTTGATCGATGTTCGTCGCATTCAGCCCCGCGCCTTGCACGGTGATATTGCCGCCCGTGACATTGAAGCCCGCGAGACTGCCGTTCGGGCCATAATTCGGCGTGCCGGTGGTGAGAATGACGCGCGAAGTGTTGATGAAGCCCGCGCCGTCGACTACCAAGCCATTCGGATTGGCGACGACCACCTCTGCTTTAGGCCCCGCAACTTCCAAATACCCGTGCAGCTGCGAAGGCGCATTGTTCATCACCTGATTGACGATGATCTTCGCTGAATTGCCGGGTGTCAGATTCCCATTACCCGAGATATATCCCGCTAGCTGGCTTTGGATATTGACCGGCGAATTATTGAGAATCGCGCCCTTCGCAGGTACGTCGAATTGTGAAAAATTATTGACGGAAACACCGCTGCCGGACGGTCGCGCGATGTTGACCTGATTCAAACCATTCTGAGTTTGAATGACCTGCGCGCCGGAACCGGGTGCGGCGACGATCTGTGCAAACGTCAGCCCGGAAGCCGAACCGAGCAGCAGCATGGCCGCCCAGGCCATTGCGCTAAAAGCTGATTGAAACATCGAGGCGACGGGCGCGCGCCGTGCAAGACCTTCTCCCCGTGCAGCACCATTACCGTGGGCCGATGCAAACTCAGCCACTACCACCAACATACGTCGCACGCGACTGAAAACCAGCCGGTAGGAATGCTTATTCATTTCTTATAGTTTTATAAAGATTTCAAAACGCAGGTCACGCCCGAAGCGGAAGGCCGCTATTTACTCGCGGATTAACCGTTCGTAACAATCAGAATGTTCCTACTTTGATGGGACGCCGGACATTCGACAGAAGGACTTGTCGCTAACGAAAAGCAGAACAAAGTCACACGCTTGCAAGACGCGGACTGAAAACGCGGTATCGGGTCCGAAGCGTTCGGTAGTGTTGGCAAATCGATCGGGCAGAAGGCATGCAGACATCGTCGACGAAGGTGTCGAAAACTGTCTACGTTTGTCGCGTGCTACGCATTACTTGCAATTGCGTTGCGTGTCTTATGGACGATCACGTTAGCAACTGGCGCGTGCACATAGCACCACCTGTCCGAATCATGCGATGTGGTCAGTCAGAAAACCCAGTGATGGAGATCAACCGCTAATACCGATATCAACGATAAACCGGATGCCACAGCAAACAAGGCAGACCTGCAGCATCGACATAAACCACGGCGTTCTGCTCGAACTTTTGCATAAGCGCATCGGCGAATTGGCGCGTCGTGCCGAGGACGAAAAGACTTGCTTCGGCGATCCACTTTCCCTTCGGATCGATGCCGGCTCCGGGCAGCGCATGCAAGCCCGCTCGTTCGATATGGTCGATCAGCAAGCACTGCCGCTTTGCGTTATGCGCCGGTTCAAGCACGTGTCCGAATGGATTGAAGGCCGTCACGAACACCGCGCTAAAGACATGATGCCTTGAAAGAAGTGAAGCAACATCGGCATTATGCTCGCCGATTTTCATCTCCACGACCGGCTCGATATCGATGCGATAAATCGCCTCGCGGTAACTATCTCGCGTCGCGTCCAAAAGGCTCGGGCTGGGTTGAAACCGTTGGTGCTCGTCGTGGTTCATGTAGGTAATCCGCGAATCGGCGGCTGAGAAGGCATGCGCTGAAGACGCACGTTGCATCTCGAACTTTACCGCGCTCGACTTAGCGGATTGATAAAACGCAGACTACCGCACAGCGAAGCGAATTCATGCAAGGCATCGCGAAGCGGAGTGCATCGAGAGAGAGAAGCAGAGAGACATCGACCCATGCGATTCGTGTCGATAACGACGCGCGGCGTGTCACGCATAACGCGGCCGAAGATAAAACGCAGAGAAGCTAGAAGACAGAGAAGCAACGAGGCCCGACGATCGTCCGTTATGTGCAGCCCTGCTGCCGCTCGCCGCGGCTGAAGATTTGACGCGAACGCCAGTCGTCGGAGCGAAGCACTTGCTCGCCGTCCTCGCGCGCTTCCTCTTCCGTATCGAAACCTTCGTCGCTATAAGCGGCGATTTTCATGCCGACACCTGCGGCACGTTCGACGGTGATGGCCCAATGCCAGCCGCCTTCCTGATAAAAAACATGCAGCGTCGGCAGAGACGATAAGGTCAAGTCCATGTTTGCGGCTCCTTCAAGCTGACGTTCGTAAGGCTAACCTGCCTCCTCGACGAACGCCCTCGAAAACGGGCGCTTTGTTATTGCGTCGATGTCTGTTGATATTCTTGAGCGGCTGTGAGCCGCCCCGCTCAGAACAGCATACGCAATGGGATGCTGCATTGCAACACGGGGTTTCCCGAGGCGTGGTACCGATCCGACGAGGCCGATCATTGCGGAACCTTTTACACGAGATAGACGGAAGATCGACAATGAAGCACCCGTATTGACTCAAGGCTATCTCGCCAAAAACACCTCTATTCGATGCGGATAAGTGGCGCTTCTAACGTGTCCGCCGTGTGTCCGTCGCCTAGAATGGAATAACCGCTCGACGCGATGCGAGGTGATCGCCATGGCATCTAAATTTCGTCTTTCCCATCTGATACTTTTTGCGACCGTCGCCTCATGTGCCGCGTGCGCGCTCGCCCAGCCGGTCACGCCGATCGGCGACCCTTCCGCGCCGAAGACACGCGCTCAGGTCAAGCAGGAGTTTCTCGCCTGGCGCGCGGCCGGCTACGATCCCAACGACTGGCTGAACTATCCCGACAATGCCATGCGCGCGGGACAGATCGTCTCCCAGCAACGGCAAGCGCAACGCGCGACCGGTGCGAACTAGGTAGCGTTTCTGCTGCCTGAGCACGGTACTCGCGCGTTACTCCGCGCGCGGCCGCTGACCGCGCAAGATACGCCGCGCGATGCTCCAGCGATGCACTTCGGACGGACCGTCGTAAATGCGAAAAGCGCGCATGTCGCTGAAAATGCGCGCGACGACCGTTTCGTGCGTGACGCCTTGTCCGCCGAGCACTTGCACCGAACGATCCACGACGCGCCATAACGCCTCGGACGACACCACTTTCGCGACGCTCGATTCGTGTTTGCCAAGCACGCCCTGGTCGAGCACCCACGCGCAATGCCAGATGGCGAGGCGCGTGATGTGCAGATCCATTTCGTTATCGGCGAGCATGAAGCCGACGCCCTCGTGTTCGCCGAGCGACTTGCCGAACGCCTGACGCTGACGCGCATACGCCGTGGCGACATCGTGCGCACGCCGGGCCGCGCCGAGCCAGCGCATGCAATGCGTGAGACGCGCGGGCGACAGGCGCACCTGCGCATATCGGAACCCCTCGCCCGCTTCACCAAGGACGTTTTGCGCGGGCACGCGCAAGCCTTCGAAACGCACCACGCCGTGGCCGCCGGGAAAGCATGTATCGAGCGAATCCATTGCGCGCTCGATCACGATGCCGGGGCTCGTCATATCGGCGAGGAACATGGTCGCGGGGCCGTCCTCGAAACGCGCCATGATGATCGCGACCGCCGCGCCATGTGCGCCCGTGATGAACCACTTGCCGCCGTCGATCACGTAGCCGTCGCCATCGCGCACGGCAAGCGTTTGCAGCATGGAAGGATCGGCGCCCGCGCCCGGCGGCGGTTCGGTCATGCAAAAGCACGAACGAATCTCGCCTGCGGCGAGCGGACGCAGCCAGCGCTCCTTCTGCTCGGGCGTCGCGACGGCTTCGAGCAAATGCATGTTGCCTTCGTCCGGTGCGGCGATATTGAGCGCGACCGGACCGAGCGGCGAATAACCCGCTTCCTCGAAAAGGATCGCCTTGGCGACATGATTGAGCCCAAGGCCGCCGAATTCCGGCGATACGTGACTCGACAGAAGTCCCGCACGACGGCCCTTGGCGATCAGTTCCGCGCGCAGCGACTCGTCCGGGCCATGCGGCGTGCAGCGCGCATCGCTCTCCAGCGGCATGACCTCTTCGGCGATGAAGGCACGCACGCGCGCCTGCAATTCAGTCAACTCGGGCGTGAGGGAGAAGTCCATCGGCAAATCCTCTGAAGGCGGTGATCCACAAGCTTAACCGCGCGCGAAACGGCGCGGCATCAGGCTTTGTACCCGGCCGCTTTGTTTTCATCCGCTTTGTTTTTATCCGCTTTGTTATCTGCGGCTTTGTACTCGGAGTATTTGCGGGCATCGCCGCGAACCATGTCCGCCGGATACTTCGCGCGATTCAACGCCATCTTCTCGATGAGCGCGCGATGCAGATCCACGTCGAGCGAATCGGCGAGCATCACGAGATACGCGAGCACGTCGGCCATTTCGTGGCGAATCGCCACGAGCTTCGTCTCGTCCAGCTCGCTCTTGTCGCCGCTGGCCAGCCATGTGAACGGTTCGAGCAATTCGCTCGCTTCGACTGAAAGCGCGCTCGCCAGATTCTTCGGTGAGTGAAAGCGGCTCCAGTCCCGCTCGCGCACGAACTCGCGCAGCATGTCGCGCATTTCCGTGAGTTCGCTTCGGCCTTCTGGCGCGTTGTGCTGATCCATCGCCATCCTTTGACGTGTCGTCATGCCGTTATGCCGTTGTGTCGTTATGCGGGATAAAGGCCCAGCGTGCGCGCATGCAGACGCGCGAGGCCGAGCAAGGCGTCGGTGAAAGGCGTGGCGACGCCGGTCATGGCGCCCAGTTCGCGTACCGACGCCACGAGCGCATCCAGTTCGACGGCCTTGCGCGCTTCCACGTCTTGCAGCATGGAGGTTTTCATTGCACCGAGCTTGAGTGTCACGGCATGGCGATCCGCCGGATTCTGCTCGATCGGAATGCCGAAGCGCGCGCCGATTTCCTTCGCTTCCAGCATGATGTTCGTGACGAAGCCGCGCACGAGATCGTCGCTCAGGATGCGGTCGGTGGTCGCGCCGGTGATCGCGCTGATCGGGTTCATCGTCATGTTGCCCCAGAGCTTGAACCACACGTCACGCTGAATCTGCGGCGAGAGCGTCGCGTCGAAACCGGCCTTCGTGAAGAGCGAAACGAGCGCTTCGGCACGCGTGCCCGACCGCCCCGCCGCCTCGCCGAGAATGAGACCCTTGCCTTGATGATGCCGGATCACGCCCGGCGCTTCGACCAAGCAACTCGCGTGGACCACGCAGCCCACCGTTTGCGCGGCCGGAATGGCGTCGGCGATGGCGCCGTGCGGATCGATCGAGCTCAGCCGCTTGCCCGCGAAATCGGCGCCCAGGCCTTCGCAGAACCACCACGGCACGCCGTTCATCGCGCTCAGAACCGTGGTCTTTTCGCTCAAAAGCGGCGCGATCTGCACGGCCACGGCTTCCATCGCGGGCGCTTTCACCGCCACCACGACGAGATCCTGCGCACCGAGTTCTTCGGGCGATGCGCTCGCCGCGACCTTCACGGCATGCGTCGCATCTTTCTCGACGAGTTGCAGACCGTGCGCGCGAATGGCGTTTAGTGTCGCGCCGCGTGCGACCACGCTGACATCGCAACCCGCCTGCGCGAGCTTCACGCCGATCCAGCCGCCGATCGCGCCTGCGCCATAAATGCACACCTTCATGTCTCGTCTCCTCGTCTGAACTGTCGGACTTCATTGTAAGAGCTTGGCGCATGCCGAAACGGTTCAATCTAGGCGCGCCGACGCTCATTTCAAGAGCACGAAAGCGAATAAATATTCCCGCCCAAAATACGCTTTTCGATATTGAAACGATAGCCGTCGCACCTACCTTGCATGCAGAGGCAGCGAACCAGCGCGCTGTCATGGTGACATATCTCAACTTCCTGCTGCCGGCTTGACGGCCGTAACATCGGAGACCGAATCATGAGTGACTTTTATTTTGGCGGCGACTTCCTGAGCGATCTGAACCGCGTGCAACGGCAGATGTCTTCGCTTCTCGGCAATCTGCCTTCCAGCATTCGTGCCAGCCGCGCGGATGCGTTTCCCTCGCTGAACGTCGGCAGCACCGACGAAGCCATCGAAGTCGTGGCATTCGTGCCGGGCGTCGAGCCGGCATCGCTCGACGTGACGGTCGACAAAGGCCTGCTCACCATCAGCGGCGAACGGCGCGCCGAAGCATTGACCGAAGGCTCGCGCACCTACGCGAGGGAACGCTTCACGGGCGCGTTTCGCCGCGTGATCGAACTGCCGCAAAACGCGGATGCCGACAAGGTCGAAGCGCGTTATGAAAACGGCACCTTGTTTATCGTCATCGGCAAGCGCGAAGCATCCAAGCCGCGCGCCATCACCATTCAGTAAGGCACAGGGAGAACATGATGAACGACACCACGCAAATCACCGAGCGTCAGGCAAACGAAGTTGCACGCAAGAAGGAAGACACCGTGCGCCGCACGACGGTCACGCCTGCGGTCGATATCGTCGAGGATAGTCAGGGCATCACGCTGTGGGCCGACCTGCCCGGCGTGCCCCGCGAGAAACTCGATGTGAAAGTGCATGACTCGCGTCTCACCATCGAAGCCGAGGCAATCGTCCCTGTCACGGCGTCGCTGCGTGTGCATCACGCCGAATTGCGCGTGCCGCGCTTTGCACGCGCATTCACGATAAGCGACGACTTCGACACCGCGAAGATCGATGCGAACCTGCAGAACGGCGTGCTGAAGCTGACCATTCCGCGTCGTGAAGAAGCGCGGCCGCGTCGCGTGGAAGTGCGCGCGAGTTGAGCGCTTCGATGTCTCAGCAATAACGAACGGCCGCTATCACGCGGCCGTTTTTTCGTCTGCACGAGCCTCTATAATCCCAGGGCGGTCACAAGCAATCAAACTCAAACAAGGGACTTAATCGTGAAGAGGCTGTTGACGGTGTTGCTGGGCTCCATGCTGACTGTAGCCGTCAGCGCGCATGCGAAAGACTGGTCGACCATTCGCTTCGGCACGGACGCGAGCTATCCGCCGTTCGAATCGAAAGCGCCCGATGGAACGCTCGTCGGCTTCGATATCGATGTCGGCAACGAACTCTGCCGGCGGCTCGAAGCAAAATGCGTGTGGGTCGAAAACGCCTTCGACGGCATGATTCCCGGCCTCAAGTCGCGCAAGTTCGACGGCGTGCTCTCCACCATGTCGATGACGCCCGCGCGCGTCAAGCAGATCGCCTTCTCGAGCAAGCTCTTCCACGTTCCCACGCGTCTCGTCTCGAAGCGCGATGCGAAGATCCAGCCTACGGCCGAATCGCTCGCGGGCAAGTCCGTGGGCGTCGAACAAGGGTCGATGCAAGAGACATACGCAAAGGCGCATTGGGGCGCGAAGGGCGTGACCATCGTGTCGTATGCGGATCAGGATCAGGTCTATGCGGATCTGCTCACGGGCCGGCTCGACGCGTCGCTGCAAAACGCGGTGCAAGCGGAACGCGGCTTTCTCGATACCCCGCGCGGCAAGCCCTACGCATTCGCAGGCGGCGCGCTGGAAGACCCCGCGATCTTCGGACCGGGCACGGCTATCGGCTTGCGTCGCGAAGACACCGACTTGAAGGAGAAGCTCGATGGCGCCATCGCCGCGATGATCAAGGACGGCACGTACAAGCGCATCGAGCAAAAGTATTTCGATTTCGATATCTATGGCGAATGAAGGAGCTGCCATGACCAACGTTCATCAGGCCGCAAGCGTCGGCTACACGGCGAACGCGGATAGCTACGTGCGCGGACGGCCCGACTATCCGCCCGAACTCGCGGGTTGGCTCGCCGAGACGCTCGGCTTGCGGCCGGGCGCGAGCGTCGTCGACCTGGGCGCGGGCACGGGCAAGTTCACGCCGCGCCTCGTTGCAACCGGCGCGCGCGTGATTGCCGTCGAACCCGTCGCTTCGATGCGCGCGAAGCTCGCCGCCGCGCAGCCGGGTGTGGAAGTGCTGGAAGGCGCCGCGCAAGCCATTCCGCTTGACGATGCATCGGTGGATGCCGTCGTGTGCGCACAGTCGTTCCACTGGTTTGCGAACGGCGAAGCGTTGAGCGAGATTCATCGCGTGTTGAAGCCGGGCGGAAAGCTCGGCCTCGTCTGGAATCTGCGCGACTTTCGTGTGCCGTGGGTGGCGAAGCTCGACGCCATCGTGAACCGCTACGAGGGCGATGCGCCGCGCTTTTATACAGGCGAATGGCGCCACGCGTTTCCGCATAAAGGTTTCGACGCGCTCGCCGAAACCCATTTTTCGATCGGACACACCGGTTCCCCCGACGATGTGATCGTGCATCGCGTGCGCTCGACCAGTTTTATCGCGGCGTTGCCGGAAGCGGAACGCGTGCTCATCGACGATGAAGCACGCGCGTTGATCGAAGCCGAACCGGAGTTGCGCGGCAAGGATGTCGTCACTGTGCCCTACACGACTGCGGCCTTCGTTGCGGTCAGGAAATGACGCGTGCACGAAGACGGGGCGCGTAGTTTGAAGCGCGCGTTGTCCTTTTTGCACGCGGGCGAATGCGCCTCGAAACGCGCTCGACCATCCGACGTGCTTTGCGCATCTCGGCATGGTGCTTGCATTGCTCTCGCTCACCCAGCCGGCTAATGTCGAGGACACCATGCATCAGGCGATCGAACCGCATGAATTGACCAAGATCGATCTTGCACGTTTTCAGGTCGTGCAGGTTTCCGATGGCACGCACACCGTCGTGCTGTGGGAGGCGCCCGAGCCCGCCACCAATCGTCTCAAGCATATCGACGCTTGCACGCTCACCATTCGTCTGTGCGATCCGCTCAATCCCGTACGCAGAAAAGACGTGTGTGAGCGGCTACAGGCGCATTTGGCCGCGTCGCGCGAGACACGGCATGGTCTGCGCAATCCTTCCGACGTAAGCGCAGCGGTGACGCCGCCACGCAACGCGAACATCGCGAGGCAGCGCACGCATGAGTCCAGCGGAAGTGCTTGAGGCTGCATCGCGGGTGCCTACGTAATCGCGCCTTCTAGGAACGACCACAGCGAATCGTCCATCGAATACGGGACGTTGAAGCGGAACGACGCGCTCTCGGCGTCGCCCGGGCGAAAGTACGAGCCAGGCGCGAGCCAGATTCCATGCGATAACGCGCGCGTTGCGATGTCGCCTGAATCGGCGGGATCGATCGGCAATTCGCCCCATACGAACAGCCCCGCGCGCGGCCGGCGGAACAGCGCTATGCCGAGCGCATCCATGCGCTCCTCCACGAGCGCGTGCGCGTCCTTCAGTTTTTCCACGACGAATTCGACATGCCGCGCGTAGCGGCCTTCGGTCAACACTTTCTCGACGATTCGTTCAGTCGTCTCCGACGATGTCAGTCCCACCGCCATCTTCGTGCGCGCGAGTTCGCGCAGCACTTCGCGCTCGGCGACGACATAACCGCATCGCAACGAAGGCGTGATGGTCTTCGCGAAACCGCCGACATACAGCACGCGGTGCAACCCTTCCATCGCCGCGAGCAAGGGCGCGCCGGGCGGCGCGAGTTCACGATTGACATCGTCCTCGACGACCCACATGCCGTGGCGCTCCGCAATCTGCATCAGACGAAACGCCGACGCCATGCTGAACGTCGCGCCCGTCGGGTTCTGCAGAGTCGTATTGAGAAAAACCGCTTTCGGCCGATGCTCGATTGCAATCCGCTCGAACGCTTCCGTATCGATGCCCGCCACGGTGCGCGGCACGCCATGCACGTCGAGACCCGCGAGCCGCAGAATCTGCAGCAGATTGCAGTAGCCGGGATCTTCGACGACGACCGCATCGCCCGGCCGCAGCAGCGTGCGCACGATCAGATCGAGCGCCTGCGTGGCGCCGGCCGTCAACAGTACGTTCGACGCGGCATCGACGGGCAGGCCGTGCCGGTCGAGCTGCTCCGCAATGCGTTCGCGCAGAGGCGCAAATCCATAAGGCCGCCCGTAATCGGCAATGCGCGCCGCCGGCACGCGGCTCACCGCGCGCAACGCGTGCTGCAAACCGCTTTCGTTGACCCATTCGTTCGGCAGCCAGCCGCAGCCGGATTTGATCGGCACGGAATGATCCGCGAAGACATCCGAGAGCAGCCAGGTCGCCGTGAGACTAGGCGGCTGCCATTCGACAGCCCGCACGCGCTCGCTTTTCTGGCGCACCGCCACGCGATACCCCGAACCGCGCCGCGCGATGACAAGACCCATCGACACGAGCCTGCCATACGCTTCGGTCACCGTGAACGTGCTGAGCGCGTGCGACTCGGCCAGCCGGCGCACCGAGGGCAAAAGCGCGCCCGCGCGCAGCGTCTCGGCCTCGATAGCGCCCGAAAAAGCCTGCACGAGTTGTTCGACGAGCGTCGGCGCATGACGCGAGCCGCGTTCGAGCCTGAGTTCTATCATGTATATGGATAGTCGAAACACGCGGGAGTGGATGAATATGCGCCGCGCTCGCCACTACAGTTTGCATCATTTTGCCAGCACAGTTGGCAATGCAGTGAACCAACTGTCTATGCCTCGCCATTTTGTCGAGGAATAGAGTGACCGTTCCTTGAGGAGACTTGATATGAATGCCCGCCCCGTCATCGAAGACCTTTCGTCGTTCTGGATGCCCTTCACCGCCAACCGCCAGTTCAAGGCCGCACCGCGCCTGCTCGAAAGCGCGAAAGGCATGTACTACCGCTCGACGGACGGCCGCGAAATTCTCGATGGATGCGCGGGCCTTTGGTGCGTGAACGCAGGCCATTGCCGCGACGAGATCGTCGAAGCGGTGCAGAAGGCGCTCTCGACGCTCGATTTCGCGCCGACCTTCCAGATGGGCCATCCGCTTGCCTTCGAGGCGGCCACCAAGGTCGCGGGCCTGATGCCCGAAGGACTGGATCGCATCTTCTTCACGAACTCCGGTTCCGAATCCGTCGATACGGCGTTGAAGATCGCGATTGCCTACCATCGCGCGCGCGGCGAAGGTCAGCGCACGCGTCTCATCGGCCGCGAGCGCGGTTATCACGGCGTCGGCTTCGGCGGCATCTCGGTGGGCGGCATCGCGCCGAATCGCAAAACGTTCTCGGGCGCGCTGTTGCCGTCGATCGATCACTTGCCGCATACGCACGACCTCGCGCACAACGCGTTTTCCAAGGGTCAGCCCGCGTGGGGTGAGCATCTCGCGGAAGAACTGGAACGTATCGTCGCGCTGCACGATGCATCGACGATTGCCGCGGTCATCGTCGAGCCGCTCGCAGGTTCGACTGGCGTTCTGGTGCCGCCGAAGGGCTACTTGCAGAAGCTGCGCGAAATTTGCACGAAACACAACATTCTTCTGATCTTCGACGAAGTCATCACCGGCTTCGGGCGTCTGGGCAAGGCCACGGCGAGCGAGTATTTCGGCGTGACGCCGGACCTCATCACCATGGCGAAAGCCATCAACAATGCCACCATTCCCATGGGCGCGGTCGCGGCGCATCGCAAGGTGCACGACGCAATCGTCGATGCAGGCGCGGCGAACGCGATCGAACTGTTCCACGGCTATACGTATTCGGCACACCCTGTTGCAACCGCGGCGGCTGTCGCGACACTCGATCTGTACGCGCGTGACAAGTTGTTCGAGCGCGCGGCGTCGAAGGCGGAGAAGTTCGAAAGCGCCGTGCACGCGTTGCGCGATGCGCCGTATGTGAAGGACATCCGCAATCTCGGACTCGTCGCGGGCGTGGAGTTAGAATCGCGTGAAGGCGCGCCGGGTGCGCGTGCGTATGAAGTGTTCGTGAAGTGCTTCGAGGCAGGCGTGCTCGTGCGCTACACCGGCGATATCCTCGCGTTCTCGCCGCCGCTGATCGTCGAGGACGATCAGATCGATCATATCTTCGGCACGGTGCGCAAGGTGTTGCAGAGCGTGAAGTAAGCGCCACTGCCCGGCATCCCGATTCGAGGATGCCGGGCCTTCTCACCGTTCGATGACCAGCAGCGTCGATGTCGCCGAAGCCAACAACCTCCCGCTCGCGTCCTTGAGCGTCGCTTCGGCAAACGCCGCGCGCCGCCCCATCGTCAGCACGCGTCCTTCGGCGCGCACCAAACCGGAATCGCGCGTCACGGCCTTGTGATAGGCCACTTTCAACTCGAGCGTCGTATAGGCCTGTGTCGCGGTCAGACACGAATGCACCGCGCATCCACATGCCGAATCGAGCAAGGTGGCCGCGTACCCGCCATGCACCGTGCCGATCGGGTTATACGCATGATCGCCCGGTATGCCTTCGAACACGGCCCTGCCCGCTTCCACTTCCACGAAGTCGAGCCTGAGCGACTCGAATATGCCGGGCTTGCGGCCGCTAGCGATCAGCCGGCGCAATTGAGCGAGGCCGTCGAGGCCGGGTGCGGTTTCGTCGATCAAGCTCATTTCGTGTTCTCCTTGAGACTCGCTGTCTTGATGGGATCGTCATCGTTAGTCACGCTCCAGCCGCCGCCGAGCGACCGATACAGCGCCACCGCCGCGAGCGCGTGCTCGCGCTTCGCCTGGTTCAGCGCATCGGCGTCGCGCAGATAGGACTGTTGGGCATCGAGCACATCCAGAAAGCTTGCCGCGCCTCCCTTGTAGAGCTGCGTCGAAAGCGTGAGCGACTGTCCCGATGCACCGAGCGCGTCGGTCAATCTCGCGCTCTGCTCCGTCGTGCTGATGAGGTCGCTGCGCGTATCTTCCACGTCCTTGAGCGCTTCGAGCAGGGTCTGCCGCAAATGCAGTTCCGACTCGCGCATCCTGCTCTCGTTCTGTTCGATCTCGGCCGTGATACGCCCCGCGTTGAAAATCGGACTCGTGGCGTTGAGCGCGGCCGAAAACAGGTTGTCGGTGAGCGTCGGCAAGCCGAGATACGACGATGCAAGCAAGCCATCCGACAAGCGCAGCGAGAACTTCGGATAGCGCTCCGCGCGCGCGACGCCCACTTCCGCCGCGCGTTGCTGAAGCGTCGCGTAGGCCACCAGCACATCGGGTCGACGCAGCAGCGCTTCGGAAGGCAGTAATTGCGGCGCGCCCTCGGCAGGGACGGGAATCACGGGCGATGCGCCGGGATTGGCGAGCATCAGTTGGTCGATGGACTCCGGCGTGCGGCCCGAATACACGGCAATAAGGCTCAACTGATGCTGAATGGTCGACTGCGTGCGCGGCATGCGCGATTGCAGATCACTGAGCTGATTCTGCGCGCGCGCCACGTCGAGTTTCGTCGACAAGCCGAATTGCAGGCGGCGTTGCGTGAGCTTCAGCGCGCGTTCGCGGATCGCCTCGTTGTCTTGCAGAATCTTGAGTTCGGCCTGCGCCCAACGTAAATCGACGTAAGCGACGGCCGTATCGGCAGCGAGGGCAAGACGCAGTTGATCCGACGCGTGTTCGCGGCCGACCAGTTGCGCCTGCGCCGCCAGCAATTCGAGCCGCTCGCCGCCGAACACATCCGGCGTCCAACTCAGTGCAAGACCGACGCCCGCCTGACGCACATAGCCAAGCGGCGGCGGCGTGTTCTGGCGCGTATCGGACGCCGTGACGTTCGCATCGAGTTGCGGCAGCAAGGCAGCGCGGCGTTGCGTGGTGAGCGCCTCGGCCTGCTTCACGCGCTCCACTGCGGCCTGGAGGTCGAGATTGCCGTTCAGCACCGACGCGACGAGTTCATGCATCACCGGGTCGTTGAACTGATTCCACCATGCCGCTGGATCGGCGGTATTGGCGGGCACTTCCACGTTCCAATCGACAGGAGCCGTCGTCTGAACCGTCGCCGGAAGATCGGCGCGCGTCGCGGGTTGCACGGCGCAAGCACTCAACACGCTAAACGCGCTCAAGGCCAGTAATTCGATGAGAAGCTTCTTCATGGTCGTATTCACTCAATGCGCATCGGACGAAGGCGGCGCGCTTGCAATCGGCTTCGAAAAAATCACGCTGACGATACCGACGAGAAAGCACAGCGCGAGCAGATAGAAGCAGTCGGCGAAAGTCAGAACGAGTGCTTCGCGAAACACGAGCGCATGCAGCGAAGCGAGCCCGGCTTGCGATGCATCGAGCGCATCGCCGGCGGCGGCGGCGAGATGCGCGGAACTGCGCGAGAGCATCTGCTCGATGACAGGCCGGCCAACGGTCACGCTCTCGCTCAGCCGCAGATAGTGCAGATTCAGCCTGTCGTTGAGCATGGTCGCACTCACTGCAATGCCGATCGCGCCGCCCAGATTACGCATCAGATTGAACAGTCCGCTCGCCGATTTGAGCCGCGACTGTGGCAACGACCCGAGCGCCATCGTCACGATGGGCGGCACCGCGAACTGTTGCCCGATGCCGCGCAACGCCTGCGGTAGAAGCAGTTCCTGCCAGCCCCAATCATGCGTGAGCGGCGTATAGAGAAAGCATCCCGCGCCGAAGCAGATGAGCCCGAAAACCAGCAAGATGCGCATGTCGAAGAAGCGCGTGGCGAACGCGTAAGCCCCGAGCGCGATCAACTGAAAGCAGCCGACGGAAAGCAGCGCGAGACCCGTCTGCAACGAGTCGAAGCCGCGCACGCGGCTCAGGAACACGGGCGTCAGAAACACTGACACGAAGATGCCGATGCCCGTCACGAACGAGAGCAGACTGCCGATTGCGAAGTTGCGAACCGCGAGCGCGCGCAGATCGACAATCGGTTCTTTCGCGGTGAACGCATGCACGAGGAACAGGAAACCGCAGATCGCCGAAATCCAGGTGCAGGCCACGATTACGTTGTCGCCGAACCAGTTCTTGCGCGGCCCTTCTTCGAGCACGTATTCCAGACAGCCGAGGAAGCCGGACATCAGCGCGATGCCGACGTAATCGCCCTTCTTGAGCAGCGAAAGATCGGGCGAATCGATATGCACGTATTTCGGCACCAGCACCGCGACCACGATTCCCGGCACGACGTTCAGATAGAAGAGCCAGTGCCATGACCATTGATCGGTGATCCACCCGCCGATCACCGGTCCGATTGCAGGCGCGAGCGAGGCCAGCGCGCCAATAGTTGTCGATGCAATCAGTCGCTGTTTGCCGGGGAACAGCACGAAGGCGGTCGTGAACACGGTCGGGATCATCGCGGCGCCGAGCGCGCCCTGCATGCCGCGAAAGAGGATCATCGAATTGATGTCCCACGCCATGC
The DNA here is from genome assembly GCF_023631485.1 of Caballeronia sp. GAFFF2. NCBI lineage: Bacteria > Pseudomonadati > Pseudomonadota > Betaproteobacteria > Burkholderiales > Burkholderiaceae > Caballeronia > Caballeronia sp. GAFFF2. Next base: position 76,322 of record NZ_JALQDA010000027.1, on the reverse strand, counting down.
CGCACAACATGCTCGTGATGGTGAAGCCCACCGCGGATGCCACGAATAGCCAGCGCGTGGAGAACACTTTCGAGAGCCAGCCCGACATCGGAATGACGAGAATCTCCGCGATCAGATACGACGTCTGCACCCACGAAAGCTCGTCCTGACTCGCCGATAAACCGCCGCCGATATCCTTGAGCGATGACGCGACGATCTGAATATCGAGCGTCGCCATGAAAAAGCCGAGGCACATCAGCGCGAACGCGAGCACGCGCTGACGCGTGGGCTGACTTGCCGGGTCCAAGGGAGCGGTCTGTGTCATCGTCTTATCCGCGCGATTTGTCGAGATGAACCTTCACCGTCGCGGAAAGGCCGGGCCGCAACACGTGCTCCATGCCTTTCGGTACGTCCAGACGAATGCGCACCGGCACACGCTGAACGATCTTGGTAAAGTTGCCGGTGGCGTTTTCGGCGGGAAGCACGCTGAAGGTCGCGCCCGTGGCCGGCGCGAGACTTTCGATGTGACCCGTCAGCGGCACGCTCGATGCGTCGAGGTTCACATCGGCTTCATCGCCGGCGCGCATTTTCTTGAGCTGGTCTTCCTTGAAGTTGGCGTCGACCCAGAGGCCCGTGGCGGGCACCACGGTCAACAACGATGTCCCGACGTTCGCGAGCACGCCGACGCGCGCCGTGCGATTTCCCACGTAGCCATCGACAGGCGAACGGATCGTCGTGTATTCGACGTTGAGTTCGGCCACGCGCCGCGCGGCTTCGGCGGTCTGCACGCGCGCTTGCGCGTCTGCAATCTGCGCTTCGATCACCGTCAACTGGCGTTTTGCCGCGACGAGCGATGCGCCGCTCCGATCCATCGCCGCTTGCGCCTTGAGATAGTCGGCATCGGCGCGTTCGACGATCTGGTTCGACACCGCGTCGTCCTTGACGAGTTCCCGATAACGCGAACGGTCGGACGTGCTGCGCGACAATTCCGCCGACGAAGCACGCACTTCCGCCTGCTGCTGGTTGATGACCGCCGCCTGCAACGCGTCCTTGGCGCGCAGTTCATCGACCGCGGCCCGCGCGCTCGACACTTCCGCGTTCGCTTGCGCCAGGCGGGCGTCGTAGTCGCGCGCATCGAGGCGAATCAGCACCTGGCCTGCCTTCACCGGCTGATTGTCCGTGACGAGCACATCCGTCACGAAGCCGTTGACCTTCGGGGCGAGCACGGTGACATCGCCGCCGACGTAGGCGTCGTCGGTGGTCTGCACGAAGCGCAGCACGAGCGCCCAATATGCCGCAGCCGCAATCACGATGATCGCGACAAGCCCTAGCGAGAGCAGCATCCACGGTATCCGGCGCGGCTTCGCGGCCGCTGCGGGCGAAGTGGCCGAAGGAAGATTGGTCGATGGAGTCGTCATTTGCGAGTCGTTGTGCATATGCACGAAAGTGAACGGAATGGCGCGCGTTTCGAGCCGCGCATGATGACTCGAAAGACTATATGTGCATATGCACCCGGTCAACCTGCGCGGCCGACATGAGTGAATAACGCGGAGAGAAAGAATCGGGGATCAGGCGTGCGGGCGGGCTGTTGCGCTTTGGTCCGAGCAGAAACGCACCGCATGTTCGACGAAGGCGCGCACCTTGGCGGGCAAAAGCGTACGCGTGCTGAAGGCAAGCTTGAATTCGATGGCGCCATCGACGAGTTCGTAGGCATCGAGTAACGTCACGAGCCGGCCGGCTTGCACTTCCTCGTGCACGAGCGCGACAGGCAACATGCCGATGCCGAAGCCTTCCAGCACCATCGCGCGATTGAAGACGGCGCTGTTCGACGAGGTATCGTAACGCAGCGGCACGATCACGTCCTCGCCGCCGATTCTAAACGTCAGCGCCGGTTTGCGGATGGACGCGGACATCGGCACGAAGTCGTGATCGATGAGTTCGGATGGATGACGCGGCGCCGGATGAGCCGCAAGATACGTGGGACTGGCGACGAGCGCAAGCGGAATGGTTTCGAGCAGACGCGTGACCACGGTATCGCTCGACAACATGAACGGCATGACGATACCCAGATCGTAGCCTTCGCCGACGAGATCGACGGGACGCTCGGTCAGCGTCACATCGAGCCGCACTTGCGGATGCTCGCGTCTGAAGCTCGCGATCAGCGGGACATAGCGGCTCATCATCACCGTGGTGTGCGCGACGAGCCGCAAGAGGCCTGTCGCCTCGCTCGCGCGATTGGAGGCGCGTTCCTCCATTGCCTGAAGCTCGTCGAGAAGCCGCGAGCAGTCGGTGAAGAAGCGCTCGGCGGTTTCGGTCAGCGATATCTGCCGCGTCGTGCGATTGAAAAGCCTGCTGCCCAGGCGCTGCTCCAGACCCGCGATCGCGCGCGAAACGACCGGCGGCGACAAGCCGAGAATATCCGCCGCGCGCGCGAAGCTGCGCGCCTCCACTACCGTGCGAAAGATCTTCAGGCTTGTCAGGTAGTCCATTTTTAATGTCGATGCGTCAGTCGGCGGGCCGCAGTTTCTTCACTTCGTCGTCGGATGGCTGCACGCTCGCGCCGTCGATATAACGATACGACGTCATCACGCCCTTGCCGTCCTTGAGCGCGGTGACGCCGACATACGCGCCCATCGTCGATTGATTGTCCTGCTTGCGGTAGGTGATCGGTCCGAACGGTGAATCGACGCCAAGGCCCTTGAAGGCGGCCGCGAGCTTGTCGGGATCGGCGGAACCGGCTTTCTTCAGGCCGTTGGCAAGCGACATCATCGCGGTATAACCGACCACGGAACCGAGCCGCGGATAGTCGTGATACTTCGCCTCGTAGTCCGCGACGAACTTCTTGTTGGCGGGGGTATCGATTGAATACCACGGGTAGCCCGTCACCACCCAACCGACCGGGGCTTCAGCGCCCAACGGATCGAGATAATCAGGCTCGCCCGTCAGCAACGACACCACCGCGCGATCCTTGAACAAGCCACGCGTATTGCCTTCGCGCACGAACTTGCCGAGGTCGGCGCTAAAGAGCACGTTGAAGATGGCGTCGGGCCTGGCGTCGGCGAGCGCTTGCGTCACCGCGCCGGCATCCACCTTGCCGAGCGGCGTCGCTTGTTCGGCGACGAACTCCACATCCGGCTGCGCGGCCTTGAGCAGACGCTTGAAGGTCGCCACGGCCGATTGTCCGTACTCGTAATTCGGATACACCAGCGCCCAGCGCTTTTTCTTGAGCTTCGCGGCTTCGGGCACGAGCATCGCCACTTGCATATAGGTCGATGGCCGCAGCCGATACGTGTACTTGTTGCCATCTTGCCAGACGATCTTGTCCGTCAAGGGCTCGGCGGCGAGGAAGAAAATGCGCCGCTGCTTGGCGAAGTCCGAGAGCGCGAGGCCAGTGTTGGACAAGTAGCCGCCGAAGAGCAGTTGCACCTGTTCGCGCGCGATGAGTTCCTGCGCGACGCGCACCGTATCGCCCGGATTACCGTTGTCGTCGCGCGAGACGACTTCGAGCTTGTTGCCGTTGATGCCGCCCGCCGCGTTGATCTCGTCGAGCGCCAGATTCCAGCCGTTCTTGTACGGCATGAGAAACGCAGGCTGCGCCTTGTAGCTATTGATCTCGCCGATGCGAATGGTGTCGGCGTACGCGCCGAGGGTCACGCTCACGGCGGCGGAAGTCAGGGTCAGGCGAATCAGCGTGCCTGCTCGGGTAATCATCAAGCGTTCTCCTTTGGTCGATTCGTTCCGTCAGACGCCGAGCAAGTCGCGTCGCGCGGTGCCGTCGCGCACGAAATCGCGCATCGCGCCCGCATAGCGCACTTGCCCTTTCTCCAGCACATACGCGCGGTCGCAGACGCGTTCCGCGAAGTTCAGATTCTGCTCGGACAGCAGGATCGACAAGCCCTCGCGCTTCAGTTCGAGGATCATGTCGGCCATTTGCCGCACGATCACCGGCGCAACGCCTTCCGATGGCTCGTCGAGCAACACGAGGCGCGGATTGCCCATCAGTGTGCGCGAAACCGTGAGCATCTGCTGCTCGCCGCCGCTCATGCGGCTGCCGCGCCGCTCGCGCATCTCGCCAAGGTTCGGAAATACGCGAAAGAGCTTGTCCGGCGTCCACTGCGGCGCACCTTCGCGCGGCGGCTGGCGTCCCGTGTCGAGATTTTCCATCACCGTGAGATCGCCGAACACGCGCCGGTCTTCCGGCACGTAGCCAAGCCCCATGCGCGCGATACGGTAAGGCGCCATGCCCGCAATGTCCTCGCCCATGAAGCGAATGGTGCCCGATGTCCGCGCGAGCATGCCCATGACCGCTTTCATCGTCGTGGATTTGCCCGCGCCGTTACGGCCCATCAACGCGACGACTTCGCCGCGCCCCACTTCGAAGCCGACATCGAACAGAATCTGCGCGCGGCCATAGTATGCGTTCAAAGCCTCGACCTTGAGGAGCGCGTTCGATCGACTCATTCGCTGCCCTCCCCGAGATAGACTTCGCGCACGCGCGGATCGTCGCGTACGGTGCGCGCGTCGCCTGCCGCGATCAGCTTGCCGCGCGCCAGCACGATCAACCGGTCCGCATATTCGAACACCACGTCCATGCTGTGCTCCGTGAACAGCACGCCGATATCGCGCTCCCTTGCAAGCCGCGCCGTCAACGCCATTAGCGCGTGACGCTCTTGCGGCGCCATGCCTGCGGTGGGCTCATCCATTAACAGCAGCTTCGGTCGATTCGCAAGCGCGATCGCCAGTTCGACGCGTTTCACATCGCCATACGCCAAGACCGCGCAACTACGGTTCGCGTGCGACGTCATGCCGACGAGTTCGAGCAGTGCGAGCGCTTCATCCTCGCGCCACGCGGCCACGCGCGCAAACGGATTGAACACGCGACGCTCACGCGATAACAACGCCATTTGCACGTTTTCGAGCACCGTCATCGAATTGAACGTGGCGGCAATCTGAAACGTGCGCCCGACGCCCAGCCGCCAGATATCGCGCGGACGCTTGCCCGCGATCTCGTGACCGTCGAAACGGATCGATCCCGACGAAGGCTTCAACTGCCCGTTGATCATGTTGAAGCACGTCGACTTGCCCGCGCCATTCGGCCCGATGAGCGCAAGCAACTGGCCCGCCGCGAGATCGAACGACACGCTATCGACAGCCTTGACGCCGTCGAACGATTTCGAAAGATGCTCGATGCGCAAGAGCGTCATTGCGCCTTCCCGAAACGTTCGCGCGCAAAGCCCACGATGCCCTGCGGAAACGCGATCACGAGCAGCAGGATCACGCCGCCGAGCAGCGCCTGCCAGTAGTCGGTCTGACGCGCGACGGTATCCTGCAGCCACGTGAAGAGCGCGGCGCCGACGACAGGCCCGGATAGCGTCTGTATGCCGCCGAGCAGGACCATGACGAGACCATCGACGGATCGGGAGACGCTGATCGCATCCGGCGAGATATTGCCTTTGGAAAAGGCATAGAGCGATCCGGCGAGACCGCACACGAGCGCCGCGACGACGAACGCCATCCATTGAACGCGCATGACGTCGATGCCGATTGCTTCCGCACGCAACGGCGAATCGCGGCCGGCGCGCATGGCGAGGCCGAGCGGCGCGAACAGCATGCGCCTCAACAGCCATACGCCGATGATCGCGAACCCGAGCGTCAAATAGTAAAACGCAACCGGCGACGCCAGCCACGCCGCTGGCCAGATACCGAGCACACCATTGCTGCCGCCGGTGACTTCATCCCATTGGTACACGACGGACCACACGATCTGCGCGAACGCGAGCGTGAGCATGGCGAGATAGACGCCAGACAAGCGCACGCAGAACCAGCCGAACACGAGCGCGCCGACGCCTGCCATGAGCGGGCCGAGCACGAGCGACACTTCCATCGGCCACGAAAAGAGCTTCAGGAAAAGCGCCGCGCCATAGGCGCCTAAGCCGAAATAAGCCGCGTGCCCGAACGAATGCATGCCGCCCGGTCCCATGATGAAATGCAGGCTCGCGGCGAACAACACGGCGATAAAGATTTCGACGAGCAACACGGGCATGTAGGGAAACGCGCCAGCGGCGAGCGGCGCAAGCGCCAGCAAGACGATTACGCCCGCTGCTGCGATTTTCAGGCGGCGCGTGGCGGGACGAAGCGGCGTATCGGCGGGCGCGGCAGTGCGCGCGATGGCTTGCGGACGGCCGAAGAGTCCCCACGGACGCAATACGAGCACCACGGCCATCACGACGAACTCCGCGACGAGCGTGAACTTCGACAGGGAAAAGTCGATACCGCCGAGCGACACATGCCCAATGCCAATGCATAGCGCCTTGATCTCCGCAATCAGCAAGGCAGCGACGAACGCGCCGGGTATCGAACCCATGCCGCCCACGACCACCACGACGAACGCGTTGCCGATAGTCTCCAGATCGAGCGAGAGATTCGCCGACATGCGCGGCACTTGCAGCGCGCCGCCCAGCCCCGCGAGAAACGCGCCCGCGAAAAAGACACCGGTGAAAAGCCACGCCTGATTCACGCCGAGCGCGCCGAGCATCTCGCGGTCGGCGCTTGCTGCGCGCACGAGCGTGCCCCAGCGCGTGCGCGTCAGCGCCCACCACAACACCGCGAGCACGAGCGGGCCGATGCACATCAGCGCGATGTCATACGAAGGCAACGCGTGACCGAGCAATTGCACGGCGCCCGCGAGATGCGGCGCGCGCGGACCGAACAGGTCTTCGGGGCCCCAGAGATAGAGCGCGGCATCGCGAAAGATCAAAACCAGCGCAAAGGTTGCGAGCAGGTGGAACAACTCGGGCGCGCGATAGATGCGCCTCAACACGCCGACTTCGATCAGCGCGCCAAGCACGCCGATGACGAGCGCCGCCGCCAGCACCGACATCCAGAAGCCCGCGACGCTCTGTCCGAAGCGGCTCGTCAGGCTGTACGCGACGTACACGCCGAGCATGTAGAGCGAGCCGTGCGCGAAGTTGACGATGCGCGTCACCCCGAATATCAGCGATAAACCCGAGGCGACGAGAAAGAGCGCGGAGGCATCGGCGAGACCGTTGACGAGTTGGACGAGCAAGTTGGCGAGCATCGGGCGCGGTCGGGAGTCGGCTTGAATCGGGCTGAGTCGTGCGTTGGGCGAGCGAGCCGTCATTATCGATGAAATGCACGCTTCGGCCTTATTGCATTAAAAAGCGGCGCGCGGGAAACCGGTTCGAGCGCTGCTTTTGAAGCTCGCATGGGCGCTTGGGGCGCAAGCGTCGATCAGTCCTGCACCCGGCTCGCGAAGTGATCCGCGGCCATGAGTCTGAAGGCCGTCACAGCGGGATTATCCTGATCCACGCGCCATGCCATGCTCATTTCCGCCTGCACGTGATTGTTGGCGATATGCCTGAACTCGACGTTGTCGTAATGAAAGCGCTGCGCCGACGCCGGCAGGATGCTAAGACCAAGCCCCGCGCGCACGAGCGAGAGAATGGTGGGCGTCTGGTCGATATATTGCGTGAAATGCGGGTTCACTTCTTCCCTCGCGAGCATGCCCATGATGCGGTCGCAGAAGTATTTGCCGTGCACCGGCGAGTGCATGATGAACGGCTCTTGATCGAGTTGCGGCAGGGCGATCTCGTCATAAGCGCATAGCTCGTGACCGGCGGGCAGCGCGACGATCAGCGGCTCTCTGTCGATGAGCAGAAATTCGAGCTGTTGCCGCGAAGGCAAGGGCCGCAGAAAGCCGAGGTCGATGGTATTGGCCGCGAAGGCCTCGATCTGCGCGACGGAAACGAGTTCGAGCAGGACGACATCGATATCGGGCAGCGCGTGCTTGGCCGCGACGAGCAGTTGCGGAATCAACTCGTAGCCGGCCGCGCCCGTGAAGCCGAGCCGCACGCGTCCCGTCTTGCCCTTGCTCGCGCGCCGCACCGTGCTTTCCGCTTGCTCGGAGAGATTGAGCAGACGCGCGGCATCGGCAAGAAAGACGCGCCCTTCCGGCGTCAGCTTGACCGTGCGGCCAACGCGTTCGAACAACATGACGCCGAGATTCTCTTCAAGCAGATGAATCTGCCTGGAAAGCGGCGGCTGCGTCATGTTGAGCAGCGCAGCCGCACGCCTGAAGTTCAGTTCCGTCGCGGCGGCGACGAAGCAACGCACTTGTCCGAGATCGAGCATGCGGAATCGACTTTGACGAAATAGCCGATCATTATAGGTCGAGGCTCGCGAGTGGCTCCTGCGTTGCTTTACGGCCGTGCATGCATCAGGTCGTCAGGCTGCCTTCGGGACGCTGCCCGGCAAGCGCCTGCGCGATGCTCGACAGAACCATCTCGCCCATGGCCGTGCGCGATTCCACCGTCGCGCTCGCGCGATGCGCCTGCAACACCACGCGGTCCATGCCGAAGAGTTCGGCGGGCACGTTGGGTTCATCGACGAATACGTCGAGACCCGCGCCCGCGATCACGCCGCCCTGCAACGCCTGCACGAGATCGCTTTCCACCACGAGCTTGCCGCGCGCGATGTTGATGAGATAGCCGTCGCGGCCCAGGGCGTCCAACACGGCTGCATCGACGATGCCTTGCGCTTTATCGGCGGCTGCGGCAAGCACGAGGATGTCGCTGTCGCGCGCGAGTTGCAGCAGGTCGGGCACAAAGCGATGCGCAATGTCGTCCATGGCGCGTACATCGGTATAGGCGACAGGACAGCCGAACGCCGCGGCGCGCACGGCGATGGCGCGTCCGACCTTGCCCATGCCGACGATGCCCACGCGCTTGCCGCTGAAACGGCGTGACAGCGGAATCGCAGCGGGGCTCGGGTTTTCAGGCCACTTGCCGGTCTTCACGAAGTCGTTGCCCGGACAGATTTCACGCAACACCGCGAGAATCAGGCCAATGGCGAGATCCGCGACGTCCTCGGTCAAGGCGCCGAAGGTGGCTGTGACCGGAATGCCGCGCGAACGGGCGTACGCGAGATCGACGGCATCGGTGCCCACGCCATTGACCGCGATCACCTTGAGCGCGGGCAGTTTGTCGACGAGATCGTTGGAGATGCCCGTATGGCCGCCCGTGATGACGCCTTCGATCGCAGCGCCATGCTCGCGGATATACGCGTCCTTATCGTCCACCTGAAAGAGACGATGCATGATGTAGAGCGACTCCAGCGTCTCGTTGATCGCGGGAACGAGGATCGGGTTCAGTTGCAGAATGCTCGGCTTCGTCGGCTTCAATTGGGTGGCTCCTTTGGGTCATGTCTCGCCTGCCATGCGCCAGGCCGCGATGTCGACGGATCATGTCGCCTTTTGCATGGCGCGTCCAATCCCAAAGCGCTATCAACTGATACCGTTATTGGCGTGCTCTCAAAGGTATCGCTCGATCGATTCAATCCGGGAATCAGGTAATAGCAATAAAAGATTGGACGCCCAAAATCACCACCCCGACAATGGGTTCACCGGCAGGAACACCATAAAAAAGCCTTGCATACAGATCGGAGACACAGCTTGAAAACACGCCGCTTCTTTTCCCCTTCTGCATCGCATTCCACCCAGTCGGTCTATCTCGGCGGCAACGCGCGCTGAAATTCATCTGTTGCAGCATCGCGCGGAAAAGGCGTCGAAGCGCTGAAGCCGTATGAACCGGAGGAAGACGAATGAACAATGCCGACAGCGTCGCGGGCGCGGCGAAAGCAGAACCGATCGCGGAGAAGCGAACCAGCCATCGCTGGGTAGTGATGGGCCTGATCTTCTGCATCTGGGCCATCGCGTGCGCGGACCGCGCCAACTTCGGCTTCGCTTTGCCGTATCTCAAGAAGGAATATCACATCTCCAATTCGGAGGCGGGGATGATCGTCAGTCTCTTTTCCTTCGCTTACGGTTTCGTGCAGATTCCGGTTGGCCTGCTCTACAAACGGCTCAGTGAACGCACCACGGGCATTCTGTTTTCCGTCTTCATGCTGCTGACATCGGTCTTCACGGGCTTGATGGGAACGACGTCCTCGGTATTGCTTCTGATGACGTATCGCGTGGGTCTGGGGCTGTCGGAAGGGCCGCTCGGCATTGGCTGCACGAACGTCATCAACCGCTGGTTTCCGACGCGCGAAAAAGGCACGGCGGCAGGACTCTGGATCGCCGCATCGAAGCTCGGACCGTTGATCGTGCCTTCGGTGTGCATCATCGTGATCCAGCTCTGGGGCTGGCGCGAAATCTTTTATGTGTTCGCCATTCCGGGCATTCTCTTTGCCGTCGCATGGATGTTTCTCGTCACGAATTCGCCGAGCGAAAACCGCTTCTGCTCGCCTGCGGAACGCCGCTATATTCTCGATGAATCCGCCACCGATGGCTCGACCGGCAAGCTCGTGCGCCGTGGCGAAATGGAGCCCATGCCCTGGCTCGACGGCATCAATCGCACGAAGCGCGTGGCGCCGCTGGAAACGGTCGGGCAAGTGTTCCGCTCGTGGAATATCTTCGGCATTGCGCTGGGGTATGGCTGCATGATCGGCATCAGCAACATCTTCATCTCGTGGATCCCCACGTATCTCGTCACCGTGAAGGGTTTTGCCTCGGTGAAGATGGGCTTTCTCGCTTCGGCGCCGTTCATCGGCGCGGTGGCGGGCAACATGCTCGGCGGCCTGATCTCCGACCGTCTGCTCGGCGGCCGCCGCAAGCCAATGATGATGCTCGGCGCGCTCGGCACCATGCTCATGATGTTCGCGCTCATCGACGCGCCGGACAGCGTGGTCTATCTCGGCGCAGCGTTGATTCTCTCGGGCCTCATGCTCGGCATCGGCTTCGCGGGATACTCGGCGTATCCCATGGGACTTGCAAGCAAGGCGACGTATCCGACTGCATTCGGTATCGTCAATTCGCTCGGGCAGATAGGCGGCGCGTGCGCACCGCTCGTGGTGGGCTTCCTGCTCGACAGCTATAGCTGGACCAGTGTATTCCTTTACATGCTCGGGACGTCGCTGCTTTGTCTGTTGCTGCTGTTCAGCGTGGTCGAGCCTGCGTCCGGAAAGATAGAACGAGTGTAACCAGCGTTCGCTTCTGCCAAGGGCCGCGATTGTCTCGCGGCCTTTTTTCATGGCGATTACAAACCGTTCTCCACCATCGTGAGCAAGCGCTCGGCAAGCGGTTCGATGGCTTTGCCGGGCAATCCCTGCAACTGCCCTTCGATCAGCAACAGCGCGAAGCCATGCACCGCGCTCCACGCGAGATATTCGGCTTCTGGCCGGCTTGACGGATCGAGCGCGCCGGCATCCACCATCTCATCGAGTGCGCGGCTCAGCAACTGAAAGGGATCGAGCCCGCCCGGCCCAACGCCATACAAGGCTTCATGCTCGCCCCACTCGGTCGGCGGCGCGGTGAACGCGGTGCGAAAGAGACCCGTCTCGGTCTGCGCGAAACGCAGATAACCGACGCCGACCGCGCGTAGCCCCGCCTTCGCGGCATCGGCACGCTTGCGCTTTTTCGGCCGCGCGGCGAGTTCTTCCTCCATTGCTTGCGCGACCGCCGATAACGCCGCGGAACGCACGGCCGTCAACAACTCCTGCCTGCTTCCGAAGTGACGATACGCGGCGTTCGGCACCACGCCCGCGCGCCGCGTGACTTCGCGCAGCACGATGGCGTCCGGCCCGCCGTCGCGTGCGAGCGCAATGCCGGCATCGATCATTGCGCGGCGCAAATCGCCATGTCGATACGTGCTGCGCGGCTTGGCTTTTGTCATTTTTATAAGCGAGGCTTTACCTATGTGGACACTGTCCATTATCTCTGCTATTTTTTGTGGACGGTGTACACAAACAAAAATATCGCCTGAAACAAAGGCTGTGTCGTTGCATTGTCACGACTCAGGTTCAACGTCATCGAGGAGAATGTCATGGTCGTCAAGAACGAACGTGCGCAAGATGAAGCACGCATCCGTGAACTCACGGAATCGTGGCGTCAGGCCGTGCTTGCAAAAGACGCGGCTGCGCTGGTGACTCATTACGCGGCGGATGTCGTCGTGTTCGATGTCGTGCCGCCCGCATCCTTTAAAGGCGTCGAGCTGTATCGCGAGCATTGGCAGCGCTGGTTCGACAGCATCAGCGGCCCGCTCGTGTTCGAGGTGCGCGATCTGCACGTGGCGGTGAGCGGCGATCTCGCCTTCGCGCATGCGGTGAATCGCGTGGCCGCGGGCGGGCGCGACGACGTCGTGCGTGCAACCGTGTGCTTCAGAAGAATCGACGGCGACTGGCGCGTCGTGCACGAACACGCGTCGGTGCCATTGACAATGGACATGGACCCCGACGAGTCCCAGTAATTCACCTGGCAACTCACGCATTACTCAAGGAGCAGACATGCAAGTGCAACCCTATTTGTTCTTCGAAGGCCGCTGCGAAGAAGCGATCACGTTTTATCGCGAGAGTCTCGGCGCACAAGTGCTGATGATGATGCGCTTTCGCGACAACCCTGACGCCGGCAAGTCCGGTGGCGGCAACGAGGCCGCGAGCGGTTGCGGCATGCCGCCTGGGTCGGAAGACAAGGTCATGCATGTGGCCTTTACAGTGGGCCAGTTCATGCTGATGGCGTCCGACGGCATGTGCAGCGGCAAGCCGAATTTCCAGGGCGTGTCGCTGTCCTTTTCTACGGAAGACGAGCAGGAAGCCGAAAAGTTCTTCCACGCACTATCGGACGGCGGACAGGTGCAGATGCCACTCACGCAGACGTTCTTCGCCAAGCGCTTCGGCATGGTGCAGGACAAGTTCGGCGTGTCGTGGATGGTGGTTGGCGGCGCGGAAAACAAACCCGCTTAGGTATAGCTCTTGCGCGCTTCTGGTCGTAACTTAATCGAGGAGAAGCGCCATGACTAATGCAGGCAGCAACAATTACGCGGGACGTTCGCAAGAGGAGCGCATCGAGCAGCGCAAGGGCGAGAAGCAGCCCGCGCAGGAGCAACCGGGCGGCCATCTGGCCGAACCGGGCACCGAGCCTGACAAAGACAACAGTAGCGGCACGCTCACCGAAGACGGCAAGCAAGTCTGGCGGACGGGCTCAGGCATCGACGGTGGAGGAAAGACCTGACCCCTGATAGGGTCCGAAAACATGGAACAATACAGGGGTGCTATCCGCACTTTCGATGTGAAAGGAGCTAATAATGAGCGCCCCGCGCAAAACCCATTTTTCCGATTCGGACATCCACGCTAAATCGGCCGATCGTCCGTCCCGCGAGGAAGCCGAAGCCGCCGTGCGCGTTCTCTTGCGCTGGGCGGGCGACGATCCGCGTCGCGAAGGCCTGCTCGACACCCCGGCGCGTGTCGTGCGGTCGTATGAAGAGTTCTTCGCCGGCTATCAGCAAGACCCGCATGAAATCCTTGCCCGCACTTTTTCCGAAGTGCAGGGCTACGACGAGATGATCGTCCTGAAGGACATTCGCTTCGAGAGTTATTGCGAGCATCACATGGTGCCGATCATCGGGCGGGCGCACGTCGCGTATCTGCCCCGAGAACGCGTGGTTGGCATTTCCAAGCTCGCGCGTCTGGTCGACGCCTTCGCCAAGCGCCTTCAGATTCAAGAGAAGATGACCGCGCAGATTGCCGATACGCTCAACGAAGTGCTGCAACCGCTCGGTGTCGGCGTGATTCTGGAAGCCGCGCATCAATGCATGTCGACGCGCGGCGTGCACAAGGCGGGCGTGTCGATGGTTACGTCGCGCATGCTTGGCTCGTTCCGCGACGACCCATCGACGCGGCGTGAGTTCTTGTCTATCGTCGGCACTCAAAGCGTGTTCAACGTCTCGAACACTTAGAGCTATCAAGCGCCGTAACCGTTGCCCGGTGAATCGGCGCCGCTGCCTTCGCGGATCTTGCCCTGCGAAACGCTGCTGCCCGGCGGCACGCTGTGCGTGAGCCAAACGTTGCCGCCGATTACCGAGCCCTTGCCGATGACTACGCGCCCGAGAATGGTCGCGCCCGCGTAGATCACGACATCGTCCTCGACAACCGGATGCCGCGCGTTGCCTTTCACGAGCACGCCGTCGCTGCTGGAGGGAAAGCTCTTTGCGCCCAGCGTCACGGCCTGATACACGCGCACATGCCGGCCGATCACGGCCGTTTCGCCGATCACCACGCCCGTGCCGTGATCGATGAAGAAGCTCGGCCCGATGGTCGCGCCCGGATGAATGTCGATACCCGTCAGCGAATGCGCGATCTCATTGATGAAGCGCGCGAGCAGCGGCACGCCCAACCGATGCAACGCATGCGCGAGCCGGTGATGCGTCATCGCCCAGATGCCGGGATAGCACAGCAGAATCTCGGTGATGTGCTGCGCGGCGGGGTCGCCCGTGAAGGCAGCCTGAATGTCGCTGACGAGCAGCGCGCGAATCTCCGGCAACTGCGAGCCGAACTCGCGCGCAATGGCGAACGCTTGCGCCGTGACCTCCGCTTCGCCCGTCTCACGATGCTCGGGCAAGAAGCGCAGCGCGCGGCGAATCTGCTCATGCAAGAGACGCAGAGTGGTTTCCAGCGTCTGGCCGACATAGTAGTCGACGCTTTCATCGGTCAGATCAGGCGCGCCGTAGTGCGTGGGAAAGAGCGCGGAGCGCAGGCCGTTGACGATCCTCACGATCGCCTCGCGCGAAGGCAACTCACGTATGCCAAGCGGATGCCGCGTGCGATGCAGTTCCTCGCGCGATTGGCGTAAGTCAGCGACGATGCGCGACAAGCCCCATTCGTGGGGCGCGTGAGTGGAAGAATCGGATGGCGCTGCCTGCTCGGGTAAGGACTTGTTCTGCATGTCTTCTGGGCTGGCGTTCGGAGGCCGCGCAGTGGCGGCGGATGAACGCTAAGCGTAAACGGTTTTGCGCAAGCGTGCTGCGTGTACGGCCCGCGGATTAAACGGTCACGTGACTTGCGTCAATCCATCGGACGGCCCAATCGCGGCCGTGCGCGATGGCTTCCCCCTCGTTGCGAAATCGCAAGTCCGCAGGGAAGAATCGGTTCGCAACGAGTTCGCCGTCGCTGGATCGCGAGATCACGACGTACGGCTGATAATTGCCATCCCCCGTCCTGGCTGGCGCACAGTTGAGTAGATAGCCTCGATGTGAAAAGGCTGCATCTTGTTGCATGAGTCACCTGTGTGAAGTGCCCTGCTCGTTCGTATGACTTGCTCAACCAGCAGCCGTATTGGACGCGCCCTCCTTGTTGCTCGCGTCCCGCATTCGCGCTTTGCTGCCAGCAGGTTCCAAATAATACTTGCAGGAAATCCGCTTGGCATTGAAAAAAAAGCCTTAAAAATTCGATGACGATTGAGTGTCCCGCCTGCAAGGGCTAGAGTTCCGTCGCCAAATTTCCGGAACGAGTCTTGCGTGAGGGAAAACGGTTTAGCCAGTTCCCAAGGAGCAGGAAATGAATAACGCCGAATCCAACGAGTCGCAAGACAAGCAAGCGGATCGCGCCGCCGACAGCCCGATCAAGACGCCGAGCGCAGAGACTGCGCGCGTGAACATGAGCGATGCGAAGAAGGCCGAGTCTGGCCGCGAGGCGCATGCGGGCGCGGGCGCGGGCGCGAAGCAGGAAAGCGCGGGCCAGGCCGACCGCAATATCGGACCGCTCGGCACGCCGGAGTCGCGGCCTCGCGGCATCGACGTCGCCAACGACGAGACCCTCGACGACACCGTCGATGCCGATGGCAAGAACATTCAGGCAAAGCGCTATGAGCAGATGCAGGCCACCGATCCGGATGCCGTCATCAATTCGAACGCGACGCATGCCAACCATGTCGCCGAGCAAGGCGACGGCTTTGGCGGATTCGACAGCCGGCCAGGTCGCAACGGAATATTGCTGGCGCTAGATCACGGTTATCGCGTGATCGACCGCGGGATGGTGCCGCCAAGCATTCGCGCCGTCGAGGAAAATCAGGTTTACGTGAGCCGCGATGCACATGGCAACACCTTGCGTGGCCGTAAGCATTACGCCCTGAATCACATGCGGCCTTCGCGGCTTTTCGAAATCGACAAGTCGTAACGTAGCGCGACGCCACGCTGGCGTGACGCCACTAAAAGCCACGCGCGAAGCGTGGCTTTTTTCATTTCTTCTGATCTTTCTCTTCATCCGGCTCGATACGCGTGACGCCGCCGGTTGCTGGCGGGTCGCTTGCCGGGAAAGTATCTTCCACGGCTTTGTCGACGTCTTCCTCGTCGCGCTCGGAGTGAGGATTTTGCTCTTTCTGGTTGCTCATGTTCGGCTCCTGTCGTGGTGAAAGCTGATGTTCAGCGAGCAACGCGTGTTCCTCCGACGAACGTCAATCGCTCAGGCACGCCGTATGCTCATGTCATGCAACGAAAAAACGCCTGAGAACAGGCATGAGAACGACAGCGCGGATAACGCGTTAATCGACTGAAGCGCGACCAAGGGGAAGAACAAATGGCCACGATCGAAGCCTATGAAAGCTACGCGAGCGACACCGCCGCATCCGTCCCAACAGATAACACGCTTCCTCCTGAGCCGCGCACGGCGGCCGAACAGCGCTTCAGATCCGCGCTCGTGTGCCTTGGCGCGGCGTACGCGCTGTCATGGGCCGAACTCGCGCTAGCTATCGCGATTGGATTTCCCGGCGATGCGTCGAGTCATCCGCTCGCTGCATCGATTGTCTCGCGCTTGCTTGTCGGCTTGCTCTATCTGTGCGTCGCCGCGCGACTGCAGTGGGCGCGCTGGATGACCGTCGCGCTCGGCTTCGTGTCCGTCATATTCGTGGCGCCGACCATCGCCCTGCAATGGCATGCGTTGCCGACCGGCGCGGTCATTTGCGGTGCGGCACTGGTGTGCAAGCTCGCGGCATCGCTCTATCTCGTCTCGCGGATGCCGCTGCGCGCTACAGCCTGAATTGCGTAGGCGCTGCGCTCGATGCCGGAACCCGTTCAGGTTTCAAGTAAGCATCGGTTTGAACGCGCCGCGCTCACACACGGCGCATTCTGAATGGCTTAACCGCCTTTTGCGCCCTGCGTATTCACATAAAGCGCGTACAGGCCGTGACTTGCCGCCATGAACAGCCGGTTGCGATGCCTTCCCCCGAAACACACGTTCGCGCAACGCTCCGGCAAATCGATATGTCCGATCGCCTCGCCTTGCGGCGTGAAAACGCGCACGCCGTCGAGTTCCGCGTCGCCCATACCCCAGCCACACCAAAGATTGCCGTGGATATCCACGCGAAAGCCATCCGGCGTACCGCGTGCGGCGTCGATGACGAGGCGCGGTTCGCCTAGCTTCCGGCCGTCGTCGAGCACATCGAACGCGTGAATCGTGCGTGGCGACGAACGCGATTCGACGACATACAGCACCGACTCATCGGGCGAAAAAGCCAGCCCGTTCGGCCCGATGAAGCCATCGAACACAAGCGTGACCTCGCCGCTTTGGCCGTCGACGCGATACACCGCGGGCTTCAATTGCGCCGTCTGCTTTTCGCCTTCGTAATAGCCGTCGATGCCGAAAGGCGGATCGCTGAACCAGATCGAGCCGTCCGACTTCACGACCACATCGTTCGGCGAATTGAGCGGCTTGCCCTGGTATTGATCCGCGAGCACGGTGATCGAACCGTCGTACTCGGTGCGCGTCACGCGCCGGGTGAGATGCTCGCACGTGACGAGCCGCCCTTCGCGATCGCGCGTGTTGCCGTTGGCATTATTCGACGGCTTGCGGAATTCGCCGACCTGCCCGCTTTCTTCGTCCCAGCGCAGGATGCGGTTGTTCGGAATGTCGCTCCACAGCAGATAGCGGCCATCGCCGAACCAGACCGGGCCTTCCGACCATCGCGCGCCCTGATACAGACATTCCACCGACGCCGATGCCAGCCTCAACGCATTGAAGCGCGGGTCCAGCACACGGACGGCAGGGTCGGGATAGCGGCGCTCGTTGCTTGTCATGCTTGGGGTCTCCTCGGTTTGGCTCAAGTGGATCAATTCGGTCCCAGCTCGCCGTCGCGCAGGCGCCAGAGATTGAGCGGGTTGTCATCGGCAAGCGATTCGGGCAAGAGCGCTGCCGGCAAATCCTGATAGCAGACCGGCCGCAGGAATCGTTCGATCGCCATCGCGCCGACCGAAGTCGCACGGCTGTCGGAAGTCGCCGGGTACGGGCCGCCGTGCACCATCGCGTACGACACCTCGACGCCGGTCGGAAAGCCGTTCGCCAAAATGCGGCCCACTTTGCGTTCGAGCACGGGCATGAGCCGGCGCGCGAGATCGATGTCGTCGTTGTCCATCAGCAAGGTCGCGGTCAACTGGCCTTCCAAACGACGCGCGACGTCGATCATCTCGTCCTCGCCCTGACACACGACGATGATCGACGTGGGCCCGAAAATTTCGTCGGCGAGCTGCGGCACGGTCAAGAACTGCTCCGCCGTCACGCGATACAGCGCCGGCAACGCGCCGCCCTTGCCACCTGCGCCACCTTCCTGCTTGCCCGTTGCAATGCGTTCCGCGCCCGTCGCGTCGCGTTCCTTCACGCCGTTCGCGTAGGCGTCGGCGATGCCCGCGGTCAGCATTGTCTGCGTGCCCTTCTTTTCGAGCGCGGCCGCCGCGTGATCGATGAAGTCGTCGAGATCGGAATCCGCCAGCGCGATCACGAGGCCGGGATTCGTACAAAACTGGCCGACGCCCAATGTCACCGAATCGATATAGCCCGAAGCGAGCGTATCGCCGCGCTTGGCGAGCGCGCCCGGCAAAGCGAAGACCGGATTCACGCTGCTCATTTCGGCGAAAACGGGAATCGGCTCGGGGCGCTTCGCCGCGATGTTCACGAGCGCGAGGCCGCCGCGGCGCGAGCCCGTGAAACCAACCGATTTGATCGCGGGATGCGCCACCAGCGCCTCGCCGATGGCATTGCCCGCGCCGACCACCAGCGAGAACACGCCTTCGGGCAGGCCACTGTCGGCAACGGCTTTCTGGATCGCGCGTCCCACGAGTTCCGACGTGCCGAGATGAGCCGGATGCGACTTGACGACGACAGGACAGCCCGCCGCGAGCGCCGACGCCGTGTCGCCGCCCGCGACCGAGAACGCCAGCGGAAAATTGCTAGCGCCGAACACGGCCACCGGACCGACCGGGATCTTTTGCAAACGCAGATCGGAGCGCGGCAACGGCTTTCTGTCGGGTTGGGCGGAATCGAGCGTCGCGGCAAGCCATCGGCCTTCACGCACGAGCGACGCGAAGAGCCGCAGTTGTCCGACCGTGCGCGCGCGTTCGCCTTCGATTCGCGCCTTCGGCAACGCGGATTCCGCGTGCGCACGGTCGATCAGCGTATCGCCGAGCGCGATGATGTTGTCCGCGATCGCTTCGAGAAACTGCGCGCGGGTTTCCAGCGGCGCGAGACGATACGCGTCGAATGCGGCATCCGCGAGTTCGCAGGCACGCGCGACTTCGGCGTCGCCGCCACCGCCGAAGACGGGTTCGAGTTCGATGTCGCGTGCGGGATCGAAGGCGCGCAGCGTGGCGTCGGTGCCTCGTACGGCCGATGCGCCGATCAGCATTTCGCCGGTGATCTTCATGTCAGCTCCTTGTATCGATGAGGCCGGATGCGCCTTCTTTCACTAAATCCGAGGGCGCGCGGCAATGAACGTGTCGACGAACGGGCGCAGTAAGCGTGCCGCGTGCGGCGCTGCGCGTCTTGATTTAAGTGACCGGCGACGCGAGGGAAGCGTTCCGCGAATGCATGAGCGACGCGTGTCGTAGCTGCGGTGATCGCGTCGAAAAGCTAGCACACTGGCGCCAGAAAGGTATCAAACGTGGAAGGCGCAACCGATCGTACTTCGAGCGCGGCAGCCGTTCAGCCTGACCGCCGCGCCTTACGCCGCGTCTTTCGCCGAAGCCCCAGCCCGCCGAAAAGTGATATGCGAAATCCGCCGCACGAGCAACGCCGCCACCAGCGCGGCCACTGCGGTCAACATCACGCCGATGTGAATGGACTGCACGAGCGCGTCGCGGGCAGCATCGAAGAGCGCGGGAGCATCGAGCCCGGCCGTGCGCAGTTCGGACAGCAGTGTGTCGCGCAACGCTTCATCGACGAGAATGCGCGGGTCGATAAAACGCGGCCGCCACTGCGACGCCGCGCTCGTACCCAGAACGCTGATCGTGCGCGAAACCACGCTCGCGTAATGATGCGCGACGATCGTCCCGACGATACTCGTTCCGAGCATGCCGCCGACCATGCGTGTGGACTGCAAGAGCGCCGTTGTGATGCCGAAACGCTCGCGCCCCGCGATCTCCTGCCCGAAGATATTCATGTTGTTGAGCACGAAGCCCAAACCAATGCCGACCGCGCCCATCGGCAGCTCGATATACAAATAGGGCGTCGTTTCCTGCGCGAAGGCAAGCGCCACCGACGCCAGCATCAGCAGCGTGAAGCCGATGGTGAGGATCATCGTCGGCTTGCGCAAATGAATGACGATACGCGTGTTGATGAAGCTGCCAAGCGCAATGCACGCGGCAATCGGCGTGGCGAGCAACCCCGCCTCCTGCGGCGAAAGGCCGAAGCCGCCCTGCAGCAAAAGCGGCGCGAAGAAGATCAGCGAGAACATGACGAAGCCGGCGAGGAACGACAGCGTGAACAACGTGACGAGTTGTGGCTCACGAAAAATATCGAGCGGGATGATCGGATGCGTCGCGCGCCGCTCGCAAATCAGAAGCGCCGCCGCGCCCACGATCACCGCGCCGCCGAGCGCGAGATTGCCAGCCGACAGTCCGCCTTTCGGCAGTGCCTCGATCAACGCCTGAAAACCGCCGAGCACGAGCGCGACGAGCACGGCGCCGGGCCAGTCGATCTTCACGCCACCTTCACGCGGCTGATGCAGATTCGGCAAATGCGCCCAGATGAAGTACAGCGCCAGCGCGCCGACCGGCAAGTTCACGAGGAAGGTCGAGCGCCAGCCCCAGTGCTGACTCATCCAGCCGCCGAGCGACGGCCCCGCCGCCGTGCCTATGCCGTATGCCGCCGCCAGCACCACCTGCCAGCGCACGCGGGCACGCGGATCGGGGAAGAGATCGGGGATCGCGGCGAACGCGGTGCCGACCATCATGCCGCCGCCCACGCCCTGCAAGCCGCGCGCAAGCGCGAGAAACAGCATGTCCGGCGCGAGTCCGCACAGCACCGACGCCACGGTGAACGTGATCACCGCGGCGATCACGAAACGCTTGCGCCCGAAGTAATCGCCGAGACGTCCGAACACGGGCACCGTCACCACCGACGCCAGCAGATACGCGCTCGCGATCCACGCGTAATACTCGAAGCCGTGCAGTTCCGCGACGATAGACGGCAGCGCGGTACTCACCACGGTCTGATCGAGCGCCACGAGCATGTTGACGAGTCCGATGCCGAGCATCGCGTAAAGCGCGGTTCTGAAGGCGAGTGCTGGCGGCTGGATTTCGGTCATGCGGCGGGCTGGAGAAAACGAGTCGGAGGAACGCCCGTGGAATTTTTAAGCGGGCGCTGATGTCAGAAAGACGAATTGTACGGGTTAGCTTGCGGCAGATCGACTCAGCGCAAAATTAACCGCACGTCTTCGGACTACTCGCGCGCTATGCTGGAAGCGCCTTCTCGCCGTGCAATCCACGGTGAAACATCGACCGGGAATGAGGAAAACGTCATGTTCAAACGCATTGTCGTCGCCATCGACGGAAGCCGCACTTCACAGCGCGCCTTCGAAATCGCGCTCGATCTCGCTGTCACGCATCAGGCCGTCGTGCAGCCGTATTACGTCGTCGAGAGCGGGGCCGTGTACTTCGACGTGCCCGGCTACGATCCGAGCCAGTTGCAGAAAACGCTGGCGGAGGAAGGCTCCGACCTTGCTCGACAGGCGGCGGACGCGCTCAGGCAACGCGGCATCGAAGGGCAGGTTGTGACCGTCGAGGCCACCGCGAGCGACGACATTGCGATGCTCATCACCAAGGCCGCCGTCGACTTCAACGCCGATGTGCTGATCATGGGCACGCACGGACGCAAAGGCTTTCAGCGCCTGCTTCTTGGCAGCGTTGCGGAGCGATGCCTGCGGCAAGCCACGCTGCCCGTTCTGCTGATTCCCTCGGCAGCCAGCCCGGAAGGCAACGAGAGCGCCTAACCATGGACTAGCGCAAACGGATGCGCGGCATTTTGTCGCCAGGGTTAACAATCCCGCGATGGGACAATGGTTTTTGTCATCCATCAACAAAAGCGGCCGCCATGTCCGACATTTTTCCCTCACGGCGCAATCTGGCTCAGTGCTCGACCTGCGCCATGCGCCATCTCTGCATGCCCGAAGGCCTGAACGCTCGTGACATCGCCAAGCTCGAACATGTGATCTCGGTTACGCGTTCGGTGCGGCGTGGCGAAGCGCTCTACCGTGCGGGCACTCCGTTCGATTCGCTGTTCGCGTTGCGCTCGGGGTCGATCAAGACCGTGGTCATCCGCGAAGGCGGACGCGAACAGGTCACGGGCCTCTTGCTGGCGGGCGACGCGCTCGGGCTCGACGGTATCGGCGAAGGCGAGCATGCCTGCGACGCAATCGCGCTCGAAGACAGTTCCGTGTGTGTCATTCCGTATGCGCTTTTCGAGCGCATGTGCCGCGAAACCGACACCCTGCAAAAGCGGATGCTTCGCATGCTCGGACAGGCTATCAATCGCGAGGCGGATCATGTCCTGCAACTCGGCCTACTGCGCGCCGAAGAGCGCGTTGCGCGCTTGCTGCTCGATCTGTCCATGCGGCTCGCCAAGCGGGGGTATGCCACGGCGGAGTTCACGTTGCGCATGACGCGGGACGATATCGGCAGCTATCTCGGCATGACGCTTGAAACCGTGAGCCGCACGCTCTCGCGTTTCGACAAGCTCGGCCTCATCGAAGCGAAGGGCAAATCCATTCGCATCAACGATTTCGAACGCCTGCGCAGCATCTGACGCCAAGCCTTGCGCGGCGCGCCTTGCGCCGCGATTGTTAGACAAAACGCGCATAAACCGCGTGGATTTTTCAGTTGGCACGCGGTTCGCTACGCTTTAATCTTTCTGATTGGCTAAGCCACGGAGATTGGGCGACATGAATCGCGAACCTTCCCTGCGTCACCCGTTGCTCGACCGGCTCGCCGAGGCGCGTCGCGTGACCGACGAATTGTTCGATATCGTCAAGCCGGAGCATCTTTACGACCGGCCGATTGCCGAACGGCATCGCATCGTTTTCTACATCGGGCATCTCGAAGCCTTCGACCGAAATCTGCTCGACAAACGGCTCTTCGACCTGCCGGACTTCAATCCTGCCTACGACCAACTCTTTGCTTTCGGCATCGATCCGGTCGATGGCGGCTTGCCCACCGATCAGCCCGCCGACTGGCCCACGCTCGCCGAAGTGCGGGCGTATCGCGACCGCGTGCGCGCGGATATCGACGCGCAATTCGATCCGGTGACCATCGCCGCACGGCCGCTTTCCGCCGACGAATCGCCCGCGCAGTTGCTGGAAGTCGCAATCGAACATCGGCTGATGCACGCCGAAACGCTTGCCTACATGCTGCATCAATTGCCAGTCGATAGAAAAATCGCGCCGGCCAATGCGATTTCGCAGCGAAACTCCGAACGTGAACTTTCCCACGAGACGGTGAGCGTGCCGGCCGGAACGGCGACACTCGGGCTGACGCGCCAAGGCGGCATGTTCGGTTGGGACAACGAGTTCGGCCAGGTTCGCGTGGACGTGCCTGCGTTCGAGATCGACCGTCACATGGTGACGAACGGCGACTATTTGCGCTTCATCGATGCCGGCGGCTACTGGAATCGTGCCTATTGGACCGATGCCGACTGGGCGTGGAAGGAGGAGCAACGCGTGGCGCATCCGGCGTTCTGGATTCCCGCCGAAAGCGACAGCTCCGATGGCTGGCGACTGCGCACGATGTTCGAGGAAATCGAGTTGCCGCTCGACTGGCCGGTGTACGTGAGTTATGCCGAGGCGAACGCCTATGCGCGCTGGGCCGGCAAGGCGCTGCCGAGCGAGGCGCAATGGCAGCGCGCGGCGGAAGGCGCGCCGCATGAAGTAGAAGGCAACTTCGACTTCCGGCGCTGGGATCCCTCACCCGTGCAGGCCTATCCGGAGAATCGCAGCGGCTTTGGCGTCGAAGGCCAGTTCGGCAATGGCTGGGAATGGACCTCGACGGTCTTCGGGCCGCTCGAAGGCTTCGAGCCCTTCCCGTTCTATCTCGGCTATTCGGCCAATTTCTTCGACGGCAAGCACTTCATCATGAAGGGCGGCTCACCGCGTACCGCGGCATGCATGTTGAGACCAAGTTTTCGCAACTGGTTTCAAGGGCATTACCAGTACGTCTACGCCGGGTTTCGCTGCATAAGTGCCTGAACGCCTGATTGCCTGACGTGTATCGCGCAAACGAAAACGCCGCCGGTTCCATTGCGAACCAGCGGCGTTTTTATGTGAGCATCAGAAATCCGTCGTTACCGACAACAGCACCGTGCGCGGCGCGCCTTGCAGCAAATACCCGCCGCTCGTCGACGACCAATAAGACTTGTTCGCCACGTTGAGCACGCTTGCGCGGAAGGTCGTCGGACGGCCGAAAACCGCCGTCGAGTAGCGCGCGCCGAGGTCGAAGGTATCCCACGCCGGGATCGACAACGTGTTGTTCACGTTCAGATACTGCGAGCCCGTGTGGATCCAGCGCGCCGTCAGCGTGAGGCCGTTCAGCATCGGCACATCGTATTCCGCGTTCAGGTTGAACATCATGGTCGGCACGCCGATCGGCTTGTTGCCGTTGGTCACGGCCGTGCCCGTGTCCTGCTGCGTCGCGTTGATGTAAGTCGCGCCCGCGATCAGGCGCACGCCCTTTACCGGCTCGCCGTACACCGATGCCTCCACGCCGCGATGGCGCTCGTCACCGTCCGCGACGAAGAAGCCCGCGGTGTTGGTGTAGGTCATCGGCTTTTCGATCTGGAATAGCGCGAGCGATGCGCCGTACTTGCCGTTGTCGTACTTCGCGCCGACTTCGTATTGCTTCGACTTCTCGGGCGCGAGTTGCTGGCCAAAGTTGAGCGCGGTGTTGGGCGCCGTGTCGCCGATGGTCAGTGCTTCGCTGCAATTCGCGAACAGCGCCACGTTTTCCCACGGCTTCACGACCAGGCCGAAGACCGGCGTCGTGATCGACTGGTTATAGTTCGCCGTCTGCGCTCCGGTGTACGAGTAAGAATTCGACAGCAATTCCTGGTGCCGGGCGCCAATGGTGAAGAGCACGCGATCGTTCAGGAAGCCGAGCGTATCCGACACGGAAATGCTGCGCAGCAGATTCAGCGCGGTGGTCTGCGGATCTTGCAGATTGCCGCCCGTGAACGCGTTAGCCGGATAGCCGACTTGCGGCGTGTCATACAGACTCGTCGGGAACGAACCGGAAAGCGTGTAGGCCGACTGCGAATCCGTCCGTACGATCGACGCGCCCGCCGCCACGAAATGCGACACCGGTCCCGTGTTGAAATGACCGTGCACACCCGCTTCCGCCGACGTGTTGTCCTCCTGGTGCGGCACGCCGAGACGCGTGGCCGTCACGCCAGTCGCGCTCACCGTGGGCGACGAATACTCCCCGTGCTCGTTGGTGTGACGCGTGCCGCCCGTCACGTAAGCCGTCCAGCCAGGCAGAAAATCGTATTCCGCGCGCAGGATGCCGACGGTATCTTCGAGCGATGAATAGCTCCACGTCTGCGCATAGTTATACGTGGCCGAGGGCGGCTCGGGGATGTAGTTCGCCGAGTCGTTGACCGTCGGCCGGCCGCCGTTCACGCGCTGGCGCTGATACAGAAAATCGCCGTAGAGACGCAGCTTTTCGCCGCGCCAGTCGAGCGACACGGCCGTCGTATTGTCGCGCCGATGTTCGCCGTCGATACTCGTCTCGCCGTCGTGATTCGCCTGGTTCACGCGAATACCGAACTGCCCTTCGCTGCCGAAACGGCGACCCACGTCGACATGCGCGCCGAAATCGCCCGAAGCGGTTTCCTCCACCGTCACGCGCGTAAGCGGCTTATCGTCCGCGCGCTTCAACTGCAGATTCAAACCACCGCCCACCGCCGAACCGCCCGGCGATGCGCCATTCAGAAACGCATTTGCGCCCTTGAAGACATCGACGCGTTCGAGCGCGTCGGTCGCGACGAGCTGGCGCGGCGTGATGCCATAGAGACCGTTGAGCGACACATCGTCGCCCTGCAACTGGAAGCCGCGAATGACGTAGGTCTCGGCGAAGTTGCCGAAGCCGTAAGACGTGCGCACTGACGGGTCGTTCATCAGCACGTCGCCGATAGTGCGCGCTTGTTGATCTTCGATCAGCTTGGACGTGTAAGTCGTCATGCTGAACGGCACGTCGAGCATCTTCTGCTGGCCGAGCACGCCAAAACTTGCGCCGCGCGCGACTTGGCCGCCTGCATAAGTCGGTTCGAGCGAACCGGGCAACGCTTCTTTCGATGCCTGAATCTTGACCGCAGGCAAAGTATTGGCGGTAGAAGCACTGTTATCGGTGCTGGATGGAGCGTCGGCAGTTTGAGCTTGGGCCGACACGGAAAACACGACGGCGATAGCGGCAACGATAGCGGCGCGATGAACAAGCGCCTTGGCAGGCAAGGCCTGCGCGGAATTCGAACGGAACACGGGCATGAATCGGAAGAACGTCGGTGATGGTCGATTACCGTCCCAGGGCAAGGGGAATCCGGGCGGGATTATTTTGGCGAACGCCGAAAGGCTCACGCACGTTCGGTCTGTTCTATTGTCGCCGGCATTATAGTGTAAATGCGATTCGTTATCATTAACCGCATGGAAAATTTGTAGCGACGCAACATTCAGACGGCTGTCCAAAGGCAAGCGCATCTAAATTCGATTTTTCGGCAGGCCCGGTGCAGGTCGTTGACGTGACATCCCGCGAAATAACTTCTGCATGGTTTTCAACGAAGTCGATCGCTAAAGTGACTTCATTCGCAACCCACTGGAACCGAGTGAAATCATGGAATTGATCGGCAAAATCACGACGTACATGATGGCCATCGTGCTTGTTGCATCGATGACCGAAGCGTTCGTACTGCATGGCAAGTACAAAGGCACCGACCGCGCGTTTGACTGGCACGAGTTCTGGATCTCGCTCGCCGATCTGATCGGCCGAAAGCTGCTCGCGTTCTTGCCGCTTTCGCTAGCAACGCCTGTGTTTCATTTCGCGTGGGAACACCGTATCCATACCGTCGCGACCAACGACATGCTGACGATCTTCCTGCTCTTCATTGGCCAGGAGTTCTGCTACTACTGGTATCACCGCATCGCGCATACGGTGCGCTTCTTCTGGGCGAGCCACGCGGTTCATCACTCGCCGAACCAGTTGACGTTGTCATCCGCTTATCGGCTCGGCTGGACCACCAAGCTCACGGGTTCGGCCATCTTCTTCACGCCGCTCTCGTGGCTCGGCGTGAAACCGGAAGTGGTGATAGCCGTCGTGTCCATCAATCTGCTCTATCAGTTCTGGTTGCACGCTACGTGGATACCCAAGCTCGGCTGGCTCGAATACGTGTTCAACACGCCCTCTTCACACCGAGTTCATCATGCTTCGAATGCCACTTACCTGGATGCCAACTTCGGCGGTGTGCTGATTATCTTCGACCGGCTGTTCGGCACTTACGTGGAGGAACGCGCCGATGAACCCTTCCGCTACGGCCTGACAACGCCGACCACTTCGCATAACCCGGTCGTCGTGGAGACGGAGCACTGGGTGAGCCTTGCAAAAGACATGGCCGGTGCAAAGCGCGTTTCGGATGCCGTGTCCTTCGTGCTTCGCCCGCCGGGTTGGTTGCCGAACGGTCAAGGCGAGACGACGCAGGAACTGCAGCGCAGGCAGAAAGACAGCGTACAACCCGCGCAGGCAGGTTAAACGGCAGTTACACACTCGAACGAAGGCGGATCGTGCGATCCGCCTTTGCCGACTGTCAGCCGCAGCGTTCGTTAGAACGTGACGCTTTGACTGATGACCGTCTGACCGTTGACGATGATGACGGAACTGGCAGTGCCCGTTTGCGTCGGTGCGGCAGGCGTGCTCGGCGAGTACGGGCCGGTGCCCGTGCCCTGCTTCACAGCGCCGCCAGCGATATTCGATTGTGCCAGTGCAATGCGATCGATCTTGATCATTTCAAACCTTTTCTGGTTATGTGGGGCGACAGTCCGCTTTCAGCAAACATGCTGTCGCCAGATACTTAAGCTGTCGACAACCGGAGCCACCAGGCTCGGTCGTTCGAAAGCAAGCGGAACCCCAATCGTAACCAAGCTGCACGAAAGATACTTTATTAAACGTCCTAAATATGTCTGTCGTTTGGCAAGACGCATATACGTTGCGCTGCCAGTCGGCCGGTAACGATTTAGACCGGTTGCAAAACTCAAGCTATTCGGCCGTACATGGCGCGGACGACGCGGTACGCGCTCTGCAGCGAATAAGCCAGCGTACCCAAAGACCGCTACGGGTCGGAACGCATGCGACGCGTTAATGCAGAGAACATCTGCAAACGGCACACGTCCGTGATGCTGAAGCGGGCCGGTGACGCGCTCTTACACTAAACGCGCCACGGCAACGCTACAGAGCACGCGCCTTAAATGCCGCGCTTTTCGAACGCAGCCCGATTGGCTTCCACAAACTCCTCGACGGTCTGCGGCGCCTTCCCGGTGACCCGGCCGATGATCTCGTCGCGCCCTTCGAATACGCCGTTCTGATAGTCCACCGCCACTTCGATGAAATGCTGGATCATGAACTCGGGCAGCTTGTATTGGCTCAGATGCTCGCGATAAGCGTCGAGCGTCATCGGGTCGTAGACGACTTTGCGATCGAGCACCGCGCCGATCTTCTCGGCAATTTCCTTCTGACTCAGCTCGATGGGACCGCAAAGCTCGTACGTCTTGCCGATATAACCTGCGGGTTTCGCGAGCACTGTCGCGATGAAGCGCGCCTGATCTTCGGCGGCAATCGGCGCGTGACGTCCGTTGCCGAATGGCAGCGCAATCTTGCCGTCCTGCACGATCGTATCGCGCACCCACGGAAAAACCATCCACTCGGAGAAAAACGTCGGACGGATATGCACCGTCGGCACGCCCGACCAGTCGAGCACTCTCTCGGCAATCCAATGGTCGCGCGCGGCGTGGCTTTTCGAATCTTCTCGCGCGGAAATTTGCGACATGTTGACGACGACATCGAGTCCGTTGCGACGCGCTGCATCGGCGAAATACGCGGTCGCCTGGATGAAGCCCGGACGCACGGGAAAACAGAGATACGCGGCAGAGACGCCATCCGTCGCACGAATGGCGTCGTCGTGCGAGAGCAAGTCTCCGACGACGACTTCCGCCCCGGCCTGCCGAAGCGCCTCGCTGCGCGCATCCACTGTTCGCACGAGCGCGCGGACTGCATGTCCGCTGTCGAGGAGGTTCTGAACGGTATGCACGCCCGTCTTGCCCGCCGCTGCCGTAACCAAAATTCGTTGCTGTCCCATGATGCCTCTCCTGTTTCGTGGTTAAGCACGTCCGTTCCAGGTTGGCCGGCTAAAGTGCATATGCACTTTTAAGCGCGGGCAAGAGCTGCAAAAACCCGAAACGAACACACCAAGTGATTGGATGTTAGCCAAAATCTATACAGAGGTCAAAGCAAGTCTGAATTGTGAATTCCGCATGGCTCGAAGATTCGCGCTGAATTGGCTGTACCCGAAACCCACCGGACGCATCCGACGAGCGTATTGTCATTGCCTTGCATTCCGCTTCGTTCCGACTATGCTAAGTCAGGTCATCGCCAGCGTCCCAGCGCGCGCCAGAAAGCAATCGCGCATCCGACCGTTCGGTATATTTCCGACTCCAAACGAATTCATGCTGCTCGACGGACACGAGCACGCCTCTCCTTTTGTCCGCGCAATTCAGCAAGACCAGACGCCGCACGCGACGTCGATGAAAGCCACGGCCGTACACACATGTCGCGACACGGATGCGCGATCGGACCGTGGCGCATACGAGGAACACATCAAGCTCATCCATGGAGGCGGCAATGAAACCAGCTTTCCCGGTCTCAAGCGAGACACGGCACGCAAGAGCGGTATTCGCGTCGAAGATTCTTCGTTCATTATTTTTGGGTGCGGCCGTCGCGGGCGGCATATTCACGACGCATTGGGCGCAAGCCGATGACTCGTTCTCGCGAGGAGGTGGCAACAGAAGCGAGAGCATCTTCGTCGGCGATATCGGCGACCCGAATGACACGAACGATGACACCATCAAGCAGGTCGACCTCCGTACCGGAGCCGTGCGCGTTTTCGCATCTTCTACCTTCGGTGGCGAGTTGAACGGCGTCATGGGCATCATCTTCAACGACGCCTCCTTGATCGCCAGCATTCAAAACTTCAGCATCGATCCTACGGCGAGTGGCGACGTCATCAAGCTGAATGGGCGCACGGGCATGTTCGAGCAGTACCTCGTGAATCCAAAATCGCGAAACGTACCTTATGCGCCGCAGGGCATCGTTTTCGGCGGCGGCACGCGCGACTGGCATTACGGTTATCAGCCGGACCATTACTACGTCGCGAACGTCATCAAGAGCGGGCAAACTTGCACGAAGGTGGACGAAGGCGATGTGCGGGAATACAGCGAATCGGGCGCGTTCGTTCGCACGCTGGACCGTGTCGGATTCGCGG
This sequence comes from Caballeronia sp. GAFFF2, assembly GCF_023631485.1. Classification (NCBI taxonomy): domain Bacteria; kingdom Pseudomonadati; phylum Pseudomonadota; class Betaproteobacteria; order Burkholderiales; family Burkholderiaceae; genus Caballeronia; species Caballeronia sp. GAFFF2. Next base: position 45,728 of record NZ_JALQDA010000027.1, on the reverse strand, counting down.
CGGGCTTTTATCCGCGTGGCGTCGTATTCGGGCCGGACGGCATGCTGTATGTCGCGGCGCGCGGCTGTCCTGCGGTAGCGCCGACGGACCCCTTATCGCTGCTCGCGTACATCCTTCGCTTCAATCCCTACACCCATAAACTGGACAAGGTGATTGCGACCAATGCATCGGTGCAAAGTCAGGGCTTGAAGTTCGGATTCCATCGGCCAGAAGGCTTGGTGTTCGACGACAAGGGCTACCTTTGGGTCACGAGTTTTCGCGATACCACCAGCAGCGCCGATCCGCTGGATAAGAACAACGTCGACCGCATTCTGAAGTTCGACGTGAGGAGCGGGAAAGTCGTCGACTCCTTGCCGCTATCCGACTTCGATAAACCGCGAGCATCCGCGCAGGCACTGATCTTCGGTCCCGAAGGAAAGCTGTACATTCCGATCTCTGGGAGCGCAGCGGAGACGACAGGCGAATTGCGCCGATGCGACACGCGCACGAAGAAATGCGACGTCGTCGTTCCGGTTGGCGGAGGCCTCGTCGATCCGTGGTTCGCGGTTTTCAGAAACAGCGATCCGGCGACGTTGTCGTACGAGCGTCGCTAACGGCACCCAAAGAGGCGCGAGGAAAGGCATTGGCGGAAGGCAGCCGGAGTCGAACCGACCTGGGAATGTCTGACATCCCCAACCGGGTTTGAAGCCCGGCCGTACCACCGGATACGAATGCCTTCCTGCGGAGAAACTCAGCACGCTGACAACACTTCGACCAGGCGCGCCGCGATTATAGCGGTGATGCGTAATTCGCATACGTGCCGGCGCACCGGCCATTAACCGCTCTTGTCGCTAGGCTGATGCGGCGGCTTGCGGCGTAACAGACGGTACGCGAAGAAGATAAGCGCGAGCACCACCAGCAGGTCGATCACCGTCGCGCCATGCAGATGCAACTCCATCAGCGTCCATTGCAGTTGCCGCTGAAAGAGCGCGCCGCCCAGCAGCCAGAACGCAGCCCACGCGACGATCCCACCCGTATCCCAGAGAAAGAACGCGGGCACGGCGATTTGCGTCGTACCCATCAAGGGCGGCGTGACGAGTCCGAGTCCCGGTATGAACTTCGATACCGCGACGATAGGCGCGCCATGCCGCTCGAAAAGAGCGCCGGTCGTACGCATGCCGTTGTCGATCGCATAGGAGCGACGCGAAAGCGCGGCAATGAGCTTGCGCCCGTGGATGCGTCCCGCCGCAAACCACACACCGTCGCCGATGAGCGCGCCCGCCACCGCCGCCATCAGCACGGAGACGAACGAGAGCCGCCCGTTCGCGACAGCCGTTCCCGCAAACAGCAGCAACGGCGCGGAAGGCAGCGGCACACCGAGCCGCGTCAGCAGCACATTGGCGAACACCGCCGCCCCGCCCCACTGCGCAATCGCCGATGGCGGTATCTGAATCACGCGTCTTCCTCGGTTCGTTGTGGTCTATGGTCTCGCGGCCGGACGCGCTCAATCGGCCCGCGATTCGACGAGCATCACGGGAATGCCGCCGCACCCCGCGCTATTCGCAATTTCAATGCCGCCCCACGGCGAACTCGCGCCACGGTCGAACGCCATCGGGTCGCCACGCAAGTCCGGGCGCAGCACGTTGAACGGCCAGGTCGGTCGCCTGATGCGCTCATGGACCACGGACCCGAGCCAGATCGGCATGGGCCGCGCGCGGGCGCCCATGCCCAGCGCGTAGTTCGTGGGCCAGAAACGCAGGACGTCGCGCTCCTGCGGGCCGAGATGGGATCGCGTGAACACGAGCTTCGACGGCTCGCCGTTGTTCAGACGCGGCAGCGCGGGCAAGGCGACCGCCGGTGCGTTGGGCGACACCACCGACATCACGCTTTTCACCGACACACCCGACACCTCGGTCCAGCCGCGGCTCGTCAGTTGCGCGCGGATCTGCGCGGGCGTGGCCGCCCATTGCACGGTGATCGGCTCACGACGGTCGCCATCCATGGCCGACCGGTAGCACGAGAACGTGCGCCAGAAGGTATCGGTCCATTGAATCGGCGTGATGACGACCGTGACGGGCGGCGCGCTGTGCGCCTCGGATGAATCGCTCAACTGCAACGCCACGCTTGCGCAGATGACGGCTAGCACCGCGAACGGCATCCACGGACGCGGCTTCGGTTTGCCGGGATTGCGCCACACCGCCGTGAGCGCGATCAGAAACACCCAGATGGCCGCGAGCGCGACGCTGCCGAGCACGGCGGAAATGGTGAAGCGGCCGAAGTACAACCCGGCGAGCGCGACGGCCGTGACGATCGCCGATGTCGCCGTCGCGATCAACACGCCCGAAATGGTGCCGACGCGCCGCAGCAGCAAGAACGCGAGAAAGCCGTAGATCACGACCGTGGCCGAGACGTGACTGCTCAGAAAAGAATGGTCGGCGGGCGCGAGCGTGACGAGCATCGGATCGCGCGCGGTGAAGCGGATCGCGAGCACCAGCAATTGCGAAAACACGACGGCGACGAGCCAGTACGTGACCGTGCGCCAGCGCCGCTCGAACACCATCCACACGACGACCGTTACGGCGAGCGCGGCGAGCGTCGGCGTGCTGCCGAGCGTGGCGGCGGCATCGAGGATGGAATCGGCCCAGGTCGAACGGAACGACTGCAACAGCCGGAAGATGGAGGTATCCACCTGCACGAGCGAACTGCCGCGCGCCACGCCCGACAGCACGTAGAAGAACGCGACCGCCGAGACGAGCAGCAGCGCGGAGATCATCACGATGAGCCCGGTCGCCGGATTGCCCGGATCGAGCGCGCGTGCGAGCATCCGCGCGGCCAGACCACGGCGTTGCTGGCAGGTCGCAAGCAACATGTCGCGCGAGGCGAACGTCCATTCCTTCGCATGCGAAATCACCACGCGCGCGAGATTGAACACGAGCCACGCAAGCGCCGCGAGGATGACGAGGATCACCACGAGCCGGATCGATACCGCGCCCGCCAGTTCGATCGAAGCTCCGAAGACCACGCCCGGCAGGATGTGCAGCGGCGCCCAGATCAGCGCGGAAATGATGTTGACCGCCAGAAAGCGCGCGGGCGTCATGCCCGCGACGCCAGCGACGACCGGCACCACCGCGCGCATCGGTCCGACGAAACGCGCGAGCACCACGCTCTTCGCGCCGTGTTTGTCGAAATATCTTCGGCCGGCGACGAGTGCGCCGGGATGTGCCCGAAACGGCCACATCTGCGCAATGCTCGTTGCATAGCGCTTGCCGAACCAGAAGCTGACTGCGTCGCCCGCAATGGCGCCGACGACCGCGCAGACCATCACCCAGCCAAGATTGAGCGCGCCGGTTCCGACGAGCGCGCCCGCGATGAACATGGCCGTGCTGCCCGGAATGAAGGTGCCGATGAATGCGAGCGACTCCAGAAAGGACGCAAGCAGCACTACCACGAGCGTCCATTCGGGATGGCTCGACAGAAGATGCAAGAGCTTGTAGTAGGAATGCTCCATCGGATTTCACGCGACAGCGTGCGCCGCGAAGGTCTCCACGTCGTAACTCGACGTTCGATAGTCAGACGGATTCGTGCCAGCGGCTGTCGGTTCGCAACAGATGAAGGTCGCGGTGAAACCGAGTGTACCCAACCCTGTCGAAGAACTCCAAAACCTGGATCGCGCGTTTGCGGCCGAGCGCGCTGGCATCGCGAAATGCGGCCGCGCCTATCGCACCGTTCGCATTTGCATGTTCGGCAGCCAGCCGTGCAAGTGCTGCGATGGACGCGCGTCCGTAAAACAAGTCGCGCACCACCTGAAAGACATCGCCACGGCGCGAGAGCTTGCGCAACAGACGCCGCACCGCGTCTTCGGGCACGCCATGCGTGGTGGCCAAATCCCTGACCCACGGCGGGTCGAAGCGGCCTTCCTCGATCGATGAGAGCACGACGCGGGCCAGCGCGTCCTCGGCGGCATCGAGCGTAACCGTATGCGATGGCAAATGCAGCCACGGACCGCTTCGCTCAATCGTGCCTAGCGTCACGGCGTCGTCGATGAGCGCGCGCCACAGCGCTTCGGGCGCGAGCGGCGCGGCCATGCGGCGCAGGCGCGCGGTATCCGGGCCTTGCTCGTCCGCAAAGCGTTCGTGGAAGGCGGCGAGTGCATCCGTCAGACACGCGTGCAACGCGTCCCATCGCGCGACGCTGATCAAGAGCGCATCGTCGTGAATGGGTATGCTGCGCAGACCGTCGGGCTGGGTCATCGATCCAAGCGTTCGACCTGCAAGATGCTCGACGAGCGAGCGCGGCAAGCCATACGGCGACTGCGCGAAGAGTTCGTCGATGGCGCCGGTGTCGAGCATCGCGGTGAGCGCATCGAGCCACGCGTGGCGCTGCGGCGTGCGGCGCTTGCGTGCGGGCGCAAACGGGTCGAGCACACGCCCGCCGCCTACCGTTTTATCTGCCTGCGCATTGCGAACGATGAAGCGGTCGCCCGGCAGCGCGCAAACCGGCTTATCGAATACGAGTTGCACGCGCGCCGTCTGCCCGGCCGCGAGCGTTTCGCCGTCGAGCAAGGCGATGTGCGCGACGCGGTGCATCGTGCCCAGATGTACATGCAGCGGGCTCCAGTGCGTGAGCGCCGGCGAGGCATCGGCGAGAAGCGTGAGTTCGACGTCGATTCGCTCGGACGCTCGCGCGAGACGCGCATCGAGAATCCAGTCGCCGCGCGACAGCGCGTCTTTCTCGATGCCCGCGAGATTGAGCGCGCAGCGCTCGCCCGCGCGCCCCGTCTCCGAAGCGCGATTCTGCGCGTGAATGCTGCGCACACGAACCGGCGCTTCGCCCTCGCGCGGCGCGAGCGCCAGCGTGTCGCCGACCTTCGTCTGCCCCGCGAACACCGTGCCGGTCGCCACCGTGCCCTGGCCCGCGAGCGTGAACACGCGGTCCACGGCCAAACGAAAGAAGCCGTCGTCGCGGCGCGCGCGCCAGTGCATGGCGACATTGTGCAGATGCGCGTTCAGCGCGGCCACGCCGGAGTCGTCATCGCGCGTGGCGTTGGTGTTAAAGAGCGGTGCGTGTTGCAAAGCGGTGCCGGCTAGAAGCGCGGCGATTTCGGCATGGACTTCGTTCAGGCGCGCGGCATCGACACGATCGGATTTCGTCACCGCCACTGCGCCGTCTTTCACGCCGAGCAACTGGAGAATCGCGAGATGTTCGCGCGTTTGCGGCATGACGCCATCGTCGGCGGCGATCACCACGAGCGCGAAGTCGATGCCGCATGCGCCCGCAGCCATCGTATGCACGAGCTTTTCGTGCCCCGGCACGTCGATGAAGCCGAGCACGCCGCCATCGCCGAGCGGCACGTATGCATAACCCAGTTCGATGGAAATGCCACGCGCCTTCTCTTCCTTCAGACGATCCGTATCCACCCCCGACAACACGCGCACGAGTGTGGTCTTGCCGTGATCGATATGCCCCGCCGTGCCGACGATCATGCGTTGCGGCCCGTTGCCCGCATCTCCAACTGGGCGATGAACGCGGCTTCGTCCTGTGCTTCGAGACAGCGCAGATCGAGCCACAGCGCGTTATCCGCAATGCGCCCGATGACCGGGCGCGGCAGATCGCGCAGTCTGCGCTCGATGCGATTCAACTGGCCGCCCGCCTTCTTGCCGCTCGTGAGCCGCACGACGAGGCCGTAGCTCGGCAGGACATCGACCGGCAACGCGCCGCTGCCGATCTGGCTGAACATCGGCTCGGTGGCGACGACGAAATCCGCACCGGTCATTGCCTGCAGCACGGGCCGGATGCGTTCGGCGGCAAGGCGCATGGCGTCCGCTGGACGCGTCAGCAGGCGCAAGGTGGTGAGACGTTCGGCGAGCGTCTCCGGCGTGCGATAAAGCCGCAACACCGCTTCGAGCGCCGCGAGCGTGAGCTTGCCGACCCGCAGCGCACGCTTGAGCGGATGCTTCTTGATCTTCGCGATCAGTTCCTTCGTACCGACGATCAGGCCCGCCTGCGGGCCGCCGAGCAGCTTGTCGCCGCTGAAGGTGACGAGTTGCGCGCCAGCCTCGACCGTCTCGCGAACCGTGGCCTCGCGCGGCAAGCCCCATTGCGCCAAATCGACGAGCGTGCCGCTGCCGAGATCCACGACAACCGGCAAGCCGCGCGTCCTCGCGAGCGGCGCGAGTTCCGCGAGCGTGACTTCCTTGGTGAAGCCCGTGACCGCGTAGTTGCTGCAATGCACTTTCATCAGGAGCGCGGTCCTGGCGTTGATCGCTTCGTCGTAATCCTTCAGATGCGTGCGGTTGGTCGTGCCGACTTCGCGCAACTTCGCGCCCGCGCGGCTCATGATGTCGGGAATGCGAAACGCGCCGCCAATCTCGACCAGCTCGCCGCGCGACACGATCACTTCGCGACGCGCGGCCAGCGCGGACAGCGTCAGCAGCACGGCGGCCGCGTTGTTGTTGACGACCGTCGCGGCTTCGGCGCCCGTCAGTTCACAGATGAGTTCGTTGATGAGGTCATCGCGGTCGCCGCGCGCGCCGGTCGCGAGATCGAATTCGAGATTGGCCGGCCGCGACAGGACTTCGGCGACGGCGCGCAGCGCTTCATCCGGCAACAGCGCGCGGCCGAGGTTCGTGTGCAGCACCGTGCCCGTGAGATTGAAGACGCTTTTCACGCTGCTTTCCGCGCGCTTGTCGAGCGTCGCGCCGACGCTTGCCGCGAGGCTCGCATCGGCCAGTGCCTCGACGGATGCGCGGCCCGCCTGCGCTTCGGCGCGCCATGCGTCGAGCGACGCGCGCAGCACGGCGAGCGTCTGCGTGCGTCCGTGCGCGGCCAAGACCGGCGCGAATGCCGCCGATGCCAGCACGCGCTCCACCGATGGCACTCGTGCCATCAGCGCGCGCAATTCGCTGTCGTTGTTGCCGGTGACATTACTCACGCTTCTATCCTCTTCCCTTCATGCTTCATCGACGTGTTCGGGCCACAGCCACGGATGCGGCGACGCACGGCGAAAACCGGCGTCGCCCATCAGAAGGTCGAGCGTGAGGCTTGCCAGATCGTCGGCGTAAGGCTCGAAGTCGTAGGCCTTGTCTTGATAGCCGATCTTTCTGTAGATGCCGCATTCGTCGCACGACTCGGCCTTGAGCGCGGCCTGCTTCGCGCGGGCGGCGCGTTGTTCCTCGGTTTCGTCGTCCGTGGGCGTGCCCATGGCGTGATACGCAATGCCCTTGGTGGAGTCGCAATTCGAGCATTTGGCGCGCACGACATGCCATTCGGTCGAGCACAAGCCGCACTGCACGTAGCGATATCCATCATGCGTGCCGCCGACGCGCACGATGCTCGCCACCGGCATCGAGCCGCAGAGCGGGCAGACGCCGGGCGCATCGAGATAAGGCACATCCGACACGGCGATGCGCGTGGCCAGATCGGTCCACACCACTTGCAGCGCGGCGACGATGAATGGCGCCGCCGCCGGATCGATCTCCGCGAAGCGCAGCGCGATGATCGCGTCGGCCTGCGTGTCGAGCGTGGCGGCGTCGGTCGTGCGCAGACGCGCGACGAGTTGCGCGAGCGGCGGCGTAAGCGCGCCCGCGGCTTCGATACTGTCGAGCAGCATGAACAGCACGTCGCGCCACGCGGGATCGCGCTCGTCGGTGAGCGCGGGGACGATAGGCATCGAATGCTGCTGATTGCGTTCGATCGACTCGCGCGCGGGCATCAATGCGGTGGAGGTCGAAAGGATGCGTTGCTGCGCATCGGCGAGCGCGGCCATGAGGCGCAGATAGCCCGCGATCGGATTGCTCGCTTCGGCGAGTTGCAACAGACGCGCGGCGCGGGCGGCGAACACGGTGCCGCGTTCGGGCATGCGAAGACGGGGAATGGCCGAAGGATCGAGAGACTCGATCTTGGCGGCTTCGAGAATGCGTTGGACCACGGGATTCCTTAAGGAAGGTCGGGGCGGGATCAAGAATAACAGCTTATAACGGAGCGCTCAGGGATGCTCATGCTCCGCGCGGAGGTACAAAAATGAGTTCACGCAAACGGAAACTTAAATGGAACTTTCAATACGGAAGCAGGGAAATGGCGCCGCAGTCCGGTTGCCCGCCGCGCTGCTGAAAGGCATGAAACGGACCCTTGGCGACAAATTCAATGTCGAGGTGTGCCCGGACGGAATCATGCCGATGCCGGCTCGTCGCGAATTGTCGCTCGAGGAACTGCAGGTGCAGTGCGACCCGAAGGCGCCTATCTCCGATGAATTGGCTGACTGGAACAATCTAAAACCGGTAGGACGTGAGCTATGGTGAAAGGCAACAAATTTGACACGGGGATATTGCGCACGTCGGCCTGAGTCCGGCAATCGGCCATGAGCAACAAAGCGACTTCAGGCCCGGGCTCGTGCTGTCGGCTGCGTCATTCAATGCGCTGGAGACCGCACTGGTCGCGCCTGTCACGCAGAGCGGCGGCTTCGCGCGATACGCCGGTTTCGCAGTCCCGCTCGCCGGGCTTGGCACAAGGACGCAAGGCGTCGCGCTCGTCAACATGGTCCGCACGTTAGACCTCGAAGCGCGCGGTGCGAGTCGAGGAACGCGCGCCAATCGAAGTGACGGACGACGCGCTAGCGCGCCGTCACGCCATTCTCGACTGACGCGCATTCGGCCTACTTGCCGATGATCTCCTTGAACCACCGCGGATGGTGCTTCCTGGCCCATCCATAAGTGACCGTGCCGCGTGTCATCGCGCCGACAGAACCCTTGATCCAGATCGCCGCGTAGATATGCACGATGATCCCGACGATCAGCACGAACGCCGCCGCCGCATGCACGACCGCCGCCACGCGAATGATCTCGATGGGAAAGTAGAACGAGAAGTAGCGCCGCCAAATCACGATGCCGCTCAACAGCAGAAGCGGCAGGCAAGCGGCCATCGTGAAGAACAGCAGCTTTTGCCCGGCGTTGTACTTGCCGATCTCCGGCAGCCGGTCTTCGCGATTCGCCAGCACGTCGTCGATCTGCTTCATCCACTGCACGTCGGCCTTGTCCAGATAGTTGTGATGCCAGAAACGCAGCGCAAGAATCATGAACGAGACGAACATCACGCAGCCGACGAACGGATGCAGAATGCGCGTCCACTGGCCGCCGCCGAAGATTGCGTAGAGCCAGGCCATCGACGGATGAAACATCGCGAGACCGGAGAGCGCCAGCAAGACGAACGTGATCGCGGTGATCCAGTGATTGCTGCGCTCGTTCGGCGTGTAACGGACGATCAGGCGGTTGCCCTTCACGTCGCGCAGTTCGCTATCGTGTTTCATTCGAACGCTCCCTTTGCTGAAACGCCTCTTCGGCTTCGTGCTGTGCTTCGGCTTCTTCTTCCGCGCTCACCTCGTTCGGACCGACACGCGTGTAGTGGAAGAACCCGGCGATCGCGGCCAGCGCGATACCCGCCATTGCAAGCGGCTTGGTCACGCCTTTCCAGATCGACACCAGCGGACTGATGTGCGGGTCTTTCGCGAGCCCGTGATAAAGCTGCGGCTGATCCGCGTGATGCAGCACGTACATCACATGCGTGCCGCCCACGCCCGCCGGGTTGTAAAGACCCGCGTTTTCGAAACCGCGCTCCTTCAGGTCTTCGATGCGATCCTCCGCTTGCGTGATCATGTCCACCTTGGTGCCAAACATGATCGCGCCCGTCGGACACGTCTTCACGCACGCCGGCTCCTGCCCGACCGCGACGCGGTCCGAACAGAGCGTGCACTTGTACGCGCGATGATCTTCCTTCGAAATACGCGGAATGTTGAACGGGCAGCCCGTGACGCAGTATCCGCAGCCAATGCAGTTTTCCTCGTGAAAATCCACGATGCCATTGGTGTACTGCACGATCGCGCCCGGCGACGGACACGCCTTGAGACACCCCGGATCCTCGCAATGCATGCAGCCGTCCTTGCGGATCAGCCACTCGAGGTCGCCCTTCGGGTTCTCGTACTCCGTAAAGCGCATCACCGTCCACGAATGTTCGGTGAGATCACGCGGGTTGTCGTAGACGCCGGTCGTATGACCGACGTCGTCGCGCAGGTCGTTCCACTCCATGCACGCCGTCTGACATGCCTTGCAGCCGATGCACTTCGATACGTCGATGAGCTTCGCGACCGTCCCCGTCACCGGCTCGCGAACTTGCGGCGGCGGCGTGGTGGTGGCCGAGAGGCGCTTGATGTCGAGCGATTGCAGAGCCATCTCGTCTCCTTTAAGCCTTCTCGGCCTTTTCGACCTTCACGAGGAACGACTTGAACTCCGGTGTCTGCGAGTTCCCGTCGCCCACGGAAGGCGTCAGTGTGTTGACGAGATAGCCCGGCTGCGTGAGGCCTTTGAAGCCCCAATGCAGCGGCAGGCCGACGGTATGCACCTTCTTGCCCTCCACGTTCAATGGCTTGATGCGCTTGGTGACGAGCGCCACCGCGACGATATGCCCGCGATTGCTCGATACCTTCACGCGCTCGCCCGCCACGACGCCCACTTCCTTTGCGTGTTCCTCGCCGATTTCCACGAACTGCTGCGGCTGCACGATGGCGTTGAGTCGCGCGTGCTTGGTCCAGTAGTGGAAGTGCTCGGTCAGGCGATAGGTCGTTGCCGTGTCCGGGAACTTGTCGGCGGTGCCGAGCGCCGCGCGGTCATCCGGGAAGATGCGCGCGGCTGGATTGCTCACCACGGCCTTGTTGTCCGGGAAGAACGGGTTATAGCCGAGCGGCGTCTCGAACGGTTCGTAATGCACCGGGAACGGTCCTTCGTTCATGCCGTCGCGCGCGAAGAAACGCGCCACGCCCTCCGGATTCATGATGAACGGATTCATGCCGTTCTCCGGGGGCTCGTCGGCCTTGAAGTCGGGAATGTCCGGTCCGGTCCACGCCTTGCCGTTCCATGCGATCAGCTTGCGCGTCGGGTCGAAAGGCTTGCCGCTCACATCGCATGACGCGCGGTTGTAGAGCACACGGCGATTCGCCGGCCACGCCCACGCCCAGCCGAGCGTTTGACCGATGCCCGTCGGGTCCGAGTTGTCGCGCCGGCCCATCTGATTGCCCGCTTGCGTCCACGATCCGCAGAAGATCCAGCAACCGCTCGCCGTCGAGCCATCGTCACGCAAAAGCGCGAAGCTCGACAACTGCTCGCCCTTCTTCGCCAGCACCTTCGTCTTGTCGGTGGGATCGGCGACATCCGCGAGCGCGCGGCCGTTGAACTCCATCGCGATCTCTTCGGGCGTCGGACTTTCCGGGTCCGCGTAAGGCCAGGTCATATTGAGGATAGGATCGGGATACTTGCCGCCCTTCTCCTTATAGGCCTGCCGAATGCGCAGCCACAGCCCCGACATGATCTCCAGGTCGCTCTTCGCTTCGCCCGGAGCGACCGCGCCCTGCCAATGCCATTGCAGCACGCGGCTCGAACTCACGAGCGAGCCGCGCTCTTCCGCGAAACACGTGGTCGGCAGACGGAAGACTTCAGTCTGAATCTTCGAGGCGTCGACATCGTTGAACTCGCCGTGGTTCTTCCAGAACTCGGAAGTCTCGGTGGCGAGCGGGTCCATGATGACGAGCCACTTCAGCTTCGACAGTCCGAGCCCGATCTTCGCCTTGTTCGGCGCGGCCGCGAGCGGGTTGAAACCCTGCGCGATATAGCCGTTCATCTTGCCCTGCGCCATCAGCTCGAACACCTGGAGCATGTCGTAAGACTTGTCGAGCTTCGGCAGATAGTCGAAGCCGAAGTTGTTCTCGGCGGTCGCGTTGTCGCCCCACCATGACTTCATGAAGCTCACATGGAACGCGCGATAGTTCTTCCAGTAGCTCAACTGATTCGGCCGCAAAGGCTGCGTCGCGCGCTTCTTGATGAACTCGTCGAAGTCCTGCTCGCCTTCCATCGGCAAGGTCATATAGCCGGGCAGCAGATTCGACATCAGGCCGAGATCGGTCAGGCCTTGAATGTTCGAGTGCCCGCGCAGCGCGTTCATGCCGCCGCCCGCCATGCCGATGTTGCCAAGCAGAAGTTGCACCATCGCACCGGTGCGGATCATCTGCGCGCCGACCGAGTGATGCGTCCAGCCGAGCGCATACAGAATGGTTCCCGCGCGATTCGGCGCGGCGGTCGTGGCAAGCATCTCGCAGACCTTGAGGAACTTGTCGGTCGGCGTGCCGCAGACCTTCGTCACCATCTCGGGCGTATAGGTCGAGAAATGCTGCTTGAGCAGGTTGTAGACACAGCGCGGATGCTGCAAGGTCGGATCGACCTTGACGAAGCCATCGTCGCCGCGTTCATAGTCCCAGCTCGACTTGTCGTAGTTGCGCTTCTCGGCGTTATAGCCCGAGAACTCGCCGTCCTTGAATGCGAAGTCCTCGCGCACGATAAAGGACATGTCCGTGTAGTTGCGGACGTACTCGTGCTGAATCTTGTCGTTGGTGAGCAGGTAATTGATGATGCCGCCCAGGAACGCGATGTCGCTTCCCGTGCGAATCGGCGCATAGAAATCCGCCACCGATGCGGTGCGCGTAAAGCGCGGATCGACCACGATGAGACGCGTCTTGCGATGCGCCTTCGCCTCGGTCACCCACTTGAAACCGCACGGATGCGCCTCGGCTGCGTTGCCGCCCATTACCAGAATCACGTCCGCGTTCTTGATGTCGACCCAATGGTTCGTCATCGCTCCACGGCCAAACGTCGGGGCAAGACCTGCCACCGTCGGGCCATGTCAGACACGCGCCTGATTGTCGAATGCGAGCATGCCCAGGCTGCGGGCAGTTTTATGCGTCAGATAGCCGACTTCGTTGCTGCCCGCCGACGCCGCGAGCATGCCCGTGGTCAGCCAGCGATTCACCTTCTTGCCGTCCGCCGTGGTCTCGATGAAATTCGCGTCGCGATCTTCCTTCATCAGTTTGGCGATACGGTCGAGCGCGTCTTCCCACGAGATGCGCTTCCATTCGTCCGATCCCGGCGCGCGATACTCGGGATGCATGAGGCGGCTGGGGCTATGAATGAAGTCGATGAGCGATGCACCCTTCGGGCACAGGGTGCCGCGATTGACGGGATGGTCGGGGTCGCCTTCGATATGGATGATGCTGGCCTTCGCATTCTTGGCGTTGTCGCCGAGGCCGTACATGAGGATGCCGCATCCGACTGAGCAGTACGGGCAGGTATTACGCGTTTCCGTGGTACGCGACAGCTTGTACTGACGAACTTCGGCGAGCGCAGGTGCCGGAGAGAAGCCTAGCGCCGCCAGGCTCGATCCGGCGAGCGTGCTCGCTGAGACCTTCAGGAACTGTCGCCGTGACATTTGCAGCATTTTAGTGCCTCGGCGTTTTGTAATGTGGGTGGCGAAATTATAGGGCGCGCTGTCTTATTTCGCTGGCGAACACGGCACTTTCGACTCGATGCGAAGCCTCGTTGTGGCATTGCGCCGACGCGCGCTCAAGAGCCAAACGTTGCACCCAGTCACGTCGACTTACGGTTGGACTGGAATAGTTCCTGCTCTACTTCGTTCGAGTTTGGTCAGTCCGTTCATCGTATCCAGAGGTCCGCCATGAGTTCCGTATCCACACAGAAGATCGAAGCCGTCGTCAAAAAGGACGCCTCCTGGGTGCTCGGCGCGCTCAAGAAATTTTCGGAGGATCGCTGCGCCGCGATGGCCGCGAGTATCGCCTTCTATTCTGCGTTTTCGCTCGCGCCGACGCTCGTCATGGTGATCGCCGTGGCCGGTTGGGTGTTTGGCGCCGAAGCCGCGCGCGGTCAGCTCTTTCATCAGGTCAACGGGCTGCTCGGCGATCAGGGCGCGGCGGGCGTGCAGAGTATTGTCGAGAATGCGCATCGCAGCGGCGGGACGGGCATCGCGGCGGTCATCTCGTTCGCGCTGCTCGCGATCGGTGCGTCGGCGACGTTTTCATCGCTCAATACGGCGCTCAATCTTGTGTGGCCGCTCACGGGCGATCAGCGCTCGAGCGTCTTTGCGATGGTGCGCGTGCGGCTCATCTCGTTTGGACTCGTGCTCGGCGTGGCGTTTCTCCTGATCGTCTCGCTGGTGCTGGACACCGCGATCCAGGCCGTCGGCATGTGGCTCTGGGGCGACTCGCCGTTCGTGATCATCGGCGATATCGTTCAATTGGTCGCCGGTCTCGCCATTCTGACCGTTGCGTTCGGCGCGCTGCTCAAATTTCTCCCCGATGCCCCCGTGCAGTGGCGCGACGCGCTCGTCGGCGGGCTTGTCGCGGCGCTGTTGTTCTCGGCGGGCAAGAAACTGTTCGCGCTCTATTTGACGCACGCAGGCACGGCCAGCGCGTTCGGCGCGGCCGGATCGCTCGCGGTTCTGCTCATGTGGCTGTATTTTTCGGCGGCCGTGTTGTTGCTCGGCGCGGAGTTCTCGGCGGCCCGCGCGCGTCTGCACGATCCGCGCGGCGCGTGGGGCCAGCAAAACATGGGACGCGTGCCGCCGGGCAGCCGCGCCAAGATCGGTTCGATGCTCGCGGCTTCCACGCGCACGGGCATGCCCGCGGCGGCATCCGCATCGGCGGCGACGACGGGGGCATCGAACGCAGCGCCAGTCGTATCGCCCGCCAGCGCTCGGATCGATGCGCCCGTGCCCGCGAGCGCTCGGCGTGCCATCGGCGCGCGCGCTCAACACACACAGTTGTTGACGGGACAGGCGCGCAAGAAGGTATCGGCGGTGGCGAAGGCGCTGGAGATATCGCGCAAGATCGCGCGCGTCGAGAGCACCGCGACGCGCGCCACGGCGATGGCCATGCTGGGTGCGGGTCGCAAGGCATCGACCGCCAATGCCGCAGTGAAGCGGCACCCGTGGCGCTCGGTGTTGTTCGCGGCAAGCGCGGGAATGGCAGTCGCGTTGCTCACACGCCGCGGCTCCGCGCCTCGGGAAAACGACGACCTGCAAAGCTGATCCGCATTTCCTTTTCGCCTTCCACGAACGCCGCGCCTCTAGAGCGCGGCGTTTTTTGTTGCCTTGGTGAAAGGAAAATACCCGCTCACGGCTGCTGTTTGTTAATCGGATTGATGGTAATCGCGCGCCATCGGAATATCCTAGAATTGAGCGCGGAACTTATTTCAAGTTAGCCTGTCACCCGCAACCCGTTCAAAACAAACAGAAATCCTTCTTTTTGAGACCACGTTAGCAACTGTGTCTTTTACGAGACAGTAAATTTTTTTCGTTTCTTAAGATTCGAAACGTTGCGTTATTCTCTGCGCCGGCAACAACGATATTTAACAATCGCGTGGAGAATTCGATGAAACGATTCGCACTGACGTCCCTCTCGCTGGCGCTGCTCGGCGCAGCTGGCGCGGCACAGGCACAAACGAGCGTGACGCTGTATGGCGTGATCGACGCTGGTCTCGGTTATGTGAGCAACGCCAACGCAAATGGCGACCACCTGTACGGCATGATCAACGGCAATCTGTCCGGCGATCGCTGGGGCCTGAAGGGTCAAGAAGATCTGGGCGGCGGTCTGAAGGCAATTTTCCAGTTGGAAAGCGGCTTTGACATCGGCACCGGCCGTCTCGGCCAAGGTGGCCGCGAGTTCGGTCGTCAAGCATTCGTCGGTTTGTCGGGCAATCAGTGGGGTACGGTCACCCTGGGTCGCCAATACGATCCGCTGGTTGACATGGTCCAAGGCATCACGGCCGACAACTACTGGGGCGCAATCTTCGCAACGCCGGGCGACGTCGACAACTACGACAACTCGCTGCGCGTGAGCAACGCCGTCAAGTACGTTTCGCCGAACTACGCGGGCTTCCAGGTCGAAGGCCTGTACGGCTTCTCGGGTCTGGCAGGCGCAACGGGCCAAGGTCAAACCTGGTCGGGCGCTGCAACGTATAACAACGGCCCCCTGGCAGTCGCCGGCGGCTACTTCTACGCTAACAACCCGAACGCCGGCCGCATTCCGCCGACGGGCGCAAGCACGTGGAACAGCACGACGTCGGACGCACTGTTCGACGGCCCGATCAACAACGCATACGCATCGGCGCACGCAATCGGCATCGCTCGCGGCGCGGTTCAGTACACGATCGGCGCGTTCACGGTCGGCGGTTCGTACAGCAATGCACAGTTCAAGGCAGACGGTGGTTCGCGCTTCGGCTCGGAACACTTCAACGTCGGCAACGGTTTCGTGAACTTCCAGGCAACCCCGGCGCTGCTGCTCGGCGTGGGCTACACCTACACAAAGTCGGGCGGCGACACGTCGGCCAAGTACCACCAGGCCAGCCTGGGTGCGGACTACTCGCTGTCGAAGCGCACGGACTTCTACGCAGTTGCGGCTTACCAGCACGCAAGCGGCGATCAGCGCGACGGCACGACGGGCGGCATCAACTCGGCGCAAGCCTCGATCGGTTCCTACGGCTACGACAGCGGCAGCAGCCATCAAGAAATCGTCATCATCGGCGTGCGTCACAAGTTCTAAGAACAAGCGGATGGCCCGGTACGCGAGTACCGCGCCACACGATAGAGCAGCACACCTCGACAGCCACCGGTTTTCCGGTGGCTGTTTTTTCTTGTGCAAAGCCTTTGCCCCACACATCGAGCCAGCGTGAACCGCAACAAATTGTGCCGACGGGCTTCATCGACACGCGCGCATAAAGCACAATCGTTCGGATAACCAAGCATCCGGGGGGATTCGTTCATGCTGTCGCGCCAACTCGCCGCTGTCTCGTGTTTCGCTTGGCTCATCTTGCTCGGGGCCTGCCGTTTCGCGCCTGTGCCAGCCGCATCCGGCAACGCTTTGCCAATGATCGTCGCGCATCGCGGCGGCGCGGCGGACGCGCCTGAAAACACCCTGCTCGCCATTGAGACCGCGCTCGCGAATCACGCGGATGCGATCTGGCTCACCGTGCAACTCACGCGCGATGGCGTCCCGGTGCTCTATCGTCCGGCCGATCTCTCCGCAAACACAAATGGTACGGGCACGGTCGCCAGCCACGAATTCGCCGCGTTGCGAAGCCTGAACGCGGGCTGGAACTTCACGCAGACGGATGCGAACGGCGAGAAGCAGTATCCGTATCGCGCGCGGCCGTTGCCTATTCCCTCGCTCGCCGAGGCATTGCGGGCCATTCCATCGTCCACGACGGTCATACTCGACATGAAAGCGCTGCCCGCCGAAACGCAGGCAAGCGCCGTCGCCCGCGTGCTGAGCGAGGAAAGCGCGTGGCCGCGCGTGCTGATCTATTCGACGGATGCCGCCTACCAGGCGGCGTTTGCGCCTTATCGCGAAGCGCGTCTTTTCGAATCGCGCGATGCGACGCGTGAGCGCCTGGCGCAAGTCGCGCTGGAGCACGAGTGCCGAAAGCCGCCGCCCGAAGGCACATGGACGGCGTTCGAATACAGGAGAAAGATGGAACTGGTCGAGACGTTCACGCTTGGCGAAGCGCGCTCCGCCGTGGATGCGCGACTCTGGACGCCGCAGGCGGTCAGTTGCTTCAAGACGAACGGCAACGTGCGGATTCTGGCGATCGGGGTCGACCAGGCGGAGGATTATCGCGCCGCCGCGTGTCTTGGAATGGACGCCGTGCTGGCCGATTCGCCGCGCCGGGCATACGCGAGCAAGACAAGCCTCGCCGAGCCGCTCCAGTGCCCTGCAAACGCGCCCTGAAGGATTCTTGAAGGTCTACTGCTGCGGCGCGTTGCCGTTTGAATCCACGTCCTCGGCGAGCGTCTGCGCCGGCGCTTCACCAGAACTTGGCAGATCGCCGATGACAAGCCGCGGCACGATCGTGCGCGACTCGCGCGGACGCAGCGGCACGTTGGCCAGATCGGTCCACGAAGGGTTCGGAATCTCGCCGAAAATCTGCCGCAGGCGCTCGCCCCACGTGCGGTGGATCATCTGGTAATACGCGCTGTCGTTGTCGAGCGAGGCGAAACGCGTCACGCGCAACGCGTCTTTCTCGTAGACCAGCAAGTCGAGCGGCAAGCCCACCGAGAGATTCGAACGCAGCGTCGAATCCATGGAGATAAGCGCGCATTTCGCGACTTCGTCGAGATCCGTGGACGGCGTAATGACGCGGTCGATGATCGGCTTGCCGTATTTCGACTCGCCAATCTGAAAATAAGGCGAAACGCGCGTCGATTCTATGAAGTTACCCGCTGCATAAACCATGAAAAGGCGCGGCGGCTGGCCGTGTATCTGACCGCCGAGAATGAAGCTGCAGTTGAAATCGACGCTGAATTCCGCGAGCGAAAGCGCGTCGCGCCGATGCACTTCGCGCACCGCGTCGCCGACGATGCGCGCGGCTTCCGCCATGGTGGCGACGCTATAAAGCGTGGGCGCGTCCGGGTCCGCGGGTTCGGCGAGCATGTGCGTCACCGCTTGCGTGAGCGCGAGGTTACCGGCCGCGAGCAGCACGATCACCCGGTCTCCCGGCTGTTCGAAAACAGTCATTTTGCGGGCGGCGCTTACGTGGTCCACACCGGCATTCGTGCGCGTGTCGGAAAGGAACACGAGGCCCTCGTCCACACACATACCCACGCAATAAGTCATGTCGATCAATCCTGAAGCCAAACAAAACGCTATTGTACTGACGCTGCCCGCGCATCGCATTCGCGCTGCGTTTTTTCGCTGAATCGCATAAATGCGGCAGTAAAGGCATTAAACTGATTAACGGCACTTATCCGCGCTGCTTGAGAGCGTCACCAGCGCGCACTTCCAGCACCTTATTCATGCACGATCTCACGGACGACCTCGATGAATTCGCAGCGGACACGCTGCTCGCAGGCCTCGCGCGTCCCATCGTGTTCGTCGACCTGGAAACCACCGGCAGCAATCCGACGGTGGATCGCATCACCGAAATCGGCGTCATAGAAGTGAGCAAGGCGGGCATCGAACGCTATAGCGTGCTCGTCGATCCGGGCATGCCGGTGCCCCCGTTCATCTCGCGTCTGACGGGCATCGAGGACAGCATGGTGCGCGGTCAGCCCACTTTCGAATCGCTCGCGCAGGCGCTTGCCGAGCGTCTCCAGGGCAAGCTTTTCGTCGCGCATAACGCGCGCTTCGACTACGGCTTCCTCAAGAACGAGTTCCGTCGCGCGGGCATTGCGTTTCGCGCGGATACGCTGTGCACGGTGCGCTTGTCGCGCTCGCTCTTTCCATCGGTCGAACGTCATGGGCTCGATGCGCTCATCGCGCGCTTCAATCTCGCGCCTGAAGGACGCCACCGCGCGCTCGCCGATGCCGACCTCCTCTGGCAGTTCTGGCAAAAGATTCACGCGCTCTATTCGCAAGAACTCGTCGATGCCGCCGTGAAAGCGCTCGTCAGGCGCGCGAGTCTGCCCGCCGCGTTGCCCGAGGGCGCGCTCGACGCGTTGCCTGCCACGCCCGGCGTCTATCTCTTCCACGGCGCGGACGACATTACGCTCTACGTCGGCAAGAGCGTGAATCTGAAGCAGCGTGTGAGCGCGCATTTCGCGGGGGATCATCGGTTGGCGAAGGATTTGTCGATATCGCAGGCCATCCGCAAAATCGAATACCGCGAGACCGTGGGCGAACTCGGCGCGCTGTTGCTCGAAGCGAAGCTCGTGAAGGACTTGCAGCCGCTGCATAACCGGCTGCTCAAGCGCGCGTCGGCGGCGTGCGCGTGGCAATGGCTGCCGGGCGCGCCTGCGCCCGTGCTGCTGCGCGCGAGCAAGCGCGATCTGTCGCGCGAGGCGCATCTCTTCGGCGTGTTCGAATCGCGCGCGAAGGCGCATGCGTATCTGCGCCATCTCGCCGATGAACATCGACTCTGCCACGCCACGCTCGGCCTGGAAAAAGCGGGACCGGCGCGCGGTTGCTTCGGCTATCAGGTGAAGCGCTGTCTCGGTTCATGCGCGGGCGCGGAGCCGTTCGCGGACCATGCGGCGCGTGCGCTCGAAGCGCTCGGCAATGCGCGCCTCGTGCGCTGGCCGCATGAAGGCGCCATCGCGATCAGCGAACGCGATGCATCGACGAATCGCGAGGCGTGGCATGTCATCGATCGATGGTGCTATCTCGGCACATGCGCCGCGCGCGATGAAATTGCATCGTTGCTTGCCAGTGCGCCGGAGATACGTCCGTTCGACCCGGATGTGTACGCGCTGATCGCGAAACGCCTGTCGGCCGGTCAGTTCGAATGGATCGCGTGCGATGCGCGACCTGCGTTCAGTCTCGTCGCGCAGATCGCGCAAATCGTGGCGGCGCCGATGAAGACGCCGGCGCCGACCCAAACGAAGACGAAGCGCATGAAGACGCGTTACGTCGAAGATCAATTCGCATTGAGTTTCTGACGCGAAGACGGCGCCCTAACGACACGGCGCGATCGAGCGCCCAACTCAAGCCAACCCGCCGTTCGCCCGCAATACTTGCGCGTTGACCCATCCCGCATCCTTGCCGACGAGAAACGCAACCACCGACGCGATATCTTCCGGCTGGCCGAGCCGCTCAAGCGGCGGCATCTTCGAAAAGTTCGCGATCTGTTCGTCGGTCTTGCCATCGAGAAAGAGCGAAGTCGCAACCGGCCCCGGCGCCACCGCATTCACGGTAATGCTTCGTCCGCGCAACTCCTTCGCGAAGACATGCGTGAACGCTTCGACGGCCGCTTTCGTGGCGTTGTAAATGGCGTATCCCGGCATGTTGAGCGCGAGCGTCGTGCTCGAAAAATTGACGATACGCCCGCCTTCGTTCAAACGCTTCGCCGCCTCGCGCAGCGTGTTGAACGTGCCGCGCACATTGATGTTGAAAGTCTGGTCGTAGAGCGCGTCGCTCGTGTCGGCGAGCGGCGTGGCCTTGAGCACGCCTGCGTTGTTGATGAGCGCATCGACGGGGCCGAGTTGCGCTTCGACCGCATCGAACATGCGTCGCACGTCGTCGGCGCTAGCCACGTCCGCCTTTACCGCGAGCGCGCGGCTTCCCGCGGCTTCCAGTTCCGCGACGAGCGCGTCCGCTTCCTTCGCGCTCGATGCATAGTTCACCGCTACCGCAAAACCTTCCTCCGCGAGACGTCTCGCAATCTGCGCGCCAATTCCGCGCGATGCGCCCGTGACGATGGCAACCTTGTTCGCGTGCGATTGATTCATGGTTTGCTCCTCATGTTCGTTAATCGATGAGCGCCATGATGGATCATTTCGTTTTCGCGATCATCGCTTGCGGATTAGTATCATCGTTCCAGTTGCCTCAACAATCTCAGACCTCGAACTTCAGCCGACATGGACCGCTTTCAGGAAATGCAGGTGTTCGTGCGCATTGCCGAGCGCCACAGCTTCACGCAAGCCGCCGACGACTTGCAGATGCCGCGCGCAACCGTCACCAATCTGATGAAGCGCCTGGAAGAACGGCTCGGTGCGCGCCTGCTCGAACGCACGACACGCACCGTACGCCTCACGCCCGATGGCGACGCGCATTATCGCCGTTGCGTGCGGCTCATCGCGGACATGGAGGAAGCGGAAGGTTCGTTCAGGCATGCGGAGCCGAAGGGCTTGCTGCGCGTCAACCTGCAAGGAACGCTTGCACGCCATTTCATCGTGCCTGGGTTGCCGGCGTTTCTCGAACGCTATCCGCAGATCGAACTGCATGTAGGCGAAGACGACCGCTTCGTCGATCTCGTGCGTGAAGGCGTGGATTGCGTGTTGCGCGCGGGCACCCTGCAGGACTCGTCGATGATCGCAAAACGCGTCGCCACGCTCGAACAAGTGACGGTGGCGAGTCCCACTTATCTCGCGCGAATGGGCACGCCTGAAGATATCGATTCGCTTGCGGCGCATCGCGCGGTGAATTATGTATCGAGTGCAAGCGGGCGCAATGTTGCCCTTGAATTCGAAATGGCCGACGGCGTGCAAAGCATAGAACTGCCGGGCGCGATTTCCGTTACCGGCGTCGAGCTATATACGCAAGCTGCGCTCGCGGGACTCGGTATTGTGCAAGTGCCGCGTTATCGCATAGAAAGCGAACTCGCCGATGGCAGGCTGCAATGCGTGTTACCTGATTTGATTGTTCCGCCCATGCCGGTATCGCTGCTTTATCCGCATGCGCGGCAGCTTTCAGCGCGCGTACGGGTTTTCGTGGACTGGTTGAGCGATATCTTTGCGAAAGCCGACGTTTGAAATCAAAGCACGAGAGGCCAACGTCCTCGATTAAAAGGAACGCTGGCCTCTCGATTCCCGATCACCGAAAATCAGGCAATCAGTTCAGGCTTTAAACCTTACGCTGCGGCATCCTTCAGCTTCTTCAACGCGCGCGCCTTGATGCGAACGCTTGCGGGCTTGGCCGGGAACCAGCGCTCCGTGCCCGTGAACGGGTCCTTGCCGAAGCGCTTCTTCTTCGCGGCAACGGTTTGCGCCGTGATCTTCAGAAGACCGGAGAGCGTGAACTCGCCTGCGCCCTTCTTGTGGATGGACCCGAGAATGGTGTCTTCCAGCGCGACCAGCACGGCCTTGACCGCCTTCACATCCACGGCTGCACGCTCGGACAGATGCGTTGCAAGCGATGCCTTGGTGAAGGTGTCCTTGATCGGAGCCAGCGCGCCAGTGGTCTTCTTGGCGGCGACTGCCTTCTTGGCAACGACGGCCTTCTTGGCGGGTACTTTCTTCGCGGCAACCTTCGATGCTGCTTTCTTAACCGGTGCGGCGGTCTTTACCGTGGCCTTTTTGGCCGTGGCTTTCTTGGCAGCGGTTTTTGCGGAAGTCGGCATGTTTCTCCTACCTGTGTTTTTGGTCAGTGATATCGGAATACGTTCGCGGTAATGCGTTCGTATCAGGCCGGATTCTACATACGCCAAGCGAGTTCGTGCGAGTCTTTTGCGTTTTTATATCGTTTTTCTAGGGCTTTTTCGTGGCGTCGCGCTGACATGCGAGTCGACGATCGAGTGATGAGCATCGAATCGATGCTCATGCGTCGAGTTGAAAGGCTCATGAAGAGCCAGTCACGAACGATGCGCGATATGCGCAATGAGCGGATAGTGATCCGATGCAACCCGCGACAAGCGCGTGCGATGCACGTTCACGCTCATCAGACGTTCACCGGGATGCACCCAGATGCGATCGAGCGCGAAGAGCGGATAGCGCGTCGGAAACGTGCGCAGCGCACTCGCGCGATGGAAGTGCGTAACGAGCCGGCGCAAGGTGCGGCCATGAACGAACCATTCGTTCAGGTCGCCGAGAAGGATCACGGGCAAGGCAGGTGTATCGAATTTTTGCAGCACTTGTTCGACCTGCATGCGACGTTCGCTCGATGCAAGCCCGAGATGCGTCGCGACCACGCGCCACACTTCACCGCCACAGTCGATGTCGGCATCGAGCGCGCCACGCGGTTCGCGGCTTCTGAACGAAAGATCGAGCGTGCGCACGGCCTGCACCGGATAGCGCGTAAGGACCGCGTTGCCATAACGGCGCGCAGGTGTATCGAGCGTCGGGCCCGCGACCGCGTGCAGACCCGTCATGCGCTGCAGCACTTCGAGTACATCGGACGATGCACTGCCGCCGAGCGGCACTTCCTGCAGCGCGAAGATATCGGCATCGATTTCGTTGAGCACTTCACCGATACGCTCCGGCGCGAAACGTCCGTCGATGCCAACCGCACCATGCAGGTTGTAAGTCGCGATACGCAACTCTCTCGCACGCGCCACGTGCTTCGATTGATTGCCGATATCCATTCCCGCTTCGTGCATCATCGTCATGGGTTGACCTCGTCATGGCGTGTAGGCGCGCCCTTGTTCGCGCCGTTACTTGCGGCATGGCCGGTTTCGCGCGGCATCGCACCGCTTTCGCGCAGACGGCTCGCGCGTTGCGCCTCGTCGCTGGCGCGCGGTTTGTCGGCATCGCTCGGTGCGCCTTCGTGGACTTTTTCTTCTTCGCCACTTCCGAGGAAGCGTTGCAACAGCAGCGACACGCCGAGTAACGCCGCGCCGATGCCGATCAGCACCGCGAACGAGCCGACCGTCGGATGCCGGAACGACGCCACCAGTTGATGCGCGAACGCCACTGTCAGAACGATGCCCGGTCCCATGCCGAGCGCCGTGCCGATCATGAAGTCGCGCATGCGGATATGCGAGGCGCCCGCCACGAGATTGACGATGGCGAACGGCGCCACCGGCAGTAACCGCAACACGACGACCGCTACGATGCCGCGCTTCGCCACGCGTTCGGATAGCCGGTTGACGCGCGCGCCCGCGACCTTGCGCACGGCATCGCGCCCAAGCCAGTTGCCGAGCGAATAGGTGATCGCCGCCGCTGCCAGCGTGCCGGCGAACGCATAGACGCCGCCCCATAGACCGCCGAACACGATGCCCGTCGTCGCGATCAGTAACGTCACCGGCACCGAGAGCACGGCGGCCGCCACGTAGCACAGAATGATCAACAGCGGCGCGAACGGCAGTGCTTCGATGTGGCGTGTGGCGTTGGTCAACGACTTCAGATTGGCGTAGTCGCCAAGCGGCGTCCAGTGCCAAAGCGCGGCCACGCCGACCACCATCAGCACGAGCACGCCGAGAAGCGCGAAGCGGCCAATCAGCGGACGCGTCCTTTCCTTGGGCAGAAATTGTTCGACGAGCTGATCGGCGGCGATAGGCGTTTCAGGGTCGATCAGCGCATCGGGCGGAATGAGCTGATCCAGTTCCGCCGATACTTCCGGGTCGAGCGCAATCAACGTGCGATGTTCATCGCGATTGCGTTGCAACGCTTCGATCGCGGCATTGAGGCCGCCACGTGCATCGCGCTCGCGCACGACATCCGCGACTTCGCAACCGAGATGTTCCGCGAGCAGCGTATCGCGCATCTTCGCAATCGCGCGGCGAATGCGCTGATCGGCGCCAGCGTCGATGGATACGTTGCATTCGCTGTCGAGCACCATCGAGCGATTGTTCAGATTCGCGGAGCCGACGATCAACAATTCGTCATCGACGATCATCAGTTTGCTGTGCACGTTGACGATCTGCTCGCCGAGATTGGGCACTTCTGGGCTCAGCAGACGATATCGCCCATGCCGGTCCGCGCTTTTCAAGAGCGTGTTGAGCCGCGCGCGCAACACGCCCATCGTCACCTCCTGCAGCCAGCCGCTCTGATTGCGCGGCACCACGATAGCCACGTCCGGCCCGTCCTCGCGCGCGAGCGTCTCCGAGAGCGCCGCGCCTATGGAACCCGACGTGAAGTACTGGTTCTCGATATAGATCGAGCGGCGCGCCCTCGCGATGGCATCGAGATATTGCGTGCGAATCTGCTGCACGGGCTGACGTCCGCCGTAAGCAGGCTCGGTGAGCGAGATGGCGATTCGCACATCGTCGATATCGACCGCGCGCGCAGGCGGCCACGGATCGCTGTCGGCGGCCGCGCGATGTGCGCGTATCGCAAGCCGTCTTCCGCACGCGCGCGCCCAGCGTTCGCGCGCCAGGATACCCATTTCGCGCGCGGCATCGCCATCGAACATGGTGTGGACATCGTGGAAAGGCTGATACGGCGCACCGTTCGCATCGCGGCGCAGCGCATCGTCGGGTGCATGCGCGGTCGTGTCCCAGCGCGAACGCGTGAGATCGAGACCGCCGACGAACGCGAGCTTATCGTCGATCACGACGACCTTCTGATGTTGCGATCCGCCCATCGGATGCTTGCCGTCCATCTGAAACGCGATACGCCGATGCGTGCGCCAGCCCATCTTGTAGACCGGCAGCCATTCGCGTTCGAACGCATACAGCATGGCGAAATCCCACGCGAGGATGTAGATGCGCAAACGGCGCTTGTTCGCCGCGATCTCATGCAGGAAGTCGCCGAGCGCAGCTGGGAAACCATCGTCCACACCTTCCGGCGTGAGCTGCATGCGGCTGTCGATATCCCAACCGAGGATGAACACGGTGCGCTCCGCGCGCGTGATCGCTTCGCGCAGCACGCGAAAATAATCCGCACCGTCTATCAGCAGGCTGAAGCGATCCGCATGGCGCACGTTCGCGCAATTGCGGTCCGGCTCGAAGAAAGGGGCATCGACGTGCGTCATGCGTTATGCAGCTTCGTCAGACGTCGTGCGTTCGTGGGTACGACTCATGCCGGTTGCTCCGTGAAGGTTTCGCTCGCCGCGCCAGATTCAAGCGCGGCATTTGCATCGAGTCTAAGTTTGCAAGTGCCGTGCCCGCGATGCAGCCGCGTTCGGTGCTACGCTTGGCGCGCATCCTTCAAACGACCGAGCGCCATGACCGACTACAAGCCCGAAGCCGAAGTCGAAGCAGACTCGCCACGCGGACTCATTCCGCTCGCCGTAGCCGCGGTCATCGTCGGGGCGGCGAGTGGCGCACTCGGTGCGTTATTCCGCTTTTCGCTCGAACGCGCCGATGCGCTGCGCTACGCGCTCGTTGCATGGGCGCATTCGGGGCATGGCGCGGCAAGCATTGTCGTGGTGCTTGCGGCGGCTTTCGCCGCTGCGTTGGCGGCGTGGCTCGTCGCGCGCTTGTCGCCCGAGGCAAGCGGCAGCGGCATTCCCCATGTCGAGGCAGTCTTGCATGGCAAGGCGCCGCCCGCTTCGCTCATCCTCATCCCGGTCAAGTTCGTGGGCGGCGTGCTCGCCATCGGTGCAGGACTCGCGCTCGGACGCGAAGGACCGACGGTGCAGATGGGCGCGAGCATCGCGCATCGCATCGGCACCTTGCTTGGACGCAGCGCAACCGATCGCGGCGTCTTGCTCGCGGCCGGCGCGGGCGCGGGGCTCGCCACCGCGTTCAATGCGCCCATCGCGGGCGCGGTGTTCGTGCTCGAAGAACTGATGCGCCGCTTCGATACGCGCACCGCCGTGGCCGCGCTCGGCGCATCGGCAAGTGCGATTGCCATGGCGCGTCTCATGCACGGCGATCTGCCCGACTTCCATCTGCCCGCGCAGCCGTTTCCAGGCTTCGGCATGACGGCCGCGCATCTCGTGCTCGGCGTGGCGCTCGGCCTGTTGGGCACCGCTTATTCACGCACGATTCTCTGGACACTCGACGCATCCGACTGGCTCACGCGTCATCCGTTGATTGCATCGCCGACGCGCAGAGCCTTCGCGCGCGCGGCTGTCATTGGCGCGGCGGTCGGTTTGCTCGCGTGGTTCGCGCCCGATCTGGCGGGCGGCGGCGATGTCCTCACGCAACGAACGCTGGTGGGCGCGGGCAGCATCGCGGGCGTCACGGCCATTCTTGCGCTGCGCTTCGTGCTCGGCTCGGTATCGTATGCGGCCGGCACGCCGGGCGGTCTCTTCGCGCCCATGCTCGTGCTCGGCGCGCAGACGGGTTTCGTGTTCGGCCGCATCTGCTTCGACTGGTTCCCCGGCATGTCCGCATCCACCGGCGATATCGGCACCTTCGCGGCGGTCGGCATGGCCGCGTTCTTCGCGGCAGTCGTGCGTTCGCCGATGACGGGTATCGTGCTCGTCACCGAAATGACCGCAAGCTTCACGCTGCTCCTGCCGATGCTTACCGCGTGCTTCACCGCCATGCTCGTGCCCATGCTGCTGCGCTGTCCGCCCATATACGATTCGCTCGGCGAGCGCGCGGCAAAACGGCGTTAGCCTCGCGAAAGCGCACGGCGGCAGTCTCAGCGCATACGTGCGCATTGCGGTAGTCTCGACGATCCCCCTTCCGCGATACATGCGGCAGGACAGACCGACAACCGAATGAGGACACGCAACAATGGAATATCGACATCTAGGCGCTTCGGGCTTCAAGGTACCCGTGCTGAGTTTCGGCACGGGCACGTTCGGCGGCAAGGGCGAGTTCTTTCAGGCCTGGGGCGAAACCGACGTCAGCGAAGCGCAGCGGCTCGTCGACATTTGCCTCGACGCGGGCGTGACCATGTTCGACACCGCCGACATCTATTCGGGCGGCTCGTCGGAAGCCATCCTCGGCGAAGCGCTCAAGGGCCGGCGCGACAAAGTCATCATCTCGACCAAGGCGACCTTTCGCTTCGATAAAGACGAGCCGAACAACGTGGGCTCGTCGCGCTTCCATCTCATTCATGCCGTGAACGATGCATTGAAGCGCTTGCAGACGGACTACATCGACATCTTCCAGCTACATGGTTTCGATGCGAAAACGCCCGTCGAGGAAACGCTCTCCACGCTCGACGATCTCGTGCGCGCGGGCAAGATCCGCTATACCGGCGTGTCGAATTTCTCGGGCTGGCATCTGCAGAAGTCGCTGGATGTCGCGGACCGTTACGGCTATCCGCGCTATGTCGCCAATCAGACCTACTACTCGCTGATCGGGCGCGACTACGAATGGGAACTGATGCCGCTCGGTATCGATCAAGGCGTGGGCGCGGTGGTGTGGAGTCCGCTCGGCTGGGGGCGTCTCACGGGCAAGATCAGGCGCGGCCAGCCGCTGCCCGCGTCGAGCCGTCTGCATAAGACCGCCGACATGGGGCCGCCGGTGCCGGAAGAACATCTGTATCGCGTGATCGACGCGCTCGACGCCATCGCCGAGGAAACCGGCAAGACCATTCCTCAAATCGCGCTGAACTGGCTGCTGCAAAGACCGACGGTGGCGACCGTACTGGTCGGCGCGCGCAATGAAGAACAGTTACGGCAGAACCTCGGTGCGGTCGGCTGGAACCTCACGGCGGAGCAGGTGAAGAAGCTCGACGAAGCGGGCACGGTGAAGCCGCCGTATCCGTACTGGCATCAGCAAGGATTTGCGGAGCGCAATCCGTTTCCTGTCTGATAGCTCTCGTTGAAGGCGCTCGTACCGTACCGGAAAGCCTCTGACGTTTTGTACCGGTACTGTACTGCCGGCTTTCCCTACACTTGGTGCAATAGATTTTTTGTTTGCGGACTGCACCATGCCAATCGACTTCCTGAACGCCTTGCCCGCCGCTGCCCTCTTCGTGATGGTGACGAGCATCACGCCCGGTCCCAACAACACCATGCTGCTCGCGTCGGGCGTCAACTTCGGCCTGAAGCGCACGGTGCCGCATGTACTCGGCATCAGTGCGGGCGTCGCGCTCCTGATGCTTGCAGTGGGGCTCGGGCTTGCGCAAGCCTTCGAGCGGCTGCCGTGGCTTTATACGGTGCTCGAAACCGCAAGCGTAGTCTATCTGCTGTATTTGGCGTGGAAGATCGGAACGTCGTCGTCCGTGCAGATGCGCGACGGCGAGCGCCGCCCCATGCGCTTTTACGAAGCCGTCGCGTTTCAATGGGTCAATCCCAAAGCGTGGATGATGGTCCTCACCGCCGCGACGACCATCCATCTGCATTCGAGTCTCTCGCTCAATGCCGGGCTGATGGCGCTCCTGTTCGTCGTGATCGGCATGCCGTGCATCGTGGCGTGGGCGGCTTTCGGCATGTCGTTGCGGCGCTTCCTTTCAAGACCGCGCTGGTTGCGCGCGTTCAACATCACCATGGCCGTGCTGCTCGTGTGCTCGCTGTATCCCATCGTCGCGCATTTCTTCGCCTGAGATTTGCTTTTCCAGCGCGGCGCTAAACATCCGATGATCTTTTAATTGCCTCTTTGCCGCGCCGCCGGACCGGTGCATACTGGTCCGACGCGCCGGCCGCGCAATTCTTGCCGTCCCCCTTGCAAGTTTGGGACTGCGTCTTTTCCCGGTGGTCGACATCGGTCGACATCGACCCATTGCCGTTTCGAGCGATCGCGCATTCACCCTTAAGCGATTCGTTAAGGCGGCTCTTGCCGGCGTGCACGTGCCTCGACTGGCACCGTTCACTCGCGCCACTTCCCGGCGCGGCTTCGAAATCCGTTCAAGGAGTCATGCCATGTCTGGAGCCAACCGCCCATCCGGTCCCGCCACGCGTAAATCTCTCGACCTGGCCGATCAGATCGAGCGCGACGAAATGGAGAACAACCTGCCGGATGCGCTAAACGAAGTCGACGACGAAGACGATCTCCAAGACGAAGCCGATTCCAATCGCGCGCCAGGCAGCTAGAGCGCATCGACATTTCACATATGGAAGCGCGTTACTCGACGCCGCGAGCAGTGCTCGCGGCGTTGTTGCATTTAAATGCAGACATGGTCTTAGGCACATTGGTTGCTCAGGTCCTCGTGCCGCGTCGAACATTGAACAAAAGCGCGGCATGAACCGATGAGCGATGGCGGCGACGATGTCAGTCCGCATGCGAATCAAAAACCAACCAATCGTGTCCCCGTGGGAGGCTTCATGCTCCGTTACGCTGTCATTTTTTTCATCATTGCGCTCATCGCGGCTTTCTTCGGCTTCGGCGGGATCGCAACGGGCGCGGCGGAAATCGCCAAGATCCTGTTCTTCATCTTTATCGTGATCTTCCTCGCTACGCTCTTGCTCGGCGTGTTCAGGCGATGACGAAAGCGTGAGCCCAAACGAAAACGCGCGGAGCTTCGGACCGCGCGTTTTTGCTTCCGGCTTTGCTTTTTACACCAGTCAACCGATGATCACGCGATTGCGTCCATCGCGCTTTGCACGATAGAGCGCGAGATCGGCCGATTCGACCAGTTGTTTCGAAGCGTTTTCGTCGATCACGTCCTGCGTCGCGCCGCCGACACTCACGGTCACGAAGTCCGTGGCCGATCCCGCATGCGGCACTTGCAACGCCTCGACCGCGATGCGAATCTTCTCGCCGAGCAGCCGCAAACCCGGCGCCGATGTCGATGGCAACACCACCGCGAATTCCTCGCCACCGAAGCGCGCGGCCAGATCGGCCGGACGATTCAGACTGGTTTCGATGGCATGCGCGATAAGCTTCAACACATCGTCGCCGGCGACGTGTCCGTAGGTATCGTTATACGACTTGAAGTTGTCGACATCGATCATGAGAAAGCCGACCGATGCGCGATCGCGCGCCGCACGTCGCCATTCGGCATCGAGATAATCGTCGAGTCGTCGACGATTCGAGAGTCCCGTGAGACCGTCCGAATGCGTGAGGCGCTGCAATTCCAGATTCGTTTCCAGGAGCTTTTGCTGCGACTGTCGCAACGCGCGATACGCTTCGTCGCGCTGCAGCAGGTTCTGATACGAACGCGAGTGATATCGCACGCGCGCCACCAGTTCGATGGTATCGGGCAGCTTCACGAGATAGTCGTTCGCGCCCGCCGCGAACGCCGCGCTCTTGATACGCGGCTCTTCTTTCGTCGAAAGCACGATGATGGGAATGTCGCGCGTAGCCGGATGTTCGCGGTACTGGCGCACGAGCGTGAGTCCATCGACGCCGGGCATCACGAGATCCTGCAGGATCACCGTCGGCCGCGTTTCGCGCGCGACGGCAAGCGCGCTCGCGGGATCGGCGCAATAGTGCAGATCGACATTCGGTTCGTCGGCGAGCGCGCGGCGCAGTGCCTCGGCGATGATCGCCTGATCGTCCACGAGCAGCACCATCACCGGCAAGTCGGCGGCAGGCGGCGCATTGAGCGCCACCGCGAGCAGTTCGGATACGGCGCGTTCATGGGCCAGCGAGCGCGCGCTCGCCTGCTCGATGCTCTGAGCCGCGGCGGCCGTTGCGCGCTTCACGCGTTCGGCGAGCGGATCGGGATGAGGGAGCTTCATAAACGTGTCCTCGGAAATGTCGTTATACGCGCTTCTTTTTCTTTGTCGAAAGCTTGCGCGAGTGCGCCCGCAATGCGCGGCAGCGGCAGGATCGCGACGGCGGCATCGAGCGCGGCGGCCGCTTTCGGCATGCCGTAGACGGCGGACGTTGCTTCGTCCTGCGCGATCGTGTGATAACCCTTGGCGCGCATCGCCTTGAGACCGATGGCGCCGTCGCGTCCCATGCCTGTCAAGAGTACGCCGACCGCGCGTCCGGTCCAGCGTTCGACCACGCTCTGAAAGAACACATCGACGGATGGCCGGTACGGCAACGCTTCGGGATGCGCGGTGTAGCCGAGATGCGTGGCATCCGTGAAATGCAGATGATCGTTGGTCGCCGCGAGCAGCACGACGCCGGGCGCGGGCACGTCGCCTTCGCGCGCGATACGCACCGGCAGCGCGGATTGACCGCTTAACCAGTCCGCCATGCCTTCGGCGAAGGCGCGGTCCACATGCTGCACGATAACGGTCGCGGCGGAGAAATCTTCAGGCAATGCGCCGAGCAATGTCGCGAGCGCCGCCGGGCCGCCCGCCGATGCGCCGATTGCAAGCAGCCGCGATTGGCTCTTGGGCGTGGCCGTCATGGTCATCGAAGGCGCGAGCCGTGCGCCGATCTGATCGATCTTCGCGATGAGCGCCGCTGCACCGCGCCGCGCATCGGCACCGGCGAGCGCGGGGGTATCGACGGCATCGAGCGCGCCCGCGCCCATCGCCTCATACACGCGCCACGTGTTCGCGCCGATATCCACCGTGACGACGAGAATGGCGCACGGCGACTTCGCCATGATGTGACGCGTGGCCGCCACGCCATCCATGTTCGGCATGACGAGATCCATGAGCACGACATCCGGCGCCTGCGAAGCGCACAGGTCGACAGCCTGCCGGCCGTCGCTTGCAACCCACAGAATCTCGAGGTCGGGGCGAATGGCAAGCGCGCGCCGCAACGCTTCGACCGCGAGCTGCATGTCGTTGACGATACCGATCTTCATCGCGCGCGCTCCGTGGTCATGGCTTCGCCTCGCCGATGAGATCGCGCACCGCGTCGAGCAGCGCCTGATCGTGAAAACTGCCCTTGGCGAGATAGTAATCCGCGCCCGCATCGAGACCGCGCTGGCGATCTTCCGCGCGGTCCTTGTACGACACGATCATCACGGGCGTGCGCGCAAGTTGCGCGTCGCGTTTGATGAGCGTCACGAGCTCGATGCCGTCGAGACGCGGCATGTCGATATCCGTGATGACGAGATCGAAGTGCTCGCCGCGCACCGCGTTCCAGCCGTCCATGCCATCCACCGCGATGGCGACGTCGTAGCCGCGTGATGCAAGCAGCTTGCGTTCGAGCTCGCGCACGGTGAGTGAATCGTCGACCACGAGCACACGTTTCGCGCTTGCTGTCGTCGTGCGTGACGCGCTTCTATCGACACGACCGAGTTCGCCGCCCGCGACGAGCTTTTCGACGGAGCGCAGCCAGTCGTCGAGATCGGCGATGAGCAGCGGGTCGCCGTTTTCCATCAACGCGCCCGCCGCGATGTTGCGCACCTTGCCGAGCCGTTTGTCGAGCGGTTGCACGACGAGCATGCGTTCGCCGAGAAAGCGGTCCACGACGATGCCGTAACTCGACGCGCCCTGCCCGATCACGACGACATCGAGCGCGTCGTTCGTGGCTTCGAAGCTCGGCGTCTGCAAGATTTGATGCGCCGTCACAAGACCCAGCCGCTTGCCGTCGAAGGCGAAATGCTGCTGACCTTCGAGCGTATCGATAGCGTTCGCCGGCAGCACGAGCGTGCGCACGACATGCGCAAGCGGCAAGCCATAGGGCTCGCCCGCGACTTCGACGATCAGGCTGCGAATGACCGACAGCGTGATCGGCAACTGCAGCACGAAGCGCGTGCCGGCGTGGGCATCCTGCGTCACGCGCAGACTGCCGCGCACTTGCCTCACGACGTCTTGCACGGCGTCGAGCCCGACGCCGCGGCCGGATACATCGGTGACGGCGTCGCGCATGGTGAAGCCTGGCAGAAAGAGGAATTCGAGCAGTTCCGCCTCGGAAAGACGCACGGCCGTGTCTTCGCTTGCAAGGCGTTTGTGCACGACGTTGCGGCGCAATGCATCGAGGTCGATACCGCCGCCATCGTCGGATACGCTGATGAAAAGCGCGCCCGCGCTATGCCGTGCCTCGAGCGTGATAGTGCCGATTTCCGGCTTGCCGAGCGCGCGTCTCAGCGACGGCGCTTCGATGCCGTGATCGACCGCGTTGCGCAGCAAATGGCCGAGCGGCGCGTCGAGCAAATCGAGGATATCGCGGTCCACTTGCGTGGTTTCGCCGGCGATCACGAGGCGTACTTCCTTGCCGAGCGAGCGTGCCACGTCGCGGACCATGCGCGCAAAGCCGCCGGTTGCATCGACGAAGGGACGCATGCGGCAAGCGAGCGCTTCGTCGTAGATTTGTTGCGCGAGATGCGTCGAGCGGCGGTCGTAGTTTTCGAGTTCGGCGAGCCGCTCGCTCAGTTGCCGATGCGCTTCGTTCGTCAGGCGCCGGGCTTCGTCGAGCGCGGCCTGTGCGCGCGCGTCGAGTGGCGCGCTGTCGGCGAAGGTGTCGTGCAGGCGTTCGAGCGCGCGGCTCGCGTCATGCTGAATGCGCTTCACGCGCAGCATCGATTGCGAGAAAGGCTTGAGCCAGCGCGATTCGACGAGCGTCTCGCCGGAGTGACTCAACAGGCGGTCGAGAGTTTCGGCGCGCACGCGAAGCATGCGGGCTTCGGTTGGGCGTGATGCTTCTTGCGACGCTCGTGAACGATGCGTTTCGGCGCTTGCGCGCAGCGTGTGGGCTTCGTCAGAACGCGATGTGAGATTCGATTCATCGCTTGCGTGAAGCGCGTGAGCTTCGTTCGAGCGCATTGCGGAATGCGTATGACGCGGTGTGTGCGAACGAGGCTCATCGTTTGCACGATCGCGCGACGAAACATCATAAGTTGCGCCTAGGCGAAGCCTGTCCGTCTCATCCGCCGTGGACGTTGCCAACGCCAACTCGCGCGATCCATCCGAATCGCCCACCAAACGCGCATTCAACCCCTCGACAAACGCATTCACCTCGCTTTCCAGCGTCGTCTGCGCGTCGATTTCTTCCGCCTGACCGATCCGCACGATCATATCCACGCCGCACAAGAGCATGTCGATATAGACCGCATCGAGCGTCACGCGCGCTTCCTGCGCCGCGACGAAGCAGTCCTCCATGACATGCGCGAGCGTCACGCCGACCGGCACACCGACGATGCGCGCCGCGCCCTTAAGCGAATGCGCCGCGCGCATGCACGCTTCGAGCGTGACCGGATCGTTCGGCGCGCGTTCCAGCGCGATGAGGCCATCGGAAAGAATCTGCGCCTGCGCGCGCGCTTCCTCCTGAAACAGGTCGAGCAGCGAGCGGCGTCCGGGATCGGCACTCGTCATCCGAGACTCCCGTCGAGACTGTCGATGAGACGTTCGGCATCGAGCAAGCCGACGGTCGTATCCTTGAACGGCGCAAGCGCCTGCGTATGCGACGCATGACGTTGCGCGAGCGTCGCGGGCACCGGCTGCAAACGCGCGGCCGAAAAGCGATGCACGCCATCGACGGCATCGACGGGAAAAGCGAGCGGTCCTTCGTCATCCGCGTGCGCGTCATCCCGATGCCGTTGAACGACGAGCAGACGGCCGAGTTCGCGTGCATCGACAACTTGCGATTTCGAAACCGCTTTCGCCACGCTTTCCTCGATACCGAAGAGACGCGCCAGCGACACGCATACCAGCAAACGTCCACGCACGTTCACGACGCCGAGCACCGCGCGGTTACGCCGATGCGGCAACGTATGCACCGGCCGAAGTTGCGCGACCTGCGCACAACACGCGGTCGGCAAGCCGAGCCATTCGCCGCCGATGCGAAACACGAGATACGAAACGGCATCGGCTGCGTCGCGCGTTCGTTTTGCGTCGCCCTTGAAGCGCTCGACGACCGAAACCGCATCGACACGATCGAGCACGCGCGCCGCCGCCGACTCATGGACCGGGCAATTACGGCAATGCACGTACCGTTCGAGCTTCGGACACGAGCCGTCGCCGCGCACGCCGATGCGGTTCCAGCAGTCGTCGATGACATCGGGAATGAGCGGCGTGCGGGCGTTCATCGCGCGCTCTCGGCGCTGCGTTCGGCGCGAGCCAGCATGATGCGCGCGCGGTCCGTGTCGCCATCGAGTTGAAGCAGCGCGGCAAGATGCGTGAGCGCTTCGCGATGCGTCGGATCGAGATAAAGCGCGCGGCGATAATGCGCGCGCGATTCGTCGTGCGCGTTGCGGGCATCGGCGATCACGCCGAGCAGATAGTACGCATCCGCGCTTGCCGGGTGCTTGTGCAACCACCCGCGCGCGATGGATTCGGCTTCGATCAGCGAACCGGCATCGGCGAGAGCGTGGGCTTGCGCGAGCGTTGGCGTTGGCGTTGGCGTTGGCGTTGGCGTTGGCGTCGAGGCCGGCGCCGGATTGACGCTCACCGGTGTCGAGGTTCGATGCAACGCCATTGCAGGCGCTGCAAACGCCATCGGCTTCGACACGGAGATCTTCGACGAGTCCACACGCGTAGCGCCTCGCGCCCATGCAGGCATGACGAATTCGCCGGATGCCGCGGGCTTTAGCGGAGGAGCGGCATTCACGATCTCGCGCTCGGGCCTTCTGAACGCGAAAGCCAGCGGAATGTTCGCGGGACTCATGCCTTCGCGCATCAGGAGACCCGTTTCAGCAGGTCCGATAAAGAGCATGCCGCCGTCGGCCAGCAAGCTGTCGAGCACGCGCAACGCGGCGCTCTGCGTCTCGCGATCGAAGTAGATCAGCACGTTGCGGCACAGAATGAAGTCGAAGCGTTCGAACATGCGCGCATCGAGTTGAAACAGATTGGCTTGCGTGAAGCGCACACAGCGCGCCATGCGCTCGTCGAGCTGCCAGCCGTCTTCGGTCGCGCGAAAATGCCGGTCACGAAAACCCAGCGCGCGGCCACGAAACGCATTGCGTCCATAGTGCGCGCGGCGCGCATGCGACAACGCGCGTTCGCTTACATCGATAGCCTCGATGACGAAGCGGTCCGCCGCGATGCCTGCATCGCTCAAGGCCATCGCCACCGAATAGGCTTCCTCGCCCGTCGAGCAGGGCAGGCTCAGCACGCGCACGGGGTTCGAAGGGCGCTCCGACAGACGAATGCGCGCAAGCCGCGCGAGCGCCGTATAGACCTCGGGATCGCGAAAGAACCACGTTTCCGGCACGACGACCGCTTCGATCAGTTCCTGCAACAGCGCGGGATCGTTTGATACGGCGTGGTAGTAGTCGTCGAGCGTCACCGCGCGCGATGCATCGAAGCGCTCGCGCACCGCGCGCATCACCGCGTTCGTGCCGATAGACTCGGCGTCGAGCCCGATCGTCCGATGCAGCAGCTCGGTAAAGCGGCGCGTGTTGTCTTCGTTCATGATGTGCTCTCGGCAAAGAGCAACGCCTGCACGTCGAGCGGCAACAAATGTTCCATGCGCACCCATTGCAGCAGGCCTGCTTCATCGCGCGCGACGGGACCGAGATAGCGTGCGTGCGGCGTGTCGATGCCCGCATCGGCGAACGCGGCGGTATCGAGCGTGACGGTGCGGGTTGCCTGTTCGAGCACGAGACCCAGTCGATGCGTCGTCGAATCGTGCGCGCCGCCGCGCCGGTAAGCGACGAGCGCGAGCCGCGTCGACAAGCGTTCGCGCGACGCGCGCCCGAGCGCCAGCGCCGCGACATCGATCACGGGCACGGGTGCGTCTTCGTAATCGAACAGGCCCGCAACCCACTCCGGCGCGCCGGGCAGCGCCTTCAACGGCGCGAGCGGCAACATGCGCTCGATCTGCGCGCTGTCGAGCAGATAGCGATCGGAGCCGAGCGTGAACTGGACGAAGAGCATGGCGCGCGCCGCTTTACGCGGCCACCTTGAAGCGCGATACGCCGGTGCGCAGACCGTTGGCGACATGCGTCAGGTCGTCGATGGCCTGAGTCGATTGACGCAACGACTCCGCCGTCTGCTGCGCGGCTTCCGACAATTGCGAGAGCGCCTGAGAAATCTGGTCCGCGCCGGCTGCCTGCGTCTGCATGCCTTCGTTGACCATCGACACGCGCGGCGCAAGCGTCTGCACTTGATGGATGATCTGCGACAGTTGCCCGCCCACTTGCTGCACGTCGAGCATGCCCCGCCGCACTTCCTCCGAGAACTTGTCCATGCCCATCACGCCCGCCGCGACCGAAGACTGAATCTCCTTGACCATTTGTTCGATATCGAAGGTCGCGACCGCGGTTTGATCCGCAAGACGCCGAATCTCGGTGGCCACCACCGCGAAGCCGCGCCCGTACTCGCCGGCTTTTTCCGCTTCGATGGCCGCGTTCAGTGAAAGCAGGTTCGTCTGATCCGCCACCTTCGTGATGGTCGCGACGACCTGATTGATGTTGCCCGCCTTCTCGTTGAGGATCGCGAGCTTGCCGTTCACCGAACCGGCCGCTTCCATCACGTGCCGCATGGTTTCCTCCATGCGCGTGAGTCCGGCGTGACCCGTGCCCGCGAGCGTCGCCGACTGTTCCGCGACGCCCGACACTTCGTTCATCGTGCGTACGAGATCGCGCGCCGTCGCGAAGATCTCGCGTGACGTCGCGCCGATTTCCGTCGTGGTTGCCGCAGTCTCGCTCGCGGTCGCTTGCTGCTCGCGTGCGGTGGCGGCGATTTCGGAGACCGATGTCGTCACTTGCAGCGCAGACTTCTGCGCCTGCCCGACGAGCCCCGTGAGTTCGTCGGTCATGCGGTTGAAACCCGCTTCGAGCGTGCCGAACTCATCGGCGCGCGCGAGGTCGAGCCGCTGCGTGAAATCGCCCGTACGCATCTTGTCGACGACATCGACGAGACGCAGCATCGGCACGGTCAGCGCGCGCATTAGCAGAAAGCCGAGCACGGCGGCCGTGGCCAACGCCACCAGCATGATGACGACGAGCGTCGTCTCCGACTTGCCCACCGAATGACGGATGCTCTTGACCGAACTCGTGTTGCTCGCCTCGTTGTAGTCGACGAGCGCGCGCGCCGCGTTTTGCCCCGCTTCCCAGACTGGCGTCAGGCGCGTGTTGAACACCGTGGCGCCGGCTTGTTTCGAATCGATGAGACCGCGCAGCGCTTCGTCCTGCAGCGGCGCGTAGAGCGCGCGCTGATGCCTGAATTCGTCGAAGATGCGGCGCTCGTCTTCTTCGTGGACGGTCGGCGCGTAGTTCTCGATGAGCTTGTCGAGCGTCGCGCGCGTTTGCGTCAGACGGTCGCTATCGCGGCGAATGAGTGCCTCGTCGCTATCGGCGAAGACCAGGCGTTGCGTCACGGCGTAGCTTTCGAGCCAGGCCGCGCGCAGATCGTTGGACAGCGAAAGACCGACCATCGAATCTTCTTCGAGGCTTTTCGCCTCGCGGTCGATACCGCCGAGCAGCGTATAGGACAGCGCGGCCATGACCAGCATCAGGAAGAGAATGACGCCGAAACTCGCCAGTATGCGATGCCGGATGGACAGATGCTTCACGCGATGAACCCTCATGTGTAATCGATCGGCGCGGACCGTATGAAACCGCGTCGGAAGGCGTCACGAGCATTGAATCGTTTGCGGCGCGCGCGTTCTGACTGCGCGCGGCGTCCCACGCACCATGCACGGTATATGCCAGTGCAGTTGACTGGGTTAACGGCTGATTGCGGCGGCGCTTGAGGGGGAGGAATCGAGACGGATCATTTCGCCGTGTTTGAGCACGGTGAAGGAATCGGCGGGCAGGCCCGCGCGGCGCACGGCATCGGCGAGCCGGCGCGGCGGCTCGTCGAGCGGCTCGTCGGTGAGTTCGAACGTGCCCCAGTGGATGCCAATCGCCTTCTTCGCCTGCACGTCCTGGAAGATCCGCACGGCTTCCTCGGGGTCGACGTGCTGGCCGTGCATGAACCAGCGCGGGTCGTACGCGCCGATGGGAATGAGCGCAAGGTCGAAGCCGCCGAAGCGCGCGCCGATATCGCGAAAGTCCGGCGAATAACCCGTGTCGCCCGCGAAGTAAAACGAAAACGGATGCGCCGCGCCCGCCGGCGTCTTCACGACCCAGCCGCCCCACAGCGTTTCCGCGCGGTCGAAGGGCGTGCGCGCCGACCAGTGCCGGCTCGGCACAAACCAGATATCGAGGCCGGCAACATGGGTTTCGTCGCTCCAGTCGAGTTCTTCCGCGTTCTGGATGCCGTCGTCGTTCATCCACTTCTTCACGCCGAGCGGCACCAGAAAGCGCGGCGGGCCGCCCGCCTGCCGGTTGAGCGCTTCGACGCTCGCCTTATCCAGATGATCGTAGTGATTATGCGAAATCAGCACGATATCGATGTGCGGCAACTCGTTGAGTGTGAGCCCGGGCGGCGTTTTGCGCTTCGGACCCGCGAACGAGAACGGCGACGCGCGTTCGGAGAACACCGGATCGGCGAGGATGTTCACGCCGTTGATTTGCAGCAGCGCGCTCGCGTGGCCGATCCACGTGAACGTGTTCTCCGTGCGATTGGCCTTGAGCCAGGCGATGTCGGGATGCGCCATCGGAAACCGATATCCGTTCGCGGGCGGCTTGGGCAGACCCTGCCGCAAGCGCTCCCAGCGCCACTTCAGAAGCGACTCGTGCGGCAACTGGCCGTAGTCGTTCTCGAAGCCGGACGCGGTGTGCTTCGCGTGATGCAACGGCTGCGGCTGGGTTTGCGCATCGGTCTTCGCGGTGCTCGCGCTCGCTGGCTCCTCACTCTGCGCGACCGTGTTGCCGGAGCAGCCGGCCAGCACGGCGAAGGCACATACGACGGCGCGCGGGCCGTGCTGTCCTGCATTGAAAAGGCTCGCAAGGATACGGCGCATGAGTTGACCGGTTGAGCGCATTGGGCTTTAGGCCAGGCCATGCGCGGTTGGCGGCTTCTTAGGCTTCGCTATGAATTAAGCACGCCGGGCAATTGATTCTACGGAATGTAGAAAAACTTGTCTTTTCGCACCGGCAGGTGCTGTTTGGATGAAGCCGCATGTATTCGTCTGCCTTATCCCGCAAGGCGGGACAACGAAATCGACAAAGTAGGCCCGTTTCTTGCAATAAACCGCTCCGAACGTCGGCACAGGCGTCACGAACAATCCAAATAGACCATTGGTGGCGCGCGCTCGTTTCTCATCTAGCAGTTCAGGACCGAGCGCGCCGTACACCGCACTTTCGAAACCGGGGGCCCGATGATGGGCAGTAAACAACGCAGTCACGCTGCACGCACGTTCAATCCGCAACTTTTCTCGATGCACGCCATGCTCGTGTCGCGCAGCGCCTCTCACGTGGCGAGCGCACTGCAGGAGCCCGGGCGCGATGCCGCGCTGGCCGAAGGCGTCGCGGATTTCATCGCCCATTGCGGCCATACGGGCCTCGGGCTCTTCCTCGCGGCAGTCTGGCATTGGCTCGATGAACGCGGCTACTACGACGCGGCCGAACGCGTGCAGCATTACATCGAAACCAGCAGCGTGCCGAAGGTGAAGGCGACGCCGCGTGCAATGCGTGGGCGCGACGCGCGGGTGTGAGGTGCCGTGTACGTTACGTTACGGGCAGACGACACATGGAACGTCCTGGCCGTAACGCTCAGGTTCCAAACCATCCCGCATCGACAAAATAATCGCGCCCCGTGCAGCGCGCCGCATCGTCGGATGCCAAAAAGAGCACCATCCGCGCGACGTGTTCCGGATCGATTCGCTCGTGCAGACACTGCTGCGCAAGAAGCGCGGCCTCGCTGTCGGGCGACTGCCACAGCTTCATCTGACGCGGCGTTCGCACGGCGCCCGGAATCACGGTATTCACGCGAATGCCGTGCGCGCCGAGATCGCGCGCCAATCCGCGCGTGAGGCCTTCGATAGCCGCCTTCGCCGTCATGTAGAGCGTGAGTTCCGGCAGCGCGAGATGCCACGAAATCGAACCCATGTTGATGATCGAGCCGCGCCGGTTCGCGCGCATG
Organism: Caballeronia sp. GAFFF2; assembly: GCF_023631485.1. Classification (NCBI taxonomy): domain Bacteria; kingdom Pseudomonadati; phylum Pseudomonadota; class Betaproteobacteria; order Burkholderiales; family Burkholderiaceae; genus Caballeronia; species Caballeronia sp. GAFFF2. The sequence continues at coordinate 4,228 of NZ_JALQDA010000027.1, read as the reverse complement.
CTCTTGGCCGCCGCCTGCGCGCAAAAGAACTGATGCCGCAGATTCACGGCCATGCGCTCGTCCCAATACGCGGCGCTCACGTCGTCCCATCGATGGCGGTCGTCGTTGGCGGCGTTGTTGACAAGCGCATCGAGCGGTCCCGCCGCCGCGATCATGTCGTCGAATATGGCTTCGATGGCGGCCGTATCGCGCAGATCGCAACGGTAAAACTTCGGCGCGTGCTTTTCGTTGGCGAGCGCCTGTTCGAGTTCGCGCGCGTCGGTTTCGGCGACATCGATGAACGACACGCGCGCCCCTTGCTTCGCGAACGCCTCGACGATGGATGCGCCAATTCCGCTGCCGCCGCCCGTCACGACGACATGTCGGTCTACGAGGCTCGGATAGATTGCATAGGCCATGAGCGTCTCCTCTTCAGTGCGAATGACGCGGATTGCCGCGCGTCTCGATCACCTTCAAATACAAGGTCGCGGGTTCGAGACACCCGCCCGTCGACAACTGCCCCACCGTCTGCCGATACAACTCCTGCCACGGCGTTTGCGCGGGCGGCGTGGCGAACGCGGCATGCGTGCGGCGGCTTTCGAGTTCGCCTTCCTCGATCAGCACGTTCACCGAACGCGCATTCAGGTCCACGCGAATCCGGTCGCCCGTGCGCAAGAGCGCGAGACCGCCGCCGACGGCCGCTTCCGGCGACATGTTGAGAATGGACGGACTCGCCGACGTGCCGCTTTGCCTGCCGTCGCCGAGACAAGGCAGGGAATCGACGCCGCGCTTGATCATTTCCGCAGGCGGCGCCATGTTGACCACTTCCGCGCTGCCCGGATAACCCACCGTGCCGCAGCCGCGAATCACGAGAATGCAATGCTCGTCGATGTTCAACGCGGGATCGTTGATGCGCCGATGGTAATCCTCCGGTCCATCGAAAACGATGGCGCGCGCTTCGAACACGTTCTCTTCGCCCGGCTTGCTGAGATAGGTCTTCGTGAAGGCCTCGCCGACCACGGACATCTTCATGATCGCGCTGTCGAAGAAATTGCCCGACAGCACCATGAAGCCCGCGCCGTGCTTGAGCGGATCGTCGGCCGTGCGAATGACTTCGCGGTCGGCGGCGGGCGCGTCGTCCGCGATTTCGCCGATGCTGCGGCCCGATACCGTCCGACACGCGCGCTCGATGAGACCGGCCGCATCGAGTTGCCTGAGCACGGCCGGCACCCCGCCCGAGCGATGAAAGCTCTCGCCGAGATACTCTCCAGCAGGCATGCAGTTCACGATCAGCGGCACGTCCTCGCCATAACGCTGCCAATCCTCCAGACTCAATTCGATACCGATATGACGCGCAATCGCGATCAGATGCGGCGGGCAATTGGTCGATGCACCCAGCGCCGACGCCACGACGATCGCGTTCTCGAAAGCCTCGCGCGTCATGATCTGCGATGGCCGCAAGTCCTCGCGCACCATGTCGACGATGCGCTTGCCCGTCGCATACGCCATCTGACCGCGCTCGCGATATGCGGCGGGAATGCTCGCGCAAGTCGGCAGCGACATGCCGAGCGCTTCGGCGAGGCTGTTCATGGAGAGCGCGGTGCCCATGGTGTTGCAATGGCCGATGGACGGCGACGATGCGGTCGTGAGTTGCATGAAGCCTTCGTAATCGATCTCGCCTGCCGCAAGCAGATTGCGTGCATGCCAGATGACCGTGCCCGAGCCGACGCGCTTGCCTTCGTACCAGCCGTCGAGCATCGGCCCGCCTGACAGCACGATGGCCGGCAGATCGACGGTCGCCGCTGCCATCAGACATGCGGGCGTGGTCTTGTCACAGCCGGTCGTGAGAACGACGCCATCGAGCGGGAAGCCGTGCAACACTTCGACGAGACCGAGATAGGCCAGGTTGCGATCGAGCGCGGCGGTCGGACGGCGGCTTTGCTCCGCGAGCGGATGCACGGGGAACTCCATGGGAATGCCGCCCGCATCGCGAATACCGGCTTTCGTGCGCTCGGCAAGCTCGATATGGTGGCGATTGCATGGCGCGAGATCGCTACCCGTCTGAGCGATACCGATGATCGGCCTGCCCGATTGCAGCTCCTCGCGCGTAAGACCGTAGTTCATGAAGCGCTCGACATAGAGCGCGGTCATGTCGGCGTGCGAGGGATCGTCGAACCATTCCTGGCTACGTAGACGGCGAGTTGGATGCTGGGGCATGGGGTTGTCTCCGTGGTTTTCGATTGCGTTATGTTACCGGTAACACGGGCGGGTTGTTTATCGCAGCGTTCGAGTTACTTCGATATGCGCCTAAGCACTCTCGCGCGCCAATACCGAATAACCGACGCGTACCTTCTTGCCCATCCCCTCCATCACTCCGCGATCGCGCGCTTCGATCGCTTCGAGCAGCGTCGCGCCCGTGCGCGAACCGATGCCGTAAGCATCGACGGAAACGGTTGTGATCGACGGCGTGCAGCACATGGCGACTTCGAAGTTGCCGAAGCCCGCAATGGCGATGTCCTGCGGCACGCGAAGCCCGCGCCTGTGGCATTCCATTATCGCGCCGAACGCGGACATGTCGCTCACGCACATCACGGCTTGCGTATCCGGCCATGCTTCGAGCAGCGCGGCCATTGCAGGGCCGCCGTGGCTCATCGTGATCGGCGAGTCGCCTAGCCGGATGACGCGGGTATCGTCGAGACCGAACGCCTTCATCTGCGAACGAAAGCCCTTGAGCCGGTCGAGGCCGCGCCTGTCCAACTCACTCGCGCCACCCAGAAATCCGATACGTTGATGGCCGCGTTCCGCAAGATGGCGCACCATCGCGCGCGCGGCGCTGACGTTGGAGAAGCCGACGGCGGAATCAATTGGCTCGGCGGGCGCATCCCACATTTCCACGACAGGTACGCCTGAGCGGCGCAACAAAACGCGGGCAGCGTCCGTGTGACGCGAGCCGGTCAGTGCGATGGCGCGTGGTTGATGACGCAGCATCGAACGCACGATGCGTTCTTCGCGCTGCAAGTCGTAGTCGGTATCGCCGATCAGCAGTTGCAAGCCATGCGGTTCGAGCGACGCGGACAGACCGCGCACCGTATCGGAGAAGTTGGAGCTTGCGAGCGACGGCACGAGCACGGCAACGAATTCCGACCGCCCGGATGAAAGCGCACCGGCGGCGGCATCCGCTACATAGCCGAGTTCTTCGATGGCTTTCTGCACGCGCTCACGAGTCGCCAGGGCAACGCTGTGTCCCGCGAGCACGCGCGATACCGTCATTTTCGAGACGCCCGCGAGCGCCGCTACATCGGACATGCGGGGCGGACCCGATGGCGCGTCGTCGCTCGGCCTGGCTTGCGCGAAGTTCCTCAATCCACGCGCACCCAGCCATCGGTACGCTGTTCGAGCGTGACGTGCAGCTTGGTCTCGCCCGCTTCGCGATCGGCGGCGGTCAGGTCGGGGAAAGCGCGCTTGATGTCGCGGTCGTCGACCCACGACGCGGGATTATCGAGCTTATAGGTGTAGGTGACGTCCGAACGATGCGCGGTGGGATCAGGCTCTGTCCAACTGACGACCTTGTCGAGCTTGACGTGCGCGTAGCACAGCATCCAGACACGGGAATCGCTGGTGGCGTTCGGGTCGCCAGCCGGACGCGTGGTTTCAACCGCGTACTTTTGCCCTTCGCCCGTCAGGCTATATGCAATGCCATTTTGCTTGGCATTGGCATTGGCGGGCGTCGCCGCGGAGCGCGCGATAAGTCCGCTTTTTTCGAGCGCCGCGAGTTGCTCACGCAGCGCGGCGCCGGAATATTCGTTGAGGTCGCGACTCGTATAGGCCGATGGAAATGTGTACGGGCCACGTCCACTGCGATTCAGACACAGAAGCCCGCGATCTGTTTTCATATCGGCGGAAATGGCGTCGCCCAGACTGGACTCGCTCGCATCGTTCTTCTTGCCGCAGGCTGCGAATAGCAGCGAGACGCTCACGGCGGCGATCAACAGACTCGTTCTCATATGCGCTCCAGAGGTCAGCCTAATCGTTCGGCATGGACAACCTTGCGTTGCCATTCTACCGACAGAATCACAGCCTTCGAAGCTTATAACGTGCCTGACTCTAATGGATGCGTTGACGTCGTGTTCTCTCGCACGCCCAACGCCGCAGAAATGCAAAAACCCCACCTGGTTTGGGGGTGGGGTTTTTGTTGCTGCATGAGGAGCCTGACGATTACCTACTTTCACACGGGAGATCCGCACTATCA